>JANQHR010000170.1 GCA_028282585.1 Bacteroidales bacterium | reverse complement strand
ATATTCTTTCGACGTTGAGTCTACCTTGGTTCCGTCATCTAATATAAATCTAATACGAAGGTTAACTTCAGCCGCCGGATCATTATCTAAAACATCCATTGATAAGTTACAAACTGTAGAAGCAGTTACATCAAAAGTATCAGTTACAAAATAAGGTGTTCCTGTTTCAGTAAAAGTTATTTTCAATGATGCTGTTCCTTCAGTAAAATTATCAAAATCTGCTTCCATGATTATTGGATCCCAGCCTTCGGGTGAAGATTCCCTCCAATTAAGAGGTTGTGCTATTAGACTTTGGATAAATAGTCCCATGCAAATAAAAATCAGGGTAAAAATCTTTGATTTCATAAGCGTTTAAATTTTAGTTAGTAAATTTTATTACACTTATTATTACCTCATAAAATGATCTTACCCTTAATTCTTTTTAATAAAAAGTTAATAAATCTTGACTTTTAAATACTGATAACTTAAAATCAACACTGCTTTATTTAAGCAATTATACTTGACAGGTTTGTTTAATTCCTTGCTATAATTAACGTTAATAAAAAATAGGTTTTTGCATTAAGGGCTTACTGTATTTCTTCTGTATTAATAGTATGTATAAAAAATATTAATGAAATCTTATAAAAATGCGAAAAATCTATTTACTCTTAATGTTAATTATCTTCTCCGCATCAACACATGCACAAATAGAAATTACAGGTAGTGTTAAAGATGCTGATACGGGAGAACCTTTGCCAGGTGCTACAATTGTTGTGCAAGGCAGTACCATAGGAACAACAACGGATATAGATGGTAATTATTCCGTTTTTGTTACTTCTGTCGAAGATATCCTTATATATAGTTACGTTGGCTATATAAAAGAGGAGATGACTGTTGGCCCTCAAACTATTATTAATATGGATTTAAGGCCGGATACAAAATCTTTGGATGAAGTTATTGTAACAGCGATTGGTATTAAAAGAGAGAAAAAATCATTAGGTTATTCGGCCCAGGAGGTAAAAGGAGATGAATTAATTGCAACCAGCCAGCCTAATATTGTTAATTCATTAAGTTCTAAGGTTGCCGGTGTTGAAATTACCAGCTCATCAGGTACTCCGGGCGCTTCTTCTAATATTGTAATCAGGGGAAGAACTTCGCTTGGAAGATCGAATTCGCCTTTGTTTGTGGTTGATGGTGTACCTGTAGATAACAGTTATGACGGGTCGTATTATGTTGATCATTCGAACCGGGCAATTGATATAAATCCTAATGATATCGAATCAGTAACTGTACTTAAAGGAGCAACAGCAACTGCATTATATGGTATAATGGCAGCAAATGGTGCCATTATTATCACAACAAAATCAGGTGAGGGGAGAGGAACTGATAGAAAACAAATAACTTTTAGAACTTCTATTGGCTTTGATGAAGTTAATAAATTACCGGAAAAGCAATATAGATATGCGCAGGGATTTTATAATACATCAACGGGAGCTGTTGAATATTCAAGTACGGTGAATACAAGCTGGGGGCCACTAATTGACACTTTACGTTATGATGGTGCCACCGATTATTTGTTGGATCAAAATGGAAGAATAGTCGGTATGAGTGACCCAACGGCAACTTCTCAGCGCGTTGTTCCATATGAAAACGTGAATGATTTTTTCCAGACTGCAATTAAAAGTGATACTTACCTAAGCATGAGCGGAGGTGATGAAAAGGGTAATTTTCATATTTCTACAGGACATGTAAATCAATCGGGTATTGTTCCTAATAGCGAGTTTAAACGTACAACCTTTAAAATTAATGGTGATATGCAAATAAGTGAAAAGCTTAAAATTGCAGGGAAAGCCACTTATGCTAATTCAGATGGTACTTTTATGCAAAAGGGAAGCAATTTATCTGCTGTTATGGTTGGTTTGATGCGCGTTACACCAACATTTGACATTACGAACGGATCTGGCGATCCGGTTAACGACGAAAGCGCATATATGTTACCAGATGGTACACAACGAAATTACTTTCCAAACTATGATAATCCGTATTGGTCCATAAATAAAAATAAGGCTTTTTCAACAGTTAACAGATTGATGGGTAATACGCAGATTGATTACAAATTTACTCCATGGTTAAACATTATGTATCGTTTGGGATTGGATTATTACACCGATAAAAGAAGCAATTATTTGGATAATAATTCAAGTGATACTCCTGATGGGTATATAAATATTAGTACTTATGAATTTCAATCAACCAACTCCGACTTAATCTTAACTTTAGAAAAAGATATTACAGATAAGCTAAACTTAACAGCCTTGTTAGGTAATAATTATGTTACAAGAAACACATATTATATATATCAGCGAGGTGATAAATTTGTTTTACCAAACTATTACGATATTTCGAATACCGAAGAGTCGGCTGGCGACGATTCAGAGTCTCAGTATAAAAGAGTAGGTGCATATTACGATATTAGATTATCTTATAACGATTATTTATACTTTAATACCACTTACAGAATAGACTGGTCTTCGACTTTACCTGCAAGTAAAAACTGGTTTGATTATCCTTCCGTGAATTTGAGCTTTATATTTTCCGAAGCCTTTCGTTTTAAAGAAAGAATACCTTTTTTTAGTTTTGGTAAATTAAGAGCATCTGTCGCAAGGGGAGGATATGACGCCGATCCTTATAGTTTACAGAATTACTTTCAGGCTATTGACGGTGGTATTCAAGGACAGGTTGCTTACAGAACAAGGGGGTTGATTGGAAATAATGGAATTAATCCCGAAGAAACAATATCTTATGAAGCAGGAGTTGAGCTTAAATTTTTTCAAAACAGGTTAGGAGTTGATTTTGCTTATTATCATTCTGAAAGTGATAATCAAATTATTGATGCAAATATTCCAAGCTCATCCGGATATCCGCAAATGGTATTAAACTCTGGTATTATTTCAAATAAAGGATTTGAAATACAGATGTATGCAACTCCTGTTGAAACTAAAGATTTTATCTGGGATTTAACGGTTAATTTTTCAAAAAACAAAAACATTGTAGAGGATTTACCAGAAGAGATTCCGCTATTTGAGTTCCCAACTACAGGATTAAGCAGCACCCGCTCCGTTGCAATCGAAGGCGAACCTTTTGGAGTAATATATGGCGGAAGGTTTTTGAGAAACGAAAATGGCGATGTATTAGTGGATGATGAAGGGTATCCTTTAATTGATACTGAGGCCGGTATTGTTGGTGATCCAAATCCTGATTTTATAATGGGGCTTAGAAATACTTTTTCTTATAAAGGCTTAAGTTTAACCGCTGTAATTGATATAAAAGAGGGTGGAGATGTATTTAACGGAACACGTGGCGTAATGACATCCCTTGGAACTCATAAATATACAGAAAACCGCGATGAAGATTTTATTTTCGATGGTGTAAATGTAAATACCGGACTGCCGAATGAAGTGCCGGTAAAAAGAGACCGATCGTATTATAGCAGACAAGGTGGATTAGCAGGACTATCAGAGGCCTATATTGAAGATGGGTCGTATATTCGTTTAAGAGAAGTTTCATTATCGTATAACTTACCTTCAAAATGGTTTGAAAAAATACCTGTATCCAACTTAAGTATTGGGTTGAGTGGAAGAAACTTATTATTATTCACCGATTATTCGGGAATCGACCCTGAAACGAATTTATCAGGCGCTTCAAACAGTTTGGGCCGCGATTATTTTAATATGCCAAATACGCGAAGTTATGAAATTAATCTTCTTGTTAACTTTTAATAATAAATAGATTAAAAATGAAAAAGATAATAAATTATACATTCTTAATGATTGCATCATTTATAATAATTTCGTTTAATTCCTGTGAATTAGAAGAAGCCAATGTTAATAAAAATGATGTAACCGAAGTACCGGTAAATGTATTGCTTCCTTATAATCAAGAATCATTAGCCCGATTAATGATAGGTACTACTCAAGTTATGAGCGGAATATTTGTTCAATATTATGAAGGCATTGAGAATCATCCATTACCAGTACAAAATTATATTGTTGATGAAGCTTTGTATGCTGACTGGAATTTTCAGGATTATTATGATGGACCAATGATCAATATAAAACAAATGTTGATGTTTGCGGAGGAGAATGGTTATGTTCCTCACTACATTGGAATTGGAAAAACTTTAATGGCTTTATGCTTAGGAAATGTTACTTCACTTTGGGGAGACGTTCCATATTCTGAAGCATTACAGAGTTCTACAAATTTAAATCCTCGCTATGATTCCCAAGAATTGATATATGAAACTATTCAACAATTATTGGATGAAGCAATTGTTGCTTTTGACACGGAAAATGAGGGAATTAAACCGGGAGCCGATGATTTGATTTTTGGAGGTAACATGGCTAAGTGGAAACAAACAGCCTATGCTTTAAAAGCAAGATATTATATGCATTTAACCAAGCGAGAAGTTGATTTGTCTTATAACCCAAGCCAGGCAGCTTTGAATGCAGTTACAAACGGAATGTTGTCAAACGAAGATGATATGATATACCAATATGGTTATTCGGCATCTGAGCAAAGTCCGTTTTATTCATATTCCAGATTAGGTTATATTGAGCCAAATGATTTTTTTACTTCTTTAATGTTTATTCTGGATGATCCCAGGGATACGCTTTTTTATATTAAGAAATTCGGTGTGTCAAATATTGAAAACAGGTATTATTCTTCACCGGAATCACCGGTTCATTTAATGACTTTTTTCGAGCAAAAATTTATCGAAGCAGAAGCACGATTAAGGTTAAATACAATTGATCCTGAGGTACAAAATGTTTTAAATGAAGCTGTTTATGCGAATATGAAAAGAATGTCGGGTAATGCAATACATGACACTATTATAAATCAATACATTGCGGATAATGTGATTTTAACCGGTAGTTTTAATGATGATCTTGAAACTATTATTACGCAAAAATATATTGCTATGTATGCCAGTATTGAGTCATGGACCGACTATCGAAGAACTGGCTATCCGGTTTTAACTCCAAACGAAGGTGGAGATCATAATCAAAATCCCGGAGGAGAAATACCAAGAAGGTTACCATATCCACAAAGTGAAAGAATTTATAATCCAAACATTCCTAAACCATTACCGAATTTACAAGATAGGTTTTGGTGGGATCAGGAATAATTTTGAAGGTTTAAATAAAAATGCTGTTGGTTTTTTCCAACAGCATTTTTCATCTGTATGTATCAATCGTCATTGCGTTAGGATTAATATCTGCTGAGGAGGGTATAAAAATCTCCACATTACTTCCGTCCAGGTTTGCTCTCATTATGGTCAGATCCACACGATTTGGATAATAAATTTTACCACCTTCTTTATCAATAGCCATTCCCCATGCCCATTTTCCGGCATTTGAAGCATCAAATAAAATCGGATTACTACCATCTAGCCCCGATATATACATTCCTTCATAACCTATATAATAATACAGCCTGTTATTTTCAGGATCAATTTCAATGGCTCCACCCCAAACATCAGGAATTATTTCCGTTAAGTTACCACCATCAAAATCGACTTTCCAAATTCCGCCATTTTCAGGATCAAGGTCATTCGTAAAATAAAAAGCATTATTTATGTGGTCATAAGTAAGATCTTGTGGATATTCTCCCAATATTGGAATATAAATCTGGGGATTTGATCCGTCAAGATTGGCACAATGAATACCATCCGGTTCTCCCCAATATATTTTACTTCCAATTACGATGATACCGATCGGGGACCCGAAATTTTCAGTGCTTGAATTCATTAAGATTTCCTGTGCCGTTCCATCCCAATTATAACTATTCATTACCTGCTCCGAATAATCGGTAACATATAATTTTCCGTTTGTAGTGTCCATGTGCATTCCATAAGGCTTGTTTAACGTAGCGCTTTCAAATTCTTCTATTACCGGTAAAGAATTATCATCAAGAGCAATATATTTTACTTTATTTTCTGCTCTATCGGTAAAGTAAAGTCTCTTTACCGGTATTTCACTTATTACAATTGTTTTTTCATACTCCAAAACATTATAATATAATTCCGGATTAGGTGATTCAACACTTAGTGTTATAGTATAACTTCCTGCATCTTCATATACATATGAAATAGTATCTTTACTTATAGTTAATAGTATTTCTCCGGTTCCAAATTCCCATAAATAATCTAAAGCATTTACCGATTGATTAATAAAGTTAACCTTTGCCGGTGCAATACCATTATTTTCCATTTCAACTACAAATTTGGCTTGAGTGCTAGGAGTAGGAGAACCAGAATCATCATTGGAACAAGATAATAAAAGAATTATCAACACGGTACTTATAGCAAATTGTAATTTCATAGCGGCTAATCGATTTGATTGTTTGTATTAATTTCCGATAATGGAATAGGAAAATAATAATCTTCTTCGGAAATACCTAAAACAAAAGAAGCTTTACCGGTTCTCACCAAATCGAATCTTCTGTGTCCTTCAAAGGCAAATTCGTGTTGGCGTTCAGATTCAATAAAGTCCAGTAATTCGCTGTACGAACTGGAGAATATATTATTTAAACCTGCTCTGAGCCTAATTCTATTTATATCATTATTAATTTCAGTTAAATTCCTTTGCAATCGTGCATTTGCTTCAGCACGAATCAGGTATAGCTCGGCTAAACGAAAAATATAAACATTATCGGCACCGGAAGCAAGACTTTCATATTTGTTACAATACGGGGTATTTCCCAAAAATAAATCCTTTCTGGTATCTTCATCTTCAAAAGAGTTAATTAAATTAATCTCAGGAGCTATTTCGTATCTACCTCCTAAATTGGTAGGATAGCAGTATTCTGCCAGCCTGTTCTTATCAGTTAAAATTTCTGTAAAACTTAATTCAAAAATTGACTCGGAATTATGTTCGATGGTAAATAACTCATCAAAAGATTCAAGAAGTTCTTTATCACTTGAAATAACAAGCTCTGCAAAATCATTAGCTTTTTCATAATCCCTGATTTCCAGGTAAACTTTAGCTAGTAACGTTTTTACAGCAAGGTCCGTAGCATAATACGGATCTGTATTCGCAATTTTATTATTGGCAAAGTTCAAATCTTCCAATATTTGCTCATAAATTATATTTTGACCGGATAATGGCACATTAAGATCTTCCGTATCCAATGTAGGTTCTAATTTTAACGGAAGATCCTTAAATAAACGCGTTAAGTTAAAGTAATTTAATGCTCTTAAAAATCGAAGTTCGGCAAGATATTCATTTCTTTTGGTTTCCGTTATTTGATCAAAGTTGTTTGTGTGAAAAATAGCTGTATTACACCTGTTTATGGCAATGTAAGGAGTTGTCCAGATATCTTCCAAAAACCTGTTATCTTGCTCTACACTATTTTTGTTAAATTGGTCATATTCTAAAATTGTACCACCATTGAAAGCATTGTCAGACCCAATATCTCCAATTACAATCATTAATCGCCCGTAGTAACCATCAAATTGCAGTGCATCATAGCATCCTCTGATTGTATTTTGTAAATCAGTTTCGTTTAAAATAGCAATATCAGAACTTATCGAATCGGTCGGTTGCAATTCAAGAATTCCCTCACAGCCTGAAAAAATGATGAATAATATGATTAATAATTTGTTTTTCATTTTCTGGTTTTTAGAATTTAATAGATAAACCGGCAGAATATATTTTAGCGGAAGGGTATGTGAAAAACTCCACACCTGATCTAATTACATCTGCACCCGCATAATTTACTTCAGGATCCAAACCGCTGTAATTCGTAAGCGTAAACAAGTTTTGAGCTAAAATAAATACATTAATCGCATTGATATTTAATCTGTTTGTAAAGTTTTCATCAAGATTGTAAGACAACCTTAGTGTTTTAAACTTAATAAAAGACCCATCCTCAATATACCTTGATGAAACCCTGTTATTCTCATTTGGATCGGAATTGGTAGCCCTTGGGATATCCGTAATATCGCCAGGTTCTTGCCAGCGGTCCAAAATAGCCGTAGTTTGATTGTTAGCATCCTTCATGGATTCAATATACCGGCGCGTGCCGTTAAATACGTCATTTCCATACGAAAACTGCAAAAACAAGTTTAATTCGAAATTTTTATAGGTCCAAATGTTTGAAAAACCACCCAGAAATTTTGCATGAGGATTGCCAATTTTTGTTCTGTCATTTATATCAATTAAACCATTTTGATTAACATCTTCAAAGATCAAATCGCCGGTTGACGGATCAACACCCAGAGAATTATAACCATAAAAAATTCCGATAGGTTCACCCGCTTCGATTCGTTGATAGCCTCTGCCAATATTATCTATGGGTTGATTATTATATAGCTTTGTAACCTCATTTCGGTTAAACGAAATATTTAATTCGCTTTCCCAACGAAAACTGCGGTTCATATTTAAAGATTTCAAATTTAATTCTAAACCTTTATTTTCAAGTTTCCCGGTATTGGTTATTATTTCTTCATATCCCGATGATGGTGGGATAGGATTTTCCAACAATAAATCTTCTGTTTTTTTGTGATAATAATCTGCAGTTAGTGCTATCCTGCTTTTTAAAATGGATAAATCAATACCAATGTTGAATTGCTTTGTAGTTTCCCATTTTAATGAAGGATTGGATATATTAACCGGATAAATAGTAGGAGATCCGGCATATTCCGAGGCGCCGAATTGCGCAATATAAAGAAATTCAGGTATTTTGTCATTTCCGGTAACACCATAGCTCGATCGTATCTTTAAATCATCTACGAAGTTAATAGTAAAAAAATTTTCTTTTGATATTTTCCATGCGATATCACCGGAGGGGAAAAAACCATAACGATTTTGCTTGCTGAAGCGTGATGAACCATCGTAACGTGCATTGAACGTTGCTATGTATTTGTTGTTGAGTTTATATTTGATCCTACCCAAAAATGAATTGATAATAGATTCTTCAAAATAAGCTTCAGCAGATACTTTTTCCACTGCGCTGGCTAAATATTCCAATTTTTCACTGGCAAAAGTTTCACCTCGCATAAAAGTGGAACTAACCTGTTCATTATCTATTTCATAACCGGCAACAACATCAATGCTATGCTTTTCATTAATAATAGTTGAGTAATTTATGATATTACTAAAGAGCGTTTTAAGGGCTTCGGAAGTTGATTCAATTCCTAAGCCTTGATATTTGGCGCCTTGCCTTGTGGTTGCAGGGTCGTAGGTATGTTCCCTGAAATTAACATAATCTACTCCGAATTTTACTTTATAGATTAAGTTTTTAAATAACTTAAAATCCAGGAATGTATTTCCATAAGTATGCCATGAGTAGGCTATGTTTGTGTGCTGTTTGGCTATGGAAACCGGATTAGCGAGCGGTCCGTCTTCGTTAAAGCTTCCATCATTATTATAAACAGGGTAAATTGGAGGTAATGAAATTGCATTTGGAACCGGCCCGTTTAGCGATTGATCGCCTTCTTTTCTGTTATTTACAGCCCGGTTAATGGAAATACTCGCACCCAGATTTAAACGATTTGAGAATTTATGATCAAGGTTAATTCTACTGCTTATTCTTTTATAATCAGTTCCTTCAACAATCCCTGACTGATTAAAATAGCTACCGGTTAAATAATACCTGGTTGTATGTGTACCTCCGGAGAAAGCTAAATCGTATGATTCCACGGGAGCAATCCGGTATAACTCATTCTGCCAGTCCGTATCATATTTATTGTTAAGAATATCTTCTTCGGAATATACGGCAATACCGCCACTATTTTCGGCTGCGTTGTTTTTATAGCGCATAAACTCTTCTGCATTAAGCATACCATAGGTCTTTGCTACTTGCTGTAAACCATATTTCGCATTAAATCTTATAAAAGAATCCTCTCCATTTCCGCGTTTAGTGGTAATTAAAACAACTCCGTTTGATCCTCTGGCACCATATATTGCTGTAGCAGAAGCGTCTTTTAGTATAGAAATAGATTCAATATCGGGCAGGTTTAAATCAGAAATGGTATTTACTCCTTGTCCGTTAAAATATATTTGACTAAGATCCATTGCAATAACGGGAACTCCATCAATAATATACAGAGGGTCCGCACCTGCGGTTATGGAACTTATTCCCCGGATTCTTAAAGTTGTTGCTGCGCCTGGTGTTCCTGAATTTTGGTTGACAAGAATTCCGGTTAACTTGCCGTTAATCGATTCAGACAGATTTGAGGTAAAAATTTCACCGATTTTTTCGGCTCTTATATCGCTTACCGAGCTGGATAAATTAGTTTTACTTTCTTTTCCATACCCAACAACAATAACTTCATCAATAAGTTGCGGTTCCTCTTCAAGCAGGATATTAAAGTTATTCTGATCCAGCGTATTTAATTCGAAAGTTTTGAAGCCTAAAAACGAAAATACCAGGACGTTACTATCTCCCGGTATTTTAAAACTGAAAGTTCCGTTAATATCTGTACTTGTACCTATAGTTGTGTTTTTAACAATCACATTAACACCGGGAAGTGGGAGATCATCGGATTTATTTCGGACTGTTCCGCTTGTTGTTTTTAGTTCCTTAGGTATCGGCTCGGGAATCTTTTTTGTTAATATAATTTGCTTTCCGATTAGTCGAAAATTAATATCTTTTTTTGTAAAAACCTCATGGAGCAATTCAGTTAATTCAATGTTCTTTTTTCTGTAAGTAATTCTTTGCGATACATCAATATCGTCGTTACTATAAACAAACGTATACTCTGTTTGATTTTCAAGAGAGGTAAACAACTCCTTCAGGCTGTCATTTCTAAGCTTTACTGATACGTTTTCCTGGGCCTTGGATTGGAAGAATAGAATACTGAACATCAAAATAATCGGCCAAAACTTAAATTGATTATTTAGGTTCATTATTTAGAAATTAATAAAACTTATGGAGCTATATCGCTCAAGAAATAGTACTTACAACTATTTTATCCTGCTTTTTGTGAAATTCAAAAGGTACAATTATTTTAAGAATTTCCAAAATCTCATTTATTGACTCCTCTCTTATCGTAAGCGTTATTCTGGTATCTAATTCAAGTTCAGGATTTATTTCCAGATCAATATCATACCAATCGGAAATTTCCGTTAATACATCCACAAACCTGCAATTTTCAAAAACAATACTTCCATTATCCCAATGGAATTTATTATTCAGTAGATCTTTAGATTCTTTGATATCCTTCAAAGATTTAGAATAAACCAAAACATTATTGGGTGATAAAATTCTTTCAATCCTTGATGTGCTAATTTTCACTTTCCCCGATATCAATCCTGTTTCAATTAAATCATTGCTCTGATTGGCTTTAATATAAAATTGGGTGCCCAAAACAGTCACATTCATATTATCAATATGAACAACAAAAGGTATTTCCGGGTTTTCTTGAATATCGAAATATCCCTGGCCGGAGAACTCTATTTCTCTTAAATCTGCTTTGAACTCCTTTGGGTATTTTATTTTGCTGTTTGGTTGCAACCAAATAGTTGATCCATCCGGTAACTCTATCTTCGATCGCTCTCCGGCAGGAGATTCGTAACTGGCATAATTTAGGCTGTTGTTTATTTTTATTACTGAAAAATATACCCCGCTACCAATAACAAGAACTGGTAGTAAAATAGCAGCAGCATAACGAAAAAAAGAGTTTCGAAAAAAACCGATCCTTCTTTTTTTCCACCCGATTTCTTCGGTTGTTTTATCCCATAAGGAGTCCAAATCGGGTTTAGGAAAATCATTCTTATGTTTGGTGTAATTCTCCCATGTTTCAAGCATTTCTTTTTCGCTTGGTATGCCGTTTTTTTCCGAATGCTTACCTGTATGTTGATTCTTTATTTTCATTTATTCTTAATACTTCCCCCTTTTCATTCAATATTACGGGCAAAGTTAATATTCACCCTTAACTTAAATTAATATTTTCACCAAAAAAATGGCAGGAAGAAAATTCCTGTTAAAATTAATTCGTATGAGCTTCCAATAGTTTTCTTTAATTGTTGTAAAGCCAGACGCATATGCGACTCAACCGTTTTTATCGAAATATTTAGTTTTTCGGCAATTTCTTTATATGTTAATCCCTCATTACGACTAAGTAAAAAAATCTGTCTTCTTTTTTCGGGTAGTTGCAAAATGGAATTTTTTACGATTTCGTTTAATTCTTTATACTCAACCGAATTATTTGATTTTTCCGCAATTGCATTTACGTCTGGAGTAATCTCCTCGTTTAAAGAAGATTCCTTTTGTCTTTTTCTAAGCAAATCAATAACAGCATTTTTAGCAATCATAAAAAGGTAGCTGCTAAATGAAAGTTCGGTTTTTAAATCGAACCTTCTGTTCCAAAGCCTTACAAATACCTCTTGTGTAATTTCTTCAGCCTCTTCTTTATTCTTAATGTATCGGATGGTAAAATAATAAATTCGTTCTGAATAAAGTTTAAATAACTTTTCAAAAGCTGCGCGGTCATCATTCTTTAATCTTTCGACCAATATTTTATCGTCCTTACTCAAGTGTCGAGAATTTGTTAGGCGAAAATTAAAAATTTATTACTTAAATCAAAAAAAACTGTTAAATCAATTGACGAAAAGATAATTATTTGGTTTAACATGAAGATAAGCTAAAGGGTAATTTCATTAAAATTCGTATTATTATATAGTAACTAAATTAATGGTTTGATATGTATTTAATAAAAAAGATATCTGTTTATGCTCCTGAATTTTTGGGAGAAAAGGACATATTAACAGCAGGTGAAAAAATTATTGCGGTTAAAAACAATATTGATATATCCGGTTTAAAAAACCTGAATATCGAAATAATTGATGGTAAAGGAAAAAAGATTGTTCCGGGTTTAATAGATGCACATGTGCATATTGCCGGTGCAGGTGGAGAAGGAGGACCTTCAACACGAACACCCGAAATGCAATTGTCGCAAATGCTTGCGGGTGGAATAACAACCGTAATAGGTTGCCTGGGAACTGATGGTATGACACGTTCGTTAAACGGTGTTTTAATGAAAGTTAAATCATTACGCGAAGAGGGAGTTTCGGCATGGATGTACACTGGATCTTATCAGGTACCAACACCGACAATTTTGGGCGATGTAGGAAAAGATATTGCAATGATTGACGAGATAATCGGTATTGGAGAAATTGCATTGTCCGACCATCGTAGTTCGTGCCCTACAACAAATGAATTAATAAGGCTGGTAGAACACGCAAGGGTAGGAGGAATGCTGGGAGGTAAGGCAGGTATTGCTAATATACACATGGGCGATGCAAAAAATCCTTTCCAACCTATTTATGATGCGGTTGAAAAGAGTGAGTTGAAGTTTACACAATTCTTTCCAACGCATTGTAATCGTAATGAGTATATTTTTGAAGATGCAAAAACTTATGGAAAGAATGGTTATATAGATATTACAACAAGTTCTTACCCATATTATCCCGAATACGAAATAAAACCTTCAAAAGCAATAGCTGAATTTCTAAAAGCAGGTGTTCCCCTGGAACATATTACGATGACATCGGATGGAAACGGATCGCTCCCTGATTTTGATGAAAACGGAAATTTAGTTCGGTTGGAAATGGGACAACCAAAGTCAATACTTGATGAGCTTATAGATACAGTAAAAATTGAAAAAGTTCCATTGGAAGATGCTATTAAAGTTGTAACCTCTAATGTTGCTGATATATTAAAATTAAAAAATAAAGGAAGAATAGCGGAAAATCTTGATGCCGACCTCTTGATTCTGGATAACAACAATCAAATATCAGAAGTAATTGCCCGTGGACAACTAATGGTATCAGATTACAAAATGTTAAAAAAAGGAACATACGAAAATTAACACCGGATTAAAAAATCAGAGTTGATTTAAGGGAAATCAAATGGATAAGTGTATTAATTGTATACTAAAAGGAATTATTATGAAAAAAAATAAACTAAACGTAATTGGTGCTATAATACTTATGCTTTTTGCCATATCGTGCACAAATACTGCACAGAATGATGGTAATGAAACAATACCCAAAGGAAAATTATTCATTGTTGGAGGAGGTAAGCGCCCGGCTACCATGATACAGGATATGATCCGTATTTCAAAGGTTGATAGTTCTGGTTATATCATTGTTCTGCCTATGTCCAGCGGATTTCCCGACACAGCAGCTTTTTATGGGATGAAACAATTTAAGGATCATGGAATTGAAAACATCTTTTCTTTTAATATGCAAACTCATGAGGATATGACCGATTCAAAGATTGATTCACTTAAGAAAGCATCTTTGATTTATATTTCAGGTGGCGACCAAAACAGATTCATGGAAATAGTAAATAATACTGCCGTTTACGGTGCAATTCATGAGGCTTATCTTAATGGTTCGGTAATAGCAGGTACAAGTGCCGGCGCTGCTGTAATGAGCAAAAAAATGATCACGGGAAACGAACATAAATATCCGGAGTATACGGGTAACTTCAGGACCCTGGAAGCAAATAACATCGAAATAGAAGAGGGATTGGGGCTATTACAGAATGCAATTATCGACCAGCATTTTGTATGGCGAATGCGAATGAACAGACTGATTTCTACGGTTCTTGAGAATCCTGAAGAAACAGGCATAGGTATTGATGAATCAACAGCCATATTGGTTGAGGGAAATAATGCAACCGTTTATGGTAATTACCAGGTAATTGTGCTTAGGCATAAATCAAAAGAAACAAAAATTGTTAATGAATTATTAGGAGCAGGGAACATGGAGCTAAATGTCTTTTTGCCTGGCGATCAGTTCAAAATAACGGAATAAATGATTTCGTTGCTCTCGTAATTTTAGGTTTAATATTGATCCCGATTGTAACTATGGATTTAAACGGTTTCTAGCAAGGGGTGTTAAATATGTTTAACCATAGTTGAGCCTCCATTTGATAAGAGTGGAGGTTTTTTTGTTTGCAAAAGGGGAACAAAAGAAAACCGATCTTGTTATATTTACACTTCATTCAAATTCGAAAAAATGATGAGAATTGTATTAATAATCTTAATAACCATTTTAATTTCATTACATACTATGGGACAAAACGAACATCCGATGAAAATAGCTATGGTAAGCGTTTTAGTTGAAGACCCGGTTAAAGCTTTTAAATTCTATACCGAAATATTAGGCTTTGAGGAGGTTATGTACTCTCCCGAAAACTATCTTGCTATTGTTAAATCGCCGCTTGATGCTGAAGGGGTTACTTTATTACTGGAGCCTACAGAACCCGGTGGGATTGAAATAGCTAAGAAATTTAAAAAAGAATTATATCAAATGGGGATGCCGGTTATTTCATTTAGCTCGGATAATATCCAAAAAACAGTGGAAGAGCTTAAGAGTAAAGGTGTAAAATTTAAAAAGGAACTGGCAAAAACCGATTATGGCTACGAAGCCATTTTTGATGATGATAATGGCAATTATATACAACTATTCCAGTTAGATTAATTTAAGTAAAATTGGAGTGTTCCCGCTTTAGAGATGCGTCCCATATGGGAGGCAGAGGGTGAATGTTTTTAACAAATAAGAAAGTATATAGACTGAAGTCATTTCGCTCGATCCTTGCCTTTCGGGCAGGTTGATTCTTTCATTAATGA
The DNA here is from genome assembly GCA_028282585.1 of Bacteroidales bacterium. Lineage (GTDB taxonomy): Bacteria > Bacteroidota > Bacteroidia > Bacteroidales > UBA12077 > UBA12077. The sequence continues at coordinate 2,743 of JANQHR010000170.1, read as the reverse complement.
AAGAATGAGAAAGCAACTTATTTTTCAAATATAAATTAAGAGTTAGAAGAAATTAAAAAAAGAACATAAAATTGAAACAAACCATAGTACACATCGCTTTAGTAGTAAGGGATTACGACGAAGCCATAGAATTTTATACTCAAAAACTAAACTTTGAATTAATTGAGGACACGTACCAGCCCGAGCAGGATAAACGCTGGGTGGTGGTATCACCTCCGGGTTCTTCAGGAACAACCATTTTGCTGGCAAGGGCCTCAAAGCCCGAACAGGAAGAATTTGTAGGAAACCAGGCCGGGGGCAGGGTGTTCCTTTTCCTGAATACAGACGATTTTTGGAGAGATTATAAGGAAATGCTTTCCAAAGGCATTGAATTTGTAAGAGAACCTAAAGAAGCCGATTATGGGACGGTAGCCGTATTTAAAGATTTATACGGAAATTTATGGGATCTGCTGCAGTTAAAAGATGAACATCCAATAACGAAAAAGGTAAAGTAAATTAAAGGTTAATTTTTGGTTTAGTTTGGATTTTGAAATTGATTAATAAATCATAATTTTATAATTAGAAAGATGGATATTTTCTATTTTTTGCATAAACGACTCAACTATTTATTATTGGTGAGCTACAGGCGTTTTCAACATGTCCGTCTATATACAATTAGATGGAATTTTTGTCCATCTAACAACTAGTTATGCTTAATGCCGCTAAAAAATTCAGAAATAGAGCAGTTCTGCTCTTTGTAAGTCAGTTTTTGTTAATAGAAATTCCGTAGTATTCTGACAGGTTTTTCGTTTAGCCTGGTTATTTTGCTGTTTGACAGTGAAAATATATATTATTAGTGCTTTTTGATACTGAATTTAACGAGATTGGTTTGGTAGGTATGATAGAAAATTGTTTTAGTTTTTCCAACGCGCTTTTTTGCTTCGCAAAATTGGGATTTCAATTTAAACACATTTGCTACGCAAAAGAGTTTAAATTTGTTACTGATACGAATATTTGTTAAATTCGATTGTCAATTTTTAATATGATAATTATGAGATTAAGGATGCTGTTATTAATTAATTTTAAGATACTGTAAAGATTAAAAACTATGTTATTTGGTGTTCATTTATATTTTTATCTTTTAGTAATTCTACTTAATATTTCACTAAATTTCTTACATGCTTTTTGTAGGGATATGCAACGTGGACCACTACTAAATGGGAATTACGTTTTACGTGCAACTTACTTTCTCTTACCAGTAATATTAATTGGTTCGTTCGTTTTGATAAAGTGGTATTTTCCATTGATAATAATAGCATTGTTTATTCTAACTATACCAATTAGCTTTTTAATTAATAAAATCTTGTATAGACACTTTAGTATAACAAAAGCTGTTAGGTTTATTATTTTTGTGGATATTTTAACATTATTTTTCATATTTAGATACTTATTTTATGTTTAAAAAAAGATGCCCTTATTACGGAAAAAGATATGATTGTATCGCTGAATATACTGATACTGAAACTTCTGAAATGGGAGAATTAGGAAACGTATCTTTAGAAGTTAAAAGAAGTAAAATTACTATTTCTGGTGTATTTGATTTTTCTGAAAAAAAGTGGAAACATCACAGTACTTCAAATGGTAAGAGTACTTTTAATGATGAAGATAATAATTTGTGGATAGTTTCAGAAGTTCAAATTAGTTGTTGGATTGGAAGTAGGTATTACACTTTTACAAAACAATCATATGACGTTATGGAAGATATTTTAAAACGTAGATTTTCATAATCTTCATGTTTAAATATTCAATTTTCAAAAAATGACATTAAAGCAAATGTTATTAATTAACTTATAAATGAAACTCAGAAATTGGAAAACAATATGATAACTACAATTCTAGCAATTTGGGGTGCATTTTTATCAACTATACTTGCTGTTATAAAACTTATTGATTACTTCAAGACCATTCGAATAAATTTTCAACCAAAGAAGATTTATGGAGAAACAGAGAAAGGAGAAGTTTCGAATAATTTGATGTATATTCACGTTATTAATCCTAGATCACATGACATACATATTAAAGGTTTAAATATTATAACTTTTAACAAATTTTTGTTTTGGAGATATAATTCTACTACAATTGAAGTGATAAAGAAATCTATTAAACTGATACCTTTTGATAATCATAAGTTAGTGATTGATTTAGATGAATATCATTCTGATTTAGCATCATACATAGAAAAAATCAATTTGAATAAAAATAAACATTACACTATATCCGTAATAACATTTGATTTAAAAAGGATTGTTTCTAAGAAATCTAAAACAGTAAAAAGTTTAAATAATGTTATTTTGGATTAAATTTTGAATTCTATTAATAATTGTAAATTTATTCCAAGCACATTTACAATAAATTGTAAAAGAGCTTGATTTTGCTCTTACGAGCAATTTGCTATTTCTAAAAACTAAAACAATTTAGAACTTCGTTGATTTTAAGTGCAAAACTGACTGGGTTGTTTTTGGCGGCACAAACCATAACACGGCTTCAGAAAAAATGCGGGGTGTAGTGGTATTGTGACAATTTTGGTTATCTTTAGTTTCTAGTAACGGCGGATAGTGAAACAAGGCGAAAACCCGCACATTTACTAAGCCGGGACCGATATCTATGATAAAACCAAATTTATTTTATAGAAATTCTATAATTATTTTATGAATTATAGAATTTCTAAGAAGTTTCAATTATTTGCCAGTTGAACATATGGCGT
>JANQHR010000057.1 GCA_028282585.1 Bacteroidales bacterium | reverse complement strand
ACGGTTAAACCGCCGCTTTACGGCTTCTTTTAATCCTATTTTTTGCCTACAGTCACGCAGTACACTGCTATTCGTCTTTTATTTGCTATATTCATACCTGAACAAGGCAAGGGTGCCTCGGCACATTTGCCAACTAACAACTGAAACGAATAGCGTTAAAAGCTTGCGTAGCTCGATCATGCCAAGGGCATGAAACGCTACTCGCTTTACCCGCGTGACCGTTACAAATAATTTAAACCAAATTTACGCAATGAAAAAACTGAATTTACTAGTAGGAATTTTAATCGGATTAACAATCATATCCTGCTCATCTGACGACGATAACGAAGATAATCCACAAATAGACTTCTTTAACAACGCATATTTAGAGATTTATACAATGGACGGAACAACTTGTTATGCAGATTTATTCTTAACTAGTGGAACTGCTACAGCTGATTCAAATAACGAAATTTCAATTAATAGTGATAACAACAATGTAGTTGTCTTTAATGAAATCAGAATGGATAATTGTGAGATTGACAACCCTTCTATAAGAACATTTGATATCCAAAATGGATATGACTCTGAATTGAACACAGTGTTTATTCCTGACGTTTTTTATGACATAACCTATAATAATGGCTCGTTCGAATCTGCCAACGAATATTATGCTGAATTTTCTAATATAACTTTTGTTGAGTTAACTTTTACATCAAGTACAGAATTAGATTTTGAAATTCATTATGAAAATGGAACCGTTTTAACCGAATCTTATTCTGGAACTATAGAAACATATACTGTGAATTAAAACTATTTGTAACAATGTATAAAATCAATTACGGCGGATTCGTCTATCCCGAAACAAGTTCGGGACAAGCTGTCCGAATCCTCCCGATAGCTATCGGGACGGAATTGCTAACGTCAGTGCTAAACCGAAAAATAGTAACCTAAAACCCGTAACTGACGGTTATACGAGACCGTTGGCAACAATATCAAAATGAGAATCCGAATAAAACACATTGTAATTATATCTTCGATTGTTTTAGCAAGCCTGACAAAAGTTTATTCTCAAAATTCTACTGAATACATACCAACAACCAAAATGAGTCCTAATGACTCTATTATGTATAGTCTGTTAAAAGAAAGCATTTATATAAAAATTAAAGATTCATTAAGTCTACATTTTTTCCCTCTTTATAAGACAGTCGAAGAGGACAGCTCCATTAGTATTAACACAATCGTATACACTAAGCATAACAAAAATTCTATATATCCAATATCATATCCCAACAAGGATGGCGTAAAGTCATTTACATTATTGTTCAAGAAAAGAAAGAAAAAAAGCATTGTCAGCAAAAATTTTGAAGATAATTCAAATATATTGACAGTTACAGATGAAAAAGAAATTGAAAAACCAATTAAAAATGTGATTTCAGTTTATGAAACAGACGCAAAAGCCATTACTGGAAAGGGGTTGAAACCAGCTTTATTATTTAGGACTCAAAAAAAACCTTTGTTTGAAAATCAATTATATGATTCAAAAATTATATTCAAATATGAAAAACCCAATATTATTGTTGACACAAGCTTATACAAAGGTTTAAAATATGATTTCATAAAATATATAGACAAAGATTATGTCGTTTTAAAGCACAACAATAAATTCGGCATAATAACTAGTAAAAATGACACCTTAGTTCCATTCGAATTTAAAAACATTGACCATTATAGGTATGGCTTCTTATTAAACAAGAAATCACACCATTACTCACTAATTAGTTCTGACGCGAAAATTAGAAGTAAAAGTTACGAAACGATTAGGTTTAATGACAGTAAAAATAAATTCTTTATTGCCAAAAGGAGTGGTGTTTTTACATTTTTAGATATAAATTCATTTAAAGAGGTATTACCAAGAGAGTATAGAAGTCTAGAAAAAATATATAGAGACTTTATAATCACAACTAAAAAAAGTGGTTATTACATCATCAAAATTAATGAATGGAACGAGACTAGATACGATTCTCTACATATTTCTGACAAACAAGATTTTGGTAGTGGAAAAGAGTTGTTAATTCAAGTGAAAAGGGATAATTATTGGGGCCTAATCAGTTTATATAATGAGAAACACCAAATTTTAGATTTTAAATATAAATCAATTAAACAATATAAAATCAATAGTTTTAATAATAACATTCAGAAGCTTCATACTCAGCAGCTAACTTACATTGTTGAAAAAAATGACAAATACGCCCTCTTTAATAGTGAAAATAATGGTAATTGGTTAACTAGCTTTGAATATGATGAATTGTTTCCTTTGAATAACAAATTTGTTGGACGTAAAAATAAAGACTATTATCTCTTGAAATTAAACGGTATGATTGTTTCTGATAAATACGACAAAATTTTACTAGACATAGTCGACAATAAATTAGAATATATTGGAATAAAAAATAATACTAGAAAAATAATTAATATAGACTAACTCTTGACCTATAAATACAAAAATACTGTTGCCAACAATGCGTATAGTTCATTGCTAGCAAAGGCTTACATTGGAAATTTCTGCGGAATTTCCCCCTTCGTTTTGTACTTGCCAAGTTTATCTCTAAATTCACGCAACGAAATCATACACGCGACAGTAGGCAAAAATGCCTGGCGGCATGGTTAAACCGCCGCTTTACGGCTTCTTTTAATCCTATTTTTTGCCTACGGTCACGCAGTACACTGCTATTCGTCTTTTATTTGCTATCTTCATACCTAGACAAGGCAAGGGTGCCTCGGCACATTTGCCAACTAACAACTAAAACGGATAGCGTTAAAAGCTTTCGTAGCTCGATCATGCCAAGGCCATGAAACACTACTCGCTTTACCCGCGTGACTGTTAGCATACATTTGAATGAACAACGAGTGGAAACATTTTAAGACAGTAACCGACGGCGAATATTGTGGAATTGACGGAATTAACATTTGGGACTACGAATGGAAATCTGATTATGAAAAAATTATTGTCAAAGACCCACTTTATGGAGAGACGAAATCACTAAACCGATTTTGGATTGAATTACCAAATAGAACGGTAGAATTTGTCGCTGGTGAATTTTCTATGTGTGTTTGGGGAATCTATACAAGAGAAAACAGCCAAAAAGAATCAAGAAACTCTCTGAAGATTAAATTGAAAATAGCGAGAGAAGTAACTAACGAATTTGATTTATTGGGATTTATAGCTAATGGAGCACCTAAAGATGAATATGATTCACTTACTGCAAGAATTTTGAGCGACATTATAAATAAAAAGGGAAATAAAGAAATTGTTGAAAATGCATATGAACTTTTGACTGACTATTTCGGAGCCGAAACTGTTGAATCTAAAATAGCTGATTTCAAATCTGATATTGAAAAGCTATCTGAGAAAATAAGAGAAAAAACGTATGCTAACAATGTATAACCGCAATTACGGCGGATTCGACTATCCCGAAACAAGTTCGGGGCAAGCTGTCCGAATCCTCCCGATAGCTATCGGGACGGAATTGCTAAAGCCTGTGACAAACCGAAAATTAACGCATATTAACCCGTAACTGACGGTTGTACGAGACCGTTGGGCGTCATTGAAAAAACACGAATAAACAGGATGAAATTTAAGATTGAAAACGGAAAAGGCATTTGTTCTATTGGACTTAGTTCAATTGGTAGCTATATCCGTTTTAATTATCCTTTAACAGTTGTTTGGTATGATTGTCGTGGCTCTGTTGGAAAATATTTTTGCACTCTACCTTATAATGAAGAATATAGAACATCAGTTGAAAAAAATCTAACTGATAATTTAAGCAGGGACTTCACAGGTAACATTGAAGACTTATATGAAATATTGAAACCGTTATTACCACTATTTAAAAATGGAGAATACAGTTTGAATTTTTATTCAAATAGGGAAAAGGAATTTTTTCAATACAAATCTTCTTATGATAATTTTAAAGAGACACATTTTAATCCATTAGAAGTCGTTTTCGCCAACAAAACAACTAATGTCTCCAATTTAGAGCAAGTTATAAAAGACCATAAGTCTTTTTTAAAAGAAAATGCTATCTCTAAAAAATACTATCCTTCCGAAATTCTGGAATACACAACAAGTGGAATATATACTGGAGACGAATCATTTTATGCTACTCAACCATTCGATAAAATAGACCAGAATAGAGTTAAGTACTTTGAAGAAATCATCAAAAATGGAGAAAGACCTTTTGCTATTTTGTTAAATGCATACTTTGCATCAAACAACTATGACTCTTCATACTATATTTTAGATGGACATCATAAATTGTTAGCTTATCAAAATTTAAAATTGTCTCCTCCATTAGCAATATTGACTTATTTACCAAAAGACATTACCGAGATAGAATTTGATGCTGAAACTTTATCAGAAGTACTATACCCATTTCAAATTGAACATATTTTAGAAAATTGGGATGAGAAAGACTCGTATATCGAGGAAGCTCTCAAAAATCCCAATAGTAATTTGCACGCAATCATTAAAAATGGTGAATATGAAGAATATCACGATAATGGACAACTCAAACATAAAGCTCTCTATATAAATGACAAAGTTGACGGAATTGCGAAATACTGGTATGATAATGGACAATTACAAAAAGAACATTACTACATAAAAGGCTTAAGAAATGGTACTTGGAAGGATTACTATAAATCTGGGCAAATACAATTTATTCAACCTTTTAACGACAAAGGGCAATATCACGGAACTTTAGTTTCCTTCTTCGAGAATGGACAAAAAAGAATGGAACAAATTTTGGAAAATGGACAAAATGTGGATGGTGTTTCTTATAAAGTTTGGTTTGAGGATGGAAAAATACATTCTGAACTTACTTATAGAAATGGCAGAATGATTGTTCGCAAGAATTGGGGGAAATCGGGAAATGTTGTAAACCACGAAGTGTTTAACGAAAAAACAAATAGACTTGAAAAATTGGAAAGTCCAACAAAAAAACGAACGCCCAACAATGTATAAAAGTAATGGCGGAAATAGTGTAAAATCGAAAATTAATACAAACAACAAACCTAAGTCGTGGTGGAAAAAGTTATGGTCTTAAATCCGCCACTACTCTTATACTAAACGTTAGCTGTAATTTGACAAACGAAATGAAAATAAGCACTTGCATACTTTTCCTAATATTTAGCTTCAACCTATATTCTCAAAAAGATGTTTCACTAGATAATATAGACGCAACTATTGAAGAATATAATATCAAAAATTTTAAAGATGTTTATATAAAAGATTTCTCTTTTGATAATCCGACTTTTAATCCAGAACTTGGCATGGATAAATTTTTGCCAACTTCAGAAAATATTCATTATAAGAAAAGAGGGTTGAACGGGAACTTAAAAAAGCTGACCAAATTTGTTAAATATTCTGGCAGAAACGAAAAGCAATTTCGTTCAAATTCATTATATAATGAAATGGGGTTGAAACAACAATCGAATGAAAGTGGTAACATTAAAAACTTTTTTTATTACGATTCAAATAACAGATTGTCGAAAAAAATTAGAATTGTTAACAATGACACAATAAAACAAAACCATTATTTATACAACGAAAAAAATCAACTTGTAAAACATAACAACTTTGTCATTGAATATGATGAACTTCAAAGACCTTTTTATGTTAAGGATATAAAATATCACCCAAAAGGAATTGAATACAAAATTAGTTACGATAACAATATTGTAGAAGTTGAAGAATCTTACAATGGGAAAAGTATTGGCAAAAAACGATATACTTATTCAAAAAATTATAACCTTCTCAAAAAAGAAACTTATAGTGGAGTTTACTACTACACATATAATCAATTGGGACAATTAATAAAAGAAGTATCTTTTAAAAACGAAAAATTACAACGAGTAAGAAGCTATAAATACGATGAAAATGGAAATGAAGTTTATCAATCTTTTCAATTTGCAAAAGACTTAAAAGATGGAACCAAACCCAAACAAACATCAAAATACAAATATGATGAATTTAATAATATCATATACGAATATACTACATCTGAGTTTATGAAAAGTACTTATGAATTTTTTTATGAAATAGAGTATTACTAAAAACTACATTGTAAAAATTATGAATGTAAAATTAGAAGTTACCAATTTAATAACGCCAATTACTAATACTCTAAAAGTTATTAATGACGAGTGGAAAAACCTACTCGATATTGGCATTTATGAATATCTACAATCTCAAACCGAAAAATATTATTTCACAAATACTTTTTTGCACAGAAACGAAAAGGTACGATTTAGAGATATTTATTACCCAATAACTGTTAAGTACAACCATCTTGAAACAAAAATAGAAAAACTAGATGAGCTTTTTGATGAATATAAAAATATAACTTTGATTGGTGTTGCTGGTAGTGGTAAGTCAACAGTTGTAAAGCATTTATTTCTTTCAGCTTTAGAGCAAAACTACAAAGTTCCAATACTTATTGAATTACGCCATCTAAATGACTATAAAGGAAATATAAAATCCCTTATAACAGAAAAAATTCTAAACTCTAGAATAAAGCCCACCAAAGGTATCTTACAACGTGCATTAAAAAGTGGTAAATTTCTGTTCTTACTGGATGGTTATGATGAAATATTTTCGGACAAAAAACAAGAGGTAAATAGCCAAATTGAATCATTTGTTGATTCCTATTCTCAAAACAACTTTGTTATCACAACGAGACCTGGAAGTGGTATAGAAAGGTTTCCAAGGTTCCACGACTTCAAAGTACAGTCATTGAGTAAAGATGATGTAAGCAAATTCATTGATAAATTAGTAACCAACGAAGAACGAAAAAAAAGAATCTTGAGAATTGTCGAAGACCCGAAAAACGATAATTATTCGGAATATTTGAACAATCCTTTGTTGCTTTCAATGTTCATTTTGGCTTTTGAGAGTCATCCTGAAATTCCTTCGCGTAAAAGTTCTTTCTACAGAAATGTGTTTGACACGCTTTACTCAAAACACGATGGAATTACCAAAAATAGTTTCCCCAGAGAAAAACTAACTAAACTTCAAAGAGACCAATTTGAAAAAGTATTAAGTACATTTTCATATTTATCCTTATTAGAAGGAAGGTATGCATATACTCACGAATACTTAAGTGACAAACTAAGTGTTTCTAGAAAGTCCGTACCAACTGAATGCGATGTAGAGGATTTAATCTATGATTTAAGAACCTCGATTTCGGTTTTATTAAAAGACGGGTTTGAATATAAATTCCCGCATCGTTCTTTACAAGAGTATTTTACAGCTTTATTCATTAGTAAACTTCCGAGTAATAAAAAGAGTAAAGCTTACAAAAATGTTTTAGCGATTTTAAAAGAGTCGAGTTCAGATTACAGTTTTACTTTTTGGAATTTGTGTAAAGAATTAGACGAAGTTGCATTTACAAAGAACTTCTTAATACCTCAATTAAAATCATTACAAGCAAAACTAAAAAACAAAGAAAAAGCACCACTAATTAAAGCATACTTTAAAATAATTGAACCAAGATTTTTGTATAGAAGTTTTCATCCAGAAGAAGACAAAAATTTAAAAATTTATAGACACGCAAGCTACAATAACTCTCTAATGGATTTTTGCAAAGTTTATGATTATGATGATGTTTGGAAATTCCCATTGACTTCTAAATGCGAAGCCGAAATACTAAAATTATATCCTAAAGAGGAAAAAGGCAAAAAATCAGAACAGGCTTTGAGCAAATTTGAAACCGAAATCCATAAAAATGATAAAGTAATTGAAATTTTGCTTAATAATGGATTTGATAGTTTGATAGAAAGTATTTCAAACAACTTAGACAGTACAATTATAGAACTTGAAAAGTCTATTGAATTTGAACTGAATAATATTGATGAATTGTTAGAAAGATAAAAAAACTATACACAACAATGACTATAAGTAATGGCGCCGTTCTCGTCTACTCTTTGGCAGGCTCAGACCGTCGCTTCTGAAAATTTGCTTACGCACAGTTCGCACGTTGTGTTCGTGTCATTGTAATTTGCTATCTTTCGGTTAC
>JANQHR010000040.1 GCA_028282585.1 Bacteroidales bacterium | reverse complement strand
GTTCACCCTTAAGATCGTAAATTTTAAGGGGACAACAAAATAAAAAGGCTGTCCTTTTACTTTTTGGACAGCCTCTTTTAATTCATGATTTTTTTATCTTAAGCCTCTAAAAGATTCTTATACGCAGTAGCATCCAATAATTCATCTAACTCTGTTGTTTTTGTTAATTTAACTTTAATTAACCAACCTTCTCCATAAGGCTCCTTATTAACTATTTCTGGAGTTTCTTCAAGTTTCTCATTTACTTCAACAACTTCACCACTAACTGGCATATACATATCAGATACTGTTTTTACAGCTTCGATAGTTCCGAATACTTCCTCTTTAGCTAATTCTTCGCCTTCAGTTTCTATTTCTAAAAAAACGATATCTCCAAGTTCACCTTGAGCATAATCGGTAATACCAACATATGCTTCTTCACCTTCAACGCGGATCCATTCGTGATCCTTAGTGTACTTTAAGTTTTCTGGGATGTTCATAATATTTTAATTTTTAATTAAATAACTTGACTGTAATTTAAATTTCAAGCCAAAATTAATCAAATTTTATTAAAATACTATTGAGTTAAAGTAAATCTTAGACTAAATCCGACATCAGTATTTGATATACGATATGGATTGGTTCCCACTTTTGGATCTGAAATATTTTGATCATAGAAAAGTCGTAGTGTTAATCTGTTGCTCAGTAAGTAATCTGCTGAAACACCTATGATAGTTGCCCTTTGGTCAGCAGAAGGAATATCATCGTCTTCAACAATTCTTCTTAGAATTGTTGAATTTTCTCTAATTTTTAAATTAGCTCGAACGTTTAAATCACTTTTGAAATTTTCTTGGCCATCACCGAAATTGAAAATTAAATTAAAATCATCAAAGCGGTAACCTAAACTAAAACCTAATTCATCTGTAAATACCTCTGTTATCTGGTTATTGGTAAAACTTAAGGAAACAGTTCTGCTTTTCTTTATTTCGAAACGAGTTGTTAAATTATTTATCCAGGTTAGATCAATATTAATTAATGGGCTAAATTGTTCATTAATGGAAACACTGTTAAAATCGAATTGAGGAATGAAATTATTAGCACTATCAAGTGCCAGCGTATATGAAGGTCCAAATGAAAAATCATCATTATTTATAAATGAACCAATGTTATATGAAGAACGGTAAGCGTGGCTTAAGTTAATAGATTTAAAAATCTTCTTTAAGAAAGGTATTTCTTTTAAGCCATCGTAACGAATACTCCAGTTTGGTAAAGGAATATTTTGGAACATATCAAGAGGAATGTTACTTGCATCATAATACCATCCATATGCCGCTAAAAATGCTGGCCCCATTACATCTTGAGATAAACTACCATATCCATAGGTATAACCGGCTTCATCAATGTGTGTACCATCGCCTAAACGACTCGAAATCGCTGTACGATTTTCTTTAAATTCTTCAAATGCTTTTGAATAATAGTTGTTTTTATTCGAAATATCTTCAAAGGCACTACCAATGGTGATATATGTCATTGAGAAGTTTCCGGTTATTTGTTCGGAATATGGTTCAGTAGATGTATGGTAGTAATAACGGTTATTGTTTTCCGATTTTAAACGGTTGGCTGTTAAGTCAATTTTTAAACCTCTTATTGGTTCAAGAGTAACTCTAAAATTAAGGTTTTGATTTTGAGTCATTAAATACGGTAAATTCAAAGAATCTTTTAAGAACCAATTGTTTCCTATTACTTCTGAAGCAAACTGATCATCTTGCCATCCTAATACAAATGGCCAGCCGGGAGCTTCAAAACCAGAATTCATACCTAACATATGAGTATTCTGAGTATATCCCGCAAGACTTGACCCTTGTGTTATAGTGTAAGATGCAGAAACATTTTTTACTGACATAATTAGCCTTGCCGTATTTTCTGCAACAAATATCAGAGGGTTTTCTTTCTTTTCAATTCGTCCTTCTACCAAAATTTGAGCTCCGTCAATATCTTTTTCGGTTTTAAATCTGATTTTTCGCTTAGTTGATACTTCCCATTCACCGCGAACTTCAGCACCGCTGGCATCTGTCACGCTAACGCGAGTAATATCTTCTGTGTTTAAATCGTGGTAGATGGAACGAAAGCGGCCTTCTCTAAACCAAATGTCTTGTTGCTGATAACTTACATCTTCGTACTCTACTTTCTTATTTGATCTTCCTCTACTGTATTTTTGGTTAATGGTTTTAAGGAAACCAACTTTATTGTAAAGATTTACCATGTTGGCTTGCGCATTAAACTGGATAGTGTTTGAGTTACGCAATGTATTCCCAAGAATAGATTCTCCATCAGCATTTCTTGGTCCGGCTTCCCAGTTATAAGTAGCATTGTAACGGGCGGTTAAGTTTGTCCAATCCAATAAAGGTAATTTGTTTATTGGAACACGATATGTAACATTAATGTTATGGTTATACTGGGTATTTCGACCACCTTCTAATATATTATTCCAAACTTCTCTTTTCCAGGCATCATAAACGGAATCTACTCCATGCCTGTTAACCTCACCATAAGGTTCGTCTATTTTAGCAATGTTAGTAGCAGAGAAATCAATTTTTAACGATCTTGACAAATCCCATTTTACATCATAGTATCTATTCCAATTGAATTCTTTTACAAAGGTCGGTTCAAATACTGTATTAGGATCATAAATATTTCTGGTTTTATTTGCCTGATATCTTCTATCAACATCTGTTCTAAATGATATACTGGTCGGGGCATAATAAAAGTTAAAATCTTTTATAATTGCAAACGCTTTTTTACTTAATAATCCTCTTGATTTTCGAAAAGGTGCAACATTTTTTGGTCGCGTATTATAGATATAATTAAATGCACCACGGTAGTTTTTAAGTATATCATATTCTGTGTTAATGTCTCTTGAATAGGTTTCGTTAAAAGAATAACTTACTGAGAAATTTGAAACATCATAAAATCTAGGCTTTTGACTTTGCTTATTTATTTTAACATTTGTAAAGTTTATACTTTTTCTTCTTGTATAATCCTGAGCTACATTTTTTATTGAATCTCTTTCCGCTTTTGAATCAGCATCTTTTAAAGCATCTTCTAATCGTACATCCGGGTCTAATGGATTATATTCGGGGTTAATAAATGTTTCGGAATAACCAGCATAAACGGGAATACTTACTTTAGCTTTTTCCGGGAAAAACTTTCCAAGGTCCAGGTTAGTTGAAACATCGTACTGGATAGTTTCTTCTTTATTTCGTTCACTTACACTCTGATCTATACTGCCAAAGCCGGGAGTGCTAATGCTACCAGCAAAATTAACAGATCCTAAATCAGCTAATTGAGTAGAAAGTCTACCGCGAGCTGCCCAACCACCATCCTGTCTAAAATCAGTCAATCTAAGTTCGTTTACCCAAATTTCCCCTGACTTTGGCATACCATCGTCTCCTGAAGTAGTATTGTTTTGCCTACTTGGGTTTCGAACACCGATCATAATTGTAACTACGTTACTTAAGTTAGGATTTCCTCGGACAGAAATCCTGTGATTATCTTCTCGATAAACAGAATAAATAGAGTTGTATGTAAACACTGTATTTGCTTGTCGAAGCTCTTCGTTTCTGGCTCTTTTTACATCAACTAAATCGTCTAAATTTATTTCGATATTATTTTCTTCTGGCCATACTATTTCACGATCACCATCGTCATAATTTCCTTCAGGCGTAACTTCTACAGGAATTTCATATTCATAATAGTTACTATTATTATCTGTTCCCAATCTAATAAATACTCGTAAATCATCATCTCTTAAAATATTACTTTCCAGCTGCTCAGCATGAACAAACATCTTTAACTTTTCATATTGACGTATATCTAAGTTTAGCGTTTTATATGCTGCGCGGGCATCTCCATCATCCAAATTATTTACCTTTAATACCATCGACTGTTCATTTAACTGTCGAAGTTGTGGATTGGTTGGATCAATGACTCTGTCGACTCCTGGTGGTAAAACATAGTTATCGTTTTCCTCAATATTTACTGATGCGATTTCAAAAGTTCCATTAGTTGTTTCAGGAGATGAAAGTCCTTCGTGCCCTTCCATTAATGAAAGATCGTATTTCCTCCAATCGCTGCGAACTAACTCTAACTTAGCAAATCTTAATATTACAGTATCTTCAAACTCCTTTAAAAACATTCTCATAAAACGAATGGAAGAAAAATCTTGTATGGATCCAATTATTCTTTCTGGTTGACGAATGGGAATTCTAAACTGATACCAGGCTATTCTCACATTTTGTTCTCCATTTGCAAGGTCAACATCATGGCCTAATACTTTATCAACAATAAAGTTTTCACCAACATTCATCTTTTCTGGATCAAGTTCTACTTTATATTGGAAATAGCTTTCAGTACGATCTAAAGTTTTATCACCATTAATATCCTCAGAATCTGGAGATTTTGAATATAAACTACCGGCATCGCCAGTTGAGTTTCCTTGTAAATCATTGAATCTTTTGTATCTGTCCAAGATGCTGGCTTCAATGTTTGTATATTCTCCATCTCGATAATATCTATAGTTGTCGTTTGATGGATCCGATATAAATTCATCAAATATTTCTGGACTAACTAATTCTTCCACTTTAGTTAAATAAGAGCTAAAAAAGGATTCTTCATCTATATCATTTAATCCATCTAAACCTACATCTTGATTCTCATTTGGATTCGTATTAACCGAGAAATCATTGCTTGGTACTCTTCCCCAATCTGTAGTGTCAACTTTTTCAATAACTTCAGTACTTGGCAATCCATCTTCAAATGCCTTTCTTGAGTCTTGTAAAATATCTTCAGATATACTACCCAGATTGAAGTATAGGTCTCCACTTATATTTCCAGTCGAATCATAAACAAATGGATCCATTAACCAGAACTCAATATATTCTACATTTGCAGCTTCGAAATCAGTAGTTGGAACCTCGCGCATTATACCTCCCCATCGAGTTTCAGGATTTTTTAATGTTCCATTCGCATCTAATCCATAAATACTTAAGGTATCATCGGTTACATAATTATACGGACCTCTTTCATCTGGATAGTATGCAACGTTTAGTACTTGTAAGGCAGTAGGAACCGATGTTTCAGACTGTTTATTCGGGAATATCTCTCTTTCATAAATCTCACGAACAAAGTGATTTGATTGATCTTCACTAGTAAGGTGATCAGGAGTATTACTTGTATTTCTTAAAAATAAAGGATCAATTTTATACCAAGCGATTCTTGCTCTGTTAAATCCTTGTACCAACTTATTTTCAATACCTGGAGTTGTTTCCGGAAATAAATCTTCTTGACTTTGTGGCGTACTGGCCATTACCCAAGCATTATAGCTTTTCATATCCATGGAAGTTTCGCTTCCTTCAAAATCATCAATATAAGCATTACCTTCTTCTCCAATAGCTTTAGAGTGTCCGGGAATTAAATGAGCAAATTCTGCATCTACTAAAACGGTCGATTTTTCTTTGGTCTCTATAAAAGGCAATCTATCAACCATAGAGGTTACAAGCTGAGATTCTGTTCTATAGGAAGTATTTAGGCCCCATATGGTATTTGAGATAGGTTCTTCACCAATCGCTACCTTTTGTGTTAACGGTCTTTCTGTTAGGTTCATTACTGTGGCACCAATATTAAAATTATCCGAGAACTGATAATTTAAGTGTGTACCTAATAATGTTTTGGTCTGAATGCTATATAATGCTTGACTTTCAAGAGATATTTGCAGTGGTGTACCTGATTCTAACAAACCTTCATTAAGAATTCTAACTCTCCCAAGATTATAATCTACCGTATAATCAATGTTTTCTGTAAGTACCGATCCTCCGGCTATTACTTTTACCGAGCCTTGAGGAATATTTATAGCATTAAGCATTATTTCAGAACTCGATGCCGATTTGTACTGACCTTTTAACTTGAATTTATTTTTCTCGGCTAATAAACGGGCAAATGTTAACGTAGTGTCATAAAGCTCTTGAAATATATAATTTTCTGCAATTGTAGTATCTGTAAACTGATTTTTTAGATAACTTCCAAATGGTTCTAATACCGGAAAAATAACTCGTCCATTAGATGCATTAATTGTTACGCCATCAATAAAATCAAAACGACCATCGGGTTGAGCATCAAGCTGCGTGTTTAAATTGTCTAAATTTAGAACACTTATTAAATGTGTTTTGTTGATATTACCTTCGGGAATGTAAGTCAGGGCATTTCCGGTTTTATCATCTTGGTAAAGCACATTTAGTATAAAATCTTCCCTATTTACTTGGTAAGCTCCAATTGAGTAAATGTTTTTCATCATTAGGTCCCAAGTTGGAACGCTGGGAGATAAATTTGTCCCTTTTAGTAATTTAGCAATAATATATGGGCTTTTATCCTGATCACTGGATGTACCCGTACCATCTGTTGAGAATTCACCTACCTGATACCTTGTTCCTGCAACATCAATTTCATAAGCAACTGCTAAAATCTCATCAGGTTTTAAAGAGATATTAAGTGAAATGTAACCTAATCGTTCGTTTAAGTCGTATTCATTTGATTTTAATTTTCGTGCGCTACCAATTAATTCATAATCTTGACCTAGCTTAAAATTAAATGAACCCCATTGCAATTCCAGATCATCGCTAATCTCATCAAAAACTTTATCCGGATTTATGCTGTAAATTTGGTTGAACAAAGCATTTGTAGAGTTATTTGGATATTGACCACCGGTGGTAAATGGAATTACTGATTCTGAGGCAAAAACATTGTTCCCGCTTTCTCCAAGGTCTAATAAAGCAAGAACATTTCTGTATTCTTCGTTATTATTAACCGAATTTGTTACCCATACCTCAACTTTGGTTATAGTAACAGATGATTTAATTACCGGTAATTCTGCAAGTGATTCTTCATAATTGTCCCTAAAGTACTGTGATAAGAAAAAGTGTCTGTTCGCATCATATTCATCTCCATGTATCTCAAACTGCTGTGTTTGTGCTCCACCTCTTACTTCAATTACTTTGGTTTCACCCTTTTGTTGAGAGAAAACACTTGTCATAGTTAGTTTTCCGAACTGTAATTCAGTTTTAATACCAAACAGGCTTTGACTACCAGTAATTAAACTACCAGGTAGTGGTAATGTTACATTACCAGCTTCAATTCTTTTTATGATTTCATCCTCTTTACCAACATATTCTAATTTGGTTTGATTTTCAAAATCGAATGTAGCTTCCGTATTATAATTTACACCAAGTTTTATTTTGTCACCAATATTACCAGTTACATTCATCATGATTTTTTCTTCAAAATCGAAAGTGGTGGTTTTTCTTAAATTTTCTGATATAGTTGGATTTTCGTTGTTGTTTACATTTATTTTAAAAATTAGCTCAGCAGATCCCATTGGAACAATATTGATAGCATTATCTCCAAATATTTTATCAAATGCTTCGCCACCAAGCCGTAGGTTAGGAAATAGGCCTGTTTGCGCATCCATGCTTTGACCACGGGCTCTATTTCGCCAATAATTTCTTATAGCTTGCTCGAACTGATAATCTTGATACTCTTCAAGAGTCATTCGTTTACTGGCTCGATAATCAAAATTTCCAAGTTTTTTAGAAATTATATACTCGTTTGTTGCAGGGTCGTATTCTACCGTATCTTTTATATTAGCTGGATTTTCAAGGTATAATGGGGATACATCTGGCTTATCATATTCGTATTTTCCTTGATCTTGAAATTCAAATTTCAGCGTATCTTCTTGTTGATTATTGACTTGTTGTGAAAATAAAAATTTAGCTTGTACGTTATTTACACAAACTAAACTTAAAAGAAAGAATAAAACTTTGTATATAAATATTTTTCTCAACTGATAAAAAATACCTGTTAAATTCTCTTAAGGGCTTCCTTAATAAGCTCTTCTACAGACCGCATCGCATTCTGTTTAAGAATTTCGTTAATAATTTTGTCGACTTTTGTTTTAGGGAATCCTAACATTACTAAAGCTGATAACGCTTCGTCTTTAATTGTATTGTTTACAGGAGCAATTATTTGTTCTCCATCTAAAATTTTTCCTACTTTATCTTTTAAATCTACTATTATTCTTTCCGCTGTTTTTGCTCCAATACCCTTAATGCTTTTTAAAACATTTACAGTGCCAGTTGAGATCGCGTTTTGAATTTCAGCCGGTGTCAATGAAGAAAGCATTACTCTTGCAGTATTTGCACCGACTCCAGAAACAGAAATTAAATGTAAAAATATTTCACGTTCCTTTTTTTCAAAAAAGCCATATAGTTGATGTGTATCTTCACGTATAACTTCATAAATATATATCACTGCATTATCTTGGCCTGATAATTGAGAAAAGGTATTAACGGAAATATTAACGAAATAACCGATTTGGTTATTTTCAATAATAATATGTGCTGGCGAAATTTCTTTTATTTCTCCTTTAATGTATTCGAACATGATGAGTAATCTAAATAATTACTAAAAATAAACAAAAATAAGCTATCCAAAAATTTGAAAAAAATATTTGTATCAAAAATCAATAAATAATTAAGAACGAAATGAAATTCAAGTTAGTGAAGAATTAAAATTAATTTGGTATTTTTGAATTAAATGCTTGGGACAATATGAGATATTTTTCTTTAATAATCTTACTGTTGGTATTATACCCCTTTTATAGCGGGGGACAGATAAATTACAAAGGAAAACCGGCTTTTGATTTCGAGTTAACACAAGATATTCCCGTTGAGATTTTACCTGATGTTAAAATTAGAAAACTAAATAGGGAAGACAGACGAATCGAATCAAGATTAAAAACTTTAAGATTTGCAGAAGTATTAGAGGTGGATTTTAGCCCTGAGACACATGGAATTTGGGTAAACTTAAAAAACAAGCGGATTTGGTATTTGAAAATAAAGTCACCGGGAGCATATTCATTAAGTTTAGTTTTTGATCGATATCGATTGCCCGTAGGATCTAAATTATTTATTTATAATGCGGATAAAGACCATGTAAGGGGTGCTTTTACATATAAAAATAATAAAATAAACTATGTTTTACCTGTAGCACCGGTAAAAGGTGATGAGATTGTTTTGGAATATCACGAATCACTTTGTGTGGATTTTAAAGGGGAATTACATATTTCTTCAATAGCGCATGATTATAAGAATGTTTTTAATTATTTATCAAAAAGTGAAAAAGGGTTTGGTCAATCTGGAGACTGTAATATAAATATTAATTGTGACAATGATGAACTTTGGCAACTGTTAAAGCACTCAGTATGTAAAATTACTTATAACGGATGGCTTTGTTCCGGAGCGTTAATAAATAATACAAAAGAAGATGGATATCCTTATTTATTAACTGCAAATCATTGTATTAATAATGCTTCTGAAGCTACAAACGCAATTTTTTACTTCAATTACGAAAGTCCGGGTTGTACAAGTGAGGATGGAAATCAAGACATGACTATCTCAGGATCAACCATTATAGCTACTCCTCCGGAAAGGACCATCGATTTTAGCTTATTGGAATTGAGTATTAAACCTCCTCCGGCTTATAAACCTTATTATGCAGGATGGAATAGAGATATAAGTGACCCAACCAGTGTTACTTCAATTCACCATCCGCGTGGAGATATTAAGAAAATTACGAAATCTTTTGATGGAGCTACAACCAGTGATTTCGGAGAAGGTTACGATGTTAATAAACATTGGTACATAGATGAATGGGATGAAGGTACAACAGAAGGTGGTTCTTCAGGTTCACCATTATTTGATCAAAATGGAAGAATTATTGGAGATTTAACAGGCGGAGATGCTGATTGTAGTTTTAATTTTAATGATTACTATCAACAATTTCATCGTTCCTGGCAAGATTTTGAAGATTCTGTTTATCAACTGAAACCTTGGTTAGATCCTTTAGATTATGGAGTCGTTTTGTTAAACGGATACTTACCTTATGATACGATACCAAGCAATCTTAGTGCATCTGTCCGGGATACTATTGTAAACTTAAAATGGAATCATGTTGAAGACACTTCAAGTATTGAGTTCTATTACGTTTATAGAAATTCTTTAAAGTTGGATTCTATAGGTGATTCTAATTATAACGATACTTTAGGCGAGGGAAATATATTACATAATTATTTCGTTACAGCAAAATATAGTTCCCCTGAAGTAATGGAGTCCAACCCTTCAAATACGGTGTATGTTCATATTACAGACACATTAACTTTACCATTTTCTGAAACATTTGTAAATGAATTAATCCCAATGGATTGGTATGAAGAAAGATCTAATGACACCATTGGTTGGGTATATAAAGCAGGTGGATTTGCGGGCATTTTAGATACAGCATTTGAAGGTAGTTATAATGCTTATTTTTTTGACGAAAATAATGAAACTTCGAAATTAGTTTTACCGAATTTTGATTTTTCTTCATACACTAACTTAAAACTGACCTTTTATATGCATATGCAGGAAGCTAATGAAGAGGTTCACGAATTGAGAGTATTGTATAAAGATGTTGATACAGTTGAATGGAAAACAATTAGAATTTATAATACAAATATTGAAACTTGGGAAAAAAAGGAAATTCCTCTTCCTGAATTAAGCGATAAATATAAAATCGCATTTGAGGGGGTCGGATCGAAGGGATATGGAATTTGTATTGATAGTGTATCTATTGTTGAAGATGCAACATTCGTGGAACCTACTATTTTTGTTGACAAGGATACCATATGTAGTGTCGACAGTTTACAATTTTCAACTACATTAGATAATACGTATAGTTTTTTATGGGAGTTTGGAGATAGTGCAAATCCGCAAAAAGCAGTTGGGAAGGGACCTCATTGGGTAAAATATAATAATTCTGGCTTAGTGCCTGTAAGATTAACGGTTAACAGTACTTATATAAAGCAAGTATATGATATAGCAGTAGTTTATGAATCTCCTTCAATGCCCAGTTTTGTGAATAGTGGCGATACATTAACATCGAGCTCTGATATAGGAAATCAGTGGTATTTCAATGGACAGCCTATAGAAGATGCTACAGACAAAAAATATATTATTACTGAGGACGGAGATTATTATGTTGAAGTTACAAATGTTTTCAATTGCGTTTCCGTATCTGAAGAAAAGAAATTAATTGTGACAAATATACCAGAGAGTCCTGAAGAAGATTCGAATGAACGATTTAAAATCTATCCAAATCCTAATAACGGGTTTTTTACAATAGAAATTGAGACTTTTGAATCGGAAATATTTAATTACAGGATTTATGATATTACAGGAAAATTAAGACAAACAGGAAAATTGAATTCTGAAGAAAAGACAAAAAATATTGAATTAAAGGATTTTGCGGATGGAATTTATTTTATTCAAATATCTTCTTTGCAAGAAAGTTATTCTTATAAGTTCCTGGTAAAAAAATAGAGTGATTATAAATCACTCTATTTTTACATTTTTAAAAAGTATTATTAAGATACTGCATCAACTGCAATTTTTAGCGCTTTCTCAAGCAATTCAACATTTGGTTTCGGAATAAATCCTTTTTCCATCATCGCATCAATGGTAGATCTTGTTTGTTTGATATCTGCCAAAGTACGGTCGTAAGCTTCTTGCCATGTCATTTCTACACGAGCAACTCCATTTTTAATTGCTTCCATTGCTACATCAGCAGCTTCAACAGCAAACATTTCTGTTTCGTCCATTTTTGGAATAATATAATCAGGATTTATACCATTCTTTTCTGCATAATCAGCCATTGAATAAGCAGCTCTTACAGCCATTTCATCAGTAATTTTACGAGCACGAACAAGCAAAGCTCCTTTAAGAATACCAGGGAATCCTAAAGAATTATTAACTTGATTAGGAAAATCACCACGGCCGGTAGCAACTATATAAGCTCCAGCTTCTTTTGCTGCATAAGGATAAATTTCAGGTACTGGATTAGCACACACAAATACAATTGGTTTTGTACCCATATTTTTAATCCATTCTGGTTTAACTACATCTGGTCCTGGTTTACTTAGAGCTATTAAAACATCTGCATCTTTGCATGCTTCCAAAACATCATCAATTTTATCAGGATTAGTTTGTTCACAAAGCTCCCACTTTCTATAGAATCGTTCATCAGCTTTTATATCATCTCTATCTGTATGTAATCCTCTTTTTGAATCAAAAAGAATCATTTTTTCAGGGTCTGCTCCGGCATGTAGACAAAGGCGTGCAATAGTAGTGTTTGATGCCCCTGCACCATAAAGTACAATTTTAACGTCTTTTAAATCTTTTTCAACAATCCTTAAAGCATTAATTAACCCTGCAACTGTTACCGACCCAGTTCCCTGAGCGTCATCGTGCCATACAGGAATATCGCATTCTTCTCTTAAAGTATCAAGTACTTTATAACAATTGGGTTGAGAAATATCTTCAAGATTTATTGCACCAAAACTTGGTTGTGCCATTTTAACAAAGCCGATAATTTTATCAGGATCGTGTTCGCCTTTGTCGTTATAACTGTCTACACACAACGCAACAGCATCTACGCCCGCTAAATACTTCATTAAATATGCCTTACCCTCCATAACGCCCATTCCTCCGGGAGGAGTACAATCTCCATCTCCTAAAACCCTTGTAGAGTCAGAAACAACGGCAACCATATTACCACGGTTAGAAATATCGAAAGAAGTATCATTATTATCTCTTATGGTTGTAGATATTTTAGATACGCCTGGTGTATAATAAACATTGAACCAGTTAAAACCATAGATTCCAGCTTTTGGTAAGGTTTGCATTTTACCACCATAAAATTCATGACTTAATAAAGCCAATTCCTTTAAAAAAACCGTTTTTGCTTTTGCAATTTGTTCCTGGGTAAAGTTGCTGGGGAATAATTCGTCCAGATTTTTTAAGGACAGATCAATTTTTGACATAAAAACCTCCGTATTTAATTTTAGTTATTTAGTTTGTTAATTTAGGTATCTAACAAAAATACTAAATAATTTACCTTAAAAATAGAGCTAAAAGCCTAGTTATTGGCTTATTATTATGTTGTGCAACATTCAACAAAAAAGGATGATTTTTAATCACCCTTTTAATTTTTTATTCCTGATCAGTCTCCTTATCCGAAATTTCGTAATGTTGTAAAGGTTCAGCGCTTATTTCCTTAAATTCTTTTCTACTTCTAAAAATATCACATGCCAGGTATATCGCATTTCTAAATGAAACCTCAGAAGCTTTGCCTAAACCAGCTATTTCATAAGCTGTTCCGTGTCCGGGCGATGTTCTGATAAAATCTAAACCAGCTGTATAGTTTACACCGGAATTAAAAGCCAATGCTTTGAAGGGAGTTAATCCCTGATCATGATACATCGCTAAAATTGCATCTACTTTTTTGAAGTTGTCACTTCCAAAAAATCCGTCTGAAGGATAAGGTCCAAGAGCTAATATATTTTCTTCTCTTGCTTTATTTATTGCAGGAATCACAACATCAACTTCTTCTTTTCCTAAAAGTCCGTTATCTCCCGCATGCGGATTTAATCCAAGAACTGCAATTTTAGGTTTTCTTATTCTAAAATCCTGAATAAGACTTTTATTCATTATTCTGAGTTTAGATAAAATTAGATCTTCGGTGACAGCCTCAGGAACTTGACAAAGAGGTAAATGCGTTGTAACAACTCCAACTTTTAAATTTTCGCTTACCATAAGCATTAAAGATTCTTTTGATTCGGATTCCTTGGTTAGATATTCAGTATGGCCCGGAAAATTAAATTTATCGGACTGTACATTATCTTTATTGATGGGAGCCGTAACCAGAACATCAATTTTTCCTTCTTTTAAATCTTTAACAGCATGCTCTAATGATATTAGAGAGGATTCTCCGGCAATATTAGTTGATTTCCCAAGTTCAACCCTGACATTATCATCTAAACAATTAATTATATTGGCTCGCTTAATATTGGCCTCTTCGGCTGATTTTACATTGTTGAAACTAAAGTTTGCAATATTTAATGCCTTACGGTGATAAGCAGCTACTTTAGCTGAACCGTAAACAACAGGAATAGAAAAATCGAATATTCTGTTATCCATTAAAGCCTTTATGATCACTTCGTAGCTTACTCCATTTATATCTCCGTGTGAAATACCAACAACTATCTTATTTTGAATCATATATATTGTATTATTCCGTCAAACGATTATTTTATTTAACACAAAATTAACTATAATATTTTAATAATAAGGATTTAGGAGTTTACAATTGATTATTGAAAAAATCAAAAAGTAAACGAACTCCAACCCCGGTCGCTCCAACACCCCTGTAGTTATCTTTTTTTGTAAGGAATGCGCATCCTGCTATATCCAAGTGAATCCATGGATACTCAGTAAAATGTTCAAGAAATTTTCCGGCAGTTATAGCTCCGGCCTCTCTTCCTCCTAAATTTTTAATATCGGCAATATCTGATTTTAACATTTCCGCATATTCTTCCCAAAGTGGAAGTTCTACTATTCTTTCATACATATTGTTACCCGAAATTTTTAACTGTTCAAATTGATCATCTGTGACATTAGTCATTGCAACCATTCCTAAATTACCAATTGCCATAAGAGCTGATCCTGTTAATGTCGCCAGGTCAATTACTAATTCGGGATCATATTTTTTAGCAAAATGTAAAGCATCTGCTAATATTAATCTTCCTTCTGCATCAGTATTTCTAACTTCAACAGTCGATTTATTATACATTGTAATAACATCATCGGGGACATATGCATTTGCATTTAAACGATTATCAGTTGCAGGGATTAGTCCAATTACATAAATTGGGATTTCGGCTTTGGCAATAGCGTAGATAGTTCCGGTAACTGTTGCAGCTCCTGCCATATCAGATTTCATCGTATCAAGATAATTTTCTGTTTTGATATTCATTCCGCCTGTATCATAAACTACACCTTTACCTACCAGCACGTAAGGCTTTTGATTAACAGCATCTTTAGGTTTCCATGTTAGAATATTAAATGTAGGAGGATCAACGCTGCCTTTATTTACAGCTAATAATCCACCCATCTTTAGAGATTCTATTTTTACTTTATTAAATACTTCTACCTCGAAACCCGCATCTTGACCAAGTTTTTCGATCTCATATGAAAACTGTTCGGCGTTTAAGAATGAAACAGGTTCATTAACTAAATTCTTTGCATGATAAACTGATTCAATTAAAATGTCAAGCTCTGAGATTTGTTCGTTATCAATTGCCGAACCAAAAATTTGGATCTCTTTTAAAAAATTCTTTTTTTCTTCGGGTTTGCTGTAGTATTTTAAAAATTGATAATGACTTAAACTTAATCCCTCAACAAAAGCAATTGTATTTTCAGCATTATCAGATAAATCAACAAGACATATTTGTTCCAGTTTACTATTTTTTAATTGTGAATATAAGTTTCCTGCTGCTCGCCTTAATTTTTCCTTTACAATATATTGTTCTTTACCTGTTTCTATCCATTCAATGTATTTCCAATTTTTATAAGTATTTATTGCAACGGACTTTTTCTTATTTTCAAATTGATTTTTAATATATTCAAGTTCTTCCCGATTAAAATAATCCTTATTTATTTTTTCAGGTGATTCTGATATATAAATTATTGATATGTTGTGATCTAACTCTGAAATTTTTGATATATTGATTTTCATAATTTAAACTTATTTAATTTTGAATTGTAAAGTTAATAAATTTGACATCCCATTAATTCAATGTACAACAAATTGGCATAACTTATTTAGATTTGATATGAACCTTAATAATTTATATAAAAAAGCACTAAATCTTGATTTTCTAACAACGGAAGAAGGCCTTTTGTTGTACGAAGAAGCTCCTTTGGAAGAGTTGATATTTATTGGAAATCAACTTAGAAAAATACATAAGCAGGATAATGTTGTAACATGGCAGATTGATAGAAATGTAAATATTACGAATGCGTGTATATCTCAATGTAAGTTTTGTAATTTTTATAAAAAACCCAAAGATGAAGGGGTTTACGTAACTTCGATGGAAGAATATAAAACCAAGGTCGAAGAGCTTTTTGGATTGGGAGGGGAGCAGCTTTTATTGCAGGGTGGGTTACATCCCAACTTAAAACTAAATTTTTATACCAACTTGTTCAGTGAATTAAAATCTGAATTTCCAAATTTGAAATTACATGCATTAGGACCTCCTGAGATCGTTCATTTGGCAAGGTTAGAGAAAAAATCATATAAAGAAATTTTAGAAGCTCTAATGAACGCAGGCTTGGATAGTTTGCCAGGTGCGGGCGCTGAAATTTTATGCGATAGAGTAAGAAAAAGTATATCTCCTGCAAAAGCAAGTGCAGAACAATGGTTGGATGTTATGAAGGAAGCGCATAAATTAAATTTGGTAACATCAGCAACTATGATGTTTGGACATGTTGAAACTAGAAAAGAACGTATTGAACACCTTGTTGCAATACGGGATACACAATCACAGAAGCCAGAATCTGCATATGGATTTTTAGCATTTATTCCATGGCCTTTTCAAGATGAAAATACATTTTTGCAAAGAGAGTTTGGTATAAAAAACGAAGTTAGATCTGAAGAATATATTAAGACTATTGCTATAAGCAGAATTATGCTTCCAAACATTCAAAATATACAGGCTTCCTGGTTAACTGTTGGAAAAGATATAGCTCAGGTTTGTTTGCATGCCGGAGCAAACGATTTTGGTTCAATAATGATTGAAGAAAATGTGGTTTCTTCAGCAGGAGCGAATTATAAGTTTGATGCAGAAGGTATACAGAATGCAATTCGTGAAGCAAGTTTTGAACCTAAACTAAGAAATCAAAAATATGAACTGCAAAAGTATAAATCAAACAGCTTTTAGAACTAAACGAATAAATTCTTCAGGTTTCCAACTATTCCGAGAATATAGATCCTGTCCTAATCTTGCAATAATTAAGTTTTCAGAGGGAATAATTATTAGATATTGACCAAATGCACCAATGGCCATATATAAATCATCTGGCAAATCAATTGTACTTTCAAAAAAAGCATCTTCTCCTATCCACCATAAGTAGCCATAAAATGGATAATCATTACTAAAAGGTGATGTTGACTCTTTAATCCATTCTTTTGAAATTATTTGCGACCCATCCCAGTTTCCATTGTTTAAAAATAAATATCCGAACCTGGCAAAATCATGCATGGTAGCATTAATTCCCCATCCGGCAACTGTATGGTTTTTTGAATCTGCAATCCAGTTTATATTACATATCCCTATCGGATTTAGTAAATTTTCTTCTGCAAACTGAAGCATATTTTTTCCAGTTGTTAAATTAATTAATCCGGACAAATACATCGATTCTCCGCTATTGTATGACCAATCTGTTCCGGGTTTATTATTCAGGGGCTTATTCATTACGTATTCAAGATAATCTTCGGAACGAGACATTTGAATAATGTCATTTGAAAAAATACCTTCTTCTGCCCAATCAATTCCTGATGTCATAGTAAGAACATGCGATACTTTAAGATCCTTTTTCCACTGTTGAGTATTACCATTGTTGAGTTCGGTAAAATAATCGGAAAACTTATCTTCTACACTTTCAATATAGCCTTGATCGATTGCAATTCCTATAATTGCAGAAGTAATACTTTTAGCAATTGAATAACTTGCATGCTTTACTTCTAAAGTTAAACCGTTAAAATAATCTTCGGCAACTATATAACCATCTTTGATAATCATATAACCATTTGTACCAAAATCAGAATTTGATACATATTTGTGTGCCTCTAACAGAGCATTTATGTTTACGCCAACTTCTTCAGGGTTACAGTATCTCCATTCATTTGTAGGAAAGTATTTTCCATCATATTCTCCATCGCTTATAAAATCCGGATTAATTGTTTCATTAGAACAAGAAAAGATAATAAGAATGAATGAAATTGGTACGTATTTTATAAATCTCATTTTAAATTTCAAAAGGTAATTCTTTGACTAAATCAATTTTTTCAGGTGTTACTTTTGCTTGCATTGGAATTATCTCAATGCCATTATTATATGCTTTTTTTAAGGTTTTAGCATATTCGGGATCAATTTCATTAGCAGGAGCAAAAATTGAAACATCCGTTCTTTGAATTATGTACAACATCACTGCTCGCATACCATTTTCTTTAACCTTTATCAAGGTTTCCAAGTGCTTTTTTCCACGGCTTGTAATTGCATCGGGGAAAAGAGCATAATCTCCTACCTTTAGGGTAACATTTTTAACTTCTATAAAACAGATTTCAGTCTCATTTTTAGCCATTATATCAAATCGGCTATCGCCAAATTTAACTTCTCTTTTAACTTCAGAATATCCTTTTAATTTTTCGATTTGGTTATTTAAAACAGCTTCAAAGGCCAGCTTGTTTGGGTTTCCTGTATTTATTCCAATCCAGTTATTATTAATTTTGATCATTTCCCAGGTAAATTTTGTTTTACGTTTTGAATCATTTACAGGAGATAAGTAAACTTCCGCATCATTTTCCAAACAGCTTTTCATAGACCCGGAATTGGTACAGTGTGCTGTTACGATTTTTCCATCATCCAATTGGACATCAGCCAAAAAACGTTTGTATCGTTTTATTAACCTGCCGTGAATAAGTTTTTCGACAAAAAACATATTATTTTCTGGTCATTGGAAATTTAACCGATTTTTCTTTACCATTTGAAATACCAGATATTTCTGCTAAAATAGAATCGTTTGAAATTTTGCTATAGCTTATTTTTTGTGGGAAATCATGTTGCGGATTTTCAAAAACCAACATTCTTCCGCTTTTATAGGAAAGTTTAAATTCAACCGAATTTCCTTCATTTTGATTTATAACAGTAGGAATATAATAAAGACCTTCTTGGCGCTGAACTATTAAAATATTTTCAAGTAAAAGTGAATCTTTTTCTTTAATAAAAATACTTTTTCCTATTAAAACCGAATCATTAAGTTTTTGCCAACTTTCAATGGTTTTACCTTCCGGAATATTGTTTTCCCAATTGCCAATTATCCAACTAACTTCTTCTAAAAGCGAACTACTATTAATTTTGGCTGAAGAATTAGTTAAAAAATTACATGAAACAACAATAGATACTAAAAAGAAAAAGAGAAATATTTTCAAAACTGGTTTCACTATACGTTCGATTCAAATGGGAACCAAATATAACAAAAAAATCCAATCTAAAGTAGTTGATTCATGATTAATAAAAGCTCGTTTTGATTAATCGGTTTTGTGATATATCCATTGCATCCCGCTTTAATAGCTTTTTCTTTATCACCTGACATTGCATAGGCAGTTTGGGCAATTATGATAACATTTTCATTATACTGTTTTATCATTCGGGTAGCTGTATAACCATCCATAACCGGCATTTTTATATCCATCAAAATAAGGTTAATATCTTTTTCTTTTTGAATTATGTCCACAGCTTGTTTGCCGTTACGCGCGTGTAATATTCTTTTGCATTTACCTTCTAGTACCTCTTCTAAATAAACATTTGCAGTTTCATCGTCATCGGCAACAAGCACCGTTATTTCCCTTAATTTTTCATTGATATCAATTTCTTTTTCTTGCGTAACAACTTTTTTATCAACTTTTTTACCTTTAATTGGTATAGTAAAATAGAACGTTGATCCTTTATTTTCTTCTGATTCTACTCGTATTTTTCCCCTTAGCATTTCTACATAAGCTTTCGCAATGGATAATCCCAATCCTGCCCCCTCATAAGGTTGAGCTACTCTTAGGTCTGCCTGAACAAAACGCTCAAATATTGCATCTAAACGATCCTGTGGAATTCCTATCCCTGTATCCTTCACGTAAAACTCAAACATATTTTCTTTTAACTCGTAACCAAATTCAATTTTACCATTAGAGGTATACTTTATTGCGTTTTTTATCAGATTTGTAAATATCGCAGTAATCTTTTCATTATCTGTAAAAACATAAGCTTTGTGGTCTGGCAGACTTGTTACGTACAATAATTTATTCTTATTTTTCTTTGCTTGTGGCTCAAAGAAGCTAAATAAGGAAGCAAACATTTCATGTATGTTTATATTACCGTAATTAACTTCCATGTTACCGGATTCAATTTTTGATATATCAATAATATCATTAATAAGATTAAGCATTCTTAAGCCAGATTGTTCAATAATTGATATATATTTTCGCTGCTTTTCAATGGGCAGATTTGGTTTTTTAAGAAACCTCGTAAAACCAAGTACACCATTCATAGGTGTTCGAATCTCATGGCTCATGTTAGCAAGGAATGCTGATTTTAGTTTATCGCTTTCTTCAGCTTTTAACAAAGCTTTTTTTAGTTCTTCTTCAATTTGTTTATGATGGGTTATATCTCGTATTGATGTAAGAAATGTTTCCTTATCATTCCAGTCAATATCAATGGTTCGCATTTCGCCAATACGTTTTTCTTCGTCTTGTCGAACAATATTAATTTCTGTATGTTCACCTTGAATAATCGGGTAGCCAAATACTCTACTAAGTAATTCATCAATTGTTAATTTAAACATATCTTCTGCTGAAGGATTGGCAAATGATATTTTTCCATCGGTACCAACCACTAAAATAGCATCCGGATTACGAGCAATTATTTTTCTGAAACGGCTTTCGCTTCTACGAAGAGAGTCTAAAGTGCGTTTGTGCCTCATAAATGCTTCAACTCGCGCAATTAATTCCCGATTATCTATTGGCCGTATTATGTAACCATCTGCACCTTGTTCTAAACCAGCAGCTTGTTGTTGTGATGAAGTAAATGCACCCGTTATCATTACAATAAACATAAAAGGGTGCAACTTGTCAGTTTTAATTCTTTCTAAAATATCCAGTCCTGATTCATTATGGAGTACTATATCCAAAAGCAAAAGATCGGGTTCATTCTTTTTTAATATTTCGAAAGTTTCACCTGAATTAGAAGCGGTAAAAACTTCATAACCTACATCGGAAAACATTTCAGAGTAGATTTCTAAGTTGAATGGTTCATCATCAACAAGTAATATTTTATCTTTTGCTTTTTCTTCCATAATTATGCATCGTTATTAAATAAATCATCTAAACGATCAATTTCTCCCCTAAAAACTAAATGAGGATTTCCGGATATTATTCCTGAAACATCCCGAAATGGTTTACCGATATGCATACCATTTTCATCAATTGTTAGTTCTCTAATATCCTTATTATGTTTCGATCCACGCATTTTTAATACGGTTAAACCCCTTCGCATTTCGCCATAAGCCTCAACATAACGAAGAAGTATAATTGAATCGGTAATAGTCGAAATATGTCCTTCCGTAATTGAAGAGCCACCCATAAGCGATGTAGTTGTTGAGGTAAATAATCCGGCAGTTTCTTTATGCTTAATGAAGGAAGTTAAACCAATTATAAACTCTCGGAAGCTTTTTAATGTTGAAACTCTCTCCAGAGCCGAAAGGCTGTCAACTGCTACGCGTTGAGGGTTGTATTTTTCAATTACTTCTTTCATTCGAATCAGGTGGTCTTCCAAACCAGTAACTTCAGGATATTCACAAACAACCTTGAGTAATCCATCTTTTTCGGCCTTTTCAAAATCGATACCCCAGCCAGAAGCATTTCTAAATAATTGTTCTCGACTTTCTTCAAATGCAAATAGCAACGAACGTTCTCCTTTTGAAGTTCCTCCTTCCATAAATTCCGTTGCCATTAAAGTTTTTCCTGTTCCGGTAGCGCCGGAAACCAAGATGATTGAATCACGGAAAAATCCACCATTACACATATCGTCTAATTCCTGGCTTCCCGAAGTAATTCTGATATTGGATGATTTTTGTTTTAACTCAATAGCTGAAAGTGGGATTATTATTAAGCCGGATTCGGGTGAAACGGAAAACGGGTATTCTCCTTTTTGATGGTTTGTGCCCCTGTATTTAAGTATTTCAATTGTTCTTCTTCTCTTTTCATCTTCCAGAATATTTCTTAAAATAATTACATTGTCTGCAACGAATTCTTCAACACCAAATCGAGCAATTTCACCGTATTCATCTATTCTTTCAGCTGTCATTAATGATGTTACATTTATTTTCTTTAAAGCATAAGCAATTCTAAAAAGTTCGCGCCGAACAATAAAGGTATCTGTAAATTGCGTAAAGATGGCACCAATAGAGTCCATGGATAACCTTTTCGCTCCGGTCTTTTTTACTGCATTTTCAATTCGTGCTAGAAGGGCTCCTAAATCATAATCGCCAGTAATTATATGTGCTTCATTTGGTTGTGGGGAAGCATCAACAAAGGCCCATTTATTTTCTTTTTCCCATTGTTCAATTGGCCAGCCAAAACTTAACATATTTCGCCTAATATCTTCAACAGGTTCCTCAAATGTTATAAAAACACCATTCTGATTGAACTGGGAAATTCCTTCAGCTAAAAACTGTGCCGCAAAAACAGTTTTTGCGCTACCGGCAGAACCAGATAATAAGGTTGTTCTGTTTGTTGGCAAACCACCTTTTGAAACGTGGTCAAATCCAGGAATTCCGGTTTGTAGTTTTTCTATCAGGTTTATTTTTTTATTCATAGTTATAATTTTATACATTTTTAACTAGGTCTAGCCCAATTAGCACCTTTTCTCTATCCGATAGGTCTCCAATTATACGTTTAATAGGGGGAGGTAGAGATTTTATTAGCGTCGGTGTGGCTAAAACTTTATCGTCTTCAGCCTCTTGTGGAGATTCTAATACGTCAATTACATTTAACTCGTACTTATTTCCCAACTCTTTAGCGCAGATCTCCTTCAACGCTTTTATCGCACGGTCAGACCGCGCTGTTTTTCCTGTGATGTAGAGTTTTAACAAATATTTAGTCATAATTTAGATATGATTTTCTTAATTTTAACTTCACCTTTTTTAGAGTATTTTATTTATTGATATTATATAAAATATTACAAATACAAATTATATTTTGTTTCGATAAAAATTAAGTAAATAACCCATTATTTCAAGCAAAACGATTCTTGATTCTTCTTTAATTAAAAACGCTCGTTTGGCTGAGTCTTCATTTAACATATATTTTAGTGCTTCTTTATGAATGTCAATTATATCTCTTGCACCTGCCTTAAGAAAACTTAATTCGGCAGCTAATTTCTTAATTGGATCAGGGTCATTTTCATTATTTTTAAACATCCTTTGTTGAATTGATTTATTTAAAATTGCTGTATATTCTTTAGTTATATTTTTGAATTCTTTATGGTAAGCAATTTTTATAAGTTCCTGTTCATAGATTTTAGCGGTTTGCTCTGTACTTCGCCGGTCGAATGGTTCAAAGGTCGTTTCTCGAAGCTTTACAATCGATTCTTTTAACCTTATAATTGATTTAATTCGTGCGATTAATTCACGAGCTTCAAAAGGTCTGCTTAAATAATCATCAGCACCTATTTCTAAACCAAAAATGTAGTCGTCTTTCGTAACTTTAATCCCTGATAATAAAATAATAATTACATCAACAAATTTGGGGTTGTTTTTTATTTGGACACAAACGTCAGTTCCTAGTATATCTGGGAGCATAACGTCCAACAAGATTAAATCGGGTTTATTTTTCTTGAGATATTCCAGGCAAGCTTTTCCAGTATCTACTGAATCCACATGATAATCTGTATCTTCTTCAATGATTATGGAAATAATTTCTATATTGGTATGAT
Source organism: Bacteroidales bacterium (assembly GCA_028282585.1). Taxonomy (GTDB): domain Bacteria; phylum Bacteroidota; class Bacteroidia; order Bacteroidales; family UBA12077; genus UBA12077. The sequence goes on along the minus strand of JANQHR010000040.1, from coordinate 72,576 downwards.
CATCATCAACTATCAGAATAGATTTGCTCATATTAGCTTGTTGAGTTTAATGGTAAACTAAAATAAAATGTTGAGCCTTTTCCAACTTCGCTTTCTACTTCTATTTGACCTTGATGAGCCTCAACAATTCTTTTAACTATGTACAATCCTAATCCGGTACTTTTTTCCCCGGCAGTACTCTTCGTACTGGTTTTTTGAAATGGTTTAAATAAAGAAACTACCTCATCTTCTGCAATTCCCTGTCCCTGATCCTGAACATTAATTAGTACTTCTGTTTCCTGTCGTTTTAAAGATACAAAAATTTTTGTATCGTTATTTGAATACTTAATTGCGTTTGTTAATAAATTAGTTAAAACCTGATCAATTTTATTATTATCGATCTTCAATATTAAAGAATCAACATTTGATTCGAATAGGATTTCAATATTTTTTTTGTTCGCAAGTTCTTTATTCAAATTGATATTAGTTTCAATTAAAAGTACTAAGTTGGTCGGAGTACTATTAATCTTTACATTGCCGGATTCGATAGCAGAGATGTCCAATAGTTCATTTACTAAATTCAGCATAAATGAGCTTAATTCCTTTATATGGTTTACAAACCGATTTTGTCTTTCGTCAAAATTGTCGCTTTTTTTCTGTAAAAAATCAGATATGGCGTTAATATTGCTTAAAGGATTTCGGAGATCATGAGCAGCCATTCCTAAAAACCTGTTTTTTAAATCGTTTAACCTTTCTAATTCTGCGTTTTTACGGTTCAATTCTCGTTGTAAATTGATTAATTCGTTGTTTACACGACTGAGTTCATCAAATATTGCTTCGTTTTCTTTTTCCTGAGTTGTAATTTTTTCGTTTTGTTTTTTTAGAAGTATCCGAATCTGGTTTGATTGTTCATTGTTGATCTGTTGTAATTGATTGGTAAACTCAATGGCTTCGTTATGATTATCTGCACCAATTATTAATATTTGTTTACCCAAATACACTCCCATAAAATAGAGAGATTTTAGCTGATCTTGAATAAAAACATTTAACCTGTAATCGAAAGCCAAGTTTTTGTTTTTAGTTTCCAAAATCATATTTAATGATTTACTTCGTGAATGCTGATCTATAATTGAAGTAAATAATTTACCCTGGCAACCATTTTCAGAAAAACCAAAATCGTCTCTTAAAACCTGTTGAATAACTCCACTTTCATCGCACAGGAACGCGCATCCGCTAACTTTTGCCATAAATTTTAACTATCCATTAAAGTATTTGCTAGTATTACTGCCTTTTGGGCGTTTTCAGCATAACCATCTGCTTTAAACTCTTGCCAGTTTTGTCCTATACCATGCAACGCATATCCACCGATCAGGATTTTAAGGCTTCCGTTCATATTTTCACGTATGCGTTCAATGGTATTTTTAAGTAGTCCGATCTGATAAGGAATTGCAATGGATAATCCAACCAAGTCAGCATTGTTTTCTTCGATTGAATAAAGTATAGAATCAGTTGGAGTGTTTGCACCAAGATAATATGTATCCCAACCCTTCATTTCGAAAAAGTCGGCTACCATCCTTATACCTATTTCGTGTAATTCTCCACCTATACTTGCTGCAACCATATTACGTCCAATGCGTTCTCTTGCAAATATATAGGGGTAAAGTTGGCTCATAATTTGTTGAGTTGCCGCGGAACAGAAATGTTCTTTGGCAACAGTTATTTTATTATTTAACCATAAGCGTCCTACTTCGTATTGCGACTTTTGGAAAACATGCATGTATATATCCTCAATAGGAGTTCCTTTTTCTACAGCGTCTAAAATTAGGCTGCTTGCAGTTTTCCTATCGCCATCAAGAAGGGCTTTATTAAAATCCATAGCGAGTTCGCCCAGAGGATCAAGAACATTGAGATAAGATTTAGATTCCTCTAAAGGCATTTTCATTTGTTCCAGACCTGCTTCAATGTATTCAGCTACCAAATCGGATTGTTCTTTTGGAAACTCTTTTTCTATAATTTCTTTCGTGCATCTTAAGGTTTCAATCATTACTTCATCAGGGAATTTTAAACCCCGGAAAAGTTTTTTAACCCATTTCACGTAATTTGTAAAAATAGTTTTATCCCCGATTTCAATAGATTCGCCTAAAAAAGGTAAGTGATAAGCAGCATCACGTAGACTAAGTTGTTTGCCTCTTTTTCCATATTTGTTCCAGAAATCTGGTTGGCGATTGTATTGAAGTTCAACTATTTTTTCAGCTAACTCTCCAGCTTGTAACGAAAGTTCATTTTTAATAATTGCACCTAAATTTTCCATGAGTTATTTCATTTGTTGTTGCCTGTTACTATGCAAATTACAAAAAGTTATAAACAATTCAAACTAATAAGTATTAAGGATTCATAATACTTTTTTAATATTGTAAAAAATTTTGAAAATGAAATGTCGCTCAGGTTGTGCAGCATGTTGCATATATCCATCTATATCTTCTTCAATCCCTGGTATGCCAAACGGTAAGCCGGCAGGGGTTCCTTGTGTTCAGTTAAAAGAAGATTTAAGTTGTAAGATCTTTGATTCACCAAAACGACCCAAGGTTTGCACAGGATTTAAACCGGAAAAGTTAGTTTGTGGAGATAGTGCTGAAGAAGCTTACAAGACTATTGCTTTACTGGAGGGAATACCATTGAAAACAAAGAAGTTTCTTGATTAAGAAAAATCTTAATGAGTTCATATTATTATAATATACAGTTAAAACATTACCGTTATTTTTTTGTTTTAGTTTATACGATACGATAATTAATGTGTTTTAATATATGACAAGGGAGGAGTTTAGTGAAATGTCCCTTGCAGAGCAAGGGATGCTTCTAATTAGTAAGGGTAAACATTTAACTCAGGTTAAAAAAGGTAACCAACTATTGAACCTTTATTCAATAGATGATTTTTTTGTGGAAGTTTTTTATTCGGTTTTATCAGACAAAATTGATAAAATTGAAATTATGACGGATCTTTCCCGGATCGATCATTATATTGATGAAAAACAAAAAGAAGAAAAGCCACACTTAGATTAATTTAGTTATTTTATACCAAAATAACTAAATGCATTGAGAAAATTACTATCATGTAATATCACAACACAGGAATTCTTAAGATTTTGTTGTTTGAAGGAGTAAATATTCCTTCCTTTAACGGAATATTGAATTCGATTTCTAGGATTATATTTATATGTTCGTATGGACCATTAGGCCCTTCTCCTTTACCAATAGTTTTGTGAGCAATAAGTATATTTTGTTCTTTTTTATAATCTAAAAATCTTATAGTAGAGGTTTCAGTTGGTTTTAACTGGTATATTAAATTGGTTTTAGTATCTAAATAGTATTCCCAACTTGAACCATCAAACCATTTTACTTTAATAACGTTTGTCTTAATTGCGTTAATTAACCTTGTACCGATGTATTCCAAACTCATTTTGTCATTGGGGCCCATAACAAATACCCCTAAAAACCAATAAAAATTTCCATTTATTATTAATGCATTTGAGTATTTTTCCGTAAGCTTTGACCATTTATAGACATTATCGGTGGAGTCAAATTCTGCTTTCCACGAATCTGTTCCATCTGTTGTTGTAAACCTGTGAGCAGTTAAGTTCCCGAAGATTCTATAATTTGGTTTTTTCTGATAGCTATAGTTCAAACGAGAAGTGTTATTTTCTTCGTGAATTAATTTTCTTTTAATATAAACTGTGTTGATATTGTCCAGATTATCTTTTCCTCCTATTGCATCAATATATTTATTAATTATAAGGTTTAGAGAGTCAGTTTGACTAAAAATACTTGCAGATAATAAAATCAAGGGAATAATAAAAAAATATTTCATAGAACTTAATATTAGTTATTTTACTATAATGAACTTTTTATAAGAAACCACATTTTTAATACGTAACCTGCAATAGTATACTCCTTCATTTAGATTTTCTTCAATACTCCATTGTTTGACTTTATTTTCACCGGAAATTTTTCCAAATGAATGAACAATTTGCCCCTGAACATTAATTATGTCAAGATAGCCATATTCATTATCTTCTAAATTATACGTTACATTTATATGGTTATCAGCAGGTATTGGAAAGACTTTAAGAGACTCTTTGCCTGGTAGTTTTTCTGGATTAATATTTGTTCCTCTTTCGATTATATATTCGGATAACATAAAATCTAAAGAGGAATTTTCTTCAGACTTGTTATGCCCGGAAAATATGACTTTATTGTTAGCATATGCCATAGAACTAATCCAACTATTACCTTCATGTGTAAATTTTCTTGTATTAATTTTTTGACCATTATGGTTTAAGTGATAAAAAATGACATCATTATTATTTGTTGTTGACTTTGTAACACCTGCAACTAAGTACGCATTGCTTAACTCGAGAGCAGCAATTCCATAATCATAATAGCTACTTTCTCCGAGATCTTGTCGCCAAATTTCTTTTCCTTCTGAGTTGGTTTTTAATACAATTATATTACTCACATCATTATATGTAATTGCATGTGAGCCTGTTATTAAATATCCACCTTCGGAAAGTTCTATAATATCAACCCCTCTTTCGTGATAAACATTAGACCCTCTTGAAGTATATGTTTTTTCCCACAATATTGTTCCATCCAGGTTAATTTTAATTACATAAATGTCTCTATCTCCGGATGAAACAAATTTTCCGGTATTTCCGATAACTAAAAGATTATTATCGCTGGTATGAATAATCTTAAACCCCATTTCGGAATTCGGTGTTCCAAAAGTTTTTTCCCAAATAATGTTACCATCAGGGTTTATTTTTACTAAATAAATATCATCTTCTCCTGCGCCAAGAGATTCGGTGTAACCGCACATATATAAATTATCATTATTATCTTGGCAAACTGAGTTAAAAATGTCCCAATTCTCACCACCAAAAGTGTTTTCCCAGATTAAATCCCCATTTCTATCAATCTTTATAGCATAACCATCCACATTCTTAGAAGTAAAAGATGTAGTAAGTCCAACACTTATAAAATTATTATCGCTTGTTTCAATTATTGAGTTACTGTAATCCCAACCGGAACCTCCATAAGTTTTTTGCCAGGAAGAATTTCCAAAAGTATCCGATTTGATTATTAATACGTCTGACTTCCCATTACCCTGTGAAAAAGTATATCCACTTACAATTAAGCTATCTGAACTGGTATGAATAATTGATTTGCCGCCATCGTTGTGTTGACCACTGGAATTATACGCGTCATTTGAATTTTCATTTTTTGCTATAAAGTTGTAGTTTAGGATTTCTAATATTGCATTGCAATTTTGTTTGTTATAGTGATCTCCTGCAGAGCAAGTTATGATATTTTCGTCGATGACAGGTAATATATTTTTCCCAAGATAATTTGCTCCTGCATTGGAATATTCATTACTATAATTTGGATTGCCGGTTACGTTTTTTCCGCTTATGACATCAGCAGCAGCTAAAACTCTTACTCCTGTGCACCAGGCAGCAACTGGAATATTTTTTTCTACTGCTTCCTGGATTAATTGTATTGTTGTAGTACTAGAAATAAAATCTCCGCACGGATTTCCGGCCCAATGACTGCCAGACATTATTGTAATACAATTATAAGTACTAATATCTGTAATTTCTGATATAAGAACATCCGGAATAACGGTTGGACATCCCAGTGGTTGAGCATAAACCGGACATGGAGTAATGTTAGCTGAAGTTCCTGCAACAATAACTTCCCAGCCAAAATTTTCAAAATTATCTTTATTTAAATGATAGTTTGCACCATAATTTTCGGGCAGTAAAATAAGAATTTTAGTCTGTTGCGTATATGCAGTTTTACAAATAACAAATAGTAAAATTAGAACGAAAGTAAAATTAAAATAATAAGAAGTTTTCATATCAAGTTTTTTAGGTTTTACATAAAAATATTCAGAGAAAGCAAATCAAATGTCTTGAATAATGATTTTGGACAAGTTTTTATTTGGTTTAATATTTTAAGAAGTTTCAGATCATTATTTGAGACATTTAAAACAATCGATAATGTTATTTTGGAACCGCCAACTAATTAATTTATTAGCTAACTAATGTTGTGAAGAAATTCAATTGTTTTTGCACATGATGAAAATTTATGGTTACGTAATTTAAATTAGTTAAAGAGTTATATTTGTTATGAATCCTCGAATTAAGAATAGAATATTCTCAAACTTCATTTATATGAAAAATTTAATATTATTTTTTTTAATCATTTGGTATTCTTCGCTTTATGCGCAAAAAATGGAGGCTAATTATCAATTAGCTAATAAGTACACAATTAGTAAGTTAAATGAGAAATATAATCCAAAAAAAGTATCGCCTTATTGGATAAGCAAGAATAGTGAATTTATTTATTGCGTTAAACAAGGGGATAGTATCGATGTTTTTTATGTTAATCCAAAAAAAGCAGAAAAACAAAAGCTCACTCTTCAAATTGACAAAATAGATGATAGTAATTTTATATTTCAAGTTGATTCAGTAAAGTATATTTATAATCAATTTTTAAATTCAATTAACATTTTTAGCGAAACACCTTTTGAAATTAGCGAAAATAACTTTTCTCCTAATAATTTATATTCAGTCTATTGTAAAAATAACAATCTTTATTTCGTTGATAATCGGTCTCAGGCAAATATGCAATTGTCATTTGATGGAGAAAAGTTTTATAGTTTCAATGGAAATATTGATTATTTATATACGAATGAACTTAATAATGAAGATACCTTAATACAACCACCAAGTATAACATGGTCAAAAAAATCTGAGTATTTCGTTGCATTTCGGAAAGACTCCAGAGAATTAGAAGATAATTGGGTGATTAATTCGATTACTGAACCGAGACCTTCTCTTATAACTTTTAAACAAAGAAATCCTAAGGAGAAAAAAAGTAAGGACGAAATTTGGATTTATAATATTGAGAATAATATGTTTTTTAAAGCAGATTTGAAAAAGTGGACAGGTGAAAATTATTGGTTTTTAGGGTGGAGTAGGAATGGAGAGTTTTTCTTTATTCAAAGAATAGATCAAACTCAAACAAAATGTGATATATTGAAAGTTAATAAAGAAGGAAAGTATGAAGTAATTATTACAGAAAAACCTTCAGCCAATATTTATCCTAAAGAATTTATTGAAATTGAGGATGATAAATATCTATGGTTTTCGAGACAGGATGGATGGGGACATGTTTATTTATATGATAATAAACGTAAAAAAATAAAACAGTTAACTAAAGGTAAATTTAATGTTGATAAAATTGTTTCGGTAGCTGGTAGTTATATTTACTTTTTAGCAAAAGGAAAAGAGAAAGAAGTAAATCCTTATTATTCATTGTTTTATAAGATTGATATAAATAATAAAGAGATCAAACCATTAAGCTCTGAAAATGCGGAACACGAAATTATAATTTCACCAAATTCTGAATATTATATAGATATTTACTCTCGTGTCGATCAAAGCCATAAGTCGGTATTAAAGGATACAGAAGGGAATAGTATTTTATTGTTAGAGGAAGCGGATAAATTGGAACTTGAAAAAAGTGATTGGCAAAATCCACAAATATTTAAGGTAATGGCGACAGATTCAATTACCAATCTTTGGGGAGTAATGTGGAAGCCTTTTGATTTTAATCCTGAAAAAAAATATCCCGTTATAACCTTTGTATACCCTGGGCCACAACACAACTTTGTACCTGTCGAGTTTTTTCAAGGGCTTAATAACGCTCATTTAGCACAATACGGATTTATTGTGGTTATGTGTGATACAAGAGGGAGTTCCTATGGCAGATCGGTTGAGTTTAGTGAATATTTTCGCACCAATATTAGAGATTATCCTATTGGGGATAATAAATTTATGATTGAGCAGCTTGCTTATAGACATTCTTTTATTGATATTGACAGAGTTGGTATCTGGGGAGGTTCAAGCGGAGGGTTTATGACTGCAACAGCAATGTTAAAATATCCTGAATTTTATAAAGTTGGTGTAAGTAGAGCCGGACAACATGACCCAAATATTTTTCATGGCTGGTGGACAGACGTTTTCAATTCAGAAGTAAACATTGGTGTAAATGATACAATCTATACAAATACTTCACTGGTAAAAAATCTAAAAGGTAAATTACTTATTATTCATGGCGAAATCGATACCAATGTTCATCCTTCAAACTCTGCACGTTTAGTAAACGAATTGATGAAAGCCGGTAAGTATTTTGATTATTTGGTTGTGCCGGGAGGAGATCATGGTTGGAGTGAGAATCGAAAGTATGTTCAGAAAAGAGTTTGGCTTTATTTTGTTGAGAATTTGATGGATAACAAAATTGATAATATAGAAATTATGAATTATTAGTTATTAACTATACTTCTTTCGATACTCTGTGGGTGTATAGTTTGTAAATTTTTTAAAAGCGGTATTAAATGCAGACTTTGAATTAAAACCGACTTCAAAACCAACCTCAAGAATGGAGCTAAAGTCTCCCTTCTTATTTTTAAGCAAATATTCAGCTTCTTTAACCCTGTATCTGTTAATTAAGGAATTGAAATTTTGTTTGAATTCGGTATTAATTACCTGTGAAATATATTCTTTGGAACAACTAAGCTTTTTAGATAAGGAATTGAGAGATAAATCAGGATCTTGATAGATTTTTTCTTTTTCCAGTAAATCTATCAATTGACAAATAATATCTTTAGCTTTTACTTTCGACAGAGAACTTGTCTTATACTTTTTCCGTTTGCTTTGTTTTCTTAAATAATATGGTATAAGAGCTAATGAAGCAAGTATTAAGATATAAATAATATAGGCAAGCATTGTGTTATACCATTTAGGTTTAATCTTAAAATTTATTGTATAAAGTAGTTCCCAATTTTTTGTAATAGTATTTGTTTCCAGTTCTACTTGATAATAGCCTGGGTCATAATTTTTAAATATTATTTGCGGTGACTTTATTTCATTTACTTCTTTTAGTTTGCTGTTTTTGAAAACTTTATACCGAAGCTTTTTATTGGAATGCCTAAAATCAATAATACTGAAGAAGAAACTTAAATCATTTACTTTGGCTGAATAAGATAGGTTATGGAGTACATTCGTTTTTTTATTTAGAATAATTGTGTCTTTATTGGTAGTGATTTTATTTAAATTACAAATTGGGTTTGACTTTTCATCGAAATGCCTTAATTCAAATGCTGAGAAACCGTTTTTTGTACCAATATAAGCTAAATGGTTTTCAACAAATTCAATTTTTCCTTCCGAAATATTATTGCTAATTAAACCTAAACTAGTTGTAAACTGATGAAATTCTTTATTGTAATAAATAACTAACCCTTGTTCGCTTCCAATAAAAATCTTATCATCTAAAGCAGAAATAGAATTAACGTTGTCGCTAATTAATCCGTCAATCGTAGTGAAATGATTTGTTAAGGAATCATTTTTTACTACATGAACTCCATTACCCGTACCAATCCAAAATGTATTACTGTCAGATTGACAAATTGTTGTTGCACCGGTTATATGATATCTTTTTTGAGCTATTTCTTCGGAATAACTGTAAACACCCTGATTTGAACATAACCAAACAACATTATTAGAGTCCTTATATAAGCTATTAATAATATTTAATTCGGAGGGAATTGTTTTTTTTGTCCAACCGGTATCATTATATTCCCATAGTTCCGATTTGTTGATCAATGCTACTAAATTACCGGCAGATGTTAATTCCAGGTTTGACATTAAAAATTTTGCAGGTAATCCTTTACGGTTAAAGTCAATAAAATGATCTTCCTTAAACTCCAAAAGAATGTTTTTCCCTCCAAAAACTAGTAAAGAATCCTTTTTTAAGCCACAAAGAACATTGGGCGACGGATATTTATCCCTTAAATCATATTTTTTAAGGAAATACGGATGAAGTTTTACAATACCATAACTTTTAGCACCAAACCAAATATCATCGTAACCATCTTTGAATAGAACTTTCGCTGATGTTCCAGGAAAACCGTAAGGAAATAAATAATTTATAAAATTAGTTCGCGTAAATTGATACAATCCTTTACCAAGTGCTCCAATCCAAAGAATATCGTTATTATCAATTAAGGTTGAAATAATTTTTTTTTGCCGGAGTTCAGTGTATAAATATCCGTAATCAGGGTTCAAGAAAATTAATCGAAACATCCCTATTAAGGTTGAAGCCCAAACCTCTCCGTAAGAATTATCATTTAAATCTGTAAACCAGGAATTTTCATCCCCGGCATAATGTTCCCAGAAATTATCATAATTAATAAATATTCCATGTTCTTTAGTTGTATGCCAATGTACTTCTTTGTTATATTGATTGCCATACCAACTTGTGTCAACAGGTTGGATCAGATAATCTCTGTATATAGTTGTATCGTTTATTAACAAAGGAAAAACAGAGTCATTTTTGTATTGAAGAATCCCTTTGTCTGTAGTAATAAAAATGTTGTTGTTACGGTCTTGTTTAAGCTTTAAAACTTTATCATTTTTTATCTCGTTGGCAGTAATGATTAATGAATCTTCAAGCAATTTATACAATCCGGGCTTGTTATAAAAAGATACTAATAATTGATTACTATAATTTTCAATATTAGTGAATCGATGGTTAAGAAATATTTCTTTATCTGAGTACTTTAATATGTTTACCCGGTTAAATTTCCATAGGTTCCCGTCTTTTGTTATTAATAAAAACTTATCATTTTTGGTTTGTACAATGTCTACAATTGGATTGTTTATAATTTCTTTTGGTTCCGAATAATTAATAAATTCATAGCCATCAAAACGACTTAAGCCTTGATCCGTTCCAATCCATATATAACCTTCCGAATCTTGATAAATTGAAAATATATTGGTACTGGACAAACCATCACTTTTATCATAAAGTTTTTTTAGATAGTCATGTCCGGATAATAAATTAAATATAATTGTAATAAAACAGAGTGTTAAAAATACCTTTTTCATTAAGACAATTTAATAGGATCTAATTTACATGAAAATTGACTTATTTTAAACTGATTTGAACAATAATTGTATACAAAACTAATGAAATAAATTCTGCAGTAAACCATTCTAAATTATCCCATGGAACATCATTGCAAGTAAGGGTTATAGGAAGGTTTTTAGAAAGAATCACTATTAAATATTATAAATATATCCCAACACGCAATGTGTCAAGAATTATATTATATCAATTTTATCAGGTAAAATTATGACAATCATTTCATTAATTGATGAAAACCAAAAAGAAGAAAGCCATGTATAAATTAATGTAGCTTTTTCAGTTTTACACTAAGTCACATGCTTCTGCAGGCATCCAGTGTTTATCTTTTCCTTCCCATTTAATATTACAACCAATAGGATTTGTAACTTTCGGGCAAATTTCTTTATCTGCTAAATGTTTATCTAAAATATTCTCCAGATCGTTTACTGTCATTTTTGATGGATCCCGTGGATTATCAATAGCGCGTCCTGTATATATCAAATGCCTTGATTCATTGAAAACAAAAAAGTGCGGTGTTTTCAAGGCACCATAATCCATAGCTATATCTTGAGATTCATCATATAAATATAACCATGGAAAACTATTTTCTTCCATTCTTTTAACCATGTTAGGGAAACTATCCTCTTCATAAGTATTTTTACTATTAGAATTAATACCTATAAACCGAACTCCTTGCGGTGTATATTTTTCCACTGTTTTTCTTGTTGTTTCATCAGAACCAATTACATATGGACAATGATTGCAAGTAAAAAATATAACCAGTATTTTCTCATTAAAGTCAGATAATTGATATGAACTACCATCTGTTGCCGGTAAATTAAAATCCGGTGCTTTATCTCCAATTTGTAATGTAAATGCCATATTTTAAAGTTTTATTAGAAAACAGTTAAAACAAAAAAAAGTTTATTTAGATAGGGTAAACAGTGTTAATGTTATCATATTGGCAAGAGCAATATATAAGGTAGAGTGGTTAAGCTGAACTTAGGAATTATATATGCCTTTAGAGATTAAGCCGAGATTTAAATATAATGAGCCTAATTCTTAGACAACCTCTCTGCCCTTTTTAGTTTTATGAAAAACACCAGTTTCTTCATAGGATTCATATAGCACTCTTGCAAAGTTAGATTAGGGTTATTTGTAAAAAAATCAGTAGAGTTTTTAGAATTTGCAAAAGCGTTAGCCCTCGTGAAAGCGAGGGTTTTTAAATTATAATTTAATGAAGAGAAATTCCAAAATTCAATAATATTTCCTAAGTTCGTTGTGATAAATTTGAACCTATGGAAGATATCTTAATAATTGCACTGCAAAAATATAAAGAAGGAAAATATCAAGAAGCACTTAATCTTTACCAAGAAATACTAAAGCAAAATCCAAATCATTTACAAGGGCTTGTTAACGCTGGTAAGTTGTATTTAAAAGCTAAAAAACCAAACATAGCTTTACGATTTTTAGAAAGGGCAAATAAAGTAAATGCTAATAACCCCGAGATATTAAATAATATTGGTAAAGCATATATTCAATTAGATAACTTAGTGAATGCTAAAAATTTTTTTTCGCAATCAATTATTTTGGATGAGAAGTATACTCCTGCGATGATAAATCTTGCTAAAATTTATCGAAAAGAAAATAAAAATAAGGAAGCAATTGAAATTTATAATAAGGTATTAGAAATAAAACCTCAATCTATTATAGCTTTAAATAATTTAGGTAATATATACCATGGTACAGGAAAAGTTGATAAAGCTGAAGAATTGTATCGAAAAGCCCTCAAATTGAATCCTGAAAATGCTCAGCTTCATTTGAATTTTGGGAATATTTTACAATTAAAAAATAAATATGAGGAAGCTTTAAAGGAATATGAAAGGGCCATAATATTAAATCCTGGATTGGAAAAAGGTTATAAGAATTTGATGGAACTTTACGGAAGGATTTACCCTTATGAAAAGGCTATGAAGGCATTTGAAGATTTATTCAAAAAAACTCAAAAAATCCCTGATATTTTATTCGGGTCTGCCATACTTGCTATCAATAATGGAGATTTTAAATTGGCAATCAGGCTTTTATCAAAAAATCATGAATTATTTCCAGAACATTACGAAACTTTGTATCAATTAGGAATATCTTATCATCAAACAGGTTTTTTTAAAAAAGCGCAGAAGGCATATAATTTAGCCTATAAACTTAATCAAGATTCGGATCTTTTATTATATGCGATGGCTAAATCATACAGTGATTTAAAGCAGGATGAAAAAGCCATAGAATTTTTATCAAAAGCGATAAGAGTAAATCCGGATAATTTTACTGTTCAACATGAATTAATTAGGCATAGATTAAATGTTTGTGATTGGAGTCAAAGAAAAGATGATGAAAGAACTTTAAGAGAAATAAGTTTAAAACAAATTGAACAGGAAACAAATGCTCCCATTCCATTTTTAAACCTTAACTACTTTAAACAAGATAAAGAATTTTTAAAAAGAGCATCAGAGCATACAGCTAGAAATAATTTAAGAAAAGTTGAACGATTAAAATCTGAAGTTAAGTTTAAGCATAGGCCAGTGGTGAAAGAAAAACTTCGCATTGGTTATATTTCACCTGATTTTCGGGATCATCCGACAGGTAGAGTAACGGTTGATTTTATTGGCGAACATAACAAAGATGAATATGAGGTATACTGCTTTTCAATTATAGCTGATTTGGAAAAGGACCCTATTCAGAATAAGTTCAGAGAACATTGTGATCATTTTATTTCTTTATATAACGTTCCACTAGGGCAGGCAGCAAAAAAGATCTATGATCTAAATATTGATATTTTAATCGATTTATCGGGTTACACAACCTATACAAGAACAGAAATTTTAGCTTTACAACCAGCCCCGGTTCAGTGTCAAATGGTTGGTTTTCCTGGTACAATGGGAGATTCGTTTATTCAATATATTTTTGGTGATGAGCAATTGATTCCTCATGATCATGAACCATATTATTACGAAAAAGTTGTACGATTGCCTTATGGCTTTCCGGGTTCTGTCTTGGATGTTAATAAAGATAAAAAGAAAAGAAGTGATTTTAATTTGCCTGAAAATGTTTTTATTTATTGTTGCTTTAACTCTCAATATAAGCTCTCTCCTGAAATATTTGATATCTGGGTTGAAGTGCTGAAAAAAGTACCTGAAAGTGTTCTTTTACTTAAAGGAGGATCAGGTATTTATAAACAAAACGTAATAAATGAGATAAAAAAAAGAAGTTTAGATTCTAGCAGAATAATTTTTGCAGAGAATTTACCGTTCCCTGATTATATGGCAAGAAATTCGGTTTGTAATTTATTTTTGGATACATTTTATTATACGGCGGGATCAACTGCTGTAAATGCTTTGCAGGCTGGCTTGCCTGTTTTAACTTATACCGGAAATACAAATGCTTCACGTATGGGAACTTCTATCCTTAATGCAGCTGGTTTAAATGATTTTATTTGTACTTCAATTGAAGAGTATAAAGAAAGAGCAATTTATTACGGAAAAAATCCTGATAAATTAGAGTTAATAAGCCAGGAATTGGAAAGCAGTATTTTAAATTCAGCTTTATTTGATTCTAAGCAATTTGCCAGAAATCTTGAAAAAGGATTCGACAAGATCTGGGAAAATTATTTATCTGGCAGTGTGGCACAATCTTTTCATATTAAATAAAAGAGTGTCCCAATTTTAGAGACACTCAAATTTATAAAGAGAATATGAATAACTTATTTAATAATTATTTTCTTGGTAACTGTTTCTTCTCCAACGTTTACTTGTAAGAAATAAATACCAGAGCTTAAGTTAGAAACATCCAGTCTAAATTCATTTTGATTATTAAATTTCTCTGATCTAACAATGTTACCAATGCTGTTTACAATCTTAATATCAATTTCCTCTTTTAGTTCAGAACCTATTACCAGGTTTAATTCATCTTTAGCAGGATTTGGGTAGAACAACAATTCGTTCTTCAAGATATCTTCAATTCCTGTCGGATTATTAATATTAACTGTAATTGCAGCATCATCTGTAAGTTCTCCATCGGAAACCTGAACTGTTAAAATAAATTGATGATTTGTTACAGTTTCATAATCGATAACACTACCTGTTTTTACAATAACAGTATTGGTGCTAATTTCGAATGCTTCGTCGGTATTTCCAGCAGTAATGGAATAGGTTAAAGTACCTAAATTATCAGCATCGGTTGCATTTAATGTCGCAACCAGACTGCCGTTAGCAGGACTTTCATCAATGTTCACTGTTTGGTCATCCAACACAGGAGCATTGTCATTTAAGTTATTGATGTTTACGGTTAATTGAGCATCATCGGTATTTGTTCCATCGGAAGCTTGCACAGTTAATGTGTAATGATCCTGCGGCAATGTTTCATAATCAATTAATTCTGCAGCGCTGACAATAATGTCATCATTGCTTATTTCGAATACATTACCTGTATTGCCATCAACAATTGAATATGTTAAAGCACCCAAGTTATCAGCGTCTGTAGCATTGAAGGTTGCAACAATATCGTCAACACTAGGATTTTCATCGAGACTTACTGTTTGGTCATTAAATACAGGTGTATTATCATTAATATTATTGATATTAACTGTAATTGTTGCATCATCTGTCAATGTTCCATCAGAAGCTTCTACCGTAAGAGAATAAGTAGTTTGGGATAAAGTTTCATAATCTATAACACCTGCAGTTTTAACTACAACCGTATTACCACTTATCTCAAAGGCATCATCGGTATTTCCTGCTGTTATTGAATATGTTAAGTCGCCAAGTTCATCAGCATCGGTAGCGTTGAAGGTTGCAACAATATCATCAACACTAGGATTTTCATCGAGGCTTACTATTTGGTCATTAAATACTGGCGCATTATCGTTAATATTGACAATTGTAACAATATAGGAAGCAGAATCAGTATACGTTCCATCATTAACTTTAATTTTAAACTCATAACTAGGATCATCTAATGTTTCAAAATCGAAACTTGACCCTGACGCTGTGCTTAATTCGTCAGCTGTAACACTAAATGGGACTGATACTCCGTCATCATCTAATGTATAAGTTAAAGTTCCGTCTCCATAATATTCAGCAGCTAGTGTTTCAATTAAAGTTTCTTCAGTTGTGTTCTCATCCATCAATATAGTTTTGTCATCTATTGAGAGGAGGTCCTTGTAGTTGTAATATTTAACTTCAAGCTCATCAGGAACAGGAGCTTTAAAGTTTTTGCCTTTATTCCCTTTTATGCCAGGTTTAAAGTCTTTACCTTTAACTGGAGAGCTACGGTCCTGAAGAATTAAAGCAATCTCATCTTCATCAAATAATCTTCCGAATCCCCAATTAGAGTCAGCATTCCCCATTGTATCTAACGGGTTAAGCTCGCCAGTTCTTTCAATAAAATAAATGTCAGATTTTGCTTCATCTATATTTTCAAAATAAGAAAACCCTCCGCATTCTTCGATCAACAAATCAAGGTCCTCGTCATTATCCATATCTTCAAAAACCATATGATAAGGATAATATATGTTTTCGAAAGGATTATCAGAAAAACTTGCTTGAACAAAACTTGCTTCTTCAACCGTTCCCGTATTTTCATAAACAAATGTCATGCTGCCTGACCCAGATATATAGGTATTGTAAATTACATCATAATCACCATCCTCGTCCATGTCCGCCATGGCTAATGCATTTATATAGTCTCCCGCATATATCCCATTTAGTGGGTTGTTTGATTGATCTTGTAATTCAAAGTTTGAGTTTTCCGGTGTTCCAATATTTTTATAGTATTCGGTATAATCGCCATAATACGCATAGTAATTAGCAACAAACATATCGTAATCACCATCATTATCAATATCAATAAATGATTCTCTGGTGTAATGCAGGTTTTCAGGTAATCCAAAACCTGATAAATTTCTTGCTCTAAATTTGGGATTTTCTTTATTACCAATATTCTCATAAAAGCGGTCAGCACCATTATAATATTTATTATCAATATACAGGTCTAGGTCCCCATCATCGTCTAAATCTAAAAAAAGAGAAGCTTGTCCATACTCAAGAACTATTGGGATTTGAACCTTAGGCGGAGCTCCCTGGAATATGAATGTGTCTACGCCGTTTTCATAATATTGTAAATTTATATTCTCTCGACGATAGTCAGATACAATTAAATCCATATCATCATCTTCGTCTAAGTCTGCAAAACTTGGATGATGGTTATATCCATATTGAAATTCTATTGGATTGTTGCATGAAAAAGCAAAATATGCTAAGTCGGTGGTTGAAATGTTTTCTAAGAACCTGGTACCATAGCATTGGTCCCCAACTATTGCATCTATATCTCCATCACCATCAATGTCCTCAAAATCAAGAACTGAATAATAATAAAGGTAGACACTATTAAAAGGGTTATCTGATCCTGTAGTATGGGTAAAAATGCCTGCATCATTTTCATAATAATTTACTGCACCGTCATAGGGTAAAACAGCATCTAAGTCATCATCACCGTCTAAATCTTCAAATACTATTGAAGCGTTAAAAAGAATATTATAAAATGGATTATCGCAATTATCACCTGGCTCAAATTCAGGAGAACTTACAGTTCCAATATTTTCGTAATATTCAACTTTTGCAGAAACGGCATGGTTAATTATGAATGCATCTAAATCGTTATCTCCGTCTACATCCATAAAATCGAAAAATGGAGGATTAGAACTGGAACCTGTAAATGGAAGTAAAGTATCTGCTTCACTTTCCTCTATAAACATTTCTTCTTCGCCATATCCTTGATTTTCAAAAAACCTAAAGGAATATTTTCCAGAATTATTATCTAAGCCAGCTAAGAATAAGTCTTCATCACCATCGTTATCAATATCTACAAATTTTGCAATAGTATAATCATCATGCATAATACCACTATTGAAGATATCGGTTCCCTTTTCATTCTCAACCCACACCTTAGGCATTTCTGTTTGAGCATCAACAATATTACTAATGAAGAGAAAAGCAGTAGCTATGCCCGCAGTTTTTATTCCAAGGTTTAACTGCATTTTATTTAAACGTTCATATAGTAATTTGAACTTTTGAAAAAGAGATTTTTTAAATCGGTCCGCTAAAAGAAAATATGATCCATCATGGAGCATACTTTTTATTCGTAAGTACAGGTTTCGAAATTTTTTAAATAACTTAAAGTACTTTGGATTTTTGTAAAGTAATGGTTTCTTCATAAGCAGTAATTATAGTTATAGAATAAAATTTTTAGTCATTTGAATACTAAGTTAATCAAAATTTCAACATTTGATGTAAATTCTTGATTAACTTTTAATTAAAGAATAAAAGATGCAAAACTATTGTAATGATAAAAATACCTTTATCTTAGAATGAAGCATAAATGAATACCTTAACAAAACCTTAACAATGGATTATTTATTTTCAACTTTGGCCCAATAAGAATTATCCGGGCTAACTAATCCTAATTTGTGAACATCCTGATTATGATTTATTATGTTTGGACGGTTAATCCCGGGCAATACCTGAACATCATAAATTTCTTCAACACTTGTTTGATATTCGATTGCTCCAATAATATTTTTATAAGGTAAGTAGATTATTTTAATTCCAGCTACGGATGTTTTTGCTATTGGAAGATCTTTAAATGCTGAAGTGTTATGTCTTAACTTAGAGGTTCCGATAAAAAGATAATCACCGAATTTTGCCATTCCACGGGCAAATGAACCAATTTTAACTAAAGTTTCATAGGTTCCCTTTTCAGGGTTTACTTCAATTAATTCACCAGCAGCAGATAAAAGCATATAAAGTTTGTTATTATAAATTCGTGGTGAATGAGGCATAGGTAATTTATCCAGAATAACTTTGCCTTCCGGAACATTCATTAAAATTCCTCCATTCATTTTATTTTCTCTCCAACCTTGAGGTTGATTTGAATTTCCTAATGCAGTTACATATTTTATTTCTCCATTTTGTTCAGCCATACCATTTAAGTGACATCTGTCTTCGGGGTGTAATTCGGTAATAAAAGGTGGCTTCCAAATGGGTTTAAAACTAAATTCAGAATCAAAAACCGATAAACAAGAAAAATTCGTATTAACCGAAACTAATCCGTTTTTGGTCCAAGCAGTATCGTGTAATGCAAGTTGTCCGGTATAATATGTTAATCTTGGTAAATAAAGAGCATCGTAAACACCCGGTTTGGGAGGATATTCTTTTGCTAAAATTGGTGCATTTGCTAAAATTGTAAGTTCATCTTTTGATGCTATAGCCATTTTATTTTTATAAATGGCAACTCCCATGGCCTTTTCAAAGTTGCGTGGGAGTTGAATCATTTTTTCTCTATCTGTTGCCGAAAGAAAAACTACTTTACCGGCCTGGTAAGTACTTAATGCAAGAGAAATATTTAAATCTTTTAGTAATTCGGGTACATTTGGGCTGTAAGTACAACTAAAGGGAGCTAAGGGTTCTTTCATAAGATTAAAAATTAAAAAATAAATGTATAAAATATTTTTTACAGAGGCATAAAAGAGATAGAAATTTAATATAAGCTAAATAAAAGGTGATTTCTAAATATTTGATTTAACCGGAAGCGTAAAAATAAATTTTGAACCAAAACCTACTTTACTCTCAACCCGCATTTTACCGGTATGTTTTTCAATAAATTCTTTACAAAGAACTAATCCTAATCCGGTGCCCATTTCTTCTTCAGTTCCCACTGTTGTAAAACCTTTATCTAACTCAAAAAGCTTTTTTAAATCTTCCGGTTCTATACCTATTCCGGTATCCCGAACTGTGATTTCCTTATATTCTTTAAAATTATTCTCGATAATTTCAACTGCACCGCCGCGATCTGTAAATTTTAAAGCATTAGATACTAAATTTCTTAAAATCGTTTTTAACATGTTTTGATCAGCATGAACAGTTGATTCTTTCCTAACACCATTTGTTAGTGTTATTTCCTTTTGAGCAGCTTTTCCTTTATATAAGGAAAAAGTTTCCTCTACCATTGAACATAGATTTATTTCAGTTGGTATAAATTGCATGGTTCCCATTTGGGATCTCGACCATTCCAAAAGATTTATTAATAATTCATATCCATTTTTTGAGATTTGGTATAAATTACTATGATAGTATTTTATTTTTTCTTCACTTAATCGATCATAACCATGAACCAAGAGTTGCGCTAATCCCATAATGGAGTTAAAAGGATTTTTTAAATCATGGGCTATAATTGAAAAGAATTTATCTTTAGTAATTAAAAGCTTTTGTAACTCTTCTTCAACTTCTTTTAATTTAGTTACATCCGAATCAATTGCAATTAGTTTTATTACTTCATTATTTGAATCCAAAATGGGGGTTAATGTCGTGTTTATTCGATATGTTTTTCCTTGTTTTGAGCCTACTTTTGCTTCAAAAATCTGTGATTTTTTTTCTTTTATTACATTTTCAACAATAGAATGAATATCAGTATTTGATATTGTTTGTTTGTAAGTTTTTCCCTTCTCTTGAATTAGTTCGTTTAAGGAATATCCGTATAGTCTTGTATATCCTTCGTTTATCCATTCAATTTCACCCTCTGTATTTGTAATAAGTATGGCATTGTCTGTTTGGCTTGCTGCAATACTTAATTTTTCTAATTCACGATTAACTTCTGTAAGATGATTTGTTTTTTGCTTAATCTCAATATTATTTGCTCTAATAAGTTCATTTTGTTTCTTTAATATTTTATTTGCTTTTTGTTTTCCATTAAATAATAAAATTAGAATTACAATAAGTAAAATAAATATAAGAGATACAGCAATAAGAATAAGTTTATTCTTTTGTTGTTTTGAAATAAAAGCTTTTTGATTTTCGTTTGTTTTTGATAATGAATTTATTGCATTTATTCTTTTACGTAAATCGATAGTGGTTTTTAAATTTGCAACATTTTTAATCAATGATGAATGTAAAACAGAGTCTTTTAAATTTACATATTTTTGATAATTCTGTAAGGATTCTTTATAAAATCCTTTGGTTTGATATATTTTTGATAATACTTTATATACTTTATATTCATTTAAAAGGGTATGATTATCTAAAATTACCAAGCATTTGTTAATGTAAATTTCTCCTTTTGTAATTTCTTCTAAAAGTAAATATGTTTCGCTTAGCGAAATAAAGTTTTCTAACAGCAGAAGGTTATTATTTTCATTTTTACAAATTTCAATGGATTTTTTAAACGAATTAATTGCATCTTCATATTTACGATAATATTTAAATACCAGAGCCTGATTGTGCAGGGTTTGGGCTAAATTATCTCCATAATTACTAATGTCATATTTTGATGAAGCGATGTTTGAATATTTAGAGGCACTGTCAATTTCATTAATCTTATAATAAAATGTTGTAAGATTATTAATTGAATTGATTTTTAAATCATGTTTTTCTGTTTCTAAGGAGATGAGGTAAGCCCGATTAATATAATAATATGATTTTTCATAATCTTTAAGAACCAGATAAATTTTACCTAAATTAATATATATATTGAATAATAACTCTGTTGAATTATTATTCTCTACTATTGATAAAGCATCGAAACTAAGTACAATGGCTTTGGTTAAGTTTCCTCTTGTATAATGATGCTCCGATAAGTCGATTAATTCAATGGCAGCATTTAAAGAACCTGAGTTCAAACTGAATGCAGAAAGGCTGTCTTGTTTATTTTGTGAATATATGTTAGAATTAATTAAAACCAGAACCAGAATAGCAATATATTTCCACTTTTTTAAATTCATCTTATAAATATAAAAATTATAATGCATTGTACGAAAAAATCAGACCAAAGTATATACTTTGGTCTGATTACTTATACCATGATTTTAAATCTCTATAGTAATAATGAATTAAATAATAGTTTATAGCTTACAGGTGTTGAAGCTCTAAATTGTGGATTAAAGCTGAATAGTACAACTTCGCCTTTACCTTTTTTCATCCAAACAATTGAAGTCTTATTTCCAATTTTTTCTTCATTTTTAATAAAACCACTTAACAAAATATTTTTTTCAGGGAAAGTAGCAATAACTCTTCTATCTACATCAAAATATGGCTGCCATGTTCTGAAAATCGGCCCATTTCTATGAAAAACACCTATTTCATTTGGCATCCCATAAGTAATAGGGTGATCTGCTTTAAGTTTAATTCTAAGTAACGAACCGGGAGAAAAGAAGCCATCTTTAACAAGTTGTTTTGAGACATCTTTAACAGGAAATTCAAACTCTTCTTTTTCTTTATCATTTATTGAGTACTTTTGAATTCCGGAGAATAATTCTGTTGCTTCGCGCCATGCAACTACTTTGCCACCGTTATGAATGAATTTCAAAATTTTCTCAAGTCCCTTTTGTTCCATCCCTTTCATATATTCAGGTGGATATTTTAAAAAGTATCTATTTCCTTCTGAGTTATAATTTCCACTTATTAATGCCGATTTACTCTCATCAGGAATAATCAGGACATCACAGTTTTTTTCAAAATCAATGCTTTTAACGTCTGTAGGCTTAATGGTTTTAAAAGGAATATTATATGAGTCAAAAATAAACCTTGTCCAGCCTGCATCCATGGCATGAAAATAAGTTTCAAGCAAATATATTCTTGGTAATTTTAATTCACGTGTTTTCAAATCTATTTTTTGGTTAACATACGCTGGAGTAAAATTGATTTCGTCTAAAACTTGATTTATATTTTTAGATTTATCGATTACAAAGCTTCCAATAGGGTAATCTAAATAAGGTTCTTGCAATTGCCTAACATTTAATCCTATTTTAAGGGCTTTAAAAGCAGCTTTATAACTGTTGTTGTTTTGTGCACTTAAGATAATCGAATTATAATCATTATTTGAAGGCTTATATAAACTGTATGGTAATTTTACTTCCGAAAAATTTCCCTGAAATACTTCCGGATTTTCATTAATTTCAAAAACATGAACTCCTTTATGCAGGGGTAGGGACCATGAGGTAATATCATAAGGTTTTATCATTTCTCCGCCCGGAGTATAATGTCTGGCAGGGAAAACTTGTTTTTCAAGAACTTCTTTGATAAAAGCTCTGAATGGTTGTGCTAAAGGAACAATCACATCGCCTTTTTTAAAAATCGTATTTTTTATCTTTAAATCTTTGGTAAGCTCAAACACATTTACTCCGTGCTCATCCAAAAGGTTTACTAAATTTACTAATTCACTTTGATCATGTTGTTCCTTTGGAAATATGTAAAAATATGGAGGCTCATTTAAACCTTTATTTACTTCTCTTTTACAAATTTCATTTCTAAATTTTAAAATTTCTTCTTTGTGCAAAGAAGCAGTTTCAAGATATGCCATTGTAGAAACCGTTTCATATTCAACAAGGTCACTTAAACGCCACCATCCGCCTTTCCAGGGTTCAACTAAGTTTATACTTTTTTTATACTCTCCCAAACCTTTACCAATAACACTTAATTCGTTTGGTTCTATATAAATAGGTGTAGCATGTTTTACACTGGCACCTTCCGAGAGCATACCAATAACGTTTTTCCAAAGACAGGTTTGGGTAGCACCTGGCCAATAATCATCAAACAAATAATTTTGTGCTATTCCGGTTAACCCTGCATCTGTCATTTTAGTTATTGTATTTGAACCAAATATTTTCATCCAATTCCATAACCCTGCATCAATATTCTCAGCAATTGGATCATGCGGAGGTGATATAAAATACCGAGGGCCGCGTGAACCCATTTGATGTTTTTCTACCATAACTTGTGGGAACCAATCTTTATTGTATAAGTTAGCAATAGCTCTGGTGTCGCTTTGAGTTAATGCAACAAAATCGCGATTGTTATTATGACCAACATATTTATGATAAACTCCCGGCATTGAAGAACCTTCATGTTTAGTTCCTTTGTATTTGTTATAATGATTAACCACCATATCCATTCCATCAGGATTGTGATTTGGCACTACCATATAAACTACATTATCCAGCATATCTAACGTTTTTTTGTCAGTAGCTGTTAACAGGTTATAAGCTATGTTTGGTAATGCTTGCGTTGGCCCAACTTCGGTTGAGTGCATCGAAAGAGTAAATAAAAAGAATACCTTACCTTCTTTAACATATTCACTATATTTTTCCGGGCTTAAATCATAGTTTAATGCTAGTTCTTTATTTATCTTTTTTAACTTTTCCAGGTTGTTGATATTCTTTTCAGAAGAAATGAAAGTTACATACATAGTTTTTCCCATTGGAGAAACTCCAATTTCTTCCGTTCTGATTTTTGGAGAAACATTTTCGAGCTTTTTTAAATAATCTATTAAGGGGTCGTAATTAAAAAGCATACGATCGGTACCGGGAACAAAACCAAAATGACTTTCCGGAGTAGGAATTGAGTTTTGTGCAGATACAGAAGAAGAAAAGAAAATAAACGCAAAAGCGAAAAATACATAACACCATGGATGAACGAGGATTTTTTTTGACATAGTTGTAATATTTTAGGGTATAAAATTTAACAATTAGACTAATTTGTTTTTCCGAAAGTTTAAACAATAATTAGTAATTTAAAACAATTTAATAATAAATCTGTTATACATTGAAAACATGCAAAAATGAAGCTAAAATTAGTAATAATACTTTCCTTTTTATTGTTAGGAATAACTAATGTTAATTCTCAAGACTTTAAAGTCTATGAAGGTTTCGATTCATTCAAACCATTACTTGAAAAAAAGGATAATAAAGTATATGTAATTAATTTCTGGGCTACATGGTGCAGACCTTGTGTAAAAGAAATGCCAGCGTTTAATAAGCTTTATGAAGAATATCTTGACAAGAATGTTGAAATTATATTAGTCAGTCTTGACTTTGGTAAAAACATTCAGGGTAGAATATCTGATTTTAAAAAAAGACATGCTATAAAATCAAAAATTATAATACTTGATGATCCGGATAGTAATTCCTGGATTAATTTGGTAAATCAAGATTGGTCTGGTGCAATTCCGGCAACATTAATTTATAATAATACAAAAAGAGCTTTTTTTGAGCAGGAATTCGAATATGAAGATTTAGAAACAGAATTAAAAAAATTCTTATAAATAAGTGTTTAACTAAACTAAAAAACGATGAAAAAAATTTTAACAACCGGTTTGTTTTTAATGTTTGCCATTTTAGGTTTAAATGCGCAAGATGGATATAAAGTAGGAGATAAGGCCGCAGATTTTAAACTTAAAAATATAGACGGTAAAATGGTTTCATTATTTGAATTTGATAAAGCAACCAAAGGAGCAATTGTAATTTTTACTTGTAATCATTGTCCTTACGCTATTGCCTATGAGGATAGAATAATTGATTTGGATAAAAAATTTAGTAAAAAAGGATATCCGGTAATAGCTGTAAATCCAAATGATCCTGAGATTCAACCTAAAGATTCTTATGAAAATATGATTATTAGGGCAAAGGAGAAAGGATTTACGTTCCCGTACTTATTAGATGAAACTCAGGAGGTATACAAAATTTATGGAGCCAAGCGAACACCGCATGTTTATTTATTGAGTAAAAAAGAAAATGGTTTTGTTGTTTCTTATATTGGAGCAATAGATGATAATTATAAAGATGCAAATGCTGTTGAGAAAGCTTATTTAGCAGACGCGGTTTTGGCGGTTCTTGACGGAAAGAAACCTGATCCAAACTTTACTAAAGCAATTGGTTGTACAATTAAAGATAAAAATTACAAAAAATAAAACCATAAATATTAGTAAAAGAGAGGGATAAATATTTATCCCTCTCTTTTTTTGTAAATTGGTATAACAGAATTTTATAATTATGCGTTTCTTAATTAATTTCGTAGAAATGCAGTCTTTTTTTTCAACATACCTGTTACCCCTATCCCTTTCAATTATTATGATGGGAATGGGATTATCTCTGGAGAGAGGAGATTTCAGAAATATCTTGCGTTATCCAAAGCCAGTTCTGACTGGGATTATTAGCCAGGTATTTATTCTCCCACTTGTTGCTTTTCTTTTATTTGGATTTACAAATTTAAACCCATATATCAAGGTCGGATTTATTCTTATTACAGCATGTGCAGGAGGTTCAGCTACAAATGTTATTACTCACATGTTGAAAGGCAATCTTGCTCTTTCAATTTCATTAACAGCATTAAATAGTTTAATTATACTTGTTAGTTTACCCTTAGTAGTTAAACTAGGATTAGAAATATTTTTAGGCGAAGCTAAAACAATACATTTAGATGTTTTAAATACAATATTAAATATTCTTCTTACAATTATTTTACCCACCCTTTTTGGAATGTTTATAAGACAATACTTTTTTCAATTTGCAATTAAGGCTCAGAAACCTTTAAGATTTATTCTGCCATTAATTCTATTTTCTGTATTTTTTGTAATGATATTCTTCGATGATAATGGTTCTGAAAATGGATTCAACGATTTTTTATACATTGCACCTTGGGCCTTACTATTAAATTTTGTTTCAATGCTTATTGTTTATTTAATTTCCAAATACCTTAGGCTGGGTGGAAAAAATAACTTTACGATAAGTATTGAGGTGGGATTAAAAAACAGTATTGTGGGAATTTATATAGCAGAAAGTCTTTTAAATAATTATGAGATGGCTATGGTATCAGTGGTTTATGGGTCTTTTACTTTTTTTTCAACCCTAATTTTTGGATATATTGCTAAACGAATAGAGCTTTGGGGCTTTGGATATAGAAAATTATTCTGATTTTAGAATTGATAATAAACAAAAAAACTGTAAATTTCAGGCGTTAAATAAACCACTTTTTTCGGGAAAGTAAATAAAAGAAAAAGAATTAAAAAATAAGGATCAATGAAAACATTAAAATTTTTCATCAAAAAATCAGTAATAGTATTATTATCAGTAGTATTGTTGATGTCTCTTGCTAACTGTACGGGAGGTAAGAAAGAAGATACTTCAAGTGAATCTTTATCAGAGTCAAAAATTGATAAAGAAGAATTCGAAGAAAATGTGAGAGAGATAGTATATCCATTACCTACGGCTTTTGAAATAACTGAAATGATTAACGATATAGAAGCCAGTTATATCATAGGTATTACAAATAAAACCGAGAGTATAGATAAATATTTTACTGATAAGGACCAGGCAATTAATTTAGGTGTTTATAGTGCAGATTTAAGTTATGCAAGTACTTATAATATGAGGCAGGAAATCATGACTTATATGGAAGCTCTTGAGAACTTAGTTGTTGAACTTGGAATTACAGGAGCATTTTCAATAAGTTTTATCGATGAGGTTGAAGAAAATATTGATAACAAAGATGTTTTAGTTGATTTAATTACTGGCTCTTTTTACGATACTTATGAATACCTGGTAAGAAATAATAAAGAAGATTTATCGCTTCTTGTATTGGCAGGTACATGGATCGAGGCTATGTATATTTCTTGCAATATTTCTGAAACAGTTTACCATAATCCTGATTTAGTAAAAGTTATTTTACATCAAAAATCTTCGCTAGATAAACTGGTTAAAATGTTGGAAGAACACAAAGAACATGAGTCAATTAAAACATTATTAGCTGACCTTAATCCTATCAAAGAAGTATTTGATAGTATAGATGAAACAGGTATCACTGAAGCACAGTTAAATAGCATAATTGAACAAACAAATGCACTAAGAGAAAAGATTATTCTTTAAATAATTTATTTAAATAATCAACAGCTCATGTGTTTTAATGCATGAGCTTTTTTTATTTTTCAGATTATTTCTTAAATTTTGTTCCAAATAGAAATTAATGAGCGAATCAATATTAAATGCATTAATTCACTTATTTGCAATTGTTGCAAATGTGAACCCGGAAGGAGTTACCGCCAAAGGTAGAAAGATCGTAGAAGCGTATTTAGCAAGATACCTCAAAAACGAACTTATTGAGGAGTATTTGCGATTATTTGATAATTATCTCGAATTTTATAGAAGAGAGCTTGAGCAGGAAAATGTAAAAGATTTAAAAGATAGTGCTTCATTAATATCTTTTCAAATAGCAAATGTTTGTAGTCAAATCAAAAAAGGACTTTTACGAGATGAACGTGTTATCGTGTTTCTTGAGCTATTAGAGTTCGTTTATGAAGATCACCTTATTACAGAACAAGAATTTGAGTTCCTTAAAGCAGTTGCAAAATCATTTAGTTTATCGGAAAGTGAATTTACAAATTTTAGATCTTTCATTTTCGAAGGTGATCCGGACAAACTTGATAACGATAAAGTATTAGTAATAGATAACCAGGTAAGAGAATGGTCAGATAACCTAGCCTGGTTGATGAAAAAGAAAAAATCCCAGGAAGAAGAACCATACAAGCATTTATTCCGCGAGAATCTATATGGTAAAATTGTCGTTTTTTATATTCAATCCATTCAAGCATTCATATTCAGGTATTTTGGTGAACTCAATTTATATATTGAAGGACAAAAGATAAGGTATGGAAGAACTTATTTTCTAAACAAAGGAGCAATCATAAAAGGTCCTAATATAGAATCAATTTATTATTATGATATAGCTTCAAAGTTTATTTTAACTTCTGAAGAAACCCAAATAACGTTTGAAGGAAAAGATGTGGAGTTTTATTTTCGTAATAGTAAAAATGGGATTCAAAAATTCAATTTCTTCGAGCAATCAGGTCAAATGATTGCTATCATGGGAGGTAGTGGCGTTGGTAAATCAACTTTACTAAACTTGTTGTGTGGTAAATTAAAACCTACCAAAGGAAGAATAAAGATAAATGGTCATTCAGTGCACTTGCATAGCGAAGGTTTAACCGGACTAATTGGTTATGTTCCACAAGATGATATGTTGTTTGAAGAACTAACTGTATTTCAGAATTTATATTACAATGCACGGCTTTGTTTTAGTGATTTCACAGAACAGCAATTAGTCGAGAAAGTTAATTCTGTGATGATTGATACGGACCTTTACGATGCAAGGGACCTACAAGTTGGTAATCCTTTAAAAAAGATTATTAGTGGAGGTCAGCGAAAAAGATTAAATATAGCTCTTGAATTAATGCGCGAACCAATGCTTCTTTTCGTTGATGAACCAACTTCAGGTTTATCTTCAATGGATTCGATGACGATCATGAATCTTCTGAAAGAACAAGCTCATAAAGGAAAACTTGTTATTGCTAATATCCATCAACCGTCATCGGATATCTTTAAATTATTCGACAAACTATGGATTTTAGATAAAGGTGGTTATCCAATTTATCAAGGAAATCCTGTGGATGCCGTTGTTTATTTTAAAACGGTTACTTCCCTGGTTAATGCGGCAGAAAGTGAATGTGCTTGTTGTGGGAATATAAATCCGGATCAGATTCTTCAAATTATAGAGGAACGAGAAATAAACGAATATGGTAAAACGATTCGTAAACGAAAAACTCAATCGGAAACATGGTACTATAGATATTTAGAAAATATTGAAAAGAAAATCGAACCAAAACAAATTGAAACGATATTACCTGATTCAGATTTTAAGATACCAAATTTCGTTAGGCAGTTTCAGGTATTTAGTATGCGTAATATTTTATCGAAATTAACAAATAAACAGTATTTATTAATTAATTTGCTAGAGGCTCCTCTTTTGGCTCTTTTATTAGGTTACTTTACAAAATATATTACACCTAATGGTTATGTTTTTGGTGAGAATAAAAACTTACCGGTATTCTTATTTATGGCCGTTGTGGTTGCAATTTTTCTGGGGCTGACAGTCAGTGCAGAAGAGATAATAAAAGATCGGAAAATACTTGAGAGAGAATCATTTCTAAACCTTAGCTGGTTTAGTTATATAAATTCAAAGATTGTAATATTATTTACGATTTCAGCAATACAAACATTTCTATACACTTTAATAGGTAATACAATTCTGGAAATTCATGGAATGCTGATTCCTTTCTGGTTAATTCTTTTTTCTGCAGCTTGCATGGGTAACCTTATCGGACTAAATATTTCGTCAGGATTAGATTCGGTAATTGCTATATATATTCTTATACCATTAATACTGGTACCAAAATTACTTCTCGGTGGCGCAATGATTCATTTTGATGATCTGCACAAAGGTTTTACAAATAAAACTTATGTGCCTTTTATTGGTAACCTAATGACAACACGTTGGGCGTATGAAGCTATGATGGTTGAACAGTTTAAGAACAATGAGTTCGAAAAGATCTTTTATGAAGATGAAAAAATCATAAGCAATGCTGACTATAAAACTTCTTTCTTGATACCTGAACTTCAAAATAAACTTAATCTTTGTATGAGGAGGAAGGATAGCGGTTTAGATTCAAATGCCTTGGTTAGAGATTTAAAAATAATTAGAAATGAATTAGATATAATATCCTTAACTGAAGAAGGTTTTTCATTTCAGTATAACCATTTGTTAAACTATAATAACTTTAATGAGAATGTAATGGAGCAGGCTTATCAGGCTTTAGTTCGTTTAGATAACCTATTAAGTGAAAAAGAGAGGGATGCCAATGATCGTAAAAGTGCGAAGTATCAGCAAATGGTTGCAGAGCTTGGGCAAGATGGATTTGTAAATTTTAAACAAAAGTATTATAATAAAAAACTTGCGGATATTGTATTAAATAGAAATGAGATTAATAAAGTATATCAAACAAGAAAAAGGTTAGTGCAAAAAAAAGATCCGGTTTTTATGGAACCTACTTCAAATTTTGGTAGAGCCCATTTGTATGCACCAATAAAAATTATAAACAATATAAAAGTTGACACTCTTTGGTATAATTTTATCTTACTTTGGGTACTATCAGGTTTACTTTATTTAGCACTATTATTTGATCTATTAAGAAGGGGGTTGAAATACTTGCAGTCACTCAATTTTAGAGAAAGATATCTTAACAGAAAAAGAAGTAAGATGCAGGCTGGCAGTGGTTTATAAAACATTAGCTTTTAAGTAACCAAAATAAATACATTACGTAATAAAACAAAATAGAAGTAAAAATATATTTGTAAAATGAGCCTGGAAATAGAACAATCAATAGATACTCCTTATGTTTTTTTGGAAGAAGGATTAGTAAGAATTGAAGGGCGTTTAATGCCAGAAAATATTAGGCTTTTTATTAAACCTGTTGAAGAATGGGTTAATGAATATTTGGAAAATCCTGCAGGTTTTACAAAAATAGATTTAGAATTTTCATATTTAAATAGCTGTTCTACCAAAAAAATTTGTGATCTTTTAAAACGATTTGATCAGAAATTTCAGGCAGGTTTTAATATGAAAATCTTGTGGACATATGAGGAGGGAGATGAAACAGTTCTGGAGATCGGAGATGATCTTCAGTCAATGATTAAAATACCTTTTGAGTTTAATATGAAAGAAGTTCAGGTAAAAGAAAGAACAAGACTCAAAGTTAAAAATAAACTTACCGGCAAAACAGGAGAAATTTCCCTTAAATATTGGGAAACAATAAAAAAAAATGGTCACGAAAAAGATTTTGAATTATTGGAGACTGTAAACTATTAAACCCCGTTATATCCTCTTACTATTCCCCTTTCTGAATTTTTCACAAAATCGAGTATATAATCCCGCTCCTGAGTTACCTCAATTTCAGATTCTATGTATTTTAAAGCTTGTGTAACATTTTGTTCTTTAACAAAAATCTCTCTATAAATATCTTGTATTAACGTGATTTGTTCATTAGTGAAACCTCTTCGGCGTAAACCAATTGAATTTACTCCAACATAAGAAACAGGTTCATGGGCGACCGTGATATAAGGAGGAACATCTTTACGCACTAATGATCCACCTGATATCATAACATGACCGCCAATATGAACAAATTGATGAATTTGAACATCTCCGCTTATTATAGCAAAATCATCAATAATAATTTCACCTGCTACATTCGTACTGTTTGATATTATGATATTATTACCTAAAAAACTATCATGTCCAATGTGAACATAGGCCATTAAAAGACAATTATTTCCAACTACAGTTTTTCCTTTTGAAGCTGTTCCCCGGTTTACTGTTACGCACTCGCGTAATGTAGTATTATCTCCAATTTCAGCGGTTGTCTCCTCACCATTAAATTTTAGATCTTGTGGAATTGCCGATACAACTGCGCCTGGGAATATTTTGCAACTCTTACCTATTCTTGCCCCTTCCATAATTGTTGCATTTGGGCCAACCCAGGTGTAATCTCCAATTACTACATTTTTATCAATCCATGCAAACGCTTCTACTTTAACATTATTTCCCAGTTTTGCATCAGGATGTATATATGCTAATTCGCTTATCATAGGAATTATATTATTTAATTTTAGAAATTTGAGCCATTAATTCACCTTCCATTGCCAGTTCGTCACCAACAAATGCTTGTCCGAACATATTAACTATACCTCTACGAATTGGTGCCAATAATTCTAATCTAAAAACAATTGTATCACCGGGCCCTACCTTTCTTTTAAATCTTACCTTATCAATTTTTAAGAATAAAGTTCCGTAATTTTCAGGATCGTCAACTTTACTTAAAGCTAAAATACCTCCTACCTGAGCCATAGCTTCAATTTGCAGAACTCCTGGCATAATTGGTTCATGAGGGAAATGTCCTAAAAAGAAATTTTCATTCATGGTAACATTCTTAATACCAATTACAGATTTATCATCCAAGTCGATAATTTTATCTATCAACAAGAATGGATACCTGTGAGGAAGCATATTCTTAATCTGATTAATATCGTAAACAGGTTCTTTATTAGGATCATATTTTGGAATTGCTATTCTTGATAATTCTTTTCTAATTGTTTCCTTTATAACCTTTGCAAGTTGCGTATTTGCATAATGCCCAGGCCTTGATGCTACGATCTTACCTTTAATCGGTTGACCTATTAATGCTAAATCTCCTAAAACATCAAGTAATTTATGTCTTGCAGGTTCGTTGCTAAACCTTAAATCAACATTGTTAAGAATACCTTCTTTTACCTTTACATGAGGTTTGTTGAATAAATCAGCCATTCGATCAAGTTCTTCCTGCGAAACCTCATTTTCCATAATAACTATCGCATTCTGCAAATCTCCACCTTTTATAAGATTATGTTTTAAAAGTTGCTCCAATTCATGAAAAAACACAAAAGTTCTTGAAGGAGCTATTTCATTTTCGAAGTCATGTGTTGGATGGTAGGAAGCATATTGGTGTCCTAAAACTTTTGAGTTATAGTCGACCATTACATCAACAGAAAATTCTGTATCAGGATATGCAACTAACTCAACATTGTTCTTTTCGTCGCGAAATACTGTTCTTTCTTTTATTTCGTAGAAATTTCTTTCTACATTTTGTTCCTGAATTCCAACAGATTTTATAGCTTCAACATATTTAATTGCGCTACCATCAAGAATTGGTGCTTCAGGGCCTGACATTTCAATTAATACATTGTCAACTTCAAATCCTACAAGAGAAGCTAACATGTGTTCTATCGTATGAATGCGTACTCCATTCTCTTCCAGAACTGTTCCCCTTGATGTTTCCACAACATTATCGGCATCTGCATTTATGAAAGGTTTTCCTTCTAAATCAACACGTTGAAATTTGTACCCGTGATTTTCCGGAGCAGGTTTGAATGTTACAGCAACGTCGTATCCTGTATGTAATCCTTTCCCTTTAATTGATACGGGAGCACGAAGTGTTTTTTGCATTTGCGACATATTATAATTTTTAAAATAATTTCAAGTATAAAAAAAACGCCGCAAGTTACAAAAAAACTTATTAAATAACCTTATAAGAAATTCGAATAATAATTTTAAGTAAAGGTAAATTGTTTTTATTCCCCTTTAAGTCTTCTAATTTCGTTTTCTAGTTCTTTGACTCTTTTAAATAGATCGGGTAGTTGTTTGTAAACAATAAATGATCTTTGGAACTCTCTTATATTAAAAGCAGGTGTTCCCATTACAATGCTTCCTGGTTCTTTAATACTGTTTGGAATCCCGGCTTGAGGAGTAACTTTTACACCATCTGCAATCTGAATATGCGGTGCTATACCCGATTGCCCACCAAACTGACAATTTTTACCAATTTTTGTTGTTCCTGCGATACCACTCTGAGCTGCTATAACTGTATTTTCACCAATTTGAACATTGTGTCCTATTTGGTTTAAGTTATCTAATTTAACACCTTGTTTAACGATGGTTGATCCCATTGTTGCTCTATCAATAGTAGTATTGGATCCTACTTCAACATTATTTTCAATTATCACATTTCCTAATTGAGGGATTTTTCTGTATACATTGTTTTCGTCAGGAGCAAAACCAAAACCATCTGATCCAATTACAGCACCTGCATGAATTATACAGTTTTCTCCAATTTTACATTCATGATATACTTTTACTCCCGAATTTAATGTAGAGTTCTTTTTTACGGTAACGTTATCATCAATAAAAACATGTGGGAATAGTTTAACATTGTCTTCAATAACAACATTCTCTCCTATATAAACAAATGGGGCAATATAAGCACCATCGCCTATTGTGGCGGATTTTTCTATAAAGGCTAATTCAGAAACGCCTTGTTTAATTGGCCTGGCCTGCTCAGCAAGTTCTAAAAGTTTAGCAAAACTTTCATAAGCATTTTCAACTTTTATCAATGTTGCAGAAACTTCCTTTTCAAGTTCCATGTCTAAGTTTATTAGAACAATAGAAGCTTCCGTAGTATATAAATATTTATTGTATTTTGGATTAGAAAGAAAAGCTAGAGTTCCTGGTGAGGCTTCTTCTATTTTAGCAACATTATTTACTTTGACTTCAGGATCTCCAACAACTTCTCCTTGCAAAAATTCGGCAATAGCCTTCGCGGTAAATTCCATTTTTATTAGGTTTAAAATGTATATCGACAAAAATAGTATTAATATTAATAATTAGTATGATTCAAGTAGCTAAATTAAGATCGCGATTTTAGTTTGCTAATAAAAGGGATGAATGGAGTGTTGGAAAATTTCGAAAATAAAAAGCAATACAAAATTCTATATTTTCATTATGTCCTATATAATTCTAAAAACTTTAAGCAAGTAAAAAGTTACTATAAGGATTGTGAATTTGAATTAGAAACTATTTCTTTCGGATAACACAAAAAATATTTACGAACGGTTTTTGATAATATTGACATGTTTAACATGTCTGAAGCTTCAGTAATGTCAACAAGCTCACCGTTTTTGTATAAAATCCGAATCTTATCATCAAACGCACTATATGCATTTTTACTTATATTGTTCGTAAAAACAAAATAATCAATATCATCTTTTGAGATATTCATTTTTTTAAATACTTCATCCTTTAAATCATCAATTTTGTTTTGATCAAAAGGAGAATCCTGTATTTCTATTTTAAATAACCTACGATATAATAATTTGTTAACAAGTGCAGATAATATATGATCTGATGAATGAACCCATTCTTTTAAAGAACTAAAAATGTCGGTATCGTCAATAGAAGAAAAAGCATTGAGTAAATCTTTATTTTCAATGTTGGATAAAGCTGGATTTTTTAAAAGTAGAGCTAGATTTTTATTTAGAAAAACTTCTTCATCATTAGAAATCAGGGATTTTACTCGCATCATTATTTTAATAAGCAATTGCTCAACTGACACAACGGTTTTATGTAAATAAACCTGCCAATACATTAACCAACGGGCTATAAGGAATTTTTCTATGGAATGAGTTCCTTTTGCTTCAACAACCAATTGATCGTTAACTACGTTAAGCATTTTAATAATTCTGTCTGAACTTACAATGCCTTCCGAAACCCCGGTATAAAAGCTATCCCTTCGCAAATAATCAAGCCTGTCAACATCAAGTTGGCTTGAAACTAACTGATGTAAGAATTTTTTGTGATATTGATTTTTGAAAATTTTAATTGCTAAACTTAACTTGCCATTAAATTCTTCATTTAAAGATTCCATGAAAAGAATTGAAAGTTCCTCATGGCTATACTTTTCAACGATAATTTTTTCCAATGTATGTGAAAAAGGACCATGTCCAATATCGTGAAGTAAAATTGCCAGCGAAACCGCCTCCTCTTCCTCTTCTGTAATCTCAATATTTTTAGATTTAAGAACATTGATTGCAAGAGTTAATAAATGAACCGCTCCTAAAGTATGTTGAAACCTGGTGTGTTCAGCTCCCGGATATACATAGTCAGTTAAACCTAATTGTTTTATTCTTCGTAATCTTTGAAAATATTTATGCTCAATTATATCATAAACAGTCTCTGAAGGAATATTGATTAATCCATAAACAGGATCATTTACAATTTTTCTCTTATTTTGCCAATTTTCTTGCACATCAGGAAGTATTAGTAAATAGCAAAAATAAAAGATTTTAGGTAAATCACTAGCTTAAATGATCATGCTAAAACACAATTTAAGAAATAATTGATTCAAATAACTCAAAAAACCCTAATTTTCAGATTAATAATTTTGAGATTTGTAAGTTTATTTATACTTTTGCGGCTGAATTATGCTTGATTTGTGTAAGGGGACATAGTCCCCTTTATTATTATCTTAATTCAAAGCAATGATAACGAAAGAAGCTATACAAGAAATTATATCGGACATTATAAAGGAAAAAGAAGCTTTTATAGTTGATATAAACGTAAGTTCGTCGAATAAGATCAATATTTTAATTGATAGTATGGAGGGATTTACAATTGATGATTGTGTTGAGGTTAGTCGTTTAGTAGAAAGTAAGCTGGACCGAGATGCAGAAGATTTTGAGTTAGAGGTTTCTTCTGCTGGTTTATCAGAGCCTTTTAGAGTAATTGAGCAATATAAAAAGAATATTGGGAAAGATGTTGAAATAATTACAACAGAAGGAATTAAGATAAAAGGAATACTTTCAAATGTTACCGAAAATGAATTTGAAATTGAAGAATCTAAAATGGTAAAAGTTGAGGGTAAGAAGAAAAAGCAAAATGTGATTGAAAAACATAACTATGCTTACGATCAGGTAAAGTCAACAAAGGTTATTATAAAGTTTAAATAAGCTAAAAATATATAAGTAGAATGGAAAATTTGAATTTGATCGACACCTTTTCTGAATTTAAGGAGCTTAAGAATATCGATCGTGCAACGATGATGACAGTTCTGGAAGACGTTTTCCGTAGTTTATTACTTAAGAAATTTGGAACTGATGAAAACTTCGATATAATCATTAATATCGATAAGGGAGATTTTGAAATTTGGAGAAACCGTGAGGTTGTTGAAGAGGGAGAGTTAGAAGATCCAAACCTTCAGATTACTTTAAAGGAAGCTAAAAAGATAGATGAAGATTATGAAATTGGTGAAGAAGTTACAGATGAAGTAAAACTTCTTGATTTTGGGCGCAGGGCAATTTTAGCGTTAAGGCAAAATC
This sequence comes from Bacteroidales bacterium, assembly GCA_028282585.1. Lineage (GTDB taxonomy): Bacteria > Bacteroidota > Bacteroidia > Bacteroidales > UBA12077 > UBA12077. The sequence goes on along the minus strand of JANQHR010000040.1, from coordinate 35,123 downwards.
TAACAAACCGAATCCTTGATCTTGAAAAGAATAATATTTACAATAAGTATAAAGATAAGATTGGAGATATTGTAACAGGTGAAGTTTATCAGGTGTGGAAAAAAGAAATTCTTACGTTAGATGATGAGGGAAATGAATTGATTTTACCAAAATCAGAACAAATACCTTCGGATTATTTCAGAAAAGGAGATACAATTCGTGCAGTTGTTGTGCGTGTTGAAATGAGAAATAATAATCCGTTAATTATTTTATCACGTATTAGCCCGGTTTTCCTTGAAAGATTGTTTGAACTTGAGGTTCCGGAAATCTTTGATGGATTAATTACAATTAAGAATATTGTTCGGATTCCGGGAGAAAGAGCCAAAGTTGCTGTTGAGTCCTACGATGAAAGAATTGATCCTGTGGGTGCATGTGTTGGTATGAAAGGTTCAAGAATTCATGGAATTGTTCGAGAATTAAGAAATGAAAATATTGATGTAATTAACTATACAAACAATACACAATTATTTATTCAGAGAGCATTAAGCCCGGCTAAGATAATTTCTATAAAACTTAACGAAGAAGATAAACGAGCAGATGTTTATTTATTACCGGAAGAAGTATCTTTGGCAATTGGTAAAGGAGGTTTAAACATTAAATTGGCAAGTCAGCTTACCGGATATGAAATTGATGTTTACCGTGAAACTGATGAAGAAGACGAAGAAGATGTTAATATAGATGAATTTGCAGATGAGATTGAAGGTTGGGTTTTAGATGCACTAAAGGCTGTAGGATGTGATACAGCTAAGAGTGTTCTTGAGTTATCACGGGAAGATTTAATTAAAAGAACTGATTTAGAGGAAGAAACAGTTGATGAAATTATTCAGATTTTCAAATCAGAATTTGAATAATTCATTACTTTAGTTATAAATTAGCAGAAATTTAGTTTTGGGAAATATAAAATTGGTTTAGAATTACAATATGACAACAGGTAAAGCAACAAGATTAAGTAAGGCAGCGAGAGAATTTAATGTTGGAATATCAACGATTGTTGATTTTCTTAAAAAGAAAGGTTTTAATATAGATTCCAATCCTAATACTAAAATTGCACCAGAATTGTACAATCTACTGGTGGAGGAATATAGTACGGATGTAGACCTAAAAAAAGAATCTGAAAAACTCAGTTTGAATCAGCTTAGAACTAAAAATGAGACAATATCAATTAATGATATTAAAGAGGATGTAGAAGAAAAAGTTGAAGAAGAAGAAGAGTCATTTGAAAAAGATGAAGAAATAATTATTAAGGATGTTAGTAGTTCCACTAAACCAGTTACTCCTAAGCCGGAAATAGAAGAGGAAGTTGAAGAAGAGAAAGAACCTGTTGAAATTAAAGAAGAACCTGTTGTAGAAGAAAAAGTTGAAGCTCCACAGAAAATAGAAAAGAAAGAAGAAAAAGAAACTGAACCTGAAAGCCAAGAACCTGTTAAAGTGGTTGGAAAAATTGATTTAGATTCATTAAATCAAAAGACAAGACCAGATAAAAAAAGCAAAAAACAGCGAGAGGAAGAAGAGCGAGTTGCAAAACAGGAAGCTGATAAGAAGAGAAAGGCTGAGGAGGCTAAGAAAAGAGAAGAAATAGTAAAACAAGAAGCAGAAAAGAAAAGAAAAGCAGAAGAAGTAAAGAAAGAACCTGAACAGGAGAAACCTCAGGCAGATTCAGTTTATAAGTCATCGGTAGAAAAATTATCGGGGCCAACAGTTGTTGGAAAAATTGATTTGCCAGAAAAACCAAAAGAAAAGAAAAAAGAGCCTGTAGCTTCTTCGTCTGATGATCAAAAGAATAAAAAGAAAAAAAGAAAACGTATACACAAAGATAAGGTAGAAGTAAAACCAGGTGAGGAAGGTCAAAAGAAGCAGGGACAACCACAAAAAAAACAAGAAGATCGAGAGCAATTTAGATCTAAAAAGAAGAAAAAGAAACAATTACGTCCTGAGATTAGTGAAGAGGACGTTCAAAAGCAAATTAAAGATACGTTAGCTCGTTTAACTACAAAAGGTAAATCAAAAGGAGCAAAACATCGCCGCGAAAAGCGCGATGCGATAAGTCAAAAACAACAGGAAGAGCTTGAAAAGCAAGAAGCAGAAAAGCAAATCCTAAAGGTAACAGAGTTTGTGTCGGTTAATGAACTAGCCGCCATGATGGCAGTGCCTGCAACAGATGTAATATCGGTTTGTATGAACTTAGGATTGTTGGTTTCAATTAATCAAAGACTTGACGCTGAAACCATGGCTTTGGTTGCTGATGAGTTTAATTATAAAGTAGAATTTATTAGTGTAGAAGTTCAAGAAGCAATTAAGGAAGAGGAAGATAAAGAAGAGGACTTACATTCAAGACCTCCAATTGTTACTGTTATGGGTCATGTTGACCATGGTAAAACTTCATTGCTTGACTATATTCGTAAAGCTAATGTGATTGCCGGTGAGGCAGGAGGAATTACACAGCATATTGGAGCCTATAGTGTTGGACTTGAAACAGGAAAAACAATAACATTCCTTGATACTCCGGGTCACGAAGCATTTACAGCTATGCGTGCTCGTGGTGCCCAAGTTACTGATATTGCAATTATTGTGGTGTCTGCGGATGATAATGTAATGCCTCAAACTGTTGAAGCGATTAACCATGCGAGCGCAGCAGGTGTGCCAATTGTATTTGCAATTAACAAGATAGATAAGCCAGGAGCTAATCCTGAAAAAATAAAAGAAGAGCTGGCAAATATGAATTATCTTGTTGAAGAATGGGGAGGAAAGTATCAATCACAAGATATATCTGCAAAACAGGGAACCAATATGGATCAATTATTGGAAAAAGTTCTTCTGGAAGCAGAATTGCTTGATTTAAAAGCAAACCCGGATAAAAAAGCTTTAGGTACTGTAATTGAATCCGAATTAGATAAAGGACGTGGTTACATGTCTACCGTTTTAGTTGAGGCAGGGACATTAAAAATTGGCGATGTTGTTTTAGCGGGAAGCTTTTTTGGTCATGCTAAAGCAATGTATAACGAACGTGGTAAGAGAATTGAAGAAGTTGGACCAGCAACTCCTGTTCAGATATTAGGACTAAACGGAGCACCACAAGCAGGTGACAAGTTCAATGTTATGGATAGTGATAAGGAAGCACGTGAAATTGCAAATAAACGGGAACAATTACAGCGTGAGCAAAGTACGCGAACTCAAAAGCATATTACTTTGGATGAAATTGGTCGTCGTATTGCAATTGGTAATTTCCAGGAAATCAATATTATTGTAAAAGGTGATGTGGATGGTTCTATCGAGGCATTATCCGATTCTTTAATAAAACTAAGTACTGAAGAAATTCAGGTTAATATTATTCATAAAGGTGTTGGTCAAATTTCAGAATCTGATGTTCTACTTGCTGCGACATCAAATGCAATTATTATTGGATTCCAGGTTCGTCCTTCAATGAATGCTCGTAAATTAGCTGAGAAAGAAGAAATTGATATTAGATTATATTCTGTAATTTATGATGCTATCAATGAAGTTAGGGATGCAATGGAAGGTATGTTATCACCGGATATTAAAGAAGAAATTGTTGCAACCGTAGAGGTTAGAGAAACGTTTAAAATTAAGAAAGTCGGTACCATTGCGGGTTGTATGGTGAAAGAAGGTAAGATAAACAGAAATACAAAAGTTCGTTTAATTCGAGAAGGTATTGTAATTTATACAGGAGTACTAGGTTCACTTAAGCGATTTAAAGATGACGTTAAAGAAGTTGCATCCGGATATGAATGTGGATTAAATATTGAAAACTTTAATGATGTTAAAGTTGGAGATATAGTTGAGGGTTACGAAGAAGTAGAGGTTAAGAAAACACTATAATTATTAATAATTTTATTTTATGGAGCCATTCTTTTGAGAATGGCTCTTTTTTTGTGCAACGAAAAATAGATTATAACGTCTTTTATGATAATTAGAAATCAATTCAAGACAGTTTTTTGTAGTTTCAGTGCATTGCATATATATTTAATTTAATTTAACTTGTCTTGACCTTGATTCTTGATTAATCTAATTTTGATTAATACTACTAAAACAGGAAAGTTATGTTCAGGAATTTTTTAATCATTTCTCTTCGGTATTTATGGAAGAATCTATTGTTTGTTGGTACAAATATTTTAGGGTTAGCAGTGGCTTTGGCCCTGTGTATTACGGCCTATCTAAACAGTAAATACGATTACGACTGGGATAGAAAACACGCTAACTTTGAGGATATTTATAAAATTAATATTACCAGGGAGATCCAGGGGCGTCATCAAGAATATGGTATAACACCACATAAGCTCGGTCCTTTATTAGAACAGGATTTGACTGGGGTAGAAAAAATTACAAGATATAGAAGTTCTTATTCACCAATAAAACGTGGAGAGCGTATATTTAACAAAAGAGTTGGTTTTGCTGATCCTAATTTTGGTGAGGTTTTCGATTTGGAAATCGTCAGGGGAAATAAAGATGCTTTAAAGGAAAAAGGAAATGTTCTGATAAGTGATAACATTGCTGAAGTATTTTTTGGGGAAGAGGATCCTATAGGCAAAGTAATTTCAATTGTAAATGATAAAAATGAGGAAATAACTTTTATTGTTGCGGCCATATATAAAACCTTTCCGCTTAACAGTAGTTTTCGTCATGAGTTATTGGTTCAGTTAGAGAATTTTGAGGATATGTGGGAGTTGGAGCCCGATAAATGGGATAGTTGGGTTGCAGCAACTTTTTTATTAGTGAGAGATCATGAAAATATTTCATCAATAAACGAGCAACTTAAAAAATACATACCTATTCAAAATGATGCACGGGAGGATTGGGAAATAACCAGTTTTTTTACTAAGCCTTTGAAGGTAGCTGTTAACGATATGGATGTTTGGGCAACCTGGTTATGGACAAGTTTTCACCCGGCGGCAGTTTCGGTGCCTCCAATTATGGCTATCATGATTTTAATAATTGCAGCCTTCAATTTTATGAATTCTGCTATTTCGTTTGCAGGTAAGCGTTTAAAAGAAATTGGATTAAGAAAAGTATTTGGAGGTTTAAGAAAACACATAATTCTGCAATTTATAAGCGAGAATTTAGTAATAAGTTTTATAGCTATAATTCTTGGAATTTTTATTGCGGGATTTCTGGTTCCTGAGTATTCAGCAATGTGGGAATACATGGAACTGGACTATAGTTTTAGAAATGATCCGACTCTAATATCTTTTGTTTTAATACTTTGGATATTTACTTCTTTATTAGCAGGGGCTTATCCGGCTTTTTACATAAGCAGGTTTAATCCGGTAAAAATTTTCAGGGCTAGTTTAAAGCTGAAAAGTAAAAATATTTTATCAAGGTTTTTATTAGGATTTCAGTATTTTACTTCTGTTACTGCATTAGTTATGGGAGTGATGTTTGCTCAAAATGCAGTTTTCCAGGAAAATATGGATCTTGGTTATGAAAAAGACAATCTGATTGTTCTTAGTATGCATAACAATAATGATTATAAACCATTTGAATCAGTTGTTAAAGAGAATCCAAAAATTGAGATGTACGCAGGAACAAGTTATCATATTGGATATGGAAACTATAACAGATCTATAAAATATCTAGATCAGCAAATTGAAACCAACATGATGCACGTAGGTTTTGATTATTTGAATACTATGAAGGTAAAAATTGTGGAAGGCAGAGGTTTTAATAAAGAAAATCTTGCTGGTGATATTGCAGATAATAATGTAATTGTAAATGAGAAATTTGTAAAGGATTTTGGTTTTGATGATCCAATCGGTAAGACAGTTTACGTTAATGATACATTACCTTTACAAATTACAGGGGTATCAAAAAATGTTTATTTGTATGGCTCATGGGCACCTATTGAACCATTAATTTATAGAGCTGCTCCTGAGGAAAATTATGGAAGAATTGTTATTCGTACTTCTGCAGAAAATTTATCAGAAGTAAATGAATTTCTGAAAAAGGAATGGTCAGAACTTGTTCCTAATTACCCGTATGAGGGAGAATATCAAGAGGAGTTGTTGGAGGAATCTAAAGAGGTTAATAAGAACATAAAAATTATGTTTATATTTTTGGCAATCTGTGCTTTATTGTTGTCAGCATTAGGATTATATACCTTGGTAAGTTTAAGTGTTATCAACCGAACAAAAGAGGTCGGTATTCGGAAAGTTCATGGAGCATCAATTCCAAAGATTATGTTGATCATTACACGTCCTTTTACTATACTAATAATTATAGCATCGGTACTAGGTTGTACTGCAGGATATTATATGTCAATAATGCTAATGGAAAGTGTTTTCTCAGTGCATATGAGTCCAAATTCAATAAGTTTTACAGTGCCATTAGCAATTATTATACTTACTTCGATTATTACAATAGTTTGGAGAGTATATTCAGCGGCATTGCAAAACCCAGCACAATCACTTAGATACGAATAGAAAAAGAGCTACATGATAGACTGCACCCCAAAAGTTAGACAAAGTTAACTATTAATTTTTATATAATAATGAGCCAGATATTGCATCGGGCTCATTCCATTAAATTAAGTTTAATTCTATCGTAATTGTAAAAATGAATATATCCTCTGATTTCTTTTTCAAGCTCTTTTTTAGTTATTTGTTTTTTTAACAAATGCCTGGTTATAACCTAATAGTTTTATGCTGGAAAGTTCTTGTTTGGCTTCTTCATACGAGTCGAAGTCACCTATTGTATATCTAAAATAATCATCAGCACCCTTGGTAACAACTACAGAAGATAAATCCGTAAAAAAATCAGGTTTAACCGGAATTATTAAGGCCATTATCTGAATAGTAAAAGTTGATCTTTGTTCATCATTTATGCGGATAAAGGCATCTTTATAGCCAAGTTTGTTAATTTCATCTTTTATTTTTTGAGCTTCGGAATAAGAATCGGTATTTCCCACGGTATATCTGTAGAAACCATCAGAATATTTTGTTAAAACCACGTTGCTAACATCTTTAAAGTAGTTTACTTTAACAGGATTTTTTAGTGCCATTAACTGAACCGAATAAGTTTTCTTTCCTGTTTTATTTGGGGAAGTTTTTGGAACATATTTAGCTATTTCCTTTTTAGGTAACTTTTCTTCCTCTTTTTCTTCATTAACAGGTTCCGGAATCGTTTCCTCAACTTTAGTCTCTTCTAACATAATTTCTTCCTGTTCTTTTACTGTTTCTCTTATCGCTTGCTCCTCTTTTTCCAGTTCTGGAACTGATTCTTCAATAACCTCAGCTACTAATTCTTCTTGTTCAACCTCAATAGGGTTTAAGGTAGCATTAAAAGTGTATATGCTCTGATTATAGTTTTCAGGGATACTAACCTGGTCAGTAAATGCTTCATAATTTTCCTTGTTAATTATAACGTTGTAATCTCCGGGATTAAGATCAATTTCAAATTTACTCTTGTTTGTATTAAGGGTTTTCACAATGTTGTTTGTATTAGTCTCAATAACCGAGATTTCAACATTAGAATCTGTTATCTGATCGCCATCAACCGTATTAATGTTTCCTGCAAGATTTATTTTTTGCAGAATTGATACAAAATAAATATCGCTTTCGCCTATTGATGTACTATCATAAGTTGATATATAGCCTGATGTTAAAGAATTATTTGGTACAAAAAACAGATCGTCTCCTGTTGTGTTTGCAGGATAACCCAAATTTGTAGCTGTTGAAGCAGTTGTTAGATCAATATAAAAGATATCAAAACCACCAATACTTCCATGGCCCTGTGAGCTAAAAAATAGGTATCTGTCATCCATTGTGATAAATGGAGTTGCTTCATCAAAAGGTGTATTTATGCTTGGTCCTAAATTTTCCGGTTCACCCCATTTACCTTTGGTATCTTTAGTTGATTTATAAATGTCAAATCCTCCTTGTCCTCCTTCTCTATCACTTGTAAAGTACAATGTATTTCCATCTTTTGTCACGGACGCATGAGTTTCATTACTCTTTTTACCATTTATAGTTTTTGGAAGTTTTTCTGCTTCAATCCAATTTTTCCCTTCTTTATAACAAACGAATAAATCGTTTTTTTCAGGATCATCTGTGGCCAGATATAATTCTGTACCATCATATGAAAGGCCTGCAGTTCTAAGATAATATTTGTTACTTAATTTTTCACTTATACGTTTTGGATTACCCCATATCCCATTTTCTTTTACAGCATAATAATTATCGATATAATTCCGCGTGTATGAAGTAAAAATGACCGTATTTCCATCACCGGAAAATACGGCTCCAAAATTTGGGTTATCGTTGTTAACCGGTGCTCCCAGATTGGTTTTGGAAACCCTCAAAGGATCTTTAAGAGCAATTTTAGCATTTTCACAAGTTTTTAATCTATGAAGTACAACAGGATATAGTTCATTATCGGGTTGAATCAATTCTTTAAAATTATTATAAACCACTACTGCCTCGTCAATTCTGTTTGCTATTTGATACGCTTCACCCAAGTAAAGAAAAACATCTACGGGAGTTCGAATTTCCCGAAGCGATCCTTCATCGAAATCCAGCGCTATATTCTGCGATGCATCTTCGAGATACTCTATAGCTAATTCCTTTTCTGAGTCAGATTGTAAATATAAACGACCGATTTTATATTTAGCATAGGTATTTTCCGGAACTTCTCGAATAATTCTACGATAAATATCGATAGCCTTATCGTATTTTCTTTCATCAATAAAATATTGAGCTTCCCCTTCAAGGTAATAAATTTCATGCCAATCTTGAGAAAAAAGTACATTACTGCACAATGTAAAGATCAAAATAAGTAATACGTTCCTGCACATTTATGGCTAACTTTGATTTAGTCAACTTTTGTAACGTTTTTTGACCTTATTAAGTTAGTATCTTTTGATGAAATAATCAAATATGTAAGGAATCGGTTAAAATTCTTGTATAAAAAGCAAAACTACGTTCAATTAAACGATCTCTTTAATTACACTGAGAAAACTTGCTTTTCATCAATTCTTTGCATTAAGATTGCTTCCAATAATACATCTTCTTTTTTATGTCTTTTAAAGTAAAGTGCTGCATAATTTCTTTGAATATTTGTTCCATTAAATAAATAGTACTTAATTCTTTCTGCACCTTCTTTGGACATTATTTGACTTATAGCGAAGTCAACCATTTTTAATATCTGCGTTGACGATTCATTAGTTAAATAGGACATAAAATAGTCAACATCTAAAGCAGTTCCCTTGTTAGCTCGTTTTGCTATATCTGATAAAAGCATAATTGGTTTTAAAACTGTCATGATCTTTGGTTTTGTAATTTGGTACAAATTTCAGGATCAGTTTGTATAGTTCTATTGACATAAGTCAAAAAAATAGATGTGATTTTATTTTTTAGATCTAATGCGGCTTAGGGTTTCTTGTGAAATACCCATAACTGAAGCAATATATCCTAATTTAGCTCTTTTTATTATTTCCGGAGCAGTCTCCGATAAAGCCTGATATTTTTCTGAAGCATTCATTAAACTAAACTTTTTAGAAAATTCATCGATACATGCAAATTGTTTTGTAAGTAATTTTCTGCTGAAATCACTAAATTCAGGATAAAAGTTTAGTTCAAGGCTTTTTTCATAGGTAAGGCTAATTAGTTCTGTATTTTCAATTGCCTGGATATTTTCCTCAGAAGGTTTTTTTTCGAAATAGCTATACATAGAAGTACACATTTCATTTTCGGCATGAATCCAGGTGTTAACTTCTTTGCCCTCGTGGTAATAAAATTTTCTTACAAGACCTTTAGTAATAAACCAAACCTTATTAGCTGTGCTTCCTTGCTTTAATATCAGTTCGTTTTTTTTAAAAGATTCATATTGGATTCTTTTTTCTAAGGCATTGATTGTTTCTTTTTCCAATTGTATATATTCGCTTATGAAGTCTATTAATTGTTGCATCGCAATAAATCAAAATATGGACATACCGGTTTTTGTTGTAAATAGCTCAAGGGCTTTCATTCCTGCCAAAGAGTTACCTTTTTTATTTAATGCCGGGCACCAAACAGCAATGCTTAATTCATTCGGAATGATAGCTGCAATTCCGCCACCAACACCGCTTTTTCCGGGCATTCCTACTAAATAAGCAAAATCACCGGCCTCATCGTAGGTACCACAAGTTAACATTAGCGCATTTATTCTTTTAGCCTGACTTTTTGTTAAAATATTATGCTTGGATTTTGGAATGCATCCATGATTACTTAAATAAAGAAAGGATTTGGATAATTCATTGGTTGTCATGGTTATTGAACAGTGATGAAAATATACATCCAAAACTTTCTCAACATCATTTTTTATATTATGATGACTTTTAAGAAAATTTACTAATGCAGCATTAGTAAATCCGTTTTCACGTTCCGATTGAGCAACTTTTGCATCGTACCGAATATCTTCCGAGCCGCTTAATAAGCGGATAAAATCCAATAGTTCGGCATAAGGATCATCTAATAAGCTAATTAAAATATCAGTAATAACAATTGCCCCGGCATTTATAAAAGGATTACGAGGAATACCCCGCTCATATTCTAACTGTACTAAAGAATTAAATGCATTTCCGGAAGGTTCTCTTCCTACGCGCGACCAAATTTCTTCACCAAGTTTTGAGAAAGCAAGCGTTAAAGTAAATACTTTCGAAATACTTTGAACGGAAAATTTTTCATTTACATCTCCAATCGAAAATGTGTTTCCGTTTATTGTTGAAATTGTTACTCCAAATTTCTGAGGATCTATTTTAGCAAGTGCAGGAATATAACCTGCTACTTTACCTTCGCCAATAATTGGTTTTATTTCCTGAACTATTTCCTCAAGCAATTTATTATAGTCAGCCATTTATTTATATTTTGGCTGATAAAATTACGAACAACATCATATTAACGAAAGTGAAATAAGGAAAATATTCTGAGTGAGGTGGTTTATTCAATACATTCATTGTAAAAAAAACGATACAAAGGAGCATAATCAAGAATTTGAAAATTTATTCGGCATGTATCCGTAAATAAACTGCACCAATCTGATTTATTTAATTTTTTATGTGCCCAAAATAAAAGTTCATAATACTTCTCACTGTTAGAAACCTCAATATTAGTAAATAATAATCTTATATATTGCTTTATAATTTCAGGATTACTAATGTCATTATTAATAAAAGGTTCCAGGATTTCGGTAGCATAAGAATATGATCTAAGCAATTCAAAAAATTTAGAGACGCTTATGGCAGTTTGTGAATCTATTTCGATAGAATTATAATAATTAAAAATAAACCGTAAGGAATTTTTAAAATCTGCAAAATCATCAAATGGATTTTCGTAATAGGCTAATTGTAAGGTTTTAATATGATAATATAGTTCCAACTCATCAATTACCTTTCTGTCAATTGGAGTTTTAATTTTTTTAATCAGGTTATTGATTGATTCCAGAAATTTTGTTTCAATTACTTCGTTGTTATGTAGCCTATCATTTAATTGCCATACAAAGTTGTTTATTTTATAGTTTGGATCAATATTGTTATAGCCGTTGAGTGTTTTATAGATCTCATATTTTTCTAATTCGGTTAAATTAGTATGATTAAGTTTGAATAATAAATAATTAATTTCCAATTGATTATATCGATTCTTGTCTTGTAGCTTTCTACTGTCAATGTTTACCGGCAGTGATTCAATCACGGAATAATCTAATTCGTTATTTAGATATCTTTCAAAAAGAAAATGTTGAATATGTTCTAATTTGGCTTTGGTTTGATCTGATATGAATTTGTTGTAGTATCTTTTTTGAGAGTTTAAATAAGGTTCTGTTAGTTTGTTATATTCTTTAATAGCATAACTATTTAAATTTTCATTAGTAATTATTTCTTCCGAGACTATTTTAACGCTTAAATAACGTTGTGCATAAAGTTTTTTATCCAAATCGGCCAAAGGCTGTTCCAATTGAAGAAATTTTTTAATGTATGATGTGTCTTTTTCAGTAAGAAAATCGTACTCGGTATTTTTAATCTGTTTATTGAATAATCTCCAATTTTCTTTTGTAAGTATCTTAACAGGAAAGTTTTCCGAACTGTGATTCTTAAATATTTCGGAGATATTTTCAGCTCGTTTCTTATATAATTCAGTGTTTATACTTGAAGGCCCTTCAACGCTGGCATAGGCAGTAATATACGCATAAAGTGGCTTGTAACTTCTTCTGCTTAAGAAATTCTTAATCTCATTTATTACTGTAGAATCAACTTCAGTTTTATTACGTTCAAAGTTAACTTTTAAAAAGAAGGAGTCCTTTTCGGGTACAGGAGTATAATTAGTTTCATGAACTTTAAATGGTAAATCAATATAATCAATGTTGGGGAAATAGTTTATCATCTCACCACAAGAATGTTGAAAATAAATTACATCAACAATTCTGTTCCTTTTTAATATTAGTACATTAATTTCGTTTAATGAGTCGGAATTGTTATTAGGAATTTTACCTAGGTTAACTGTAAATGGCCTCGATTTTCTTTTTACTTTTCTTTTATTTCCAACAATCTCTTTTTTATACGTTGGTTCTGAAACAAAACCATTAAAAATACATTCGTTGTTTTTTCTCGTCGGATAATTATGGTAAAGATCTTTCTGGCTGTATAGGTAAAACGGAACATATTCCATTATAAGCCCGTCTTTTCGGTTTTTAAAAAAATAATCAGCTGCATTATAGTTCCTAAGCCTTAAATATAATCTATTGTTATTGCTGTAATACCGGGAATTGCCAAATGCTCTTTTTCTAATCCTATTATATAAAACTATGTCCTTTTCTTTGGCAGGATATTTAATATTATAAGCATGTCTTTTATGAGGTTTATATTGAATTTCATTACCTAAATCTGATGAGCCTGAATATTTATTAAATTCAGAGTTTAACTTAATCTTGTTACTTCTGCCGAAAACCTGAACCGCAAAAACCTCATCCGTTTTTTTGTTATACGAAACGGCCAAACCTGTAGAATTGAACTCAGGTGTTATGATGTTTTCATAATGACCCCTGGAATGTTTCCAACCTTCAACAAATTCAGTTGCAGCTAATTTATAATCAGATATATTGATTGTTTTTTTTTGATAATTTATCAATGGCCGGAAAATGTAAATTTTGGCAATGTTTTCACCCGTCATGTTATGTGTGCCATTATAAAATAGAACTCGTTTATGAGGTGTTCGTTTTATCGAGTTTCGCTGATTATGGCTAAATGCTCCCGTTTTTAATAAATATATTGCATGATCATGAGCAGCTAAGTACAGAATAGAATCATGTACCAGTGGACTAAGGTTTTTTTCGGCACGTAAACTATCGATCCCGATTTTTATCAAATTTTCTAAGTAGTGAAAGTCTATTGAATTCTTATGAATGGTTTGAGCTTGCAGATTTTGACTAAATACAATTAAAAACAGAAGTAAGTATTTCGTAATCTTATATCTCATGGAATAGTAATAATTTTTATCTATAAGACGAACTTAAATCTACTTTGTTTATTGTAGTTTAGTAAGATTATTGATCACGAAATTTGAATACATCTAATTATTTATACCTGCTTCTCTAAGCTTTTTTTTATCAATAAGTTGAAGGTTGTTAAATAAACTATCTTTTTCATTTAGCAGTTTTCGTATGGCCTTTCTTGCATTATTCCGGGGATTACTTTCCGCATTTCGAATGCAGTGAGCAATTAACTGAAACTGGGTATCAATATCTTTGTTTCTTGAACTCTCAGTTAACCTGACCCCTAAAAACTGATGGTATATTTCCCTTTCATTTTTATAATACCATTTTATTCCGGAGGCACTCATAAATTTGGTATGCTTTGGTTGCATGGAAATATCCAGTCTGGTAACAGGACATCGTTTAATTTTCAGGTCTTTAGAGAGTTTTAAGTCGGAGGGATGAATCATATGATTAAAGAAATCATAAACTTTTGTAAACAAATTATTTTCCATTGATAATGATTTTATTGGTTTATACAAGATATGAATGTATATACCCCTTTGTCAATTTTAATGGAACTAACTTATTAACTAGTTTTTAACTATATGCGAAATACAAAACCAGCTACTATGTTTTTAACTCTTTCTGGCTGTGAAAGCAGGACTCGAGTTCGGTATTTTAGAAATTCTTTGGATTTCGTAAAAACATGAGAACTCTCGAAAATTTACGAAATCTGTGATTTCTAGTTTTCGGAGCCTATGACCTTTGGTTTATGAGCTTAAGCCATTTCATTCTTATATGCTGACTATTTCCTGTTCAATTGGTATATTGACAAAAAAAGAGATTTCTTTGTTTTCTGTTTCAACTTTAATTCGACCACCTAATAAATCAGTCAAGTTTTTAACTAATGGCAACCCTATACCTAAACCAAAATTTAATTCTTTTCCTATATTTTTTTGTTTTTCAAAAATATCAAACATTTTTAGAACATCTTTTTGACCAATATTGGAATCTTTATTTTTTACATAAAGGCTAATATTCTTCTCTTTAGGTTTCAACTCGAACCCAAAAGTTACTTTATTATCTTCAGAGAATTTTATTGCATTATTGATTAAATGATATAAAATATGTTTGAGTTTCTTTCCGTCTGTATGTATAAAACAAGAGGAATCCGAATTTAAATAAACGACGGTTGCCTTTCTGTTTTGAAACAATGATAATTCATTGAAAAAATCTTTCAATTCTGTAAAAATTTCAACTATGTCTACATTGCTTTTTCTTATGTTTAATTCATCGCCTGCATGGAAAAAAGACAACTCTACTAAGTCGCTCATTATCATTAAAAAATGTTCAGCAGATTTTCTTATGGATTTAGAGAAGTTTTCTTTTTTAATCGTAAAATCATCGGTGTCTAATTGTGCAATAATGTCTAAAAATCCAAGTATCCCATTTAAAGGAGTCCTGATTTCATGAGATAAATTATTTAAGAAATTTATTTTAGCTTTCTCGGATATCAATGATTCATCGTACAGTTTATTAACCTTTGTTTCTAACGCTATTAAAATTTGATCTTTTTTAATTACTCCAATAAAATCACCACCATTCATTACGGGCAGGACAAAAGATTGACTTGAATAAAATTTTTCAAGTGCAGAAGTTATCGTATCATCTATTTTTATACTTTCTTTTTTTGTAACACAATCAATTACAATTTTATGTGGATGTTTGATTACGTCAGATATTGTTAAAATACCCTGATAGTTATTATTCTCGATAACTACCAAATATTGGTTTTCTAACAACAAATCTTCAACTGAATTAATTCCTTCAAATGGCCCAACAGTTGGATAAGTATTGGATACGTAATTTTCTAAAACCATCAAAATTCTCCTTTAACAGAATCGTAAAAAATTCTTAATTTAAAATCTACTTTTAAAATCTCAGATGCAGAAACATATGGGAAAACCTTTTCACGTAAAATTGTAATTATTTTATTTTTGTCAATTTTTTTTAAAATCCTTTTATTTACAAAAATAGCTTCAATAATCTCATCTTCAATTTCAAATGTTTCGAATTCGTTCGGAATCAGAAGTTCAAAAGACTTATATACTCCAATTTTCCCTTGAGGGCATTTTTTACCAAGTATCAAAATATCTTCAAACGGAGGTAATCGTACTTCCTCAAAACTTAAATGAACTGAGAATTTTCCGGTTGATTCATCTTTCATTATTGTTCTTTTTAATTATTAAATACAATGATTTTCCAGATTTTCAGCTGTTGTTATAATAAACACGGTTAATAGATAAAGTTTAGCTTCCATAATAGTATACAAATACAAGTTTTTTAAATTATATTGTAATTTGATGCTCAAAAAGCTTATTACAGATTTTATGACAAAATTGGGTTTAAACCGTATGTTGCATACAGTCAAGCTCTTGAAAAAAGATATCAAGAATTGAGTTAATAACAATTTTTTGTTCTGAACCATTACAATACTTTTTTACTCTCCCTTTCGTATTCGCAATAGTCCTGGTAGGTGTTGATTGTTTAAAAATAGAAAATAATTAGATAATGTCAAGAATCTATGTAAGTTTTTCGACTGAGATGTGAAATTTATATAATTATCTAACAGTTGAAGAGTAGATCATAAAAGAAAAAGCCTGAGATTAAATTTCTCAGGCTCTTTAGTAGCGGGGGTAGGACTCGAACCTACGACCTTTGGGTTATGAGCCCAACGAGCTACCAACTGCTCCACCCCGCAATATATTTTAAGTACGTTTATTTCTCAATTGCGGATGCAAATGTAACCAATGATACATAGAAAACAAAGTTTTTTTTCATTATTCTTAATAATAAGTTATCATTACCATAAATATTTTAGTTATCAATTTAACTTGGATTTGTTAAATAATGTTATTATAGCATTATAAATATTAAAAACAGTTCGTATAATTCGTTTGTTTAATCTATTTTAGTACGCTTAAATAAACAATTTAGATTATTAAATCTTTTATCTTTGTAATCAAATTAAATGATTGATGATTAAAGAAAAAAAGAAGCGCATAGTAAATAAATTAAAACATAAATACCGCCTTAGTATATATAATGATGATACATTCGAGGAGGTATGGTTTTTACGTTTATCAAGATTAAATGTGTTTTCTATTTTAGGAACTAGTATATTACTTTTTACAATAGGCATTATAGTTTTAATTGCCTTTACTCCATTACGAGAATTTATCCCCGGTTATCCTGATGGTAATATGCGTCGTAATATTATTTCTAATGTTTATAAATTAGACTCACTGGAACATGAACTGGAGATCCGTGATCGTTATTTCGAAAGCATAAATACTATAATTAGAGGAGGTACTCCTCTAAGTTATGAAAGCGAACAAGATACAACGATTCGTTACGAAGAAATCAGTTTTGATAAATCGGAACATGATTCTTTATTACGACAACAAATAGAAGAAGAAGAATTATTTAATTTATCTATTTTAACTGGTACAACAAATAAAACGGATTTTTCAAGCATTCATTTTTATCCTCCGGTTAAAGGTTTGGTAACAAACTCTTTTAGTCCTAACGAAAATCATTTTGGTACCGATATCGTTACGGCTTCGAATAAGGTAGTGAGTGCAACTTTAGATGGAACCATAACCATTGCAAACTGGACTCTAGAGACGGGATATGTTATACAAATACAGCACAATAATAATTTAATTTCAGTATACAAGCATAATTCAGAATTACTTAAAAAAGTTGGAAACCATGTTAAGGCTGGCGATGCAATTGCAATTATTGGAAACTCAGGTGAATTAACCAGCGGTCCGCACCTTCATTTTGAATTATGGCACAATGGAACTCCCATAGATCCGGAAGATTATGTAGCATTCTAATTAAATTTGGAGAAGGAGAGTAATAGTTTTAAATGAAAAAAAGAGTTGCAATATTAGGATCTACCGGTTCGATCGGAACACAAGCATTAGAAGTAATAAGAGAGAATCCTGATCATTTTGAGGTGGAAGTATTAACCACCTATAATAATATTGAATTACTATCAAATCAGGCCAGAGAGTTTAAACCCAATACAGTTGTTATTGCAAATGAATCAAGATACAACGAATTGCTAGATCAGCTTGAAGATTTACCTGTTAAGGTATATGCCGGGAATGATGCTATTGCACAAATTGTTGAAATGGATACCATTGATGTGGTTTTAACTGCGATGGTAGGATATTCCGGATTACTGCCAACCATAAAAGCTATTAAATCAGGCAAAACCATTGCATTAGCAAATAAAGAAACTTTAGTAGTAGCGGGAGAAATTATTCAGAAACTGGCATTTCATCATAAAGTAAGTATTTATCCGGTTGATTCCGAACATTCGGCAATCTTTCAGTGCCTTGTTGGAGAAGGTCAAAATGCAATTGAAAAGATATATTTAACAGCATCAGGTGGGCCATTCAGGGGAAAGGATCTGGAATTCCTCAAAACTGCAACTAAAGAAAATGCGTTAAAGCATCCAAATTGGGATATGGGTGCTAAGATAACAATTGATTCCGCTACCATGATGAATAAGGGTCTGGAAGCTATCGAGGCAAGATGGTTGTTTGGTTTAAATCCTACCCAAATCGAAGTTGTAGTTCACCCGCAATCGATAATTCATTCAGCAGTTCAGTTCGAAGATGGATCTATCAAAGCACAAATGGGATTACCGGATATGAAACTTCCTATTTTATATGCATTAGGATTCCCAAACAGAGTTAAAACTGAATTTCCAAGATTTAGCTTCTGGGATTATCCGGAGTTGAATTTCGAAAAACCGGACTTAACGAATTTTAGAAATTTAGCATTAGCTTTTGAAGCAATGGGTAAATGTGGTAATATGCCTTGTATTTTGAATGCTGCTAACGAAATTGCTGTTGAAGCATTTTTAAATGATAAAATTGGATTTTGTGAAATGACACAGATCATTGAACAAAGTATGCAAAAAATTAATTATATAAAACATCCTGAACTGGATGATTTAATAAATACAGATAAAGAGACAAGAGAATTTTCAAAAACATTAATAAAGAAGTAAAAGAAGATTTAGATGGAAGTATTAGTTAAAACAGGACAATTTTTACTTAGCATATCCATATTAGTTATTTTACACGAATTTGGACATTTTATGTTTGCTAAAATATTTAAAACCAGGGTAGAAAAATTCTATCTCTTTTTTAATCCTTGGTTTTCATTATTTAAAGTAAAAAAAGGTGAAACGGAATATGGTATGGGATGGTTACCCTTAGGAGGATATGTAAAAATATCGGGAATGATAGACGAATCTATGGATAAGGAACAAATGAAAAAGCCACCGCAACCGCACGAATTTCGTTCTAAAAAATCATGGCAACGATTATTGATTATGCTGGGAGGTGTATTAGTAAATTTTGTTACAGCGCTGGTTATATATTCTGGCATATTATATGTCTGGGGTGAGCAATACCTGCCTAATAAAAATGTTGAGCATGGTATTATGGTAGATTCCCTGGCTTATGATATTGGCCTTAGGAGTGGAGATAAAGTAGTTTCCTTAGATGGGCAGGAAATTGATAATTTCTATTCCATTGTACCTGATATTGTTTTGGAAGGAGTAAAAACAATACAAATAGAGAGGAGTGGCGAACAAGTGGAGATTCCGGTTCCTGAAACTTTAATACCGGAGCTTTTAAAAACAACAGGTTTTATAGATGTAAGAATTCCATTTTTTATTGGAGGATTTGCGAAAGATTCACCAGCAAAAGAAGCAGGATTTGAATTTAATGATAAACTTATAGCAATTAACAATAAAACCGTAAATTTCTTTGATGAGTTTAAAGATACCTTATCTCATTATAAAAACTCCGAAGTGCTAATAACTGCTTTAAGAGGAGAAGATACCGTTAGTTATTCCGTTTTAGTTCCGGAAACGGGATTAATTGGAGTAGCACCGGTTGGTAGTTTAAAAGAATTATTTGTGCTTGAGAAAATAGACTATTCATTTATGGCTTCAATCCCTGCAGGAATTGATAAAGGAATTGAAACATTTGAAAGTTATTTAAAACAGCTCAAGCTTATTTTTTCACCGAAAACGGAAGCATATAAATCACTTGGCGGATTTATTACAATTGGTAAGATTTTTCCTGGAACGTGGGATTGGCAGGCTTTTTGGAATTTAACAGCATTTCTATCTATTATACTTGCTATTATGAATGTGCTTCCTATTCCTGCCTTGGATGGTGGACATGTAATGTTCTTATTATATGAAATGGTTACAGGACGTAAACCAAGCGATAAGTTTTTGGAATATGCTCAGATTGCTGGTATGGTTATTTTATTGGCTCTCTTATTATATGCGAATGGAAATGATATTTTTAAGCTTTTTAATAAATAATAATTTAGCTTACATTTGTATAAATAATTAAAAATTAAAGGTCATGTTTAAACCTACTATTATTCTTGGAATGTTCGGTCCTTGGGAAATTGTTATTATCGTACTGGTAATTGTATTAATTTTCGGTGGTAGAAAAATTCCAGAGTTAATGAAAGGCCTTGGTCAAGGTATGAAGGAATTCAAGAAAGCAACCAAGGATGATGAAGAACCAAAGGATTCAGAGAAGAGTTAGAAAATTTATATTTAATCAAATTAACCTGCTTAAACTAAACTAAGCAGGTTTTTTATTTGTTAAAACACTTGTTAATAAATACATTTTGCTTTTTCTTTTTATTTAATGAATAAGTAGGATATATATATTATTTTTACCATACATTCGTTATTTTACTTTTGGTTTATGGGCAGATTGAGGTTTTTAATAATTGCGTTTTTTTTGAGTACAATAGTTTCTTTAGATTCTAGTGGTACGGGTAATAAGTTTGAAAATGAAGAAGATCCTGTTGACGAGGAAAAGAAAGATTCCATCCCTATTTACCCCGATTTGGTTTATGAATACAAAATTGCAGAATTAAATAATATGACTCCGATTGAATTGGAGTATAATGAACGTGTTAGAAGGTATATCGATGTTTATACAATTGAACGTCGGGAGCATTTGGCAAAAATTATTGGTTTAGCAGAGCTATATTTTCCTATTTTTGAGGAGGCTCTGGATAAGTATCAACTGCCATTAGAATTAAAATATTTGGCCATTGTTGAATCAGCTTTAGATCCGCGAGCAGTATCATCTTCTGCTGCTGTTGGTTTATGGCAATTTAAGATCAACACAAGTAAAATGTTTGATCTTGAGGTTAATTCATACGTTGATGAAAGACGCGATCCTTATAAATCTACTGAAGCCGCATGCAGTTATTTACAATATTTATACAGAATATATAATGATTGGCAACTGGCATTAGCAGCATACAATGGTGGTCCGGGAGTTGTTAGAAATGCAATCGCTCGCTCCGGAGGAAAAACAGATTTTTGGGAAATTCATGATTACCTGCCGGCACAAACTAATGGGTATGTTCCTGCTTTTATAGCAGTTAATTATGTAATGAATCACTACGAAGATCACAACATTAAACCAATAAAGTCAAAATTTATTCATTTAGATGTTGATACGGTTAAATTAAGTAAAGCAGCTACTTTTAAAAGGATATCAGAAGTAACCAAAGTCCCGATAAAAACACTTCAATATCTAAACCCCGTATACAAGCTGGACTATATTCCTAAAATGAAAGAACCAGCAACACTTATTTTACCTGAAAAGAAAATCAGAACTTTTCTTCGAAATGAAAAAGCTATTTATGATGAATCCGTATCGGAAAAAGATTATGAGCATGTAACAGAAGCTGGAGAAACCAATGGTAAAATAAAAGTGATTCATGAAGTAGCTAAAGGAGAATATTTTCATAAAATAGCCATAAAATATAACTGTACTATTGATGATATAAAAATATGGAACAGTTTACCGACGAATGATCTTAATGTTGGACAAAAACTGGATGTTTGGATAAGCCCGGAATTAGCACGTCAGATTGAAGAGGAAAGAACTCGCCCTAAACAACAAAGGGATACAACTGATCGTTATATTTATTATACCGTTCAGAAAGGTGATACGGTTTGGAGCATAGCGGAAAAATTCAATTGTAGATCGATTTCTGAATTAAAGGAAGAAAATAATATTGTTGATGAAAATGATCTAAAACCGGGTAAAAAGCTTAAAATTTATCTTAATAAATAAATCTATTTTATAATGAGAAAATATATTCCTGTAATTTTAGTAGCACTGGTTTTTTTAGCGTCTTGTAAAGATAAAGACCAGAAAAAGTTACTTCCAAATGTTACCGGTAAGTCTGGCGAAGTAGTTTTGGTTATTGCTCCTGGTCATTGGAGTTCTAATGTTGGAAAAGAGTTTAAAAACAAATTTAATAAAGCTTACCCAGCTTTACCTCAACCAGAACCAATGTTTGATCTGGTTCATATTCCTTATGATGCTTTTTCTAATATATTTAAAACGCACCGAAATTTAGTTTTTGCTAGAGTAGATAAAGATATTTCCGAACCTAAAATGGTAATACAGGAAGATCGTTGGTCCGATCCACAGTTAATAGTTAATGTTATTGCTCCTGATGATAGCAGTTTGGCAGCAGTTGTGGCTGAGAAGGGTGATATATTAATTGATCGAATCATGAAAAAAGAAATGGAACGATATGCTGAGAACTACAAAAAATACGAAGAAAAGGTAATTGCTAATCAATTGGAAAAGAAGTTTGGTATTCGTTTAACTATTCCTAAAGGTTATACAGTAGATGTGGATACAACGGATTTTGTGTGGATTGAAAGTAGAGGCAGAGGTGATGTTGTTCAAGGTATTTTAGTATATGCATATGATAAACCGGAAGTAGATCTTACAACTGATTATTTATTTGCGAAACGAAACCAGTTTACAAAAAGGTATGTTCCCGGACCAACGCAGGGATCTTATATGGCTGTTGAATCAGAGACAATTCCTTACAGACGTGAAATATCGGTTAATGATATAAAAGTTATTGAACTAAGAAATTTATGGCGTGTAGAAAATGATTTTATGGGAGGTCCATTTATCAGTTTTTCTTTTATAGACGAAAAACAAAATAAAGTAATTAATATCGATGGCTTTGTTTATGCTCCGCGATTCGATAAACGTGATTACTTGCGTCAGCTTGAGGCTATTTTAAACTCAGTTATTATACCAAATGAGTCAGCTCGTTAGTCAGAGTGAAATAGAAAGATCGAAGAAAGAAGAAAAATTCGTTTTGCTAACAGCAGAGCAGGTAAGAAAAGACTTTGCAATGTTTGGAATGGAAGTGAACTTTTCAGGTAACGTGAATTTTGCATACGAAGAACTTTTTAATCAACTAAGAGTTTATATCGAAGACTTGTTAAGTGCAGATTCGGAGAAGTTGATGTCTCTGCTTTATCAAATTGATCTCAGTGAAAAAGAGTTATCGAAAAATGATCCAAATTTACGGTTTGAAACGGTTCCGGAAATTATTACTCATAAAATACTGGAACGAGAATTAAAAAAAGTACTTATCAGGACATATTTCAAAGAGAAGGGACAAACTTAATTCCTTTTAAAAAAATCCAATTATTTTGTACTTTTAGAAATCAAATCACCAAATTAAATTACGTTGGAAGAAGATATTCGTTGGAAACAAAGGTTTAACAATTATAAAAAAGTCTTAGCACAACTCAAGAAGTTTATCGTTAAAAGAGAATTGTCTGAGTTAGAAATGCAAGGACTGATTCAGTCCTTTGAATATGTTTATGAACTTGGTTAGACTGTTATGAAAGACTTTTTGGAATTCAAAGGGCAAACAAATATTTTTGGATCGCGAGACTCAATAAGGAAGGCATTTCAATTAAATTTAATAGAAGATGGAGAAGGTTGGATGAATATGTATAAGGACAGAGTTAAAACTTCACATACCTATAATCAAGATACTGCAGAAGAAGTAGTAAATGCTGTTTTTCAATTATATTATAAGCTTTTTCTTGCTTTTGAAAGTAAAATGAATTCACTTTTATAAATGGAAAATATTTTTGGTTTAAAAATAAGTGTTATAAATCAAATAAAAGGAGTCTTTTTAAATTACCCCCAGGTTCAAGAGGTAATTTTATATGGTTCTAGGGCAATGGGGAATTATAAAAATGGCTCAGATATTGACCTAACAGTAAAAGGAGATGAACTAAATCTAGCTATTTTAAACAAGATTGATTGGGAATTAGATGACCTTTTGTTACCTTACACTTTTGATCTTTCCCTCTATAAGCACATTGATAATTCTGATTTAATTAACCATATCAAGCAAGTTGGCAAAGTGTTTTATGCTAGAAAATAACTATTGAGAGTTCATTAAATATCCACCTTTATCACCACCTTCAGGACCAAGTTCAATTTCGTAATCAGCAACTTCAGTTAACCATGGATGGTGCTCTATTATATACAATGCATGACCTTGATCCCGCAAGTGAAATATTACTTTCAAAAGTTTTTCGATATCATAAAAGTGTAAGCCGGTAGTAGGTTCATCTAATAAATAAAGGCATTTTTCTTTCGACTGCTTAAGTAATTCTTTAGCCAGTTTTATTCTCTGGGACTCACCACCTGACAAAGTATTTGCTGCCTGTCCAAGTTTCAAATGCCCTAATCCTAAATTGCAAAGTAAGTTAAAAGCGAATCTTAATTTTTCAATTGATTCAAAAATTTGTAAAGCCTGATTGATCTTTAATTCCAATACTTCATAAATAGAATGCTTGTTCCATTTAATTTCCAGAATATCATTCTTAAAACGAGTTCCGTTACAATCATTACATGTTACCCAAACATCTGAAAGAAAATCCATGGATACTTTAATTTGTCCTTGGCCCTTGCAGGCCTCACATCTGCCTCCTTTAACATTATAAGAGAAAAAAGATTTCTTATATTTATTTTTTGATGCTAATTCGGTATTGGCAAATAGATCTCGAATAGTATCATATAAATCCAGAAAAGTTAATGGTGTACTTAGCGGATTTTTACCAATTGGTGTTTGGTCCATTTTAATGATCGAGCTAAACTGATCTAATCCGTTAACTTCTTCACAATTAACAGGCTTTTTTAGCTTAGCTGATTCTGCAATTACATTAAATAATAAACTGGATTTTCCACTTCCCGAAACACCGGAGAAAACTATAATTCCATTGATTGGTAACTGAATACTAATGTTCTTTAAATTATTTGCAAATGCAGATTTAATATTGATCCCAAAATTCAAATCTATTTTTGATTTACTAATATCTAATTTGAATTTTTTTTGTAAATACCTTGATGTAAGAGAATTATTATTTTGGATAAATTTTTTAATATCGCCTTTGGCGATAATCTTACCACCTTCGTTTCCTGCGCCCGGACCTAATTCTATAATATGATCCGCGGATCTAATTATTTCTTCGTCATGTTCAACTACCACAACTGTATTTTTCGCTGAAAGCTGTTTTATTATATCGATAAGATTTTTAGTGTCGCTTGAATGCAATCCAATAGTCGGTTCATCTAAAACGTATGTTATTCCAACCAATTCTCCTCCAAGTTGTGAGACTAATCTTAAACGCCTTCCTTCACCACCGGAAAGCGTTAATGTTGACCTGCTTGTGCTTAAATAACCTAATCCGATTTTGTTAAGTGCATTTAACTTGTATAAACAAGCAAGAATAATTTGATCAGCTATTTGAAATTCTTTTTTAGAAAGTTTGCTCTTTAATGTTTTAAAATAATTGATTGCCTTAATTATCTCCAGGTTGGATAGCTCTGCGATATTTTTATCATCAATTTTATATTTTAATGCTTCATTATTTAATCTTGTTCCTTTGCAGTGTTTACATTTAATTTGTTTCATTAAAGATGTGATTTTATCTCCACCTTGTTTATCATGTTTTCTGATGTATTCATCATCAACGTAATGTATTAATCCCGGCCATTTACCTTTAAACTCGTGTGATCCTTCTCTATTTTTTCTTTTAAAGTTCCATTTAACTTCATATTTTGTTTCACCTGTACCCAATAGTATTATTTCTTTGGCTTTCTCATTCAAATCATTCCAGGCAACGGAAAAATCAATATTTAGTTTTCTTCCAACCTCTTTTAAAGTAGCAACATATTGACCATGAATATCTCCATAAAATTTACCAGTTTTGGTACCTTTCATTGCTTCTGCAATAATTGATAATTCCGGATTAGTTATTAGCTTTTCGGGGTCACAAGTAAGTTGATATCCCAGACCATCACATTCCGGACAAGCACCAGCCTGGTGATTGAAAGAAAAGTGGTTTGATAAGACATTACAAAGATGCCCGTTTTCGTATTTTGAAATTCTTGAAAATAAAAGCCTGTATAAATCGTATAAACCGGAAATGGTTCCAACTGTTCCTCGAGGACTTTTTGAAACAGATTTATTATCAATGGCAATGGTCGGTGTTAATCCATTGCTTTCCACAAGATCTGGTTTTGATTTTTGTTGAATTAAACTTCTTGTATAAGTTGAAAAACTTTCAGTAAACCTATGTTGTCCTTCTGCAAATAATGTATCAAAGGCAAGTGATGATTTTCCACTCCCACTAACTCCGGTTAAAACTGTTAATTTATTTCTTGGAATTTCAATATCAAGATTTTTCAAATTATGCGTATTAATTCCTTTTA
The DNA here is from genome assembly GCA_028282585.1 of Bacteroidales bacterium. Taxonomy (GTDB): domain Bacteria; phylum Bacteroidota; class Bacteroidia; order Bacteroidales; family UBA12077; genus UBA12077. The sequence continues at coordinate 8,940 of JANQHR010000040.1, read as the reverse complement.
AATTGATTGGAGCATTGATTATTTTATTTATATCGATTTTAGGATTACTTGGATTACTTGTAAGTTGTTTATTTAGGGCTTGAGCTGTATAAGAATCCGAATGGTTGATAAGATCTAAATAACAGCCAGAAAAAACTACCTTTCCTCCTTCTTCTCCTCCTTCCGGACCCAGATCAACAATAAAATCGGCATTTCGGATGATTCCAAAATCATGCTCAATTACAATTACAGTATGACCTTTTTTAATTAGATTTCGTAAAGCTTCTATCAAAATAGAAACATCGTACAAATGAAGACCGGTGGTTGGTTCATCAAAAAGATATAAGGTATGATCTTTTGTTGGTTTTACAAGTTCTGCAGCTAGTTTTAATCTTTGAGCTTCGCCACCGGAAAGGGTAGTAGCTGACTGACCTAATGATAAATATCCCAGCCCCAGATTTCTCATAATATCCAGGTAATGAAAAATCTTAGGATGATCTTTAAAAAAGTCGCAAGCATCCGAAATCTCCATTTCTAAAATTTCAGAAATATTTTTACCCTTATACTGTACGTTAAGTGTTTCCTCATTATATCTTTTCCCCTCACAAGTTTCACACACTGTTTCAACATTAGCTAAAAAATGCATACCTGTTTGCGTAACTCCAGCTCCTTCGCAAGCTTCACACCTTCCGCCTTTTGTATTGAATGAAAAGTGACTTTGATTCCATTTTCTTTCTTTCGCTTCGGGAACGTTAGCAAATAGCTTTCTTATCTGATCGAATAACTTGGTATAGGTAGCTGCATTACTTCTTGGTGTTTTACCAATTGGAGTTTGATTAATTTCAATTATTTTATGAATGTTGGAATCCGTAATGATATCATCAACAATTAGTTGATCTGATTTATTTTCGAAATACTTACTAAGAACATCAAATACTAAAGTTGATTTTCCCGCACCAGAAACCCCGGTTACAACATTTAACGCATGTAAACGAAATTTAGGATTAATGTTTTTTAAGTTATGTAATTTAGCTCCTTTGATATAAAGCCATTTATCTCCAATATTTCTTTTAGAATTTGGTGGAGCAGATTCTTTTAATAAATGTTTAACTGTTTCACTCTCTTTATAATTAAGATTAGATATTTCAGAAGTATTCTCATTTAAAAGAATTTTTCCTCCGTTTTTTCCCGCTAAAGGCCCGATATCAACTATTTTATCTGAACTTAACATTGTTTCCTTATCATGCTCAACAACTAATACCGTATTCCCTTGATTTCTTAGTTCCTGCATAATACTAATCATTCTCTTATTATCTCTGGGATGCAGCCCAATGGAAGGTTCATCTAAAATATAAAGTATCCCCCTTAATCCATTACCTACTTGTGTTGCTAACCTGATTCTTTGTGCTTCTCCTCCGGAAAGTGTTGTTGATTCTCTCATTAGGTTCAAATATCCAAGTCCAAGATTCTCCAGAATATTGCACCTATCAACGATCTTTTCAATAATTGGTTTAGAAACAGAATCTTGATCTTCCTTTAATTTCTTAAAAGTATCTTTAAGTTGAATAATGGATAATTCAGAATAATCAACAATATTTTTTTCGGATATTGTTATTGACTGAGCCTTATTATTCAACCTTTTACCATTGCAATGACTACATTTAACAGTCTTAGCGAATCGAAGAATATTCGGATTACGATCAACCCTAAGAATATTTTCCATTACGGAAATAATTCCTTTATAATATCCTTCTTCTCTTGGTTTAGCAGTAATTCCACTCCATTTCATTCTCGATTCAAGCGTGTGCTTACCATATGGGATTTTTATTTTATTACTTCCATTTAGTATAATATTTTTTTGTTCTGGAGTTAAATCTTTCCATGGAATATCAACATGAAAACCCTCTGATTGGCAAACCTGATTTAATACATCAATTGTTACTTGTGAGTATATAGTGTAACCTGATGGTGTAGTAATTTTTAAAGCACCTTCGCGTAATGTTTTGGTTTCATCTTTAATCAATAATTTGGGATCAATTTGATCTTCTACGCCTAATCCTTTGCAATGAGGGCAAGCTCCTTCGGGACTATTGAATGAAAATAAGCTGCGCGATATTTTTATATTTGAGAATTCTTCTGATCTTTGTCCAAACCTTGCAAAAAGTAATCTTAAATAATCATATAATTCGCTTATGGTTCCAACAGTTGACCTTGGGTTCCTGTTAACTGTTTTTTGATCTACAGAAATTGCAGGCATAAGTCCGTCAATATGCTCAACATCGGGTTTCGATAATTTACCAAGAAATTGGCGCGCATATGAAGAAAATGATTCAAAGTACCTTCTTTGGCTTTCTTTACAAATTATATCATAAACTAACGATGATTTACCAGACCCTGATATTCCTGTAAAACAAGTTATTTGATGATGAGGTATCTTTAAACTGACATTTTTTAGATTGTGTTCGTTGGCTTTATTAACAACAATATATTGATCTTTATCTTTCATATTTTCAAATTGTGAAATACAAAGATATAGAAATAGGTTTTTATTAATATTTTTAACAAATATTGAATTATCTAATAAAAAAATTAAAATGTAATAATTGGAAATTATTTTCTACTAACCTAATTACAAAAGTCGCTTGATTTTGAGTAATAGTAATTTAAAAGAAGAATTCTTATCTCTTGTTGAAAAGCATCAGGGAATTATTTACAAAGTTTCCAGAATGTATTGCGATGAGGAAACGTGCAGAGAGGATCTTTTTCAGGATATTCTGGTTCAGTTATGGCAGTCATATCCATCTTTCAACCAGAAATCCAAATTTTCCACCTGGATGTATCGAGTTGCATTAAATACAGCCATAGCTCAATTCAGAAAAACCAAGAAAAACAATGAAGACCCAATGCCAGATTTTCCTATAAATGTTCCTGAAGATGATAGTTATACAGAAAAGGAGGAAAGGATAAGTTTGGTAAATAAAGCAATTAATAGGCTAAGTAAAGCGGAAAAAGCCATCATAATTTTATATATGGATGATTACTCTTATGAAGAAATTTCTGAGATATCTGGTTTAACAATTTCAAATGTTGGAGTAAAAATTAACCGTATTAAAACCAAATTACAAAAAATTTTAAAGGAACTTGAATATGGACTTTGATGAAATAAAAAAAACATGGAAAAATTCCTTTAAGGATGATGAGCTTTTGAATAAAGAAGAAATTGAAGCAAAACTTAAGATTAAAAGCAAATCAAATATTGCCTTGGGGAAAGTTAAGCGAAATTATAAACTAGAGCTTATTGTTGGAATCGGAATGTCTATTTGTTTTATAATCTGGATGTTAATTTATATATCGGATGAATATAAAATATCACTTTCTTTGTTTACGTTTCTGTTTTTTGGAACACTTATTTCTTTTACATGGAGAAACTATAACAAAGTCCGTAAAACAGTTATTTCTTCAGATCAGTTAAAACCAGCACTGGTAAAAACTATTAAAGATATTGAGAGATATGTAAGCTTTAATACCAGTACATTTAGTAAATATTTATTGTTACCTTTTGCAATTTGTTTTGGAATGTTTATTGGTATTTTTGTTGGTGTAGGCGAGGAAGGAATAAATGCTGTAATGGAAATTCTTGAAAACGGGATAATAAAAATTGTAATAATTTTGGTTGTTTTAAGTGTAATTTTTATTCCTTTTTCTCAATTTATGACAAAAAGAATGTACAAACAACATTTGGATGAACTTAAGCAGTGTTTAAAAGAATTTGGAGAATTCGAAGATTAGTTCATAAAGATTTACTTAAGTTTAATGGTTATTAGTTTTATTGGTTTAATTTTCAGAAATTTATATATAAAATGAAATTATTATGAGTAAAAAACAAAGTATAACGGAGTTTTTGACTCCAAAAAAACTTGCTATTGCAGGAGTATCATCTAATACGAAAAAATTTGGTTATGCAATTTTTAATGAACTACGTCAAAAAGGTTATGATATTTGCCCAATTCATCCAAGTTTAGAAGAGTTAGAAGGAATAAAATGTTACAAATCTGTAATTGATATTCCCTCAGACTATGAAAAACTTTTTATTGTAACTCCTAAAAATGTTACTAATGAAATTATTAAACAAGCATCTGAAAAGGGTATAAAACATGTCTGGGTCCAACAAACATCGGGAACAAAAGAGACGGCGGATTTGGCAAAAGAGAATAATATCGAGTTAATCGATAAAGAATGTATTTTCATGTTTGCTGAACCCGTAAATAGTATTCATAAATTTCACAAAGCTATTTGGAAAATATTTGGTTTGTTGCCAAAATAAAATGGTAGATTTATTTTAATTGCTATTTTTGAAGCTTATAAAAGATAATCAATAAAATGAAAAAAATAATTTTACCATTTGCGGTATTAACTGCAATTATGTTTGGATGTAATGATGACGAAACAACTTATGAAGAGCAGTTAGCAATTGATATTGAAAAAATTCAGGATTACTTATCTGAAAATGGATTAACAGCTCAATCAACGGCATCAGGATTACATTATATATTAGAACAGGAAGGAACTGGAATTAAACCTACAATTAATTCAGTTGTTGAGGTAGAATATACCGGGAAGTTATTGAATGGTGAAATATTTGATAATGGCACTATAGAGTATCCTTTATGGAAGCTTATTGAAGGTTGGCAAGAAGGAATTCCTTTATTTGGAGTTGGTGGACAAGGAAAGTTATTGATACCGTCGGGGTTGGGTTATGGATCTGAAGACATAGAAGGAATACCGGCAAATTCGGTTCTTATTTTTGACATAAAGTTAAATAGTATTTCATTATCCAGTTAATTTTAAATAAAAATACCCCCAAATAGTGTCTAACTTTTTGGGGGCAATGCGTAAGCCTTTTTTATTAATCATTTTCATCATATTCATCATCTGGATCAAATCCCCATAAATCATCAAAATAGTATGAACTATTCTGTCCGGTTGTTACATAGCCGCGATCACCAATTCCAAACCCTACTGCATCTAGTCTTGATGAACCTTCGAAATAAGTTTTTTGTTCCCATAAATCTGTAATTGGATCATATTCCCATACATCATTACTTATTCCACCAACACCACCAGTTGCTAAGTACCCCTTTCCATTAATAGTAAATGCTACCCTTTCAGTTCCTCTTATTGAATAATCGTCATCATAATCATCATCAGAAGTATCGCTTATATCTCTTAGTTGTGTCCAAAGTCCTGTTATTGGATCATATACCCAGAAATCTTCTTCATACGAACCATTATCAATACCTGTGCAAACATAAGCTTTATCATCAATTACAAATACAGCAGCATCTATTCTTTTGGAGCCACCTATACTAATAATTTGTTCCCATTTATTAGTTGCCGGGGAATATCTCCAAAAATCTTTTAGATAATTTCCATCATAGCCAGTTCCAACATAACCGTAATCTCCTATTGAAAATGCAATAGCACCGTACCTTGCTGTGCCTCCAAAGTCGGCTATTTGTGTCCAACTATTAGTTTGAGGATCGTATTCCCAAAAATCCTTTAATCTATCTTCTCCATCATAGCCTAATCCTATATAACCTTTTCCATTAACACTAAAGCCAACGGCACCATTCCTTGCAATACCAGGAAATGAGTCTAGTCTGGTCCAAAAATTAAGTTCAGGATTATATGACCAAAAATCTCGTAATCTAGTATTACCTTCTTCAAACCCCGTTCCCAAATATGCTTTATTGTCAATAGTAAACGCTACAGCATCAGTTCTAGGAACTCCATCAAAATCTGATAATTCAACCCAGTTACCAATTTCTTCAGTATCATCAGAATCTTCACAAGATGCAAAAATCAAAGAGAAACCGATAATAAAAGCTATGGAACAAGATTGCAAACTATTAATATATCTTTTCATTTCTTTTAATTTAAAATTTGTATTAGATGACAAATGTAAAGGAACACCATATCTGTTTAAAGTAAACTCGATAAAAGATCATATTTTACCGATGGACTAAAGTAAAATGCGGATTTAGCTACCGTGTTTAAGAATTTAATTTTTAAGTAAGGAAAAAACCATTTTATTGTCCAATATATCAATGAGTTTATTGCCTACAAGCACTTTAGATAATATAAAAACTGCTTACCCGTCGATAGAAATTGCTCAATCATCTATAAAATTTTAAAACAAATTAATTCTTCGCATACTTTGTGGTTTGTGATCATTACTAAATTCTTAGAAATATGGGTTATAAATGGTTTAAATATGTTAAACTTGTTATATTTATTTACATTCTCTTAACATCGTGTAATAATTCTGAAGATTTAACGCTTGGGTCTAATTTTATAGACAACACAACAAAGATTTTTCAAATTGATACATTTACGGTTGAACTATCCACAGTTATAATTGATTCAATAATCACGTCAGAAACTAGACAGGCTCTTGTTGGAAATTATGAAGATGGAGAGTTAGGTAAAATTACTGCAAAATATTTTTCTCAAATTGTTCTTCCTGGATTTACTGATATTGATGAAGACAATAAATTTGACTCCATAACCATCGTTATGCCCTATAATTCTTACTTTTACGGTGATACAACTATTGAACAAAAAATAGATATTCATTTGCTAAATGAAGAACTATGGATTTCGGATGATTATTATTATAATACTTCAAATTTTGAGTATCAGGTTAATTCGATTGGTAGTGAGGTGTATTTGCCTCGCCCTGTAAGGGATTCTCTTATAGAGTTTAGAATTGATGATCAAATAGGTATAGATTTATTTGAAAAGTTAATATCAGATGCAGAAGAAGTCCAGTCGAATGATAATTTTCAAAATTATATATATGGTATTGCAATTATTCCAGATAATAGTAACTCATCTGTAATAGGATTTTATCAATCAGGAATGATGTTGAAACTATATATCTCAACATCTGGGGGTGAAATTGATTTAGAAAATAATCAAACCGTTTATAATTTTGCTTTTAGTGGCGATCAGTTCAGTCGGATTATTGCGGATCGTTCGGGTACTATACTTCAAACTTTAACAAATCGGGAAGAGAGTCTAAATTCGAATCTAACTAAAAATAGGTCTTATATACAAGCAGGTACTGGTATTCTAACAAAAGTTAGTTTCCCTTATATAAATAGTATTTTATTTGATTCAGATAATATTACCTTGTCGGCTGAATTAATTCTTAGACCTGCTATAGAATCATATGCCGGTGAGTTTCCCGAATATCTTTCAATTTATCTTACTGATGAAAATAACAATTTTGACATATATGATGAAGATAATTTTTTAGGAACATCGATGTTTTTTTTGGATGAAAAGTATCATAAAGAAACGCAGTATACTTTTGATATTACGCAACAGATTAAAGATCAAATATCTAATGGATATTTTGATAGTGATTTGGGGTTTTTGTTGGCCATTCCTTCACCTAATTTCAGCTCAACTCTTGAAAGGTTAATTGTTAGTGCAGAACAAGATCCTGATAAACGTCCTATTCTTAAAATTACCTATTTAGAAAACTAATTAAAACATTTGTTATGAAGCTTAGGCTTATGATTATAGTATTCATAAACATTCAATTTATTAATGTTTCCTTATCGCAGAATCTAACAAGTTCTCCATATTCTGTATTTGGTGTTGGAGAAATTAGAACTAAAGGTTCAAGTAGAAATTTTGCAATGGGAGGAGCAGGAATTGCTTTGAAGTCTGAAACAGTGCTTAATAGTTCTAATCCGGCATCTTATAATGGAATAGATAGTTTATTTTTTATTTATGAGTTAGGTTTTTTCACAGAGTACTCTAAATTTTCTACTAAAACAGATGATCAATCAAGTTTTTCAGGAAATTTGTCAAATATAGCTATAGGGTTTCGCGCAAAAAACAGATGGGGAATTAGTATTGGATTGACTCCGTTTAGTACTGTCGGGTACAATATAAAAACCTATAATGATATGGTAAATGATAATAGTACATATACAAATACGTACATTGGGGATGGAGGTATTAATCAAGTATATTTTGGGAACTCATTTAAATTAAATGATCAAATTTCACTGGGAGTAAACTTATCGTATTTGTTCGGTTCGTTTGAAGAAGATGAAGAAATATCTTTTAGTGGGGGTAATTATGTAGATTATAGAATTAGTAATCAAAACTATGTAAAGGGATTTTATATAGATTATGGTTTACAGTTTCAGATTCCTGTAAAGAGTTATGAAATTAGGTTCGGAGCAATTTATGGACATAAAAGAAATCTAAACTCTTATATGGACAGGACAATATACGAAAATGATGAATTTATTTTATATACCGAAGAGGATTTAGAAAGCCAGGAAGACTATGTAATTCCTCGCAAAATTGGTGCAGGTTTAGCGATTTCCAAAGAAAATAAATTTACCATGGCTTTTGATTATATTTTAAATCAATGGTCTGAAGTAAATTTTTCAAATTCAGATTTAAAAACTAAAGATAGCCATAAATTCGCCTTAGGATTTGAATTTTCACCAGAGGGAAGGTATAGTAAGAGAACGCTTAAAAGTTGGTATTACAGGTTAGGTGCTTATTACAATAGCTCGTATCTGGAAATAAATAGCTACGATATAAATTCCATGGCTATCACAGCGGGTCTTGGAATACCGATTAAAAGAAATTTGAGCATGCTAAACATAGCATTCGAATATGGCAAAAATGGTACTGTTAGTGGAAACTTAATCGAGGAAAACTTTTATACATTCAGTTTAAATATGTCGCTGCAGGATTTGTGGTTTATGAAAAGAAGGTTTGATTAGAATAAAAGTAAAGGGGGTGTCCAAAAAGTACAATAGTTAAATTTTGTTCGTATTTTTTACTTTGAGTAACTTTGTGTCTTCTTTGTGGTTCTCTGTGTAACAGCCTTTTATAATTATACCACAAAGTTTCACAAAGCAGGCA
>JANQHR010000017.1 GCA_028282585.1 Bacteroidales bacterium | reverse complement strand
TATCGGGTGTTTTTTCTACCTGCTGCTCAAATAACTGATGGATACATTTATCCTTGGGGTAATCGGCATCAGTATCGTTCCATTCTACCAATAATTTATGTTTCTCCGCAGGCGTTAAGACTTCTAATCCTGATACGTTTTTTTCAGCATGCTTTACAATACTTAAAAGTACTTCTCTAAAATGAACTAATGTTTGATCTATTATTTCCGTACTATAAATTGCATTGTTATACGAGATATTTATTTCTAAATTATTACCTACTGAGACTGATATTGTTAATGGATAATTTGTCTTCTCAAAAGATTGAAGATTTTCTATCTTTAATGATGAATTAACCATATTATCTAATTCTCCAATAGGATAATTCTCAAAAACTAAAATACTATTGAAAAGATTTTCCCTATTCGATACTTCACTTAACGATTGAATATTTACTAGTGGCATATATTCGTATTCTCTTAGTAAAGATTGTTGCTTTTGAACTTCCTTAAACCACTCAATTACATTCTGATTATCATTCACCTTCACCCTTAATGGCAAGGTATTTATAAACAAACCAACCTTTTCTTCGACACCAGGCAAGCTTGCCGGTCTGCCCGAAACAGTCATTCCAAATACAATATCATTTTCGCCACTATATCTGCTTAGTAATAACGACCAGGCTGATTGTACTAAAGTATTTATTGTCAGGTGGTGTTTTTTGCTGAAATCATTAAGTAATCTCGTATCTTCAATATTTATAGTGATGTTCTTTTTTTTATAAGAATCTGTTTCAGCGGCTTTTTGACTAGTATTCCCTATGGCTATTGGAGTTGGATTTTCAAATCCTTTTAAATAATCTTTCCAAAATTCTTCTGCTTTACTTTTGTCTTGTTCTTCAAGATAAGATATAAAATCTTCATATCTATCTATTTTTTTAATCTTAATTTCTTCTCCATTACAAATAGCATTATAATTTTCATAGAACTCATTAAATACTATTGGCAAACTCCAACCATCCATTAAGATATGATGATGAGTCCATATCATTGTATAGCGCTTTTCTGCTATTTTAATTAATGAAAAACGACTTAATGGGGCTTGTAACAAATCAAAACCATTTTTTCTATTGTCTTCTAAAAGAGTAATGATCTTTTCTTTTCTCCTATCCTCTGCAATACTGCTATAATCTAATTCTTCAATAACACATTCTACTGCTTTATGAACCCTTTGTAACGGTCTTTGTCCTTTATCTGTCACAAATGAAGTCCGTAAGATTGTGTGTGTATCAATAACACATTGCCATGCATTTCTAAAGGCACTTAAATCTACGCCACCTACAAAATCAAACGACATCTGGTTTACATATACTTCAGAATTGTGCGAGTATAGTGAATGGAAAAGCATGCCTTCTTGCATAGGAGATAATGGATAGATATTTTCGATCGTTTCATAATCTGTTTTTTTTCTTAAATATTCTATTAGGTCATCTTTATTATCTTTTATTAATTTTATAATTTCATCGGGTATATTATCTTCATTATAATATTCCACAACAAGCCCTTCATTTTCAATCGATAACACTATTTCATCAACTAATAACTCAGAAATTAATTTATCAATATTTTTCATCTTTTTATTTTAAAATTGGTATTTGTTACCGACCCTGATTAAAACCAGATTGTTGAATGATTTAGTAAAAGTTTAAATTAATTCGTATTATATTTTTATCTTTTTAGAATTTGCTCTTTTAACATCTGTGTCATTAAACAGAATATCATTTAACTCTTCTTGTGATATTTCACATAATGGAAAATCACTTGGGGTACATCCTTTTGATTCTGGCTGCAAGCAATGCTCAATTATAGCCTGTAAC
>JANQHR010000169.1 GCA_028282585.1 Bacteroidales bacterium | reverse complement strand
CAGCAATATTATCCGGTAAAGCCAGACCTCACAGCTCTGGGTAAAATAATAGGAGGAGGATTTCCTGTTGGTGCATTTGCCGGACGTTCAGATATTATGAGAGTACTTGATCCTGGTGAGAGTAAGTTGCTTTTTCCACATTCCGGTACTTTTTCTGCAAACCCAATCACGATGACTGCCGGGCGAATTGCTATGGAATTATTCGACAAAGAAGCCATTCTGAAACTAAATACGCTAACAAAAAAAGCCATTAATCAAATCGAAGAAGCCATAAGAATAGCAGATGTACCGATATCAATTACAGGAGCAGGTTCAATGTTTCGTATTCACTTAAGATCATTGCCACCAACTACCTATCGCGAAGCTTACCAGTCAAAAGAAAAAAAATCGATCATTAACGAAATACTTGATTATCTTTTTTATAAAGAAAACATAATGATGATAAATACATGTGCTTGTATGTTTTCAACAGTTATGGCACAAACAGAAGTTGACAGGCTTTCTGATGGTATGTTGAATGCATTCAGATTAATTAAACCCAAACTTGAAGGATTGCAGTAAAACGTAAAAAATTGATTATGAAAGAAGTATATATATGCGATGCTATAAGAACTCCTGTTGGCCGTTATGGAGGATCTCTTTCGCCAGTAAGAGCTGATGATTTGGCGGCTATTCCCATTAAAGCATTAATGGAAAGGAATCCTGGTATCAACTGGCTTGATATTGATGATGTAATGTTAGGGTGTGCAAACCAAGCCGGCGAAGATAATCGAAACATTGCAAGAATGTCTTTATTACTTGCCGGCTTATCCGAATCCATTCCCGGCGTAACTATTAACAGATTATGTGGTTCTGGAATGGATGCCATCGGTACTGCCGCAAGAGCAATAAAATCAGGAGAAGCAGATTTGATTCTTGCAGGTGGGGTTGAAAGCATGTCAAGAGCACCTTTTGTGATGAGTAAAGCAACCAGTGCATTTTCCAGGTCTAATGAAATGTATGATACAACGATAGGATGGAGATTCATTAATCCATTGCTCGATAAAAAATATGGCACAGAATCAATGATTCAAACTGCCGAAAACATTGCTGCTGATTTTAATATTAAACGCGAAGATCAGGATAAATTTGCGTTTCGTAGTCAAGAGAAAGTTCATTTAGCAAAATTAAACAATTTATTTGACCGGGAAATAGTTCCGGTTATAATTCCCCAACGGAAAGGTGATGCCTTAGTTATTGAAGAAGATGAGCATCCACGATCAACTACGATTGAGAAACTGGCTACATTAAAACCGATCATATCAGAGAAAGGTTCTATTACTGCAGGAAACGCCTCAGGAGTAAATGATGGGGCTGCTGCGTTAATCTTAGCATCTGAGAATGCTGTAAAGTATTATAACTTAAAGCCAATGGCAAAGATATTAGGGATGAAAACTGCAGGAGTTCTTCCCCGGATTATGGGTATGGGTCCGGTACCTGCAACTCAGGAGTTGTTGAAAAAGCTGGGATTAAGTTTAAATGACATGGATATTATTGAACTTAACGAGGCCTTTGCTGCCCAGGCTTTAGGATGTATTCGTGAACTTGGCCTACCTGACGACGACCCAAGAATAAATCCACAGGGAGGAGCAATTGCTTTAGGGCATCCACTGGGTATGAGCGGAGCACGACTGGTTACAACAGCCGCATATCAATTAATGCAGTCAAATGCAAAAAAAGCCCTTTGTACCATGTGTATAGGAGTTGGGCAAGGTATAGCCGTTATACTCGAGAAAGTTTAATAGATAAAGTATTAAATTAATGCCAGAAGAAAACCATATAAAAAAGGCAGCAAAGATTATTCAGGATGGGGGTCTTGTTGCTTTCCCAACTGAAACTGTTTATGGATTGGGGGCAAATGCTCTTGATCCCGATGCTGTCATAAAGATTTTTGAAGCAAAGCAAAGGCCATCCTTTGACCCTTTGATTGTGCACATTTGTGATATTAAAGATATAAGCCGTTTATGCTTAAATGTTGATGAAAGAGTATATAAGTTAGCTAAGAGGTTTTGGCCCGGCCCGTTAACAATTGTTTTACCTAAAAAAAAGATCGTTCCTGATATTGTTACTTCCGGATTATCAACGGTAGCCATTAGAATGCCGGCCAATGATGTTGCGCTTCAGTTAATTGATAAAGCCGGTTGCCCCATTGCCGCACCAAGCGCTAATAAATTTGGTAAACTTAGCCCTACGAAAGCCGAACATGTAATGAAACAGCTTTCGGATGTTGATTTTATAATCGACGGTGGAAAAACAACAGTTGGAATCGAATCAACTGTTATATCACTAAGTAATGCAGGTTTTAAAATTCTGAGACCCGGCGTAATAACCGAGGAAGAAATTGAATTTATTATTCCTCGGGATAATTCTAATAATATAAACGAAGCTGGTTTAGCATCTCCTGGTCTTTTAAAATCTCATTACAGCCCAACTAAACCAATGTGTATCTTTAATGATGGTGATTATTATCCCGAATCAAAGAAAATCGGATACCTCGCTTTTCAAAAAAGTAAATCGGCCTTAAATTATACTAAATCAGAAATTTTATCCGAAAAAGGAGACTTAAAAGAAGCTGCGTTGAACCTTTTTGGAGCCCTTCACCGATTGGAAGATTCCGATGTTGATATGATTGTAGCAGAACCTGTTCCTGAAGTAGGAATTGGGGTTGCCATTATGGATAGATTAAGAAAGGCATCTTACATAGAAAGCGAAAAATATTAGAAGAATATACAAAATTAAGCAGATGAAAGCAGAGAGAAAAGATATTCTTGTACCCATTGATTTTGGGGAAAATACAGAAAATGTACTGAAATATGCCTGTAAAATTCAAGATAAATTAAATGGGAAATTACATTTATTACACGTAGTTTTTAAAGAATCCTGGTGGGCAAAATCAGTATTGACTGATGAGGTTACTCAATACTCAAAGAAAAAATTACAACGTTATATAAAACGGTATGATTTAGATGACGATACCATGGTCCAGGTAAAGACTGGAAAAAGACATAAAGTGATAATGGAATATGCAAATTCTATAAATCCTGCTTTTATAATCTTATCAGATAAATATCCTTCAAATAAAGGAGTGAAAAAATTGGGATCAACACTATCTCAAATAATTATTTCATCAAAGTTTCCTGTAATTGTAACAAAACCTGAAACGAGAAGTGTATTTGAGAATATATTATTACCCTTAGATTTAATGCAAGATTGCCAGCTTAAGCTCAAGAATTCCATTTCTATCGCTTTACGTTTTAATTCAAAAATACATTTGGCGTCAGTGTTATTTGGTAACTCCAGGGTAAACTGGAAAAAAATCAATGAAAAACTTGAAGACTACAAAAATAACTATTTAGAAAAAGGTATCGATTATTCCGTACAACTTTTACAGAAAAGGAAGGAAATGGCTTATAAGGAAATACTAAATATAGCTAAAGAGAAAGAATATGATGCCATTCTTATAATGACTCATAATGAAAAAGGTATAGATAATTATTTAGGAGCTTTTGCTCAACATATAATAAATGAGTCAACCATACCAGTAATTAGTATAACAAAGCAAGCTGCAAAAGAAAAGTACGGAAGCTTCTTTAAAGTAGTAATGGACCCATTAGGCGTTATTAAGCACTAAACGTCAGTAATTAGCAATAACATTGTGAACAATATTAAAACAACAAATATTTTATTATTAACCATAGTAATTACGGTTATATTTTATTTCTTAAAAGCATTATCATTTATTTTTGTTCCGCTTGTATTATCAATGTTTATAGCATTGATGTTTTTACCGATAAAAAGATGGTTAAATAAACATGGCGTACCAAAACCGGTTAGCGTTTTGATCATAATTCTGTTAATCGGCGGTATCTTAAAAGTTGGTTTTGAATTAATTCAACTTACCAGTAAAGAAATTCTTGAGGACAGTAGCTTAATAGCGAGGATGGAGTTAAAGTTTGTTGAACTGATTGTTATAATTGAAAACTTTTTTGGAATACATCGTGTAGAAGGCGAAAATGTAATTGTACATTATTTCCGAAAGAGTAGTATCATAAATAATTTTGGTTCAACAATTGACTTTATTGGTGATACGGTTACCATGACTTTAATGACTGTTTTTTTTACCGTACTTTGGCTTTCGGAATCTATAAATTTTCAGAAGTTATTAAATCATACTATTCTTAAGAGAAAGTTCTCATCAATAAAAGTTTTTATGAGGATTGAGAAAGATTTGATAAAATTTGTAATCGTTAAATTCTTTATCAGTTTATTAACAGGTATTGGATTCACTTTAACTTGTTTGCTGTTTGATGTCAGCTGGCCTATTTTCTGGGGATTATTTGCATTTGTTTTTAATTTTATTCAAATGGTAGGTTCTTTTATTTCGGTTATTATATCCTCTTTATTTGCACTTGTTGAGCTTGATTCTTCCGGTACTTTATTATTTTTTATAATAGTATTAACAGGTATAGAGGTTTTAATGGGTGCAGTTCTGGAACCCGTTTTTATGGGGAGATCGTTTTCAATAAATGTGATTACAATTTTAGTTATGTTGATGTTCTGGAGCTATTTATGGGGCGTTCCGGGTTTAATCATGTCCATACCCATAACCGTTTTCTTAAAAATTATTTTGGAGCAATTTCCCGGAACAAGGGTTATTGCAGAGTTATTATCCGGCAACGAGGAAAGCCTGAACTTTGTTCGGTTTAAAAAATAATATAACCCAAAATAAGAGTAGATATTAGTAATTATAATAATTTAAATGTAAGATATGAACAATAGGTTTTTCAGTAAATTTCTAAATATAATTGAAAAGGGAGGAAATGCTTTACCCCACCCTGCTACGTTATTTGCCATTTTTTCACTTTTAGTTATTCTTCTTTCCGGATTTTTAAGTTTATTCGACATTCATGCTGCTCATCCGCGAACAGGTGAAATGATTGAGCCGGTAAACCTGATGTCAAAAGAAGGGCTTGGGAGAATCTTAAAAGAAATGGTAACCAATTTTACAGGTTTTGTTCCATTAGGTACGGTTTTAGTTGCTATGCTTGGAATCGGTATTGCAGAACGCAGTGGCTTTATTGGCACTGTTTTGCGCCTGTTGGTAACATCGGCACCTAAACGTTTACTTACTTTTGTGGTTGTATTTTCAGCCATTTTATCGAATACGGCAAGCGAAGTGGGTTATGTTTTACTTGTTCCTCTGGGGGCCATTATATTCTTATCCGTAGGTCGCCATCCGCTAGCCGGAATGGCAGCTGCCTTTGCTGGAGTATCGGGCGGATATAGTGCTAATTTACTTTTAGGGACCATCGATCCATTGTTGGCAGGTTTAACAGAAGAAGCAGCTCAAATTATTGAACCGGGTTACCTGGTAAATCCTGCCGCTAACTATTATTTCATGTTTGTCTCTACTTTTTTTATTGCCCTGGCAGGAACATGGATTACAGAAAAAATCGTAATACCAAGGCTGGGAACATACAAAGGTGAAGAAAAACCTGAAGAACTTCGAAAGTTAACAGAACAGGAAAAAAGGGGTTTACGATTTTCCCTAATTGCCGGTGTAATAGTTTTTGCGATCATTTTGTTGGGAGTAATCCCACAAGAAGGGTTTTTAAGAGGTGAAAACGGAGATATTTTACGTTCGCCATTTTTAATGGGAATTGTAGCCATTATATTTATAGTCGCTGCAGTTTTGGGTATCGCCTATGGAATTGGTGCACGTACCTATAAAAATGATACTGATGTAATGAATGGAATGGGTAAAGCAATGGAAACGTTGGGTATTTATATCGTACTAACCTTTTTTGCGGCCCAGTTTGTTGCATATTTTAAATGGACCAATATTGGATTGATTTTTGCCATTGAATCTGCTGGTTTTATTAAGGCACTGAATCTAGGTTCTATTCCATTAATGATAGCTTTTATTATTCTGGTTGGAATTATAAACTTATTTATGGGAAGTGCTTCAGCAAAGTGGGCCATATTAGCTCCTGCTTTTGTTCCTATGTTTATGATCTTGGGATACTCTCCGGAGCTTGTCCAAAACACTTATCGGATCGGCGATTCTGTAACCAATATTATTTCTCCCATGTTGGCGTATTTCGCATTAATTGTAGCCTTCTTTCAACGTTATGACAAAAGAGCCGGAATTGGCACAATTGTAGCCACTATGCTCCCATATACTTTTTTCTTTTTTATTATCTGGGCAATTATCCTGATAGTTTGGTTGACATTGGGTTGGCCTGTTGGACCCGACTCCGGTTTATATTATCCGTAAATTATAATGTAGACTCTGAACAAAAAATATTTCCAGGGATTTAGATTTATGCATGTTCCCATATAATTTCATCAATAACGATCGAATATAATATGGGAGCTTTTTCTTTGTATTTTTGTATTAACAGACTCTTAATATTCTTATAAAGATTGTATTGCGTTATACATTTTAAAACAGATGATTTTGTCTCTATAACATTTTTACTTTCATCCAGCCTGTAATATTCATTATTATCCAGTTTAAGAACATCCATTACCAATGATTCCTTTAATAATAGATCAACTATTTCTTTACTTTGTTCCGGCGTCTTTGTTATAATAGTAAGTAAAATCATTTTCAATAAATTATTAAAGTAAAAACTATAACCTATACAACAAGGATAACTATTGGAAAATTTTAAAACTACTCAACCCTTTTTCTAAATCCAGTCAACTATTATTTTTAGCATTACCTGTTTTTTCCAATAAGGTATATTTGGCTTGCCTGGCTTTCCATCTTTGTTTTGCGTATTCCTGCATATCCGTTATAGTATCTTTTTCATCAACAATCTCAAGGCCCAGCAAAGTTTCAATAATATCTTCCATAGTAACAATTCCGTCCAAACCTCCATATTCATCTACAACTAAGGCAATATGTTCTTTTTTTTCTAATAACTTTTCCCATAAAGTAAATAAAGCCGTAGAATGCGGAACAATAATTATATCCCTTTTAATATCTTTCAATTTCAATTTATGCTGATCTTCTGCCAGTTTTTCAAAAACCGATTGACTAAAAACATATCCCGTTATGTTTTCATCATTTTCAGAAAAAATCGGGATACGGGAGAACTTCAGGAAGTCTTTGTTTTTTAAGAAATTACTTAAATGCATTTCTTCATTGGCAGCTATTACAACAACTCTGGGGGTCATTATTTCGGTTACCCTTACATTCTTAAGCCTCAGTAAATTTTGGATTATTTTATGTTCCTTACTGGAGAAAATCCCCTCATCCGCACCAATATTTGCTAATGCTGCTATTTCTTCCCTGCTGGTTGTTTTTTCATGCTTGTTTTTTGAGATCAATTTGGTAATAACCGCAGACATAACAACTAAAGGGTAGGTAATAACAATCATACCTTTTATAATCAAAGATGAGATCATCGCTAAATTTCTCCAATATTGGGCCCCAATAGTTTTAGGAATAATTTCGGTGATGACTAAAATTAGTATGGTAAGAATTGCCGAAACGATACCAAAAGAAGCTTCACCAAACACTTTAATAGCTTGTGCTCCTACACCGGCTGCACCTACAGTATGGGCTACCGTATTTAACGATAAGATCGCAGATAAGGGCTTATCAATATTCGTTTTTAACTCAATAAATGTTTTAGCCCAAACATTTCCTTTTTCGTATTTAGCCATCAGGAAAGATTGGGGAGTTGAAAGAAGCACTGCTTCCATAATGGAACAGATAAATGATATAAAAAGTGCCAGAAACAAATAAAATAGAAGTAATATCATTTTTCTTTTTATTTAATGATTCGTTTAAATAATTCCTTTCTTAAAATAACTCGTAAAGATTAGTCAAAAATACCATTTAACTCAATTCCAAACATTGCAACAACCGGTTTATTTTTTTGGAGGTTTGGGTTTTAAGCTTTTTACATATTCCAAACTTGTCGTTAAAACCTCTTTTAAACTATCAACATCATTCAACAAATGATCGGGAACAGTAACGTATTCTTTTAGTAATGGTCCCGGTTCGGGCTTATACAAACTCGTTTGGTACTTTTCTAAAAAATGTTCTCTTTCGTCTTTTGGTAACCGAATGCCTACATAACCACTTTTAGATAACAACGAAAACATATGGCCATTAAGCGAGGTATAAGGAAAGCCAAAATTTTCATTAATTTCTAGTCCGGGGATGCTTTTTACTAAGTTTTCATAAAGCTTCCGTTTTTCTTCCGGAATTGATTTCTTTTCTTTTTTAGCCATATATTCTTTTATTGAGATAGTATATTCTATAACTGCTGTTTAACAAATATAATCAAAATGCACGTAACTAATACCTTTGAAGTTGGTAAGCACAGTAATTATATAAACTGTTGTATTAATCATTTAAACTTCAAGAATAACCTCGCCTTTCAAGTTTTCAGTATACAATATTGCCTGACATAAGATTACTTTTTGTGTAAACCTATTTCAGGACAAGACACATTTCCCCCTTTGAAGGGGGATTAAGGGGGATGATTTTGAAAGTTTAAAATTAACTTCACCTCCTACACAATACGATATCCGGTATTCTTTGCAGTAGAAAGAAAGGAAAGACTTATGTCAAGACAAAAAACATAATACCTACGCTAAGATTGCGCACCAAACCAGGTTCAACAAAGAAAAGTATTACTCCCCCCTTTTTAACTTAGCCTTTAGATTTGCATCATAGTTATTATTTATAAATATAATTATGATGCATTTTTTCATTTAAAGTTAAAATGTCCTAATATGCTTATAAATCAACACCAGTAGTGGCGCATTATGAGCGCAGCAAAAAAATCTTAATTCCAAAGTCATTGCGAGTTTTCCCGATTATAACAGGGAAAGCGAAGCCTGCCTAACAGAAAGGTTTCGCAAAATTTGCTTTACAAATTCGAAGTTTAGCGCAAGCATCCGCATAAATCTTCATGAAAAATTTATTTCTTAAAACCTTTTAATGCCCATAGAACCTGCCTTTAGCAGGCTCTTAAAACAACTGTGGGTTGGAAACCAGAACTAAAGGCAGGTTTAGAAAGAAATTTCCCCCTTTGAAGGGGGATTAAAGGGGGATGATTTTGAAAAATTATAAATAACTCCACCTCTTACACAATGCGATATTCATTGTTCTTTGTTTCTTTCTCATCCAAGGAGAAAGAAAGGGAATAATAATGGAGATCTGTTCACAAGCTTTCGCTTGTTCATGTTTTTTTCTTTGTGTGGTAGACAAAGAAAAAGAAAGAATTTTGTTTATGACTATAGAAAGTAAGCGCATTAACAATAGGGTATATTATCAAGATTCCTAGATTAAAGGCAGGTTTAAAAAGGATTTTCCCCCCTTGAAGGGGTATTAAAGGGGGGATGATTTTAACCCACCTAAAAAACCTCCATAATATAAATTGGTATTTAAAGCTAAAGCACACGAAACCAGACTATAACGTTTTTTTATTGTAAACCAAACACTTTGTATTTTAAAATATTGTTTATAATTTCACACTAGTTCACCGAAGCCTTGGCGTAGGTGAATAAACTCGTCCACCGGAGTTTAATACAGGCGGAACACTTTACACCCGTATTCCTAAACGGCTGCTGAACGTACAATTTGGACTTCGAAACGGAGCTTAATTAAAAGATTAAGTTTATTTAAGCAGAAATTATTTTAATATCGTACTTCAAATTTTTTAAAAACCATGGAAGTAAAAAAAATAAGTGATTATAAAAATATTGATGTAATAGGTCTTGGTAAAGAACTATTGGAAAGAGTTTTTAAATTTCAACTTAGCCCTTATCCGGATGATGAAGTATCATCTGCAAAATTTGTAAGAATCGATAGAAATAAGCGGTACGAAATTATTATTGATATAAAATGGGATCGCTTAAAAGAAGATATGGCATTAGATATCGTGAATCAGATATTATACTTATATGAAAATCATAAACCTAAGACAATTATACTTCTGAATTTTCAGTTTTACGATGAAGGGGCCATACAAGCTGTAAATAATGAATTAAAAAACAGGAAATTAATTAACGTTTTCGAACTTCAAATTTTAGATATTCAATGGATTAATAAACAACTTGATGCCTTTCCCGATATAAGAGAAAAATGGTTCACTAACGGAGAAATAGATGCAAATGCCTTAAATCGGATAAAAGAAATATCGAATTCAGGCAGAAACCTTTTCGCAGCCGGTCATAACTGGGATGAAGGAAATCAATTGGATCGCTTTCTTAAAGAAGGAATTTGGGAGAACGGTCATAAGGAGAAGTTAACCGGAGTTGTAAATCAGGCAAAAGCTGGAGATATAATTCTTTTAAAATCTACTGTAAGAAAAGGAAAAAGAGGAGATTTGCGCATAAAAGCGATAGGAATAATAACCGGCAATGCTCGAAATGGACGTAATTTATCGGTTAATTGGGAACAAATAAGAGAAATCGATCTGCCCGGTTTAGGAGGAACCAGGTATGCAATAAATAAAATAGGTACAGAAAATGTTGTTCGTGTTCTTGAGGAACTTTATAAACAATTACCCGAGCTTTTCGATATAATTGATAATTTGAGTATTACAGATTCGCATGACTCTAAACAAATATCGGCAGAAGATGAATTAAAATATACATACAGCGATATAAGCATTAACTCCGAATCAGATAAATCATTTTTAAAAGTAGAAGAAGTTGCAAAGATATTTGCTAATATAATTATCGGAAGCACAAATAAAACAACAAGCACATCGCAAGAAGACAGGTTTTATGGACTATTTGGTAAATGGGGAAGAGGAAAAACATTTATGTGGAAAAAACTTAAAGCTATTTTTGACCAAAAAAAGTATAAAACAGTTGAGTTTCATGCATGGAAATATCAAAATACACCTGCAATTTGGGGATATTTATACGAGACCATAGCATCAAACTATTATTTAAAACCTAAATATGTAATTCTAACACCATTTACAACCATTGTAAATGGTATATTATCACTATGGTTGTCAATTTATAGGAGCTTTAATCAATTTTTATTTTTTATAATTGGTATTATAGGGATTTACTTGGGATTTTTAGCGGGAAAACATATTAGTTTAAAAATAACCTCATTCGATGATATCATTACTTTCATAATTCCTCCTGCCCTACTAACTCTATACACCGGATTAAATATTTTTAGCAAACCAATAGTTTCAAAAACAAAGACTTATATAAAAACATTTGGAAAAAAGGTAGATTATTCAAAACACTTAGGTTTACAACACGAAATACAGTGCGAACTAAAGCATCTTTTAAAAGCCTGGAACAAATCCATTGTCTTATTTATTGATGATATAGATAGATGTAATGATGAAAAAATAATTGACATTGTAGATTCAATAAGAATCATGTTAAACGACCCGGATATTCAAAAGCGCTTAATTGTTATTGCTGCAATCGATCACTCCATTTTAAAAAGTGCTATTCGAAAGAAATATGAAAATAAGGTAGAATCCGATTCCTTAGAGTTTAGAATAATTGAGTATTTCGATAAATTATTCTTAGTTGGTTTAAAATTAGAAGAATTAGACTCTCTGCAAATACAAGAAATCTTTTTAGGTATTACCGATCCCTATATTGAAGAAACAGAAATTAACGAATTTAATAATGAGCCAAACGAAATGAAAATAGAAACGGAAGAGGTTGTTGATAAACTTCCGGAGAGTTCATCAAAACAGGATGTTTCAGCTCCTGTAACTGATTTTAATAGTGTAGGACAAAATAATAATTTAAATGAGGAACCTAATGAAAATACTGAGGAACCTAATGTTGTCAGTGAAGTAAAAGTAAATCTGGTTGAAACGCAAATTACTCCTGACGAACAAGTATTCTTAATGGAATTAATAACTAAACTGAATAGGGCAACACCACGAAGCATAAGGAACTTTTTTATTAAATACAGGATAGCAAGAAATCTAACTTATTTTTTAAGATATGAGAATGATTCGGATGATTCGGAGTGGGTAAAAAATGATAATGCTAAAAAAATCATAGCAAAAATCTTAGTAAATATTATGAATCTGGAAGATCGTTATCATGAAGACCTTGACACCTTAACACCTGAACTGAAAAGTGCAATGATAAGGTCAATCAATATGGTTAATTATTACGATTAAATTTATCGCATAATTTTGCAAAGCCCCTATAAATAAAGCGATTTATTACTTTTTAGATTATTCAAAAAAGTATAAAAGAAATTATATCAAAACAAAGGAATTAAATTTGAAACATGGTCTTTTAAATAAAGCCCCAATAGCAAGATATATAAAATACTCTTTAAACTTTGATTGTTTCACAAGATCAAATAGAAATGATATATTGTAAAAGATTTTAACCTAAAATTTATAATGATGAAAAAAGGATTCGTATTAGCTCTAATTTTCACATCGATATTCAAAATATCGCAGGCTGATGAAGGAATGTGGCTACCATTTTTATTAAACCAGGTAAACATGGAGAAGATGCAGGAAATGGGTTTGCAGCTGTCAGCAGAGGAAATCTATCATGTTAACCAATCGAGTTTAAAAGATGCAATCGTAATTTTTGGCGGAGGCTGTACAGGAGAAATTATTTCGAGTCAGGGTTTATTGCTTACGAATATGCACTGCGGTTACCGCCAGGTTCAATCACATTCAACCGTTGAAAATGATTACCTGAAAAATGGTTTTTGGGCAAAGGATTTTAAAGATGAGTTGCCAAACCCGGGGTTATCCGTTAAATTTCTTATCAAAGTAGAAGACGTTTCGGAGAAAGTGAATAGCCAGCTTACAAATGATATGAGCGAGGAAGAGAGAAATAATAAGATGGATGAATTGGCTGCCCAAATCGAAAAAGAAGCTGTTAAAGGCACGCACTACGAGGCTGCATTTAAATCATACTATGGCGGAAACCAGTTTTATGTTTTGGTTTACGAAGTATTTAAAGATATTCGTCTGGTAGCTAACCCTCCGGTATCTATTGGCGATTTTGGAAGCTTAACAGATAACTGGATGTGGCCTCGCCATAAAGCCGATTTTGCCATTTTTAGAGTATATACAAGCCCCGATGGAAAACCTGCAGAATATGCTCCGGAAAATATTCCTTTAAAACCAAAACATCACCTTCCGGTTTCTTTAAAAGGAGTGCAGCCGGATGATTTTGCCATGATTTTGGGAAACCCCGGCTCAACAGACCGTTTCATGACGACTTATGGAATTAAGGAGTTGATGGATATCGAGCACCCTAACCGCATTAAGATCCGCGGTGCTAAGTTGGAGATCATGAACGAAACCATGTCGATTAGCCCGGCACACCGGATCATGTATGCCGCTAAATATAAAGGAGCAAGCAATTACTGGAAATATTCCATTGCACAAATGGCTGGTTTTAAAAGAAATAATGTAATAGAACAGCGTAAAAAACTGGAACTTGATTTTGTTAAATGGGTTTCCCAGGATGCAGCACGATTATCAAAATATGGTGAAACCTTAAAGATGATTGAAGATGGTCATAATGCACGTAAAGAATATGTAAATGCAACACAATACCTGGGCGAAACAATGCGCTGGGGAAACGAACCATTAAATTTTGCAAGAAGGTTATTGAGTTTAGATGAAGAGTTAAACAAAAGTAAACGTAAGCAGGATAAGGAAAAACTACAAAACATGCTGGCTCGTTTCGAATCTTATGGCAAAAGGTATTACCGCGATTACCACAAAGAAACAGACCAGAAAATATCCGTAGTATTATTCCAATTGTTGAAAGATGATTTGGATGTAAAATACCAGCCTGAGTATTTTATTTCGGCCATGGAAAATTACTCAAGCGTTGATGATTTTGTAGCAGATCTATACAAAAACTCCATATTTACCAACGAAGATAAGTTTGGCGAGTTTGTAGCCAACCCAACAGCCGAAAGCCTGGCGAATGATATGCTATTCCAGTTGGCACGATCGGTTGATAAAAAATACAACGAACTTAACGAAAAATCAAGGAGTTATGATGAACTCTTGGAAAAGGGTCAAAGGTTGTTTATAAAAGGAGTAATGGAAATGAACCCGGCTGCGAATTATTATCCCGATGCCAATTTTACCATGCGTTTAACCTACGGCAAAGTAGGAGGTTATATGCCACGCGATGCGGTTTACTACAAGCATTATACCACCCTAAAGGGTGTAATGGAAAAAGAAGACCCAAACAACTATGAATTTATAGTGCCCGATAAATTAAAAGAATTATACCGGGCAAAAGATTATGACAATTATGGCTATGGAGATGAAATGCGCGTGTGTTTTATAACGGATAATGATATTACAGGCGGCAATTCCGGTAGCCCGGTAATTAACGGAAAAGGCGAATTGATTGGCCTGGCTTTTGATAGCAACTGGGAAGGCATGACCGGCGATATTGAATTTGAAGAAGATATGCAAAAAACCGTAAGTACCGATATTAAGTACATTGTATGGCTGCTCGAAAAATTTATGGGCGCACAACGTTTGGTTGATGAACTTACATTTGTAGAGTAGAATTATTTATTTCATAAAATAGTAAAGAGGCGCAGTTGCGCCTCTTTTGGGGGTGTCCAAAAAGTACAATAGTTGAATTTTGTTCGTATTTTTTACTTTGAGTAGCTTTGTGTCTTCTTTGTGGTTCTCTGTGCAACAGCCTTTTATAATTATACCACAAAGTTTCACAAAGCAGTCACAAAGAACACTAAGACTTTTTGGACATCCCCTTGGGGGATTTAATAAATTGAGTTTCAATCCCCCCTTCATTACTGCCAGGCAGGGGAGAATTTATAATCGTAGTATTACAGCAAACTAGATTCATTACTTTCTTTGTCATTGCCACAAAGAAAGGTTTAGGACCGAAAAACAACTGTGGGTTGGAAACCCGAACTAAAGGCAGGTTTAGAAAGAAATTTCCCCCTTTGAAGGGGGATTAAAGGGGGATGATTTTGAAAAATTATAAATAACTCCATCTTCTACACAATACGATATTCGATGTTCTTTACAGGAAAAGAACCCGTATTTATTCCTTTCGTCCGTGATCATTATAGTTATCGGGACATGGCTCGCAATTTTGCATAGCCCATGCACTATTTTCACATTAATTTTAAAACCTTTAATGTCCATAGTACCTGTTTTTGGCAGGTTTGAAAAACATTTGTGTGCTGAAAATCCGAAATGTGAGCGGAATTGTTGATAATCACCATGCGATTAACTTACCTTGTTCAATCAGCTGAACCAAAAAGCTTTTTTGAAATGGGAACCGTGATCGAGAAACGGATGGATTATCAAAATTCATACATTTCGGTTGATTTTGGTTCTTTTATCAAGAAAAGAACAATTAAAAAAGAAAACCTTTATAACACCCAAACTTCCTTAACCCGCAAAAATTTATTCTTGAAACCGTTTAATCTTGTTTGCCTTAAACTATAAAAGTTTGCGTGCAATAAAAGATGCTAACGTCTTAAATAACTCAATAACAAACACTTGATTTCGAGCGTTTTATTTCGTATATTTAATCTACTTTATTCGTTCTCCGAAGCACTGCCTGCCTACCGGCAGGGTTTGAGAAGGAGAACCCCACTAAGGCATCCTGCTTAAGTGGCAGAAGAACGTATACTTTTGGCTTCGATTAGGGGCATTTTTAAAATGCTTAAGATTAAAGGTTTAATCCTAAAATTAGATAACATATGAAGAAATTCGTTCTTTTTGTAGTAGTTAATCTATTACATATAATGTCCTTTGCCCAAATTGCATATTACGATGCAATTGAGCTATCAAAAAAACTTAGTGTAAATAGTCAGTTTGATAGTTCATATACAAGCTATATTGGAACATTAAAAAAGTATGTTCCAGAAAATTATGTTGAAAAAAGTAATAAAGAAATAGTGAAATACTTTCACAACAACAATCCATTTTTTCGTGGATACTTTAATCTGCTGATTGATAGTTACGATAAAAAAGCAAATTTGAAAATGGTGGATATCAAATCACTGGCACCTAAAGATTTGCAAAAGCATTCGGATGCAATAAAAGAAGTTGATCATATAATTGGATTAGCAGAAGGTATTAATGAAAAAGCTGAAAAATTTGATATAGATCCGGTTGCTGGAATAAGTGTTGCCAATATAGCGGAAGGGCTTGCTATGTTTATGATTGAGCGTGCAAAAGATGAGTTGAATGTTGCTTTCTTTGAAAGGTTTAAAAAATTCACAGAAGAGAATGATGAAATAAAATTATTATTTCCAATAACAACCCAACGGCTAAGTAATATATTGTCATTTCACTATTCACAAATGTTAACGCAGCTACGAGAGGCATTCTACGAAGATTTAAATAATTTACCTGATCATGTCATTAAACTCCTTGAGGAAGGTGAGAATTTTAAAGACTTAAAACAATTACCTGAGGCTGTTATAGCCATAAATAGCATTAAATTTATTAGGCAAATAGAGTATCTTTCACCACCTGAATTAATTAAGCAGTTACCTCAAGTACTGAGTGATATTGATCTAAACAAACTTGATAATGATGGCCGGCAAAACTATGAGAACTTTAAATCTTCATTAGAACTAACTGTAATTTTTTCTGAATCTGTAACCGATACATCAGATAATAGAAACTGGGTATCTTCTTCTGATTTTTACAATAAGGTGTTAAAAAATGAAGCTACAACTTTAATATTTCTGGGTTTGGTATATCAACAAATTAAAGATAAGCCCATAAAGATAAATGGTACATTAGTAGCTGATCATATAAAAGAACAGAACGACTCTCTATGGTATAAAGATAGAGTTATGGAATTTATCCATTTAATCAATAAAATTGATGACACGGCAAAGGAAATAAACCAGGCAAAGAAAGAAAATATTAAAGTGGATAATAATCAGGTTTATTCTTACATAAATACATTTCTTGACGTTGCATCATTTGGGAATAAATTTATAGAAAAATATAACTCTGGTAAAAATGCCTATAACGATTACCTTGAATATGCACGATATGCTAA
Source organism: Bacteroidales bacterium (assembly GCA_028282585.1). Lineage (GTDB taxonomy): Bacteria > Bacteroidota > Bacteroidia > Bacteroidales > UBA12077 > UBA12077. The sequence continues at coordinate 1,268 of JANQHR010000169.1, read as the reverse complement.
TGAAATATATAAGTTTACATATCAGCAGCAATATTCTTCTGCAGTAATGTCTTCGGTTGAATTGTTTAAAGCTATTTTATCTAACATTAATAAAACCGCGGATATTCCTGATAATGAATTTAATATTATCGATACCGCGAAGTTCGTTACCGGTTATATAAAATCAAACGAATTTAATATTTTACTGAAGAAAGAAAAAAGGCAAATATGCAGAGTAAAGCGCGATGTTAAAAGAGAGATAAGAAAAGAAAAACGGTATTATATAAAAACTGAACGGGCAAAGATTCCTCCTACTAAATCTAGAGCTGAATTGAGAAGATTTTTTATAGAGAAATATAACCAGGAAGATGTGAAAAAACTTATACAAGATTATGCTGTTGTTGAGCAGAACGAACTGAAATGGTTGGAAGACTTAATAAAATATGGCAACTTTATGGCTGGGCTTGTTCATGCAGACACACCTGAAGATGCAAAAAATTTAATTCAGTCTGTTGCTTTACCCTCTGGGAGTACTACTATTAAAAAGAATTCAAACTTTAACGTAAGTATTAATGGATATCTTGGTGCTAGTTACAGGTTTGACTATGAATCAAAAGCAGAAACAGCATGGAATGCGCAGTGGGCGGTTTCTGCTCCAATTGGAATATCTCTAAGCACAGGTTTCAGAAAAGGTGGGTCCTTATCGCTTACAGGCGTTTTAATTGATGTTGGAGCAATTGTAGATTACCAGTTATCCAATGATAGCACTTATATTAATAGTGAAATAACCCTTGGCAACTTATTTTCTCCCGGTGGATATATTGTTTACGGAATGGCATGGGATTTACCTATATCAATTGGAGTAGGAGCCCAATACGGGCCTGGATTAACCTCCATCGATTCTGGCAATAATGCAGTTATAAATTCTCCGAATTGGAGGTTTGGCGCATTTATTTCAGTTGATATTCCATTCTTCAATATTTACAATAAACCAAAAAGGAAATTTTGACAATATAAATTGACTGCTTTATACATTGCAGGCATAATGTCCGTGCTATATTATGTAAGCCACATTTTAAAATTCATCCCCTAACCCCCTTCTCTAAGGGGGAAAATTATTTCCCAATCCTGCCGTAGGCAAGAAAATAATCCGCATCTGAGAAATTTGTAAAAAACGAGTTCGCCTGCCAGTCGTGTATTTCTTCACTATTTAGGTAACAATTTGTAAATTGTACAACAGCAACCCTCAAGTTTTGAAATACAGTGTTGTTTAGTTAAATATTTACAAA
>JANQHR010000152.1 GCA_028282585.1 Bacteroidales bacterium | reverse complement strand
ATCAGACCATAGAATATCTTCTCTTAATTTTATGCTGATACTTAATGAATCTTCCGACCATTCCAATGTTTCTGCTAATAGTGGTTGGCTCACTAATTTACTTTGTTCATCACTCCATCGATGTTCCACTAGTCCCAAATAAATTAATTCGGAAATATTTCCTTCAGAATAATTAAAAGCGAACATCGGATTAAATGTAGTAATGTCAGATGGTATTCCGATTATAACTGAATTTTTTACTTCAGTAGATTTTTTGTTACAGGAAAATGAAATGAAGATCAAAAAAATTAAGATACAAATTGAGAAATACTTTTTCATTTTTTCTCTCCAACATTTAATGAGGTTTTAAGAGAAGAGTACAAGCAATAAAAAAATCTGCTAAATAGTTTTTCAAATTGAAATTCTATTATCAAATAAGTATCAGTGGTAATTTTATTTTACAAAGGATATCTTGTTTTTACTAATGTATTTATTTCATCGATAAAATAAAAATATAAATGCTGAATGCAAATATTAATAATATTTCATTAACGAAAGAACCTAAATCGATAATAATTCGTGATACTAATTTTCAATTGGAGAAGAATAAAATATATTCAATTCTTGGTAAAAATGGTTCCGGAAAAACTACACTAATTAAGGCACTAACAAATTTATTAGATGAAGAAGAGTATTTAATTGATGCCAATGTTGTTTATAATAATGAAAGCATACTAGAATTACATGACAATAAATTAACTCAATTAAGAGAAAACAAAATAAAATACGTTTTTCAAGATGCATTAAATAGTTTTGATCCATTAAAAACATTTCGTTTCTACTTCGATAAAATTTCTGTAGATAAGAATATTACAGAAGAACTAATTGATTTTTTTCTTCTACCTAAATTGGATAAAATAATTAAAATGCATTCTTATGAAGTTAGTATTGGAATGGCACAAAGAATTGCAATAATAATTGCTTTATTAGCAAGTCCGGAAATCATAATTTTAGATGAACCAACTTCTGCAGTTGATGTAACAATTGCAAATCTTATATCTATTAAGCTAAAAGAACAAGCAGTTCAAAAGAAATGCACAATATTAATTATTACACAAGATATTCTGTTCGCAGAAAATGTATCTGATTATACCGCTATTTTGGATAACAAAACTTTAGCAGAATTTTCGCCGGTGATTTAAAAGTATAGGAATCAAAATTGAATCCAATAATTTCTTTTAAACAAGTTTCATACTCTCCGCCCAATTTATCATTTATTTTATCAGACGATAAAATAGATAAAATACTGAACGGAATATCTTTAGAGATTTTTAGTGGTGAAATAATTGGTATTGTCGGTGAATCCGGTAGTGGTAAAACGACCCTAGCAAAATTAATTGCCGGTGCTATAAAACCAACAGAAGGTGAAATAAATACCAATTTAAAAAATGATTCAGGAAATGGAGCGCAGATATTATTTCAAAATTCAGATGAACTTATTAATCCATTAAGAAAAGTAAAAAATTTGCTTCGAGAAGTTTATACAAAGGAAGAAACGCTAATTGAAGTATGTCATCTCTTGGATATTTCTGCTGATTTACTTAATAATTTTGGAAATCAATTAAGTGGCGGCGAAAGGCAAAGAGTAGGGTTAGCAAGAATACTTTCTGCAAATCCGGAGGTGCTAATTTTAGATGAACCATTTTCTGCACAAGATCAAAAATCAAGAGAAAGTTTTTTGCAAATATTTAATGAGATTAACTCTAGATTTAATACAAGCATAGTTTGTATTAGCCATAATATAAATATTATAAAAGGACTAGCTCAAAGAATTATAGTTTTATATGGTGGCAAAATAATGGAACACGGTTCAACAAAAGATATTTTTTATTCAACATGTCACCCTTATACAAAATTTTTAATGGATGCCGAGGATTATAGTTTGTCTCACGAAGACTTTCGAAAAAACTCGATTTTTGAGGAAACAACCAAAGGGTGTCCTTATTTTAGATGTGCTAACAGATCAAGTAGATGTAATGAAAGTATTGAAGAAATAAAGTCAGAAGGAATGGTAACATATTGTAATCATCCTATACAAACTGAAAAAGAGATCAATAAATGAGCAAACTCAAAAAAGGATATATTCAAATTTATACCGGCAACGGGAAAGGTAAAAGTACTGCTGCTATTGGGCAAGCGATACGTGCAGCGGGATTTAGCCTTAAGACATACATGATTCAATTCATGAAGGATTTTCCTTACAATGAAATTAAGGCATTAGAAAACTTCAGCGATCTTATTGAAATTGAACAAGTTTGCAAAGACGATTGGGTTTTCAAAAAACAACCGGCACCTGAAGAAGAAAAACAGAAAGCCAAAACTGGGCTAGAAAATTCTTTAGTCAAAATGAAAAGTGGAGATTATGATTTAATAATTTTGGATGAAGTTTGTGTTTCAATTTATTTTGGTTTGATCGAGAAAAATGATGTGCTTCCTTTTTTTGAGAATAAACCTCAGCAAGTTGAATTAATTTTAACAGGCAGATATTGCCCGGAAGTGTTTATTGAAAAAGCTGATCTCGTAACGGATATGCAAGAAGTAAAACATTACTACCAAAAAGGTGTTACTTCAAGAAGGGGAATTGAATCCTAGCTTTTAAGCAATAGCACTCTCTGAACCGGAATCTTTAACAAACAAACATGATGAGTTTGAAAGC
>JANQHR010000117.1 GCA_028282585.1 Bacteroidales bacterium | reverse complement strand
ATAAAGTATAAATCCAAAAGATTTTTATAAAAAAGTAGCTGTAAAACTTAATCTACAGCTTCTCAATTTTTATAGTTTACTTACTTCTGAAATTGCCTCCACAAGCGTAAAAAATCCCTGCAACACCTACCCTATTTCCCACTTTATTAAACTTAACTTTTTTACCTAACTTAGTTATTTCACCTACAACCTGGTGTCCTAATACAATCGGGAATTTTGAAGGCGGAGTTCTACCTTCAATTTCATCTAATTCAGTGTGGCAAACTCCACAGTAGAAACTTTGATTAAAACCTCATCTTCGTTTGGTTCTGGAATAGAAAGTTCAACCAATTTTAAAGGTTTTGTTTCCTTTTTAAGGTCATGTATTCTTTCTAAAATCAATGCTTTCATCGATTTAGCTTGAAGATGAAGAAACAAATGTAGAGGTAGTTGCAACAATAATTGCGGCCTGAATTTCTTTTAGAGTTTGACTAACTGCTTCACTAATCTCAATATCTTTGGTTAATTCTCTAATTTTCTTTTTGGCTTCTCTATGGTCTTTTTTTGTTGCAAATAAAATTCTGGTTAGTTTACAGCTTGCCATTAAACTAAGTATCAGTATAACATCAATGTCCGGTTTTTCTTTTTCAAGAACTACTTTTTTTAATTTTGATTTAATTTCATTAACCTCTTTTGGATTAACCACCGGATATCTCCTTATTTTTATTAATTTGCCCAAATAATTTTTAGTTTCTTTTCTCAAAATCTTTTTTTCATTTAGGTCTTTTAAAATAATCCGCTTAAATCCTGAAGATTTATTACCCAATTTATAGATCCAATATCTTGGTTTTTTATCCTTTTTTGTTTTATTAATTAACTTTAAACTAGCATCAATAATTGGATTTTTAGTAAGTTTATTATCGACTATTGTAATTCTTTTATTCTTAATTACAATTTTATTTCGATCTGACAGCTCCAATAAGATTGCTCCTGCTAATCCATAATTTAATGAAAATGAATCTATTAAAAACCTTCCTTTCTTTTGATCTAATGCAATTAATATAAATTTTTCAAAAAGCTGAAGTGCCATTGCGTTTATTTTTCTTAAGATAAAATTAATAATAAGATTTTAATAAAAAAATTAGATCAAATGATGTTTTTCGCAAACGTTTTAAATGCCCTTTTAGAAATCATTAATGATTTTAATCACTTTTTTTTAACCTCTATTTAATCTCAAAACCTTGATTATTATTAAGATTTATTGGAAATTTATATATTATTTAGTACTTCGAAAAATCAAAAAACAATCATTTATGAAACTTGCGGTTAGAGATTCAATGCGATGTGTAGGTTGTCAAAGCTGTATGTTTGCCTGCTCAAGAAGAAGTGGAAATGCAGGTTTATCAAATACTTGTATTGGGGTAAAATCAGCTGGTGGAATTTCAAAAGGATATAATGTTATTGTTTGTCGTTCATGCGAAAACCCTCCTTGTTCAACGGTTTGCCCAACAGGAGCGCTTGTCCCTAAAGACGGAGGTGGTGTTCGGTTGAAATCTTCAAAATGTATAGGTTGTGGATTGTGCAAAGATGCCTGCATTATTGATGCAGTATTTTGGAATGAAAAGGATAACAAACCTGTAATATGTATTCAATGCGGAATTTGTGCAAATTATTGCCCTTATGAGGTACTTGAACTTCAAAAAGATAAGAAAGGAGTTAGTCATGATGCCGAATGATACATTATCTAAAATTTTATATATCGACCTAACAAAGAAAAAATTCGAAGTTAAATACCGAAGAGAGCTTTTTGAAAAATATTTAGGTGGAACCGGAGTAGCTACGCAATTATTACTAGAAGAATGTCCTGAAGGTATCGACGCTTTTGATCAAGAGTCTCCTATAATTTTTGCTGTAGGTCCTTTGACCGGAGCTTTTCCATTAGCTTCAAAAACTTGTGCCATGTTTAAATCGCCGCTAACAGGCGATTTAGGAGAAAGTCACGCTGGAGGAAGAAGTGCTATTGCGATAAGAATGGCAGGTTATGGTGCCATTGTTATAAAAGGAAAGAGTGAAATACCTGTATATCTTACAATTACTAAAGGGAAAGTAGAATTTAAAAATGCCACTACGTTATGGGGTATGAAGGACGGTTCCATAGCAGCGCGGGTAATGCGTCAAACAGAAGGTGGAGAAGGGTTACGTGCAATATTTAGGATTGGACTCGCAGGTGAAAATATGTCAACTTTTGCAAATGTAACCACAGAAACGTATCGCCATTTTGGAAGAATGGGACTAGGTGCAATTTTCGGAAGTAAAATGTTAAAAGGTATTGTTATTTCAGGAAAACAAGAAATTGAAGTAACTAATAAAAAAGCATATAGAGGCTTATACGATGAAATTTATAAAACGGCGACAGAATCGCCTGTAATGAAAAAATATCATGATGTAGGTACTGCAATCAATATTAAATCTTTAAATTCAATAAAAGCCTTACCAGTAAAAAACCTTCAGATGAGTTCTTCAGATGAAATTGAACAGGTTACTGGCGAAGAAATAGCTAAAAACCACTTAGCCAGAAGAATAGGTTGCGCACATTGCCCTGTTGCTTGTATACACCTTGCATATTTAAGAGAACCATACGATGATGATCCTTACTTTTATAAAACAACGCCGGTTTGTTACGATTTTGAGTTAATATACTCATTAGGAACGATGGTTGGAATCAAAAAAGCCAAAGCATTACTAAAATTGATCGATGTTGTTGAGCAAGTTGGTTTTGATGCTATGAGTATGGGAGTTGTATTATCATGGATTACAGAGATGCGTGAAAAGAACATGATTAAGCAAGAAGATGTAAATAATATTCCGGTAGACTGGGGAAATGAAGATGCTTATATTAAGTTGGTCAAAAATATTGCAAAACCAAATACTGATTTCCTTAAGGCTTGTGCAAGAGGCGTTAGTTATGCGTCATCCATTTATGGTGGAAAAGAATTTGCAATGAGTTTTGGCAAGAACGAAATGGCAGGATATCATACGGGACCAGCCGGTTATTTGGGATTTTTATTGGGTGCCCGACATAGTCATCTTGATAATGGAGGTTATTCAATCGACCAAAAAGAATTGGTTAAAACCGAATTAACACCGCAAAATGTTGTAGATAAACTACTGGATGAAGAAGCAATTCGTCAAATTCTTTCAAGTATAGCAGTTTGTTTCTTTGCTCGAGGAATTTATAACTTGAAATTAGTAAGTGATGCGATTAAATTGTTAGGATTTGATCTGGATGAAAAGGAATTACATGAAATAGGACGACAAATTCACTTAAATAAGTATAAATTCAAAATGCGCGAAGGGTTTAGGATTGACAAATTAGAAGTTCCCGAACGAATTTATGAAACAGCAGATCCAACTGGAAAAATTACAAAAGACTTTATAAAAACTGGATTAGATTACGCTCAAAGTCTAATTAATTAGTAGTTTTATTAACTAGGTGAAAACCTGCTATTTTAGCAGGTTTTTTTATTTATTATAATAAAGTTTTACTTTTTTCGTATATAAGAGGTAACCGTTTAAATTCTCTTTCTTCATATTTCTGCTAAAGTTCTTTAGGCTCTTTAAATTCTTACATTATGAAAACAACCACTTTGGAAAATTTGATCTTTGCTCAAAAAAGTAAAACCGAACTTATTGATGAAACCATTTTAAGCCTGCAATGTTTATTACACGAAACCTTCTCGAATAAAGGAAAACCTGAACTAAAAAAAGAATTTCCTCAGAATACTTATCCGGATGATCTTAGAATAAAACTGGATAACGTGGTAGTATATATAGAGAGTTTAAACACTCCCGGATTATCCATTGAAATTATTTTAGATATTTTTATTAAAAATACGAATTTTGAACTGGGTACCTATTCGAATATTTTCAATGAGGAAGGTAACCTGATCGATGAAATTTTAGTTATTAATTAAGTATCTAAACACATTAAAAGTAATAAGATTAGTTAATCTGTATTTTTACAGTTGCCTTATCTAATATTTCATATTCTTCACACGAGAATGGTAATAAAATAAACATTAAATAATATTTCTGATACTTCTTTTTATTTTTAACTAATTAATTTATTATATTTCTTTTCGATTAAATTTTCCAATAACCAAGTATAAACACCTATTTTTTAAGCTAAATTTTGTTGTAACTTGTTTTTATTTAATTGAATAATATGAAAAGGTCAAGTTTTCAAAAACAACTTTTTACTATACTCAAAAAACATAAAATTGAGTTGTCAGAAAACCTATTAGAAGACGTAAATAAAATAACAGGTAATTTCGAACAAGAAAGTTTAGAACTTTTCAAAAAATATGAAGTTCTATATAATAATACCAATCTAGCCTATCAATCGCTTGACATAGATGGTAATATCCTCGAAACAAATTCTACATGGCTTAAAATATTGGGATATAACAAAAGTGAAGTTATAGGTAATTGGTTTGGAGACTTTCTTCGATCTGATTATGTTGAAATATTTAAAGAACGTTTTGAACAATTTAAAAAAGAAGGAACTGTAGAAGGTGTTAGATTTCATATACTCAAAAAAAATGGAGACTATGCATTGGTTTCATTTAAAGGTTGTATCATTTATAAACCGGATGGTGAATTTAAGTGTACTTATTGTTCTTTTGTTGACATAACAGATCAGGAAGAGGCTTTATCTAAACTTTCCGAAAGTGAAGAAAAATACAGAAAATTAGTAGAAATACAAGGTGAAGGAATTGCCATTTCTGATGAAAATGAAATTTTTACTTTTTCGAACCCGGCTGCCGATAAAATATTTGGCGTTAAAAAAGGTCAACTTGTTGGTAAATCCATTTTGGATTTTCTTTCCAAGAAAGAAAAAGAAAGGGTTCGAAAAGAAACATCGAAAAGAAAAAAGGGAGCAAAATCAAATTATGAGTTGGAAATATATTTACCCGATAAAAAGGAAAAGGTTATAAATGTTACCGTTGTTCCTGAACTGGACAAAGATGGTAAATACTTAAGTTCTTTTGGCATATTTAGAAACATAACTCAGCAAAAGAAAATAGAAAAAGAACTTATAGAAAATGAAGAAAAATTCAGAACCATAACCAATTCTGCTCAAGATGCCATTATTTTAATGAATGAAAAGGGCAATGTAAAATTCTGGAATAAAGCTGCAGAAAATATATTTAATTATAAAGAAAATGAGGTTTTAGGGAAAAATCTATATCAATTTATAACTCCGGAAATATATATGGAGAGTTACGAAAATGCATTTAAAACATTTGTAAAATCGGGAAAAGGTGATGCAATTAACCGAGTTAGAGAACTTATGGCAAGAAAAAGAAATGGATCTGAATTTCCAGTTGAACTTTCATTAGCTGCATTAAAATTAAATAATACCTGGCATTCGGTTGGAATAATAAGAGATATTACACAGCGTAAAAAGAATGAATTGGATTTAAAAGAAAAGAACAATCTTTTGCAAAAGTTAAATGCAACTAAAGATAAGTTTTTTTCAATTATCGCGCATGACTTAAGAGGACCAATAAATAATCTGGTAGGTTTTTCCGATCTTTTAGAAAGATATCATTTACAGTATGATAGAGATAAGTTATCTCATATAGTTAGCTTAATGAGTACTGCTTCCAAAAAGACATTTAATCTTTTGGAAAATCTTTTATTATGGGCAAAAAGTCAACGAGATAATTTAATATTTAAACCACAGGCGCACATTTGTAAGCAACTAATTATGGATGTTATAAGTGAGATGGAGCATTTGGCACTAGCCAAAAACATTAACCTTTTAACAAAAAGGGATAATGCTGAACAACAAGTATGTGTTGATAAAGATATGTTTAATACGGTTATTAGAAACTTGGTGTCAAATGCCTTAAAATATACCGATGAGGGAGGGCAAGTATCCATAGGTTGCAAAAAAACAACAGGTAGTTTCATTGAATTTTACGTAAAGGATAATGGTGTTGGAATACCAAAAGAAAATATAGATAAATTATTTAAGTTAGATGAGCATATAACAACTGAAGGCACAAATAGTGAAGTGGGCACAGGGCTTGGATTAATATTATGTAAAGACTTTGTTGAAAAACACGGAGGGACTATACGAGTTGAAAGCGAAAAAAATAAAGGAAGTACGTTTTGGTTCTCTTTTCCAAAATCATGTAAAAATTAATTCTCTTTAAATTAAAAACTATAATGAATAAAAAATTCACAACACTTATTGCTGAAGATGATATAATAAGTTTTGAACTTTATAAAACCCGATTACAAAATCAGGATGTAAATATTATACATGCTATAAACGGAAAAATAGCTGTAGAGAAGGCAGTTGAAAACCCTGAGATTGATTTAATTTTAATGGATATTCGAATGCCCGTATTAAACGGATATGAAGCAACCAAACAAATAAGGGAATTTAATAAAAAGGTTCCCATTATAGCACAAACGGCATTTGCTGCAATACCTGAACAAAAACAAGTATTGGAAATGGGTTTTACAGATTTTTTTGCAAAACCGTTAGACGATAAAGTATTAAATGATATAATAAAAAAATACAAAAGTTAGAATAAAATATAAGCAAATAATTATGAGTAAACCATTCACAATGTTGATTGCCGAAGACGATTTTATAAGTTTTGAACTTTACAAAGCACGTTTAGAAGAACTTCAATTAGACTTATTACATGCTAAAAATGGTAAAATTGCGGTAGATATTGTTAAAGAAAATCCACATATAAATTTGATTTTAATGGACATAAGAATGCCAGTATTAAATGGTTATGAAGCGACTAAACAAATAAGGGAATTCAATAAAAATGTCCCAATAATTGCACAAACTGCATTTGCCATGATACCTGAACAAAAAATAATTATTGAATCAGGATTTACTGATTTCTTATCTAAACCTGTTGAAGAAGAAAAATTATTTGGGTTAATAAAAAAATATATGAAACTTGAGGAATTATAACCCTAATTCTAGCAATTTATTTTCTACCTGATCAGAGATGGCTTCAAATTTATCTTTAAATTCTTTATCATCAGCGCATTCAACCAACTGCTCCCATTTTTCACTTAACTCAAGTGCTTCTTGCATTAATTCCATGTAGCGAGCAACTATAGTTTCATCTGAAGGATTATTGAAATATTCATCAATTACATTGAGATATTCGTTCATTATATCTTCATATTCTGCAATAAACTCATCACATATTTTCTTTTCAGAACTCTTTTCTGTTCGAGTTTTCTCTTCATTCTTAGTATTAGAGACACATGAGTTAAATCCAAAATACGATAGCGTTAAAAAAATTATAAATATTTTTTTCATAGTAATGACCTTTATTAACATCCAAATTTAAACAATTAAAACGTAAAAAAATCATTTACTTCCCAACTAAAACCCATATAAAATTGGTTTCGGTTAATTAAGTTATTCCTTTCTCGATAAAGAATTTTGTATATTTTTTATCCGTACCTTGAATATGATCCATTAGCCAATCTTTTAAAAATCTTGTGATCTCAAATGAAAGTATGATTTCTCCTTTTTTGAACCTCCCCTCTAAATCTGATACTTTCTTTACAAACCCATCATGTTGCTTTTTATGTTGTTCAAAATCAGCATAATTATATTGCTTAAATAGTTTCTCTTCCATACTAAAATGAAGTAGTGTATAATCTTTCATTTTAGTTATTAGATTAGAAATTAATTCATTATTTGATTTTTCATTAATCTTTTCATAAAATTCATTAATCATGTTAATTAATACTTTGTGTTGCTCATCAATTGAATCAATATTAACACTTAATTTTTCGGTCCATTTAATTAATGCCATAGATATTCTTTTAAGTAAATTTATTTTCCAAACGATAATTTAGGTGAATTGGTTTCATTAATAAAGAAAAACTGAATAAACCCTAAAAATAATATTTTACATAATAATTCCTAGTTATGATTTTATTAAGCTGGTAAAAGATTTCTTCATTTTCACTTCATGTTGCCGCTTTAGTTTTGATTTCAGAAAATGAGGCAAAGATTTAGCCGCATTCAAAATTAAAACTGATCAGATATTAAATAAAAAATTATTACAAACCTGTCTGCCTAAAGCAGACAAAAACTGACAACCATGAAAACAAAATTATTTAACCAAAAAACGAAATTTTATAGATCCATTGCTCTAATAACTTTGACAATGGTTGGTTTGATCCTGGTTTCCTGCGAGGAAACAGAAAATCTCACAATAGAAGATGAAAACGCTGATATAATCAATGAATCATATGCTTCTGAATTATTCGACGAAGTTGAAGATTTAGGTGATGAAGCTGTTGATTATTTAGAAGGCCTTTCAACTAAATCTGCAAATAAATCTGATGGAATGAACAGATATCATCGATTAAGTCCGTGCGCTACCGTAACCAAAATTTACAAAGAAGATACTGTTGAAATAACCATCGATTTTGGTGAAGAAAACTGCTTATCCAATGATGGACGTTACCGTAGAGGAAAAATATTAATTAATCATTATGGATATTATTGGGGTGAAGGGGAAACTGAAATCATATATACTTTTGATAACTACTTTGTTGATGATAACCAACTATTAGGTACAAGAACGGTTTATCGTTATATCAATGAAGAAGATAATCGTATAAGTGAAGTTATTGCTGATGGCTCTATAATTTTGGCTGAAGATGCAGGTACAATAACTTGGCAAAGAGAGCGTGTTCGTGAAGTAATTGAAGGTTCCGACACAAGATATAAATATGATGATGTTATAGAAGTAACCGGTACTTCAAATGCTACTTTAGCTGATGGAACAGAAATTACAAGTGAAATAACGTCTCCATTAGTAAAGAATCATGCAGACGGATGCTACAGATACTTTGTATCCGGAACAAGAGCTATCATGATTGATGGTGAAGAAATAATCATCGATTATGGTGATGGAACTTGCGATAATCTTGCAGAAATCACTCGCGATGGTGTTACAGAAACCATTGAAATTAAAAGAAAACGCCGTTTTGGCTGGTAATGGTTAGTAATTGTTTGATCCCGGGGATATTTTACGCTCGGGATCATTTTAAACTTTTAGGGTCATGTTTAAATCAAAAATTTATAACTTAATATCAGGAAAAATGAACGAAAAATACACAACAATCGATTCAAATAACCAAACTTTTTTTGATATTAATAAACCATTCGCTGTTATTCGTGATGATGGTAAATTAATTCATCAGTTCGGCGATTATTATGAAGCTTCCGTATTCTCGGTAAAACTTAATATTAGTTACGAAAACAATGGTATTAAGGCTTTTTCTAAGGTAATAAAACTCTCTGAATAGCATTAATATAAATTAGCACTTTATATATTCTGAATAATTATTTAATTTTAACAACGAAAACATAGGAGGATTTATGAAAAGAATTGCGATCGTGTTTGTTTTTGTTTTTGTTGTATTAGTTTCTTTTGCGCAGAAACCAAAGACAGTAGAAAAAAAGACTACTGATCCGCCAAATAAAGAAACGGTAAAAACTGTGCCCAGAGCAGCACAAAAGAAAGCTCAAATTAAAAAAGCACAGATTAAAAATGCACAAATACAAAATAAAAAGAAAAAACAAGTTGTTCGCAAAACAAAGGCTATAAGGAGAAAGCGTAACAGATGATCAACTTTATATGATTCAAATAACCGACAAAAATCTCGGTGGAAGATTTTATTTGAGATTATTTAACCTAATATTACTCTATTTATTAACAACCAATACATACAGCTTCGGACAAACCATGGAGGCTGATTCTACTTCGACAACAGATACAACTGATTATTCTGATGTTGAGTTCAATTTTTTTATGATGGATTTTAACTATACCAATAATAAAATAAAAACTAAAGGTAGAAGTTCTGATATTATCATTCCGGCTTATATAACAGATTTTTCTTTTTTACACAAGTCAGGATTCCAAACAGGATTAATGTTAACTAATTACTCAGATACCGATACTTTAAGTTATGACCTTGACTTTTTATTTGGATATCAAAAAAGCTTCTTTGAAGATTTATTGGATGTTGATGTAAGTTACATTTATCATTATTATAAAGGTGAATATAATTATGAAGGATTAGATTATAATCATGCTTTAAACCTTTCAACCGGACTTACTTATAAAATGCTTTATTTACATAGTGATGGTTTTTTTCTACTAGATAATGAAAATTATTTTGTAGACGCCGGCTCGACAGTAAATATTGATTTTGAAGATCTTTTTTTTGAGAATGACTACCTGTACATAATGCCTTCTGTATCATTTAATTTTGGAACCGACCATTACTTTTACGATATATACGAACCATACATCGATAATGTGCTAATTCCTTATTTAAGGTTTAGAGGTTACCAAACCATTAACATTTCTTCAGAAGAAGTTATTAAAAGGTATCTTGAAAACCAAGATGTTTCAACAAATACTTTTTCTTATCAGGGAGTTGATTTTCTTGTACCTGTTACCTTTGGAATCGGAAGTGTTTCAGCAACATTTTCATGGATGTATTATATTCCATCTGAAAAGCTAGAAGTATTTGGCATGAAAGATCAAACAGGTTATATAATCTCTTTATCATTTATTTTCTAATACGAAGTAATATGAGAATATTAATTGTAGAAGATGAAAAAAGTTTAGCTGCGGAAATAAAACAGTTTCTTGTAAAAGAAGATTACAATATTGATTTGGTTCATACCGGTGAAGAAGCTTCAGAGCTTATATCCATAAATCCTTATGATTTTATTTTACTTGATATTGGATTACCTGATTATAATGGTTTAGACCTAATTAAAGAAGCAAAAAAATATAATTCCGAGGCATATTTTATTGTTATAACTGCACGTGGAGAATTAGAAGATAAAATAAAAGGCTTTGATCTGGGTGCTGATGATTATTTACCTAAACCATTTTCGTTATTAGAGCTTTTGTCGCGAATCCAAGCCATAACAAGAAGAAAGTTTGGGCATCAGGAATCAATTATCAAATTCGGCAATTTCTCTATGGATACAAGTAAAAAACATTTCCAGTTTAAAGATAAATCCATTACTTTAACAAAAAAAGAATATAAACTACTCAGCTATTTGGTTCTTAATAAAAACCGTGTGCTGGATCGATTACAACTGACGGAACATATATGGGGAGAGTTTTATGAAGATGATTATGATTCGAATTATATTGATGTTCATATTAAAAATGTTCGAAAAAAACTTGCTGAGTTTGATAATACCAATTGGATAAAAACTATTCGCGGCATAGGATATAAATTTGAATTTTAATGAAGATACCAAACCTAAAACTAAAAAGTCAGTTAGCGCTGTTTAATGCGTTTTCTAAAGCATTAATTATCACACTACTTGTTTTTTTGATCCCTTGGTTGGTTAGCCGTATATCAATCCAGGATACCGATCAGATGCTAATTCGGAAGCTTGATCAGGTAATTGAATTAGTTGATAGTTTGGGAATTGAAACATATATCGATATGGATGCTGAGTTTCAAGCTTTTGGGAGTTATAACATCTTAAAGGAAGAATATATTTTAATTGAACCGATCCGAGCAGATACAATCATAAATATCATTCAATATTCGGAAAGAATTATTGAAGAAGAGCTAGTTGATTACCGCGTATTAAGTTATTCCATAGAAGAAAATGATAATAATTATTTAATTGAAATTGGTAAAAGTATTTCAACTATTTTTCATTTTGAACAAAACCTTAAACGATTCGCATTTATATTTTTAATTATCATAGTAACTTTAACGTTTATCTTTGATTTATCTTTTATTCAATATTTACTCCGACCATTTGAAAAAATAGTAAGTAAACTTAAATACACAAAACATCCAACTTCCTTCAATTATCAACCGGTAAATACCAATACTTCCGATTTTATTTATCTTGATGAGACTATTCATTCATTAATGCATAAAATAGAAGCTGCTTTTAATGACGAACGAGAATATATAAGTAATGTATCACACGAATTGCTTACCCCTGTAAGTATAATTCAAAGTAAACTCGATAATATCCTACATGAAAGTAATCTTTCAGAAGAAGATATGTTGAAGATTTTCGAATCAAAAAAAACATTACGAAGGTTAACTAACCTTGTTCGAACCCTGCTAATGATGTCGCGAATTGAAAACGAAGAGTATATTTTAACAGAAGATGTTAATGTAAATAAAGTTATACAAAATGTGGTAGAAGAAATTGAAGACAAAGCCATTGCCAAAGAGTTAGATATAAAAATGAATCTTACAACAAACTATCTTATTTTTAAAGGAAATGATAATTTGTTATTTACACTTTTCTACAATTTTGTAAACAATGCCATTCGATATACGGATAAAGGTTACATTGAAATAATTTCTGAACATGAAAACAATCATTTTACCGTGCAAATTAATGATACAGGAGTAGGTATTAAAGAAGAAAAAATACCTCAAATATTCTCAAGATTTAAAAATTCTAATGAAACTAAAGATAGTTATGGACTAGGATTAGCATTATCCAAGAAAATTTGTGATTACCACAGAATAACGGTAGAAGTTAAATCTGAAGTAGATAAAGGATCAAGTTTTATTTTAAGGTTTCCTTAATCATTAGATGTTATAATCCATCCTATATATTGCTAAATTTTGATAAATAATAAGTTTTTTTACACCTACACCTAAACCGTTATTTTTTTTTCTCGTAAAATCGCATAAATTTGTGAGCTTAATTTATGTCCGGTCAATTCATAAATACAAATAAAGAAAATCAGGAAAGAGACCTGGTAATTCAACTCACCGACCATCTTCAGGTAGGAATATACCGTACAACAGTAGAAGGAAGAATTCTTTACGCTAACTCTGCTTTAGCAAGAATGCTCGAATATACATTAGAAGAAATACTTAATATGTCGGTGTACGATTTCTATTTTAACAGAAAAGAAAGAAATACTGAAATTGATATTCTTGCCGATAAGGAAAAAACTGCTACTAAGCAAATAATACATCTTAAAACAAAGAATAATAAAAGAATTATTGTTGAGGATACTGTTAAAATTATTCGGGATAAAAGCAGTAAAGTAATATATTTTGATGGAATATTAGAAGACATTACTGAAAAGAAAAAAGCCGAAGATGCTTTAAAAGAAAGTCAAGCCCGTTATAAGATCTTAACCGATCTTACAATGGAAGGTATTATAATTCATGATAAGGGTATTGTAATTGATATAAATCCTTCAGCACACAAATTAACCGGTTATAGTTTGGATTTCATTAAAGGAAAAAATGTATTGGAATTTATACATTCAGACTCAAGAAATTTGGCTTTAGAGAACATGACTAATAAAACTTCAGGTCCTTATGAATTAAAATTAGTGCGAAAGGATAATACTTCCTTCATCGCAGAAATAGAAGCCAAAGATGTGCTTATTGAGGGAAAGGAACTAAGAGTTGTTGCATTCAGAGATATAACTGATAGGAAGAGAGTTGAAGAAGAGATCTTATCACTATACACCGCTGTAAAACAAAGTCCTTCATCAATTATAATTACTGATACCGACGGCATTATTGAATATGTTAATCCTAAATTTACCGAAGTAACAGGATATACACTTGAAGAAGCATTTGGACAAAATCCTAATATTTTAAAATCTAAACATACCAAATCCGAAGATTACCGTGAACTTTGGGAAACTATTGTACGGGGAGAAACATGGAGGGGCGAATTCTTAAATAAAAAGAAAGATGGCACTCTTTACTGGGAGCTAGCCTCTATATCACCCATTATAGACGAAAGGGGAAGAACAATTAAATACCTTGCTGTAAAAGAAGATATTACGGATAGAAAAAACACAGAATCAGCATTAATTAATTCTGAAAAAGAATTATCTGAAGCTAACGCTACAAAAAATGTATTTTTTTCCATAATAGCACACGATTTAAAAGGACCTGTCGGGAACATTTCTCAGCTACTTAAACTTTTAAAAGATAACTTTAGTGATATTTCAAATGACGAAAAACTGGATTATGTCAATATCCTTATGGGTTTGTCTTCTAAAACAAATAACCTTTTAGACGATTTATTATTATGGGCCAGAATCCAAATGAATACTCTTGAATTTGATTTAGAAAAAATTAGCCTTAAAGACATTGCTGAAAACACCTTATTTTTGCTCGAGGAAAAAGCAAAAGAAAAAAATATTAAGATAATCTCAAATGTAGGCGATATTGAATTAGAAGTAAATAAGAGTTCTGTTAAAACTGTTATAAGGAACTTACTTTCTAACGCTCTTAAGTTTTCTTACCAGGATAGTGTGATAGAAATGAATTCTAATATCATAGATAACAATCGGTTTGTTGAAATATCTATTAAAGATAACGGTGTTGGTATTCCTAAAGATCATATCGACAAGCTGTTTAAAATAGGAACTGCGTTCTCAACTTACGGAACTGATAAGGAAAAAGGAACAGGCCTTGGATTAATTTTATGTAAAGAATTAGTAGAAAAAAATGGTGGTTCCATCAGAGTAGAAAGTGAAGAAGATAAAGGAAGTATATTCTTCTTTACATTACCTCTTTAGTTTATATTTCATTCAATTTTATTTCCTTAAATCTAATTTTATCCCCTGGTTTTAGTTGAGCAAGATAAGGTAAATCTTCTGAAATTATGTTTCCAATTCTGGCATAACCTCCAATTGTTTGCCTGTCTGCCATCATAATTATAGGTTCTCCATGAGATGGAACTTGTACGGTTCCAAAAGCAATTCCGGAAGAGATAATGTCAGCAGATAACTTATGTTCAATTTTTGTTCCGGCAAGCCTATATCCCATTCTATCGCATTGTTCAGTTAGTGTATATTCCGAGTTTAAAAAATCAGCTAATCCTTTAACCGTAAAACAATTTGCTTCAGGGCCCGGAATTATACGAGCCACGAAATGGTCTTTAAAAACAGGAATTTTATTTTTTAATATTTTTTTAAAGTCCAGGTTTTTGTTATATGTACCAATTTCAATTTCATCTCCTTTTTGCAGTTTTCGCCCATGAAATCCTCCAATTTTACCTCTCAAATAGGTTGATTTACTTCCCATAACCAAAGGAACATTTACCCCTCCTGCAAATGCAATATAAGATCTTAATCCTGTTTTTAATCCTTTAAATGATAAATTACTTCCTTTATTAACAAGAATTGTTCTATACATTTCAATACTATTCCCATTTATAATTGCTTGCATATCAGCACCGCATACAGAGATATAACAATCATGTAAAAATTCTACAGATGGTCCATTCATGGTAGCTTCAATACAAGCCTCGCTCGGATCATTTCCTACCAGTTCATTTGCCAGCTTTAATGAATAAAGGTCCATAGCTCCTGATACCGGCATTCCGTATTTTTGAAACCCCCAGCGTCCTGCATCCTGAATTGTGCTTAATAATCCTGGTTTTATGATCCTGATTTTATTCATTTTTAGCCTCTATTTTAATTGCAAAACTATTCTGTTCTACCTGCATTTTAATAGATTCAAACTCAATTTTTGATATTCTGTAAAACTTTAAATAGCAACCAGGTTCTATGAAAAAATGGGGTTCACTTTTAGGATTAAACAGTTTTAATGGTGTCTTTCCAATTATCTGCCACCCTCCTGGACTGTCAATTGGATAAATACCTGTTTGTTTTCCGGCAATACCAACGGATCCAGCTTCAATTGAGGTTCTTGGAGTTTCTTTTCTTGGTGTTGCAATTTTTTCATTCATACCTCCGAGATAACAAAATCCGGGTGTAAACCCTAACATATAAACTAAGTATTCGTTGGAAGCATGAATTTTAACTACTTCATTAATTGAAATATCATTTAGGGAAGCTACCATTTCCAGATCCGGTGCATATTCTGCTTCATAACAAACTGGAATATGTATAATTCTTTTAAGCTCCGCATACAGATTAATTTTTTCTTTTTCCAACTCCCTTAATTCTGATATTAGCTTTTTGTAATTAAGAACGCCAGGATCATACGAAATCAATATCTCATTGTATGCTGGAGTTACTTCAATAATTCCTTTTAACTTTTTTTCCTCTAGAAGCTTTGAAAAATTCTGAACTTTAATATGAGTTTCAGGGGAAATACCATTTCCAATTTTAACGAGAAAAGCTTTATCACCTAATGGAAGATATTTCAGCATATCTTACAGATTCTGATTTTCAAGATTTCTTAACTCTATCCCTTTTCTTTTTAAAAACACATTTAGGCTTTTCACAAAGTTAGCTGCATTTTTATTATCGCCATGTACACAAATTGTATCAACCTTTATTTCCAATTCCTTATTATTTATGGATAAAACCGAACCGGATTTTATCAGTTTTTCTATTCGGTTTAAACAGACCTCCGTATCATGGATTACTGAACCTTCAATTGACCTGGATACCAAAGATCCATCGTCATTATAGGCACGATCGGCAAAAAATTCATTTGCAGTTTTTAGTCCGGTATCTTTGGCTGCTTCAACCATTTTTGAGCCTGCAAGACCAACCAAGATCAAATCAGAATCGATTTTGGCAATTGCCTCAGCTCCAACTTTTGCCTGATCAAAATTAAAGGCCATATCGTTATACATTGCCCCATGAAACTTAACATGTTGTAGTCTTACTCCAAGTGATTCAGTTATTGATTTTACTGCTCCAACCTGATATTTAATCACTGCGGATAATTCCTCGTCACTTAACGTTAAGGATCGCCTTCCAAACCCAATCAAATCAGGATATCCCGGATGTGCACCTGGAGCTACATTATTTTCGATTGCTAATTTTATGGTTTTTTCAATAATTAAAGGATCACCTGCATGAAAACCGCACGCAATATTTGCTGAAGTAATGTATTGCATAACTTCAGCATCATTACCTATTTTATAATTACCGAAACTTTCTCCAAGATCTGAATTTAAATCTATAAACATGGTAAATTATATTAAACCAAGAACACTTAAAATACTTCTTACCCCAAGTCCTACTGCAACTAAAACAACTGCAAAACCAATTACATTTGAAAATAAATTATTTCTAAAATCTCCCAAAATCTTTTTACTGTTCATTACCCAAAGTAAATATATAGCAATTATTGGCAACAAAATGCCATTTGTAATTTGTGCAAAAACAATTGCCTGAATAGGTTTAAATCCTAATGCTGAAAACATTATCCCAATTAAAAGTATAAAAATCCAAACTGATCTAAACTTTTTATCCTTAAAATTTCTTTTCCAGCCTAAGATTCCTGAAGTTGCATAAGCTGCTGCAAGTGGTGCTGTAACTGCCGATGATATACCGGCTGCAAATAACCCGAAAGCTAAAAATACTTTAGCCCAGTTTCCCAATAATGGTTCGAGTTGAATTGCCAAATCTCCAGCTCCCTTTATTTCATGGCTTGATCCCCAAAAAGCAACCGCTGAAGTTACAACAATTGACATGGAGATTAATCCTCCAATTATGATTGATACAAAAATATCCGTTCTCGCCTCATTTAATCCAGATTTATCTTTCCACTTCTCCTGAACTGCCGATGAATGCAAAAATAAATTGTAAGGAACAACAGTCGTACCAATTAATGCTACTATGGTTAAAGCAGAGCCCTTTGGTACCGATGGAACAAAAATTCCTTTTAATATTTCGCTCCATACCGGCATAATTACAATTGAAGTTGTTATAAAAGCCAAACTCATTAGGATTACCAAAATAATTAACATTCTTTCAATAGACTTATAACTTCCTATTATCATCAGAATAAATGCTGATAATCCAATTAATGGTCCCCAAATATTTATTTTAAATGAATCTGTAATGGATATAGACGAAATTCCTGAAATGGTTTCAAGACCAAGTGCCCCACCTAAAATATTTCCGGTTTCATATGCAGCATTTCCTATTAATATGGCCGAGAGTACCAAAAACACTGTAATGAATTTTGTAATTGGATTGCGGGCCTGCTCCCGTAAAGCTTCACCTAGTCCTTTTCGAGCTACAATGCCCAATCGTGCAGACATTTCCTGCAACACGATGGTTGCGATAATTGAAAATAATAAACCCCATAAAAGGGCATATCCGAATTTTGCTCCTGCAATGGAACAAGTTGTTATAGTACCCGGTCCAATAAAAGCGGCTGTAACCAAGGCTGCAGGACCAATTGATTTGATTCTTTCTATTATAGTTTTGCTTTTCATTATGTTCATTAAAAATGAACCAGAAAATTAGGTATATTAATTTTGCTTAGCAAATACTCTAAGCTGGAAAAAAGGAAAAGCTGAAGTTAAATTCTTCAGCTTTTAATTCTTATTCTTTTATTCCTACTACGGTTATGCTGTATATTCCAGTACCCAACAACTTATAATTATTTAAATCATCTTGAGAAATATGTTTTAAAAACATTTCATCTGGAACATTAATTTGCCGTTCTTTTTTAACTTCTACTTGTTTAAATCCAGATTCCTCTATAATACTTAGATATTCATCCATTTGCAAAGCTCCTGAAACACATCCGGCATATAATTCTGCAACTTCTTTAATATTATCTGGTAACTCTCCGTTTAACACAATATCAGAAACACAAAAATGTCCACCGGATTTTAATACTCGTTTGATTTCTTCGAAAGCTTTTACTTTATCAGGTACTAAATTTAAAACGCAATTGCTAATGGCAACATCGTATGTATTATCTTCCAAAGGAATATTTTCAATATCCCCTAGTACAAAATTTACATTCTTATAACCAAGCGTAAGAAGGTTTGCATTTGCTTTTCGAACCATTTCATTTGTAAAGTCAAGGCCGGTTACATGACCTTTCTCACCAACTATTGACCTGGTAACAAAGCAATCATTTCCAGCACCTGAACCTAAATCTAAAACTGAATCTCCCGGTTTCATCCCTGCATATTCAGTAGGGACTCCACATCCAAGGTTTAAATCTGCTTCCTTTACATATCCGGGCTGATTTTCATAACTCTCGTTAAAAACAGTATATTCTGTATGTTCATTCGTACTTCCGCAACAACATTCATTCTGACCACGTACAATTTCAGCATACTTTTCTTTGACTGTTTCTTTTAACTTTTCTGAATTTTCCATAATCTATCTAATTTTATTCAACAAAATCTTTTAAAGTATTGTGCAGGTTTTCTTCTTTCGAGAATTTAGATTCTTGCATTCTTCGATACATTTTCTCCTGCATTTTTCATTTTTTTTTTCATGGGATAAGTTTTTTAATTGCATTTATAGTTAATCGTGAATAAACGATGATTTTGTCCAAAAAAATTAAAAGAACTCTTTAAACAACTCTTTCGCTAATTTCCAGTTTTCTTTATTAATACAATAATAAACTTTTGGTGTTTCGATTGTACCCTGAATCAATCCAGCTTCTTTTAATTCCTTTAAATGCTGTGAAACGGATGACTGCGCAATTGGCAATTCATCAACAATGTTACCAGTGTAACACCTGTCACAGCAACTTAAAAAATTTAGAATATGTAATCTGGCAGGATGAGAAAGAGCTTTAGCAAACCTGGCTAATTTAATGTGATCTTCTTGATATTTAAAATCTTCCTTTTTCATATTAAATCGTTCATCGCAAATGTACGATAATTATTTTAAAATACAACTTATTTGTTCATTATAAAAATATAATATCCCCAAATAATTGAGGATATTACATTTATATTACATTCCGGCTAATTATTAAACTCACTTTTAAATCTTATGGTTCACTGTAACAGTTAACAGGAACAACACATTTGTAATCTTTGGCCCATAGCTACTTTATCTTATATCTTAACCCGAGGTATATATTTCTTCCGTTTATTGGCCCCCAAATTAAAGAGCTGTCAAAATATTGTCCAAACGGATCATTACTCGCTATTATCGGATTCTCTTGTTTATAACTTAAGATGTTTTCCACACCTACATACACGTCAAACTTTTGTTGCCAACTTTTACTGATTTGAGCATTCATGATAAAGAAATTAGGAGAGTACTCATCTAACTGGTATTCCACAGGGTTTGTTTCTGTTCCTGGTATTCGCTTTTCTCCTTGCCAGTTAATAGTATAATCAAAACTCCAATGCTTCCTTGAATTGTATGCCAGATTTATAAATGCTCTATGGTTTGATGTTAATGGTTTATCTAACAATTCGTTATTATAGGTTGTTTTTACATCGTACCATCTGTATGCAACCCGAACATCTAAGCGTTTAATTAACTCATAATCAATTTGCGCCTGAAAACTATTTGAATATGATTCACCATCCAAATTATAAAATATTGCCTGCTGTGGATCTTGATCCAAATCCATAACAATCTGATTTTGGAAATCGGTTCTGTAAAAGTCAACGTTAACACTTCCATTTCTATAATCCAAAACAAACTTATATGTAAGATTTAGCCCATAATTCCATGCAATTTCAGGATCAAGTCCAAATGGTTTGTTGCTTCCATCTCCATTAATAATAATTTCACGTGAACTAGCAAGTATTCCTATGTTTTCAGAAATAATATTAGCTGAACGTAAACCACGCCCTCCTGATGCTCTTAATGTTATTTTATCAGTTAATGAATACCTTAAATGGGCTCTTGGAGTCAAAAACGATCCATATTCATTATGATAATCTCCCCTTATGCCCAGAATTGCATCAAACTTCTCCAAATGTTTATAGGTATATTCGAAAAAAGCTCCCGGGACATACTCCAATCTGTCATATTTTAAATTATTCAAATCCTCATTATAGTCATCATATTGAAAACTTAACCCGGTTTTAAACTGATGGTTGGTATTATTAATTTGTGACTGAAAAATTAAGTTTGAATAAAAGCTTTTTTGTTGCGCATTATAGTCAGTTAATCCAAAATACGATTCCTGATCATGAAATGCACCCAAAACCTGAAATCCCAGACTTTGCCATGGTTTATCCATATTTACCCTACCCAGCTTCGACCATGCCTCATAACGTTCTGTTTTGATATTTAACCCCCACGCGTTGGTAGTTCCGCGATCAATATCCGGATCAAAACCTGATTCTCCTCCAAACTTATCAATATAGGTTCCTTTAGCACCAAACTGAAAACGTAATCCCCGGTCACTATATAATTCCCACCGGTTTAAAATTACATATTGTTGACCTGTTGGATGATCCAGAAAATTATCATTATTATGATCTTGTCCAAAAGAATTATTCATACCATGAAGTAAAACAGCTGTACCCAAATTTTTACCAACATCAGTTTGAATGTTTGCATTTGCCTCAACCCGTCCCCGCTGATTCCCGTAAAAATTTAAATACAGTTTATCCATATTAGCAGGATTTCTTAAATTAACATCAATTTGTCCGGCAATACTTTCAAAACCATTTATTACCGTTCCTGCTCCTTTATTCAAATGTATATTTTCAATCCAAGTTCCCGGAATATAGGTCAATCCGTAAATGGATGACAATCCTCGAATATCAGGCATATTCTCTCGTGTGATTTGAGTATAAGGCCCGGCCAGTCCCAGCATTTGAATTTGGCGAGTTCCCGTGATCGCATCTGTAAATGATACATCGACCGAAGGGTTGGTCTCAAAACTTTCACTTAAGTTACAACAAGCAGCTTTAAGAAGCTCCCTCTCTCCCATCACTTTTGTATTAACCGGTTCCAGTAGTGAAAATTCAGTTGTATTGCGTTTAAAAGAAACCACCACTTCATCCAGTTCCGTAGAAGTTTTCAAAGCAACAATTACATAATCCTGGTTATCAACCGTTATGGTATCACTTTGGTAACCTACATAACTAACTACTAATTGATTATTAGATTTTAACTTCGTTAGCTTAAAATTCCCTTTTGAATCAGTTGTCGTACCAATAGTTGTGCCGCTCCAATAAACATTTGCACCAATAACAGGAATATCTTCCCCTTGATTTTGCTCTTTAACTTTACCTTTCAAGTAACTAATATTCTGCTGCGCCAGAATAAATTGGAAATTCAAAGCCAGCAAAATCAGCATTGTAAACCTTTTCATATTTAATGTTTCTCAACACCATCCATGTATGCGCAGCATGCGGGTAATTTGTTGTAAGCTTCCATATTACACTCAACTTTATCAGTTGTATGACCAACTTCAGCTACTGATTTATGCACTTCCAGAATATCAATTTTATCCTTTCTATAAATAACAGTTAAAGTATCGGTAGCTTTATCCCACTCTACCCATTTAACACCTTTAATAAGTGCAGCATTTTCGATACGTTCTTTGCACATATCACAAACACCTTTTACCTCAAATTTGGTTGTTTCTACTTTTGAAGATTTGTTTTGAGCGTATGTATTAATTGAAAAAAGTGTAATTACGGTTATTAAAAATATTGTTTTCATGATATTTATTTTAATTGTTTAACTTATTAATTAGCTAAATTCCTGTTTCAGATTCTTTGATAATCTGAATTTTAGAAATAAACAAAACAATTAAATCTTATCCGTAAAAAATAAAAGAACTGTTCATAAGCCAGGTAGGTTGTGGCTTAGGAGGTGGTAAATTATATTTTGTAAGTTGCTCATCTTCAAAATCTTCTTCAATGAAAATATCTAAAGTTAGATTTGAATAAACAACATTTGAAAAATTCTTAAACGAAATATCAGAAGAAAAAGCAATATTTTCGTCAATATCAATATCTAGTATAAACCATTCGTTTTCGCAGCAGGTTGTTGACATCCAATCAATACCACAACAACAAGTTTGAGTTTCAGAATTTAATTTGATACTTTCCAGTTCGCCTCCACAATAATGCAAAGTAACCATAGCATCTGTTGAGAGTGAAAGGTAAATAATGGATATTATGACCGAAACAAACTTTTTCATACCACAAATTAAACGCATTTAAACTGAAAATGTTTAGTTTAATTAAGTGTTAACACCTTATTAACATTTAAAAGACTTATTAAGTAATATTTTAAACTTCATCCAATACTTTAAATATAGTTATGAATTTGATGTAAACTTAATAAATAGTATCTTCACTTTTTTGATTTAGTTATTTTCATTATTATGACTTCTTTCAATAGAGAACTTAGATACAACCTTAAACTTAATTCTAATTTTAGTATTGGTGTTTTTTTATTCATCTTATTTTTTCGCCCATTCGAAGCTAGTTATAGCAATGTAAATAATCTTATAATCTTTTTTTCTGGTTTTAGTGGGATCATATTTTTATTTAATAACCTTTTTTATATTGCTGTGCCAACAGTTTTTTCAAAATCCTATCGTATTACAGATTGGGAATTTGGACCACCACTAATATTGAGCACATTTGCTTTGATATTTAACTCAGTTGCTTTTACTTTTTATTTAAGGTATGTTGGTAAAACCAGTATATCATTTTATACAGTTTTTAAAATTGTTATAATTTGTCTTTCTGTTGTTGTTTTAATAAGACTATTATACAGGCTTAGATCACAATATTATCAATTAAAAGCTATAAACGGTGATGCATTCAATTCAGACATTTATGTAAAACAAGATAAAATTCCTAACAAAATAGAACTCAAATCTGAAAACAAATCAGAGAAGGTTGAATTAAGTTTTAACAATATTTTTACGATTAAAGCTGCCGATAATTATGTGGAGATAAATTATAAACACAAAGACGATTTTCGCAAAAAACTTTTACGTAGTACATTAAAAAACATTGAAATACAATTGGAATCCTATCCCAATTTTGTTCGATGCCACAGAACTTATATTGTAAATCTTAACAATGTTAATAGGTTAGTTAAAAATTATAAGGGAAACATACTTGAAATGACTAATAATGAAGAAATTCCCGTTTCAAGGCATTATTTATTAAAGGTAAAAGAAGAGTTAAATCCTATCTAAAATAAGTGCCACTCATCCCTACTTTAGTTTCATTTACCCATATTTTACTTTACTTATCCCCTATTTTAGTCACTTACACCTTTTTTTTCATTATTTCCAATACAGGATTTATAATTGTCGTTAATAAACATTAAGATTTTTAACAATGAGTTTATCTAACCAAAATAGTTGTCATAATTGTGAAACCGGCAAAAAGCCCAGATGGGAAATATTAAATAAATTAATGAATCATACTGATACAAAAAAAGTAAACAACTTCATGAACTATGGTTACAAGTCATTATCAGAAAATGAAGAAATTAACCTATTACATGATGATGAAAAAAACAGATACTTTATCCAATTATATGACCATGCTATCTCAAAAGTCGATTTGCATTACAAAGATATTTTGGAAGTAAGTTCAAAACGAGGAGGAGGTGCCTCTTATATAAATCGCTATTACGCTCCTAAAACATATACGGGTATAGAAAATACCAATAGCCTTATTAATTTTTGTAATAGTTATTATAATGAACCGGGTTTATCATTTAAAAAGGGAAGTGAAGAAGATTTACCATTTGTAAAAGAGAGTTTTGATTTTGTGATAAATGTTGGGGCTTCCAGGTTTTATAATGATTTTTCAAAATTTTGTAATGAGGTATACCGTGTCTTACGAAAAGACTCAGTTTTTATTTTTGCCGATATTATTGAAAAAAGAAAACTGGAAACAGTTAAGCATCAGCTAAGAATGGCAGGGTTTACTATCGATTTTAAAAATGACATTAGCAAAAATATTGCTGCTTTTATTAATGATGAAACAATTCATCAAAATAAATTTGGAAAGGAACGAATTCCTGAATTTATGAAAAAAGCTTTTAATCCATTTCTAAAAACAAAGGACATGGAAACTTCCGAATCTTTACTTTCAGGAAACTCAGTTTATATGAGTTTTGTTTTAAAGCGAGTAAGTTAAAACTATAAGCTTCTAACCTTAATATTGTTTTCTTTTAAATAATTGTGAAAAGACTTAACAAAATTAAGCGCTTCGAGGTTATCAGCATGAATACCAATAGTATCTACGCACATTTCTACGGTATTTCCATTTATTGAAGTAACTGATTGTTCGGTTAAAATCTGTTTTACCTGGTTCATACAAGCTTCTTCATTTCCAAAAACTGCACCATACTTATGTCGTGATACAAGAGATCCGTCATCATTATAAGCCCTATCTGCGAAAACTTCGCATGCACTTTTTAATCTCATTTCATGGGCTGCATGTTGAATTTCTGAGTTTGCCAAACCAACAAAAACTAATTCAGGGTCAATTTTAAGAATAGCTTCTGCAACAACCTTTGCTTTTGGTAGACTATTCGCTAAATCATTATACATTGCACCATGAGGTTTAACATGCCTTAACTTTCCTCCTAATGCTTCTGTCATAGCTTTCAAAGCACCTACCTGGTATAGAATCATAGAAAATAAATCTTCATCACTAACCTTCATCGAACGCCGCCCAAACCCAACCAAATCATCATAACTAGGATGCGCTCCTATTGTTACATTATTCTCTAATGCTAATTTAATAGTGTTTTCAATTGTTAAGGGATCACCTCCGTGATAACCACAAGCTATACTTGCTGATGTTACATATTTTATAATTTCAGCATCGTTTCCTTTAATATGTCTACCAAAACTTTCTCCTAAATCGGCGTTAAGATCTATTTTCATATTTTGTAATTCTAAATTAATAACAAGTACATGTTTAATATCCAATTTTTTATTTTAAGACAATTTTTTTGAAAACATGTTCAAATAAAGTACGTTCCTAATACATTAAAATATTTCAATATATAAACCGCAAACAATATTAGAAGAGACATCTTTCTTATATTTTGTAACTTGTTCAACATTTAAAAACAAAAACTACATAACTTTATGGAAAGAAGAGATTATATTCTGCGGGAAATTGAAAAAATTACCATTCTTATTCAGTACTTATTGGGAAAGTATAAACCCTCGAGATCAAAAGAAGAATACCAAACAACTGAAAAACTGATTAGAGAAAAATTTAAAGAAAAACATGAAAAGGAATTTGAATATTTTTTTAACATTGAACCAAAAGATTTTGAAAAAGAATTAGTCAAATCAAACGGATTCAGTTTTGAAAATATTGAACTTCTGGCGGATTTATTTCTTACTCTTGGTAACGATCAATTTTCTGATAGTCAAAAGTATTTAAACAAAGCATTAGAACTATATGAATATATTGATAATTCGAGTAAAACGTTTTCTTTTGAACGAACAAACAAAATAAACTCCATCAAACTTATTTAAGCTCGATTTGTTATGTATTAGTAATAATGCAACAACAAAATGAAAAAAATTGGAATTCTAGGTTCTGGTATTGTTGGACAAACATTAGCAAATGGATTTCTTAAAAATGGTTACCAGGTTATGGTTGGTACCAGAACTTTATCAAAATTAGATAAATGGAAAAGCCAGGCTGGAGAAAATGCTTTAATTGGGACCTTTGAGGATACAGCCAAATTTGGTGAAATAATCATTCTAGCCATAAAAGGAACAGCAGCAAAAAATTCTTTAACATTAGCGGGTGAGAATAACTTAAATGGCAAAACTATTATTGATGCTACCAATCCAATCGCTGATTCAGAGCCTGAAAATGGAGTACTCAGGTTTTTTACTACATACGATAAATCATTAATGGAAGACCTTCAGAAATCATTTCCAAAAGCAAATTTTGTAAAAGCATTTAGTTGTGTTGGAAGTAACTTTTTTGTTAATCCTGATTTTGGGAATCAAAAGCCAACCATGTTTATATGTGGTAACAATGAAAAGGCAAAAATAGAGACTATAGAAATTCTTAATTTATTTGGTTGGGAAGCAGAAGATATGGGTAATACCGAAGCAGCGCGAGCCATTGAACCCTTGTGCATGTTGTGGTGTATACCCGGATTCCTCAAAAATAAATGGAATCATGCCTTTAAATTATTAAGAAACTGATCATTTATATAAACTAAAAACTAATAACTATGAGTAAAAATGTATTAATAACAGGAGCAAGTGGTGGCTTCGGGAATCTGACTGTTCGAACTTTACTTGATAACAACTTTAACGTTGCTGCTTCTATGCGCAACACGAATGGTAAAAACGAAACAATTGCTAAGGAGTTAAGCTCTCTTGGAGCACATATTATTGATATTGACGTAACTAATGATAATAGCGTTAATAAAGGTATTCAGGATACGATTGAATCACTGGGAGGTTTAGATGTAATCATAAACAATGCCGGAGTGGGCGTAATTGGAATGCAGGAGCATTTTACAACTGAGGATTTTCAAAAACTATTTGACATAAATGTATTTGGAATACAAAGAATTAATAGAGCAGCGCTGCCATACCTTCGAAAGAAAGGTTCAGGACTAATAATCTATATTTCAAGCTTACTTGGAAGAATTTCGCTTCCATTTTATGGTCCATATAATGCATCGAAATGGGCTGTTGAAGCTATGGCAGAGAACTACAGAGTTGAATTATCCGGATTTGGTATTGATTCATGCATTGTAGAACCAGGAGGTTATCCTACCACATTTATGGAAAATCTTATGACTCCTTCGGATTCAACACAAAATGAAAGTTATGGAGATTTCATGAATGCGCCCAAAGCTATGTTTGAAGGTTTTGAAGGTGCACTGGCTGGTAACCCAGAACAAAAACCACAAAATGTTGCTGATGCAATTCTTAATCTTATCCAAACTTCTCCAGGAACAAGACCATTACGAACGGTTGTTGATAATATGGGTATGGGAGATCCTATTAATGGTTATAACGACCAGCTAAAACAAATTACCGATGGCATTTATAACGCTTTTGGTATGGGAGATATGTTAAAATTGAAAGTATAATTGTTGGGAGCGATTTTTTAAAACTTATTATAATAAATAAAGAGGTTGTTCAAAAAGTTAGAAATCTTTATTTTTTTGAAAATTAACAACGACCCTATTCCTTAAGGGATTTTTGATTTTCAGCTATTTAACACTCGTTAGCCCGGCAGGCTGGCTTCTGGTTTGTGCAAGAAGTAAATAAAATTTACGATTTAACTTTTTATAACCTCTTTAATACTCATCCCAACTCTTTATTCCAATTTTATTATAATCAACTTTACATATTGAATAGATAAACGCGCTTGCCAATCTTGCATTTGTAATTAGTGGAATATTGTAATCAATTGCACTTCTTCTAATCGAATAATCGTTAAACAACTCGTCTTTGCTAAGGTTCTTAGGAATATTAATTACTAAATCTATCTCTTTTGCCTTTAGAAAATCCAGGGTGTTTGGTTTTTTATCTTCATCGGGCCAATATAATATTGTTGAAGGAATCCCATGTAATTCCAGAAATTTCTGACTTCCTTTTGTAGCATACAGATTATAACCCTTTTCATGCAACATCCTTGCGCTTTCTAGTAGTTCAACTTTTGATCGCGGTGGTCCTGAAGATATTAAAATATTCTTTTTAGGAATCTTGTAACCAACAGAAAGCATAGCTGTTAAAATAGCTTCATAATAACTCTCCCCAATACATCCAACTTCTCCTGTAGATGCCATTTCAACTCCTAAAACAGGATCGGCCTTTAATAACCTTGAAAAAGAAAATTGTGGAGCTTTTACTCCAACATAATCCAGGTCAAATATTGATTTTTGTGGTTTTTCGATTTCAATACCTAGCATGGCCTCTGTTGCCTGTTCTATAAAGTTTGATTTGAGAACCTTAGAAACAAAAGGAAAACTTCGTGATGCCCTTAAATTACACTCTATAACTTTAATATCATTATCTTTTGCCAGGAACTGAATATTAAAAGGCCCGGTTATATTAAGCTCTTTTGCAATTTGCCGAGTAATTTTCTTAATACGACGAATTGTTTCTATATACAGTTTCTGTGCGGGAAATACGATGGTAGCATCGCCGGAATGCACTCCTGCAAACTCAACATGCTCTGATATTGCATAAACAATGATATCACCGTTTTTAGCAACTGCGTCCATTTCAACTTCTTTAGCTTCCTGAATAAACTCTGAAACCACAACAGGATATTTTTTCGAAACATTTGCTGCTAATGTCAAAAAATGCTCAAGCTCATCTTTATTGGAAACCACATTCATAGCTGCACCCGATAGTACATATGATGGCCTTATCAAAACAGGAAATCCAACTTCATCAACAAATCTAAATATATCTTCTATATTTGAAAGCTCCTTCCATCTTGGTTGATCAATTTTTAAGCCGTCCAGCATACTCGAAAATTTATGTCTGTCTTCAGCTTTATCAATACTTTCCGCTGAAGTCCCAAGAATGTTTACTCCCTGTTTATCAAGTCGGTTAGATAAATTATTGGGAATTTGGCCACCTACCGAAACTATTGTGCCTTTGGGATTCTCTAGTTCTATAATGTCCATTACTCTTTCAAAGGTGAGTTCATCAAAATACAATCTATCACATACATCATAATCCGTACTTACTGTCTCAGGGTTATAGTTAATCATTATTGACCTGAAATTATTTTTCTTTATTGTATCAATAGTATTCACACTACACCAATCAAATTCAACACTACTCCCTATTCTATAGGCTCCTGAACCTAATACAACAACGGACTTCTTATCATTTTGAAATTCTACATCATGATTCGCTCCACTGTAGGTCATATAGAGATAATTAGTTTGTGCAGGATACTCTGCTGCCAAAGTGTCGATTTGTTTTACAACCGGTGTAATATTATTTCTAATCCTATGATTTCTTACTTTTAGAAGATCTTGTTCAATTATATTATCCTTACTCTTAAATACTAATCGGGCAATTTGAAAATCTGAGAACCCTGCTTGTTTCGTTTCAAGTAAAAAATTGTTTGAAACATCTTCTAAATCTTGATAATCAGAAAGTTGTTTGTCAATATCAATAATCTTTTTTAGTTTAAACAGAAACCAATTATCAATTTTAGTTAATTCATGGATTTTTTCAATAGAATAACCTTCCTTTAACGCTTTAGCAATAACAAAAATTCTTTTATCGGTTGGTTTACTAAGCTCATTCTCAATATTATTGACTTGAATTTCTTTATTTGCAACAAAACCGTGCATCCCTTGCCCAATCATTCTTAGCCCTTTCTGGATAGCTTCTTCAAAAGTACGCCCAATCGACATTATTTCACCAACGCTTTTCATGCTACTGCCGATTTGAGTTGAAACTCCTACAAACTTACTTAAATCCCATCGTGGAATTTTGCAAACTATGTAGTCTAAAGCGGGTTCAAAACAAGCAGTTGTTGTTTTGGTAATGGTATTTTTTAGCTCGTGCAATCCGTATCCTAATGCAAGTTTTGCCGCTATAAAAGCCAAAGGATATCCTGTTGCTTTGGAAGCCAAGGCACTGGAACGAGATAAACGAGCATTCACTTCAATAACTCGATAATCCTCTGAGTCAGGATCTAATGCATATTGTACATTGCATTCCCCTACTATTCCAATATGCC
This sequence comes from Bacteroidales bacterium, assembly GCA_028282585.1. GTDB lineage: Bacteria > Bacteroidota > Bacteroidia > Bacteroidales > UBA12077 > UBA12077. The sequence continues at coordinate 43,825 of JANQHR010000117.1, read as the reverse complement.
TTATAATTTTTATTGATAATGACCTTAGCTTATGGTATTCTTCATTTGTCAGAGTTTGTGAAGGTGCAACTACTATACTTTCACCGGTATGAACTCCAAGCGGATCAAAATTTTCCATGTTACACACTGTAATACAATTGTCGTACTGGTCTCTTACTACTTCATATTCAACTTCTTTCCATCCTTTAATTGATTCTTCAACAAGTATTTGGCTTGTATAAGAAAATGCATTGCCTGCAAGTTTTTCAAGCTCTTCATTACTTGAACAAAATCCACTTCCCATTCCGCCTAGAGTGAATGCAGCACGCACAATTACAGGAAAGCCAATTTCCTCTGCAGCGTGTAACGCTCCATTAACAGAATTAACGGCAATACTTTTAGGCGTTTTAACATCAATTTCTTTTAATTTATTTGCAAATACTTCACGATCCTCCGTATCCATAATTGCCTGAACAGGGGTTCCTAACACGATAACATTATACTTCTCAAGTATTCCCGATTTATACAATTCGACTCCACAGTTTAGCGCAGTTTGCCCTCCAAAAGACAGTAATATACCTTGTGGCTTTTCTTTTTTAATAACTTTTTCAACATAAGAAGGTGTAACCGGATAAAAGTAAATTTTATCGGCAATTCCTTCAGAAGTCTGTACTGTAGCTATATTCGGATTAATTAAAACTGTTTTTACCCCTTCTTCTTTCAATGCTTTTAAAGCCTGAGATCCAGAATAATCGAATTCTCCTGCTTCTCCAATTTTTAATGCTCCTGAACCAAGTATTAATACTTTTTCGATATCTTTTTCCATATTCTATTATTTATACTTTTTTACTAAATCGATAAAATCATCAAATAAAAACTCAGTATCAGTAGGTCCACTCGATGCTTCAGGGTGAAATTGAACCGAAAAAAAAGGCATCGATCGATGCCTTATACCTTCATTAGTACCATCATTTAGATTAACAAAGAGTGGCTCCCAATCTTTATCTAAAGTTTTTTGATCAATGGCATAGCCGTGATTCTGAGATGTAATATATGCTTTATTAGTTTTTGCAAGAAGTACCGGTTGATTATGACTCCTATGCCCGTATTTGAGCTTATATGTTTTAGCTCCCGAAGCCAAAGCCATTAGTTGATTTCCAAGGCATATGCCAAAAATTGGTTTCTCGGTTTTCATTGCCGTTGAAATGTATTCGATTGTTTTTTCACAATGAACAGGATTTCCCGGACCATTCGAAATTAAAATTCCATCGTATTGCTCGTCCAAAAAGTTATAATTCCATGGGACTCTTAAAACCTGAGAACCTCTTTTCAGAACATGTCTGATTATATTGTTTTTTACGCCACAATCTATCAGCAAAATTTTATATTTACCATTCCCATAGGCAAGTTTTTCTTCGCAACTTACTAAATCTACCAAATTTTCCTTGTCAGGGTCGAAAAACTCTATATCCTGGCTATCATAAACCAATTTTCCTTTAAGCGCTCCCTTTTCTCTAATAAACTTGGTTAAAGCTCGAGTATCAACTCCAAACATACCAGGCACTTTATTTTCGTAAAGCCAATGGTTTAAACTTTTTGTTGCATTCCAATGGTTATATTCCTCAGAATAACTTGCAACAACTAAACCACTAACCTGAACTCTCGATGATTCAAAATATTTGGTTAGTTTATCTTTAATCAGCTCTTCAGGGACTCCATAATTTCCAATCAAAGGATAAGTTAGTACTAATATCTGACCTTTATACGATGGGTCCGATAAACTCTCGGGATAACCAGTCATAGCAGTGTTGAAAACAACTTCTCCCGCAACAGATCCCGGATAGCCAAAAAAAGAACCGCTAATAGCGGTTCCGTCTTCAAAAAGTAATTTCATTTTTTTGTTATCTTCCTGTAATAGTTTATTTATCATTGCTTTAATTTTCCTTTCAATTCTGGCAAAAAATTACCAATTGCATTTATTACCTGATCAGAGCTGTAACCTTCTCTTAAAACTGCAATAACCGTATCATTACCTGCAACTGTTCCAAGAATTTCATTCATTTCGGATTTATCAATAGCATCTGCAATGGTATGAGAATATGCAGGTAATGTTTTAATAACTGCTAAATTTCCTGAAAATTCTATCGCAAGGAATCCATATGCAACAGGCGAGAATTCTCTATTTTCAGATGAATCAATAAATTTTTGCGAAATAATATAGCTAAACCCATTATCCGAAGGAATACGTCCAACCTTTAATTGTTTTAAATCTCGTGATAATGTTGCTTGAGTTAAATCGAATCCTAAATCTGTAAGTCTGGAAAGCAACTCTTCTTGTGAACCAATCTTATGATTGGATATTATCTTCCTGATTGCGTCAAGTCGTTTTTCTTTACTCATATAAAAATGTATAAATATGCAATCAGAATGTAATAATATGCATTATATTCTCAAATACAAACTAAAGTTATTAACAATTCAATTGTTTACAATGTTACTCCTAATAATTTATTCTTTGATTTTTTTAGAAAACCAAGTGTTTTGCTACGTTTGCGGCTTTATAAACCAACTGGAGTTAGTATGTTTATAACAAATAGTTTACCTGTAAAAAAGAAGCAATCCCAAAGCGTAAAAACCTTCAAATACTAAAATACCAGACGTGAATTTGGTATTTCAGGGTAAGCTGAAATACCTACGGTTGAGATGAAAATCGAGTTACCACTTTCTAATTCTTTTAAGTTTGAATTATCATTTATATATGAAATAAATAGCAGTTAAAGAATTATTGTGGGAACTGATTTATAAATTTTACAATCAAATTACCAACAAAAAGCACTTTCCGATTGTGTTTAGTTATTAGTTTACTGGTCTTGATTATTCTCCCAAAGCTTATTGTCAGTATTTATTTATACGATGTATATATGTAAATAAAAAGAATGACTGTCTGTTTTAGCTCTTTCATATTTCTATATTGATCCAGCTAAGCTAAGCAAAACAATCACTCTCTCAGTATAGTTGTTTTTTGCTATTAATCTTCAGATTTTAAAACACTTCCCATTTAGTTTATAGCCTAAATTATTTTGGTCAAATAAGCTTCCCAATACACAGATGAAACGTAAATTCATCTTATTCGTCAGCTTCCAATTCTATTTTTTTACCATCTTCCTTTATTATTTCAGAGGCATAAAATTCATTGATAATTCCCGGGTCAAGTTTTCCCTTTACAATTACGATTTCGTCTTTTTTTACAATATTGGTATTTTTCCATCCGGTATATACTTTTATAGTACCACTGTCATCTTCCAGCCTAAATTCGTCTTCATCAAGAATTTTAATTACTTTTCCCTTGATATAAGAATCTTTATAATTTTCTAATTCCTTTACTTTGGTAATGTCTAAATCTGTTTGATCGTTTTGAGTATATGCGCTTTGTGGCAATACAATTGATAATACCAATACTAAATTGATAAATACAAGGTTTTTAATTATTACTTTCATTTTTATAACTTTTACATTTAACTAATATTCTTAAATCTTAAACAAAATACTATATTTTTAACATATTAAGTTCTAAAATTGTTTTAAGCTTATTTTACTTAAAAGATTTTATTGTTATTACCTAATCCATTTATTTATATAATAACAAATATCCATATTTTTGCTGTTTTTAGCTATGTGAATTTACAGCTTTTCAATTTAATCTTCAAACTAAACGCTATTTAGATAAAAATACTGAAAAACATATTGATTAGTCCATTCACAATAACTTAAACAAATAAAATCAGAGTATTATAAACAAGTTTAGCATTTATGTTGTTATTGAAGCACAGAAATACATAGAGCAAAACAAAGTAATTGGTAAAATTGTAATAAATGTTAATCTTTAAACAAGATTTTAAAATGAAAGTAGCAATAACGGCAGTTAGTGGTCAGTTAGGAGCTTCAATAGCAAGAAGAGCTATTGAAGAGTTTGGTATAAATAATGTTGTGGGAACGGCAAGATCACCGGAAAAGGCAAAAGGTTTAGGAATAAAAATTTTTCAAGCCGATTATGATTCAAAAGATGGTTTTTTAGAAGCATTTCAGGGAATTGATGCGGTTGTACTCATATCAAGTATGGGAGATCCTGCGCATAGAATTGGTCAGCATAGAAATGTTATTCGTGCAGCTAAAGAAACAGGAGTTAAGAAATTTATTTACACTAGTATCATCGGAAAAAAGGGTGAATCAACTTTTGATGCGATTGTAAACTCAAACAGACAAACGGAAGAAGATGTTAAAGACAGTGGTTTAGAATATGCAGTTGGCAGAAATGGCTTGTATATTGAACCGGACGTTGAATATCTTGATAATTACATTAAAGAAGGTAAAATAGCTAACTGTGCTGCAGACGGAAAATGCCCTTACACATCAAGAGATGAACTCGCAATAGCATATATTCAACTTCTAAAAAATGATTCTTTAAAAAATCAAACGTATAATTTAGTTGGAGAAGCTATTACCCAAACTGAACTGGTTGGATATTTCAATAAGTATTTTGATAGTAAACTCGTATATGAATCGCAAACGCCTGAAGAATATTTAAAATGGCAGCAAATACATAATGGTGAGTTTTTGGGTTCAATTATTGCTGGAATCTATAAAAAAATCAGAAATAATGAATTCGACCTGGAATCTGATTATGAAAAAGTTGTGGGTAGAAAACATAAAACTATACCTGAAATTTTCAGACAATACAATAAATAATTAAACCAAAATTAATTGAATTCTCCCAATTAAAGTTGTATCTTAATTCATTAATATTAATCGCTAAGGCACAAAGTCGCAAAGAAAATTCAACATCTTTGCGTCTTCAAAACTTTGCGGTAAGTTTCTCAATTATACTATAAAACTTAAATACACTAAACTATTAACTATATTTTTATGAATAACCAGTTTAATGAAATCTCAACAAAAGAATTATTTTCACTATTAAATGATCAAAATACCAAAATTATTGATGTCCGATCGATAAATGCTTACAACGGCTGGAAAATGCAAAATGAATCACGTGGCGGACATATTAAAGGAGCTAAGTCTTTACCATTAAAGTGGAGCAATTATATTGACTGGATAGAAATTGTTAGATCAAAACTCATCATACCTGAAAATGATTTAATAATATACTCATACAATAAAAAGGATTCAGAAAAAGTAGCAACAGTATTTCAAAAAGCGGGTTATTCAAATATTAAAATTTACAACAAATTCATTGAAGAGTGGAGTGATAACGAAGTGTATCCAATGGATATTCTACCAAGGTATAAACATTTGGTATCTCCTGAATGGGTAAAAGATTTGATAGATGGTAAAAAACCGGCGGAATATGATAATAATAAATTTATAATTGTACACTCTCATTATCGCAACCGTGATGCATACTTGACAGGACATATTCCAGGGGCCATTGATATGGATACATTAGCTTTGGAGGCTCCTGAAACATGGAATCGACGAAGTCCGGAAGAACTTAAAAAAGCTCTTGAAGAACACGGAATAACATCTGATACCACCGTTATAATGTATGGTAAATACATGTCGCCTGATAATGCAGATGAATTTCCAGGAAGTGCGGCAGGTCACATTGGTGCAATCAGAAATACGATGATTATGACCTACGCTGGAGTAAAAGAAGTGCGTGTATTAAATGGTGGTTTTCAATCCTGGAAAGATGCCGGATACGAAATAAGTACAATCGACGAAAAAAAGAAACCAGTCAAAGATTTTGGAGTAAATATACCATCAAATCCGGAAATAATTGTAGATGTACCAAAAGCTAAAAAGATGATTGAATCGGATGACGCTAATTTGGTTTGTGTTAGAAGCTGGCCTGAATATATTGGAGAAGTAAGTGGGTACAATTACATTGAAAAAACAGGACGAATTCCCGGGGCCGTTTTTGGAAATTGCGGAACTGATGCGTATCATATGGAAAATTACAGAAATTTAGATCATACAATTCGAGAGTTTCATGAAGTAAAAGAAATCTGGGAAGAAGTTGGTATTACATCGAACAAACACAATGCATTTTATTGTGGAACTGGTTGGCGGGGAAGTGAAGCGTTTTATAATGCATGGTTAATGGGCTGGCCTAGAGCATCTGTTTTCGACGGTGGTTGGTTTGAATGGAGCAATGATCCTAATAATCCTTTTGAAAAAGGAGTTCCTGAAACTATGGTTGAAAACAAATAATTAACAAATTCAATTATAGATTGTTAAATTTAATAAGTTCAAGTAAAAATTCATTTTATGAACTATATCGAAACAGAAGTCATTGAAGCTCAACATATCAAAATCACTAATCATCTTAACGATTTAGGTATTGAAACCGTTAGAAAAGAAATCATTGAAGGTCTCATCGCAAATGAAAAACGAATTTCCAGTAAATTTTTTTACGATGAAAAAGGATCTAAATTATTCGAAGATATAACTCATTTACCGGAATACTATCCAACACGAACTGAAATAAGTATTCTTGAAAAGATCGCTCCTGAATTAATGAAAGACCTTAAAAACATTGATTTGGTAGAATTAGGAAGCGGTGATTGTTCTAAAATAAGTATCTTAATAGATTCTATTTCTTCCGGCAATTTGGAAACTATCAATTATATTCCGATTGATGTAAGTCAATCGGCAATTTACGATGCAGCACAAATTTTAGTTGAACGATTTCCCGAAATCTCTGTAAATGGTTTAGTTTCAGATTTTATAAATCAGTTAGATTTAATCCCAAAGGCCAGAAAAAGAATGTTTTTCTTTTTGGGAAGTACACTTGGAAACTTTACTAAATCTGCAGCTGATCAATTTTTAAGTAACTTAAGCTCTAATATGAACCCTGGTGATCAATTTCTGCTAGGTGTAGATTTAAAAAAATCTGAAAATATTTTGCATGCCGCCTATAACGATAAGCAAAATGTAACGGCCCAATTCAATAAAAATATTTTGAACGTAGTTAACGATATAATTGATTCAGATTTCAATTCAGAAGATTTCGAACACAGCGCATTTTTTAATAAAGAAGAGTCAAGAATCGAAATGCATTTAATTGCAAAAAAAGATTTAATTATTCATACACCTTATTCATCATCCGGAATATCTTTTAAAAAAAATGAAAATATTCATACTGAAAATTCTTACAAATATACTCTTAACCGAATGAGAGATTTCGAATCATCTACTAATTTAAAAATCAAACAAATTTACACAGATCCTAACAATTGGTTTGCTTTAGTTCTGTTTCAAAAATAAATTCTATATTTTTTTATTGCAGTTAGACTTTATTACAAGGTTATTTATCTACTTAGCTTTGTAATAAGTCTATTTTTTTATTTCATAGTTTCAATTATATATATATTTAAACCTTTCAGTTCGCGAGAACTCTAAATATATAATGTACGAAATTTGAAAAAAGTAAAAAATAAAGGAAAATTAATATTCAGAATTCTGTATCTTGATATCCCAAAATAATTAACACAAATTTTAAAAGGAGGAACTATGAAAAATTTTTATTTGCTAATTGCGATTTTATTCTTTACAAACCCAATTTTTTCTCAAGAGACGGCGCAATGGCGTGGCGAAAACCGTGATGGGATTTATCAGGAAACCAATTTATTAAAAGAATGGCCTTCGGGCGGTCCTGAACTTTTGTGGCATTTCGATGAATTAGGTGTTGGACATGCATCTGCTGCAGTTACTTCAAATATAGTTTATACGTCAGGTACAATTGATGGTGAAGGATTTGTTGTTGCCCTGGACCACAATGGCAAATTAATCTGGAAATCGGTTTATGGAAGAGAATGGGTAGAAAGCTGGGATGGCGTTCGTACAACTCCATTAATTTCTGATGGAAAAATATATATAATGAGTGCTTATGGTATTATATACTGTATGAATAAGAATACAGGCGATATAATATGGACCGTTGATGTAATGAATAAATATGGTGGAGTTAATATAAAATGGGGCATAACCGAAAATCTTGTCATTCACGAAGATAAACTATTCTGCACTGTTGGTGGAGTTGAACATAATGTTATTGCTTTAAACAAAGATGATGGTAAATTGATATGGACAACTCAGGGAGAATCGGAAGCTAGTGCTTATTGCTCTCCTACTGTAATAAAGCATAACGATAAATATATTTTTGTAACACAAACAACTAATTATATTCTTGGAATTGACGTTAATAACGGAGAACTTCTTTGGAAGCATACTCAAACGAACAGGTACGCAGTTCATGCTAATACTCCAATTTATCATGACGGACAGATTTACATAGTTAGCGGTTATGGTAAAGGAGGTGTAATGTTAAAACTATCCGCTGATGGCAGAAGTGTAACAGAGCTTTGGAGAAATGCGGATATTAACCACAAAAGTGGCGGATTTGTTTTAGTTAATGGCAGGTTATATGGATCAGTAGATCGTGGAAATACCTGGCATTGTATTGATTGGAAAACAGGCCGGACTTTATATTCAGCTAATATTTTTAAAAGCGGAAATATTATTTATTCTGATGGCTTATTGTACTGTTATAGCGAAGGTGGAGAAATTGCTTTGGTTGAACCAAAGGAAAACAAATTCGAAATTAAAGGTAAATTCAGGGTACCATATGGTCAGGCACAACACTGGGCACATTTAGTTATTAATAATAAGAGATTATACGTACGTCATGGCGGATCACTAATGGTATACAATATCGGAGAATAACCAATCCCTAAATAAATATGAAACCTAAATTTTATTTGTTTTTACTAATCTTAATACCAGTAATTTATCAATGTACTGTAACAGAATCTGAAATAAGCGAATGGCGTGGCCCAGAAAGAACTGGTTTTTATCCGGAAACCGGGCTATTAAACGAATGGCCAGAAAATGGCCCCGAACTTTTATGGAAATATGAAGGACTCGGTAATGGCTACACTACTGCAGCTGTAACTTCTAAAAAGGTATATATTACAGGAACTGCAGATAGTACTGCATACGTTTTTGCTTTGGATCTGGATGGAAATTTGTTGTGGAAAAAACCATTTGGTAAATCATGGCAAAAACCTTATCCCGGCGTTAGAACCACTCCTATAATCAGAGACGGGTTAGGATATCTTATTTCCGATTATGGCAAAATGGTTTGTTTTGATACAGACAACGGCGATATAATATGGGAAAAGGATTGGATCGAGGAGTATAATGCAGTTACCCCATATTTTGGATTCTGCGAAAATCTTTTGATTGATGACAATATTGTTTATTGCACTCCAGGTGATACAATCGAAAATAATATTTTAGCATTGGATCGTTTTTCGGGCGAGTTAGTATGGAAAAGTAAGGGTGTTCATGAAATTAGCGCATATGCATCACCAACAATAATTAATCATAATGGTAGAAAACTATTTGTTACAATGACTGCCAAATCTATTCTTGCTCTTGAACCTGAATCCGGAAAACTAATTTGGAGTCATGATTTAAAATATCCACATGGTATTCATGCTAATGTCCCTATCTATGATAATGGATACATCTTCGCAATGAATGGATGGGGGTTTGGAAGTGTAATGATGGAGATTTCAGAAGATGGTAACTCTATAGAAGAAGTCTGGCGAAGCGATTTATTCGACTTAGAACATGGTGATGTCCTTAAAATTGGAAATAATATTTACGGTGGATCTTGGGATAAAAAGGTTTTTTCTGTAGTTGACTGGAAAACCGGTGCTGTAAAAGATTCTTCAGAACTGATTGGTCCTGCTTCTATTATTTCTGCAGAAGGATTGATCTATGCTTACTCATATTCCGGTGAAGTTCATTTGGTAAAACCTACTGAAAACAGTTTTGAGGTTATTAGCACTTTCAAAGCACCTGGCAAAAAGAAAGATCATATTGCACACCCGGTAATAAAAGATAAAAAACTTTATATACGTTATGCAAATAGCTTATTAGTTTACGATATTGCAGCAAGTTAATTTTAAATTAAATCGATCATCAACCATGAGAAAACTTATTTTATTAATAGCGATTAGCCTTGCATTTATTCAGTGCAAGGATTCTGTTAGCGATATAACTCAATGGAGAGGAAATAATAGAGATGGAATTTATGATGAAACTAATCTATTAAAAAAATGGCCTGCTGATGGCCCGGAACTATTATGGTCAACAGATTTGCTTAGCATGGGTAATTCATCTATGTCAATTGCTGATAACGCAATTTATCTCACGGGAACGGTGGACTCTTTAGATGAAGTTATTGCTATTGACTTAAAAGGCAATATCCTATGGAGAACAATATATGGTCGCGCCTGGAATGCTTCTTATCCTGAAGCAAGATGTACACCTACATATGATAATGGTAAATTATATGTTACAAGTGGATTAGGTGATGTTGCCTGTCTAGATGCTAGTACGGGTAAGATTAATTGGGAATCTAACCTTTCTGAAAAATACGAAGCTATATTAAACGTATGGGGTAATGCCGAATCTCCATTGGTTTACAATAACAAAGTAATCTTTTCTGCTATAGGCAGAAGAACTACTATGGTTGCTCTTGATAAAGAAACTGGCAAAGAAATCTGGGAGAGTGAAACTAATAATGACTCAACCGCTTATGCTTCTCCTATTATAATCAATCATGGGCAAAAGGATATTATTGTCAACGTAACTGCAACACACTTAATTGGAATCGATATTTTAAATGGTAATATTTTATGGAAGTTCAACTACCATGATCTTTATAAAAATATAACTCATCCCTTAGCTCCTATTAATAATTGCAACACTCCTCTTTATCAAAATGGTCAAATATATGTTACAAGCGGATATAACCATATTGGTGCCATGTTTAACATATTAAATGATAATTCTGGGATTGAACTAATGTGGACCGATACTATTTTAGATACTCATCATGGCGGTGTTGTGGCAATCGATGGTAAAATATATGGATCCAACTGGATAAATAATCGTCAGGGAAATTGGTGTTGCATTGATTGGGAAACAGGTAAAAAAGAATATGAAATTGAATGGGAAACAAAAGGGGCAATAATTTATGCAGATGGAATGTTATATTGTTATGATGAAGCAAAAGGAAATATTGCGTTAGTTGAACCAAATCCGAACGAATTTAAAGTTGTAAGTTCTTTTAAGATAACCGAAGGTACAGGTCCGCATTGGTCGCATCCGGTTATTCACAATGGAATTTTATATGTACGTCATGGAAAATCGCTAATGGCATATAATATATCGAAAACCTAAATCTAAATATTATGAATATTTTAAACATTTTTTTTATATCAACTCTTATTTTATCAACAACTCTTAACTCTGAAAAACTTAATGAAAAGAGCCAATGGCGCGGTGAAAATAGAGATGGAATTTACAATGAAACAGGTCTGTTAACAGAATGGCCTGAAGAAGGACCAGAATTATTATGGTCGGTAAGTGAATTACCTGAAGGATATTCTTCTGTATCTGTTGCAAATGGTTTAATTTATTCAACTGGTTTAAAGGATACCATGGATGTATTATTTGCACTGGATTTGAAAGGTGAAAAACAATGGGAGACTCCAATTGGTAAGGGGTGGATGCAATCGTTTCCTCCAAGCCGCTGCACCCCAACCGTAGAAGGTGATAAAGTATGGGTAACTAGTGGAACCGGAGATATTGGATGTTTCAATGCATTAACCGGTGAAAAAATTTGGTTATTTAATGCAAGCAGAAGATTCGAAGGCAATTTTGGTAACTGGGGAATTGCTGAATCTCCATTAATTGTTAACGAAAAAGTTATTTTTACACCATGTGGCGATAAAACTACAATGGTAGCACTGGATAAAAACACCGGAGAAACAATCTGGAAAAGCAAAACATTAAATGATAAACCTGGTTACGCTTCACCAATCGTAGCTAAGATCAATAATAAAAATGTAATAATTAATGTCTTAGCATCGAATCTTATTGGAGTAGATGCAAAAAATGGAGATATCCTTTTTCATAAAGATTATGCCTCTATTAGTGATGAAGTATCAGTAGCTTTTTGGGATGGTGGCCCGTTTACAAATACAAACAGTCCGATTTACAAAGATTACAATATATATGTTACAAGTGGTTATGATCACGTTGGCGTTATGTTCGATTTGGCTAAAGATCTTTCCAAAGTTGAAATAAAATGGATCGATAAAACACTGGATGTTCATCATGGAGCAACCGTATTAGTTGATGGTTATATTTACGGATCAAACTGGATCAACAACAGAAAGGGTGACTGGTGTTGTATTGATTGGGAAACAGGTGAAACTAAATATACAACAACCTGGAAAACGAAAGGATCAATTATTTCAGCAGAAGGGAAATTGTATTGCTATGAAGAAAAAACCGGCTTTTTAGCTTTGGTAAATGCAAATCCTGAGAAATTTGATATAATAAGTTCATTCCAGATTCCGTTGGGTAAAGGACCAAACTGGTCGCATCCGGTAATTAAGGACGGCATTTTATACATTAGGCGTATGGGTGCCCTAATGGCTTACAACATTAAAAAGAATTAATCTATGAAAAAAATATTGCTCTTTTTTGTATCTATATGCTTATATCAAATTGTTCCGGCACAGGATTTTGCCCAATGGCGGGGGCCAGGAAGAACAGGAGTTTATAACGAAACCGGACTATTAGATAAATGGCCTGAAAACGGACCTAAATTATTATGGTCTGTTGAAAATCTTTATAAAGGATACTCATCCGTTTCAGTAGCAAACAATACTATATATTTTACCGGTATTGACAATACTAAAGATGTTCTTATTGCAGTTGATATTAATGGAACAATAAAATGGCAAACTCCATATGGACGAGCCAGAGAAAAAGGTTATCCGGATAGCAGATCAACTCCTACCGTTGAAAACGATAAAGCTTATGTTTCAAGTGGACAAGGAGATATAGCTTGCATAAATGCAATCACTGGTGAAATTATCTGGACCATTAAAGCAATTGAAGAATACCAAGGTTCTATCGGTAGGTGGGGAATTGCCGAATCTTTGTTAATTGTTGATGATAAGCTTATTTATACAACGGGTGGTTATCAAACAAATATGATTGCCTTAAATAAAAATACCGGAGAAACAATCTGGACTTCTGAAAGTATTAAAGAAAATCCATCCTATTCATCACCTCTTTTAATTGAAGAAGGTAATAAAAGACTAATTGTTTCAGTTACTCCAAATTATATAATTGGTGTAACTCCTGATAAAGGTGAAATTATTTGGAAATTTGACATCAGATCCTATGCAGGAGAAAGAAGGAAGAATCAAACAAATACTCCTTTATACCATAATAACGGTTTATATATTACAAGTGGTTATAATCATAAAAGCGTTAAGTTAAACCTTAATGAAAATTGGGAGTCTGTATCTTTAGCGTGGGTAGATTCTGTATTGGATGTTCATCATGGCGGAGTTGTGTTAGTTGATGGACACATTTATGGCTCCAACTGGATCAATAACGGGCAAGGTAACTGGTGTTGTATCAACTGGGAAACAGGCGAAATGAAATACGAAACTAAATGGAAAACAAAGGGATCAATTATTTCAGCAGAAGGAAAACTATATTGCTATGAAGAAAAAACCGGCTTTTTAGCTTTGGTAAATGCAAATCCTGAAAAATTTGACATAATAAGTTCTTTCAAAATTCCACTTGGTACCGGCCCGCATTGGTCGCATCCTGTTATTCATAATGGTATTTTATATATCAGGCATATGGATGCTTTAATGGCTTTTGATATTAAAAAAAAGTAATAATCCGCTAGATTTAATACATCTAGGAATATACGATTTGTAAGGGAATTATGTTAAAATTGGGGTTTGTTAAGATTATAGTTTTTATTACTATTTTAATTAGTGTTTCGTCCTTTTTGTGGTGGTTTACAAAAGATCCGGTTAAAGAGCTTGTAGCTAGCGTTCCCGGAATGGACAACCGACCGGAAAAAAGCGCTGAATTAGAAGAAATAGTGAATATTGGGGAACGTTTTGATGAATATGGTACTCAAACATCATTATTAACGGGAAAATGGACGCGTTTTCGTGGCGCTGATTTTGACAATATTGTAAAAGATAATACTCCGTTAATTGACAATTTTGGAGATGCCCCAAAAGAAATATGGAGAGTTGAACTTGGTGAAGGTCATGCTGCTCCGGTAATTTACAATGGGAAAGTATATATACTTGATTATAATGAATTTAAAAAACGCGATGCATTACGTTGTTTTTCGCTTGAAACCGGTGAAGAACTCTGGCGCAGATCCTATAATATCAACATTAAAAGAAACCATGGAATGTCTCGCACGGTTCCGGCAATTACAGATAAGTATTTAGTTACAATTGGTCCGCGTTGTCATGTAATGTGTACTGATCCAAATAATGGAGATTTGTTATGGGGAATTGATCTTGTAAAAGAATATATGACTGAAGTTCCTTTTTGGTATACTGGTCAATGTCCTTTGATTGACGGGGATCTGGCAATTATTGCTCCTGGCGGTTCATCTTTAATGATAGCTGTTAACCTTGCCACGGGCGAAATAGTTTGGGAAACTCCAAATCCTGATAACTGGAAAATGTCACACTCATCCATAATGCCAATGACTTTAAATGGTAAAAAGATGTACGTATATGCCGCTCTTGGAGGTATTTGTGGAGTATCAGCCGAGGGGGATGATGCCGGACAAATCTTATGGAAAACCATTGAATTTTCACCTACGGTTATTGCTCCTTCCCCACTCGTTCTTGAAAATGGAAGAATATTTATGACTGCCGGTTATGGTGCAGGTGCTATGCTTTTTCAAATTAAAGAAAATGCTGGAAAATATTCAGTCGAAGTTTTACAAAAGTACAAGCCCAAGGATGGTGTTGCCAGTGAACAGCAAACTCCAATTTATTATAAAGGCAGAATGTTTTCAATCCTGCCAAAAGATGCAGCAGGAATGCGTAATCAATTTGTATGTTGTGATCCGAATGATTGTCAAACAATATTGTGGACCAGCGGGAAAGAAGATCGATATGGTCTAGGTCCTTATATTATTGCTGATGACAAATTCTTTATTTTAAATGACGACGGAACATTAAATATTGCTAAAGCAAGTACTACTAAATTTACCTTATTGGATAAGGCTAAAATAATTGATGGAGTGGATGCGTGGGGACCATTAGCAATTGCAGACGGATATCTGATTTTGAGGGATTCTAAAACAATGGTTTGCCTTGATATAAGAAAGAAATAGAATTTCAAGCCTCAGTTCTTAGTGGTAAAAATAAGCTACAAAGAATCTGGATGCTAAGAAAATGGAAATAGAAATAGTAAAAAATAACAGGTATGAAACAGAAGATAACAATAGGCTTTTTACTAGTTATATTAATAGGTGTAATTGTAGTTATGTGGCAGGATTTTTACAAGAGTAAGAATAAAAGTCAGAAAAATCCATACGAATACAATATTGATAAACTGAAGAATATCGATCCTGAATTAATTCATTATAAAGAAGTACTTCAACTAAATCCTGACATAAATGAACTGATTTCTATTGATATAGATGACAATGATAACATTTATGTAACCGGCGCTGGAAAAGTAATTACTTATAGAACAAATGGAACTGTAAGCCAATCATTTGAAATTGACTCAACTGCTTATTCGATAGATGTATCAAATAATGGGAATATCTATCTTGGAATGTTGAATCATATTGAAGTTTATGATAGAACCGGAAATTTAAAATCCAGATGGAAAACTTTAAATGAAAATGTTATAACAACAAGCATTGCCACTACTGAAAACTCAGTTTTTGTTGCCGATGCCGGAAATAAAATAGTTTATCATTATGATTTAGAAGGAAACCTTAGAAATGAGATTGGGAAAAAAGATACGCTAAAAGGTGTTCCTGGTTTTATTATTCCAAGCCCTCATTTTGATCTGTTAATAGGAAATCTTGGGAGATTATGGGTGGTAAATCCTGGAATACATGCTTTCGAAAATTATGATTTTGATGGTAATCTGATATCATCCTGGGAAAGAACCTCTATGCAATTGGAAGGTTTCAGCGGTTGTTGCAATCCATCTAATATTGCCATTTTATCTAATGGTTCGTTCGTTACAAGCGAAAAGGGATTAGAAAGAGTTAAAGTTCATTCTCCATCGGGCGATTTTAAATCGGTTGTAGCTGGCCCGGATATTTTCGAAGAAGGTACCAAAGGTATTGATTTAGCAGTAGATTCAAAAGATAGAATTTATGTTTTAGATCCTGTTAAGAAGCTAGTTAGAATATTTGAAAAGAAATAAGCTATGAATAGACGTCAGTTTATATCATCTATTGGAAGGGGAACAATCTTTACCGGATTAGCTGCTCTAAGTGGAGTGTTAATCTACAGGAAATCAAAAATTACAGAGCCCTGCAATTTTGATTTTGTATGTAGAGATTGTAGAAAACTAAACTCGTGCAAGCAGCCTGAAGCTGTTATTTTTAAAAGGAACAAGAACAAAAAATCAGCTTAGTTATGGCAAAGAAGGAAAAAAAGAAAGATCTAAACAGACGAGCCTTCATAGATCGTGGTTTCAGATTTTCCATTGGCTTAGGATTAACCGGATTAGGCGTTGGGTTATATAAAAGATCAAGAGCAAAAGAATATGTCTGGCAACTTGATCCTGCCAAATGTATACAATGCGGCCGTTGTGCAACCAGTTGTATAATGACCCCATCTGCTGTTAAATGTTTCCATGTTTATGATATGTGCGGATACTGCGATTTATGCGGAGGATATTTCAGACCTGAAGCAAAAAATTTAACAACTGCAGCTGAAAATCAGCTTTGTCCGACAGCAGCAATAGAACGTAAGTTTATTGAAGAACCTTTTTTTGAATATCATATAATTGAAGAATTATGTATTGGTTGTGCAAAATGTGTTAAAGGATGCGGTGCTTTTGGGAACGGATCTCTCCAATTGCAGGTTAATCATAGATTATGTGTAGACTGCAACGAATGTTCTATTGCAAGAGATTGTCCGGCAGATGCCTTTGAGCGTGTTTCTATTGATAGTCCATACATTTTTGCAGGTTTTAGCAAAGAAGAAAACAAAAGTTAGATATCTATTTTATAATTTGAATGAAAAAGAAAATTGCAACCATACTTTTATTAGCTATAATATCTCTCCAGGTTTATAATATTTATGCTATTCAGCGTTTCCCAAAGCCCGAATTTGAATCCGGACATACGCAACCACCAACAGTTACTCCAGATCCAAGAGCTCAGGCATTAGATATTTTAGATACGTTTGTGTTAGTTGCTGCATTAAGTGTAGTAACATGGCTCGTTATTAAAAAAAGATCGAGAAAAGGGGTATTCTGGATGTCCGTATTTGCTGTTTTATACTTTGGTTTTTTCCGGGAAGGATGTATATGTTCTGTGGGATCACTACAGAATATTACTCTGGCACTTTTTAATCCCGAATACAGTATTCCGTTAACGGCAATAGCTTTTTTTATTTTACCAATTGTATATACTTTGTTTTTTGGAAGGACATTTTGCGCGGGTGTTTGTCCTTTAGGAACTTTGCAAGACATTTTTGCACTAAAACCAATGTCAATAAAAACATGGCTGGAAAAGGTTTTAGGAATAATTCCATTTATATACCTTGGATTAGCAATACTTTATGCTGCAACAAGTACGGATTTTATTATTTGCAGATATGATCCCTTTGTTGGTTTCTTTAGGTTCGATGCAACATTCATGATGTTTTCCATTGGTGGAGTATTGCTACTTACAGGAATCTTTATTGCCCGTCCTTATTGCAGGTTTTTATGTCCTTATGGAGCTTTACTGAATCTTGTAAGCAGATTCTCAAAAAAGCATATTACAATTACCCCTACCGAATGTATTCAGTGCAGATTATGCGAAGATTCCTGCCCTTTCGAAGCTATTGACAAACCCGTTCTATTAAAAGAAAAAGAAGAAAGACCAATAGCTGTTCGTAGATTTTTGATGTATACTATAATAATACCAGTATTAATTTTAATTGGTGGTTATACCGGATCACAATTTCATGAAAACCTGGCTTCTGTAAATACAAAAGTTCGATTAGCCAATGAATTATTAAATGAAACTAATTATGGTGAAACTGAACAGGAAGCATTCGAAATTACAGCCTTCAAAGCCGCGGGTCAGTCAAAAGAAGAATTATATAATGAAGTTGCAGCAATAATAAAGAAATTTTACATTGGTGGATGGATTCTTGGTGGTTTTATAGGATTAGTTTTCGGATTAACCTTAGTTAGTTTAACCATATTTAAATATCGAGAAGATTATACTCCAAATAAAGGAACTTGTTTAAGTTGTGCACGATGTGTTGATTATTGCCCTGTATTACCTGAAGTAAAAACTGAATTACAATGAAAAAAATAAAGGAACT
Source organism: Bacteroidales bacterium (assembly GCA_028282585.1). Lineage (GTDB taxonomy): Bacteria > Bacteroidota > Bacteroidia > Bacteroidales > UBA12077 > UBA12077. Next base: position 25,385 of record JANQHR010000117.1, on the reverse strand, counting down.
TTTAACTACAAATACTCAACTATGGAAAGGAATTGCAATCGTAGCTGCAATCTTTTCATTTATAATATGTTTCTTAATAATAGCAAATTACTTTCAAATTAACAGATTAGATCCTGTTAACACAGAATTGATTAATACATTGGTTGAACGTCTGAGTCAAAATCCGAATGATGAAGCATTAAGGTTGGAAATTAGAGAACTGGACTTGTTGGTTCGTAAAGCATATTTTACCAATCAATGGCAAATCAGAACCGGTGGATATTTACTGCTTATTGGAGTAATTCTTTTTGTAATTTCATACCAACTAATAAATTCAGCTAAAAAAATATCTCCGGAAGTTGGTGAAAAAGATGAAAACAACTTGTTTCTACAAAAAACTGCTCGCAAATGGGTATCTATTGGAGGCGTTAGTTTGGTATCAATTGCTTTAGTTTTTGCATTTTTAACACATAACAGACTAGGAGAAACATTCGTAGAAGCGGCAATTAATGAGAATGTAGTTACCGATGAAAGTTCTGCTGATGAAGCAGCAACAGAAGAAATTTCTTCCGGATCACAGGTAGCAGAAACTGTACAAACAGAACCTGTTGGTACTGAAGCATCTGAACCTGAAGAAACAGCTCCTGTAGAAAAGCCTGAACAAGTTGCAATAAGTTCAATAGTTAAATACCCAACTGCCGAAATGAAGGCTAATTTTCCTTCATTCCGCGGTCCGGGTGGAAACGGAATAGCATTTCAAAAAAATATTCCAACAAGCTGGGATGGTGCTTCAGGACAAAATATTTTATGGAAATCCTCTATCCCATTGCATGGTTATAATTCACCTGTTGTTTGGGGTAATAAAGTATTTTTATCAGGAGCAAATGCCGCACTGCGCCAGGTTTACTGTTTTGATAAAAATACAGGCGAATTAATCTGGACAGCCAATGTTGATAACGTTCCCGGTTCGCCTGCTTCAGCACCAGAAGTAACAAATGATACCGGTCATTCAGCTCCAACTGTAACAACCGATGGTAAAAGTGTTTTTGCAATATTTTCAACAGGAGATGTAATTGCTTTGGATATGAAAGGGAACAGGGTTTGGGTTAAAAATCTGGGTGTACCACAAAATCATTATGGTTACTCTTCATCACTGTATATTTATGATGATAAATTGATAATTCAATATGATCATAGAAGTGCGTCAAAAATAATAGCATTATCAACGCAATCAGGAGATGAAGTGTGGAGTACTGAACGTAAAGGTAAAATCTCATGGGCATCTCCGGTGATTGTTCAACATAATAACAGAGTGGAAATTCTTTTAGTAACTGATCCTTTTGTAGCATCGTATGATGCAAAAACAGGAGAAGAGTTATGGCGACTGGATTGTTTATATGGAGAAGTTGGACCTTCAGTTGCTTATGCTGATGGGATTGTATTTGCAACCAATGAATATGCAAGTTTAGTTGCCATTAAGATGGGAGATCAACCGGAAAAAATTTGGGAACAATATGATTACCTATCAGATGTACCAAGCCCCGTTGCAACCGATAAATATTTATTCCTTGCAACCAGTTATGGTGTAGTTGTTTGCCATGATGCTAAAACAGGCACCTTGTTATGGGAAAAAGAATTTGACAATGGATTTTACTCATCACCAATAATGGTTGAAGACAAAATCTATTTAATTGACAGGGAAGGTATTACGCATATATTTAAAGTAGACAAAGAATTTGTATCACTTGGAGAAGCTGCTTTAGGAGAAAGAGTAGTGAGTACGCCAGCTTTCGCTGATGGCAGGATTTTTATAAGAGCTGATAAGAATTTATATTGTATTGGGAAATAAAAACGTTAATTAATAGAAACTCCAAATCCTGGTGACTTTGCAGCGAATATGAACGATAAAATGAATAAAGAAAAATATAATAAGTTTTCAAAAGAAGTTTTAATGTTCCGCTTTTGAAAAACGGATTTAAAAGATTTGTTAATGGTTTTTGAAACTTAGCGCCTTTACATCTTTGCGGTTTAAAATTGAAAATAAGATAAGTCGCTGAGTCGCAAAGAATATATTAGAAAAGAATATATTAGATGAGTACAGAAATAAAAAATATAGTCGACAACATTATACAAGAAAAGGGAAAATCTGTGGAAATGGTTATCCCTATTCTTCAAGCTATTCAGGAAAATTTTAATTATCTGCCTGAAGAAGCCCTACAAAGGGTTTGTGATACAACGGATATAACTCCTTCAAAAATATACGGAATATCAACATTCTATTCTCAGTTTAGACATAAACCTGTAGGTGAACACATCATTAAAGTGTGTGTAGGGACTGCATGTCACGTTAAAGGTGCAATGTTGGTTTACGATGCATTTAAACGAGAATTAGAGATTGAAGACTTTGATGATACGGATAAAGATGGATTATTTACCGTAGAAAAAATTGCTTGTTTAGGATGCTGCACATTAGCTCCTGTAGTTCAAATAGATGAAACCACATATGGCCATGTTACAACGGAAAAAGTAGGTGAAGTAATTCAGGATTTCATTGAAAATAAAGATAAACCAAAATCAGAACAAAAATCATCACTCGCGGTTGATGAAAAAACACAAGGAGAAATAAGGATAGGACTTGGTTCTTGTTGCATTGCCAGCGGCAGTCAGGATATAAAAGAAGAACTTGAGGATACCTTAAGCAGAAATCATATTCATGTAGATGTTAAGCAAGTTGGATGTGTTGGAGTATGTAATCAGGTACCTATGCTTGAGATTCATAAACCTGATGAGGTTACTTCCTTTTACACTAAAATTAATGCAGAAGAAGTTAGAGGCATTGTTCTAAATCATTTTCAACCAACTAGTTTTATAGATAGATTCAAAAGTCGATTTAATAATTTCGTAGATAGCTTTGTTTTTGAGAATATTCCTAAACTCACTAAAAAATACGCTGAGGATGAAATAAATACACCAATCTCAGAATTTCTGGAAGGGCAAATTAACATTGCAACCGAATATCGTGGAGAATTAAAACCATTTGATCTGGAAGAATATAAAAAACTGGATGGATTTAAGGCTTTGGATAAGTGCTTAAAGAATATGACTCCACAAGAAGTTGTTGATGAAATTGAAGAAAGTGGATTAAAAGGCCGTGGTGGTGGTGGATTCCTAACCGGACAAAAATGGCGGTTAGTAAAAGATAATAAATCTGATAAAAAATATGTTATTTGTAATGGTGATGAAGGCGATCCTGGTGCCTTTATGGACCGGATGTTATTGGAATCTTATCCTTTCCGAATAATTGAAGGACTAATTATAGCAGGTTACGCAGTTGGAGCTTCTGAAGGTATTTTATATATCAGAGCAGAATACCCGTTAGCGGTAAAACGAATTAGAGAGGGAATTGAAATCTGTCAGCGCGAAGGAATGCTTGGTAATAATATTTTAGGAACAGGATTTTCTTTTAATCTAAAAATATTTGAAGGAGCTGGAGCATTTGTTTGTGGTGAAGAAACGGCTCTTTATAAATCAATCGAAGGTAATCGTGGTTACCCCATACTACGTCCGCCTTATCCTTCGGAAAAAGGACTTTGGGATAAACCAACATTGATAAATAATACTGAAACATTTTCATTAGTTCCCTGGATTATTCGAAATGGTTCAAAAGCTTTTAATAGTACCGGAACAGAAGATAGTAAAGGAACCAAAGTGTTTGCCTTGGCTGGAAAAATCAACCGTGGTGGATTAATCGAAGTTCCAATGGGAATAACTATTCGGCAGATCGTAGAAAATATTGGTGGTGGAATTGCAAATAATAAGAAGTTTAAAGCTGTTCAGATTGGCGGACCTTCCGGTGGTTGCATTCCCGAATCTATGGCAGATATTCCAATAGATTTTGCTTCTTTAACGGAAGTAGGTGCAATGATGGGTTCCGGCGGTTTAATTGTTTTAGATGAGACTGATTGTATGGTGGATATTGCGCATTATTTTTTATCATTTACACAGGATCAGTCGTGTGGACGTTGTACATTCTGTAGAATCGGAACAAGAAGAATGCTTGAGATCTTAGAAAAAATAACCAGTGGTCAAGGTAAAATGGAAGATATTGGTACACTTGAAAAATTAGCAGAACAAACGCAAAAGGGTAGCATATGTAATTTAGGAAGAACTGCTCCAAACCCGGTTACTACAACCTTGAAATATTTCAGACATGAATATGAAGCCCATATAAAGGGGACATGTCCTACAGGTAAATGTAAGGAAATAATTCGATACGAAATAACTGAAGATTGTATTGGATGTACAAAATGCGCACAACGCTGTCCATCTGATGCCATACCGGTTAAACCATATGAAGTACATGAAATCGAGCAAGAGAAATGTATAAAATGTGATGTTTGTAGGGAAGTTTGTCCTGTTGATGCTGTTATAACAAAATAAAATGATTGAATTAAAAATAAATAGTCAGCCTGTTAAAGTAAAGGAAGGTACTACTGTTTTAAAGGCAGCGGAATCGTTGGGAATAGAAATACCTACCATGTGTTATTTAAAAGATGAGTTTGAGAATCATCCATCATGCATGGTTTGTCTTGTTAAAAATAAGAACAATGGAGAATTGTTTCCATCATGTGCTATGCCGGCCAGGGAAGGTATGGATATCATTTGCGACGATGAAGAAGTAATTGAAGCAAGAAAAGAAGGGTTGGAACTGTTATTAAGCGATCATGTTGGCGATTGTGAAGCTCCTTGCAGGTTAAGTTGTCCTGCATTTATGGATATTCCTGAAATGAATCGACTTATTGCTAATAATAAATTTGATGAAGCCTTACAATTAGTAAAAGAAGATATTGCATTACCTTTAATTTTAGGTTATATCTGCCCGGCTCCCTGCGAAGGCGCATGCAGAAGAAAACAGGTTGATAATCCGGTTTCTATTTGTCTTTTGAAAAGATTTGTTGCTGATGTTGATATTAATAAAGATTCTGTCTATTTACCTGAAAAGAAACCACAAACAAATAAGAATGTTGCCGTAATTGGTTCCGGACCTGCAGGATTGGCAGCTGCTTATTACATCCTAAAGAGTGGTCAAAATTGTGTAATTTTTGACAAAAAAGAAAAAGCTGGCGGTTCATTATTATCTGTCCCTGAAAATGAACTTCCTGCTAAAGCTTTAGAAAGTGAAATAGAAATTATCAAAAAATTTGGAGCCAAATTCGAGTTAAATACAAATATTAATCCTGAAATTTTTGAGAATACGCTAAAAAAAGATTTTGATGCTATAATAATTGCTACTGGTAATCCTGAAGAAAACTTCAATTTTGATTTGAAAACAATAGATTCCTCTTATTCTACAAATATGAATGGTGTTTTTGCATGCGGTAGTGTGTTACGGCATCATAAAATGGCTATTAGGGCATTAGCTCAAGGTAAAGAAGCTGCCTTTTCAGTTAATCTGTTTTTAGAAGGAAAAGGCCCTGGCAAAGCTAATCGCTTATTTAATTCTAGATTTGGAAAATTAACTGAATCGGAAATTGAGGAATATAAGAAAGAAGCTATTTTTGATAATAGAATCGAACCTGTAAAAGGAAAATTAAGTGGTTTTAATAAAGAAGAAGCAGTAAAAGAAGCTCAAAGATGCTTACGTTGCGACTGCAGAAAACCAACTAGCTGTAAGCTGAGAGTTTATGCTGATCAGTACGGAGCGAATCAGAAGAAATACTCGTTTGGTGAACGAAAACAACTAAAAAAGTACATGCATCATAATGATGTAGTTTTTGAACAAGAAAAATGTATTCGTTGTGGTTTATGCATAGAAATAGCGTCAGGTGAAAAAGAATTAACAGGACTTACATATATTGGACGTGGTTTTAACGTTAAAATAGATATACCCTTTAACAAACAATTAAAAGAAGCTTTAACTATTGCATCACAAAAATGTGTAGAAGCATGTCCAACAGGTGCATTGGCGTTTAAAAATGGAGAATAAAATGAAACATTTAAAGATCTTACTAATATTATTAGTTGTTCCTTATTTTGGTAATTCTCAGACAGCAACCTGCTGGCCAACTTTTAGAGGAAATCAATCTTTACAAGGAAGAACAGATGCTCAAATTCCAAATTCATTAAAACTACTCTGGACCTTTAAAACGGAAGATCTGATCAAATCATCTGCCGTGACTTGTGGAAATAACATTTTTATTGGATCAAATGATGGGTACTTATATTCTTTAAATTCTAAGGGAGAATTAAATTGGAAGTTCAATGCCGGAACTTCTATTGAAGCTCCCCCGTTATTTTTAGATAACACAGTCTATTTTGGTTCACTTGAAGGTATTCTATTTGCTTTGAATGCAGGTACAGGAGATGTTAAATGGCAATATACAACAGATGGTCAAATTTCCGGATCTGCCGGTTGGGTATATGCTTCTGATAAAAAAACTAAAAGAATTATTACCGGAAGTTATGATTTCTTTATGCATTGCGTAGATGCAAAAACCGGAAAAGTTGCCTGGAAATACGAAGCCGATAATTATATTAACGGAGCTCCTGCTACTGATGGTAATATTGCTGTATTTGGCGGATGTGATGGTTTTCTGCATATGGTTAGTGTTACAGATGGTATTTCAAAGGATAAAATTGACATTGGGACATATATTGCATCATCAGCAGCTCTGGAAAATAACCTGGCATTTTTTGGAAATTACGATGGTGGTTTTTATTGTGCAGATATGACAAGTAAAACTATCAAATGGAAATATACCGGAGCCGGTCCCTTCTTGGGTTCACCTGCAGTTTCTGGAAATAAAGTAATTATCGGATCACAGGATAGAAATGTGTATTGTTTTGATAAAACAACCGGTAAAGTTTTATGGAAATTTAAATCTTTAAACAAAGTTGAAAGTTCACCTGTTATTACAGGAAATAGAGTTGTAATAGGATCAAATGATGGTAATCTCTATATATTAGATATCAGCAGTGGAAAAAAAATCTGGTCGTACGAAATAGGAAGTCCTGTTATTAGTACTCCGGCAATTATTAATAATATGATTATTGTTGGCGCTGGTGATGGAAGAGTGTACGCATTTGGTGTAAAATAGATACGAGATACAAGTATCAAGACACTAGACACTAGACACTAAACACAGATTTAGATATTATTTAATTTTAATGATAATTTTAAAATCTTGATACTGAATATCTCATTACTAAATACTTAAAGGAAAAAAAATGAAAATAATTAACATAGTACCTGGTTTTGGCGGAACATTCTATTGTGGGAATTGCTTACGTGACAGTGCTTTTACAAAATGGTTAAAAAAAACCGGTCATGATGCAATTACGCTTCCATTATATATGCCTTTGAATGCATTCAATAATTATTCTAATGACGGAATCCCTGTATTTTATGGAGCAGTAAATGTTTATCTTGAACAGAAAGTCAAGTTTCTAAGAAAAATGCCTAAATGGCTTCATAACTTTTTTAATTCTCCAGCTATACTTCGCTTTGCTTCAAAAATGTCCGAATCGACCAGGGCAGAGGGTTTAGAAGAATTAACAATATCTATGTTAAAGGGTGCTGAAGGTTATCAAAAAGAAGAGCTTGATCTTTTAATAGATTTCTTGAAAAATCATGAAAAACCTGATGTTGTGCATTTATCTAATGCATTGTTGATGGGATTAGCCAGTAAGATAAGAGAAGAATTAAATATCCCGGTTGTATGTTCTTTACAAGACGAAGATGTTTGGCTTGATGCTATGAGTAAAGACTACCAAACTAAGCTTTGGGGATTAATGAGCGAGAAAAGTAATGACATTGATGCATTTATTGCAGTTAGTCAATACTTTGGTAACTTGATGCAAAAGAGAATGTCTATTCCCGACGAAAAACTCCATGTTGTTCCAATAGGCGTTGATCCTGATGCTTATAGATATACAGAACCTGTTCAAGATCCACCGGTTGTTGGTTATTTATCAAGGATGAATAAAGAAAATGGCTTTGAAATAGTTATTGACGCATTTATTGAGTTAAAGAAGAAAACTGAGTTTAAAAACGCCTTGCTTAAGGTTACCGGCGGTAAAACAGGTGATGATGAGAAATTCATAAAAAAACAGCTTAAAAAGCTTGAACAAAACGGCATTGAGAATGATATCGAATTTATTGATGATTTCAGAACCGAAAAATTAAGTGATTTCTTTAATAAATTAACCGTTTTATCGGTACCTGTTTTGAAAGGTGAAGCGTTTGGAATGTACCAATTAGAATCATTAGCTGCCGGTGTTCCAATTGTACAACCTGCATTAGCAGCTTTCCCTGAAATTGTCAAAGAAACACAAGGTGGTGCTATCTTTGAACCTAATTCTTCTTCTGCATTAGCAAATAAATTGGCTGAAGTATTGGGAGATAAAGATAAGTTGCTTGAATACAGTAAGAACGGACGAAAATCAGTTGAAGATAAATACAGTACTGAAAAAGTTACTAAAAGTATATTGAGTATTTATCAGGAAGCAATTGATAAAAAATAACCTTATGATAGTTGAACTGGAAAATGTAAGTAAATCTTATGAGAATCAAGGTGTAATTGCCAGTAGAGATGTTCTAAAAGAAATTAATTTTAGCTTAAAAGCCGGTGATTCAATATCTATTGTTGGACCTTCAGGTTCAGGTAAAAGTACGCTCTTAAATATATTAGGAACCCTTGATCAACCAACTAACGGAATAGTTAAAATTAAGGAAAATGATATTCAGCAATATTCTGAAAAACAATTAGCTGAAATTAGAAACCAACATATTGGTTTTATTTTTCAACTTCATCACTTATTACCTCAGTTATCATTAATAGAGAATGTATTAGTTCCTACAATTCCAATTTCTGATAAAAACTACAAGAAAATTGCATTAGATAGAGCTATGAGTTTGCTTGAAAGCGTTGGCTTAGCTGATAAAATTCATCAACGACCCGGACAAATGTCAGGCGGAGAGTGTCAAAGAGCAACCGTTGTTAGAGCACTTATAAATGAACCCGAGCTCATTTTAGCAGACGAACCAACAGGTTCTCTTGATCAGGATTCGGCAGAACAACTAGGTGAATTATTATCTGAAATAAATAGAAAACAAAATGTTGCTATGGTGGCTGTAACTCACTCACTGGACCTGGCAAAAAAAATGGATTCAATCTATAAATTGGATTATGGAAAGCTTACTAAAATTAATGACTAATCATTAATAATTATTCACTATTGTAAATGGCAATATTTAAATTTATATTAAGGAGTTTTTGGTATTTCAGAAAGCAGCATTTAGCGGTTTTAGCAGGAACTATAATAAGTACAGCTGTTTTAACAGGAGCATTAATTGTAGGTGATTCGGTGAAATTTAGCTTACGTCAGATTGTTGATGCCAGATTGGGTAGCACGAAATTTGCATTACAAACAGGCGAGCGCTTTGTCAGATCTGAACTCTCCAATGATATTTCGAATGATCTAAAAATTAAAACCGCTCCCCTACTTCATCTTAATTGTATTGCAATTAATTCCGAATCAAATCTTAGAATAAATAAGGCTCAAATCTACGGAGTTGATCAAAATTTTTGGCAGCTATCCAATAAAACCTTACCAGATCTAAATGATGATGAAATTATTGTTAGTGAGAATGTTGCAGAGAAATTAGATCTAAAGATTAACGATGAGATTCTATTAAGAGTTGAAAACGCAAATGTAATTCCTTTAAATGCCCCATTTGCTAAAGAATCGGATCCTTCTGTTTCATTCAGAGTTATAATTAAAGAAATTGCCAATGATCAGAATTTAGGCAGATTTGGATTAAAAAATATTCAATCGGCACCGTATAATATTTTTATTTCCAGGGATTATCTTGCTAAAAAACTTGAAGTTGAAGGTTTGTCAAACGTAATAATTGCGTCAAATAACCTTAACAATGATCTAACGAGCGATGATATAAACTATTCCTTTGAAAAAGTATGGAAATTAAAAGATGCCGGTTTGCTTATCCGGGAATTAGAAGATGATTTTGAAATACTTTCTGATCGTATCTTTATTGATAATCCAATAACTGAATCAATCAATAAGAATTTCAAGGAAAATGAGTCTATTTTAACTTACCTGGTTAATTCTTTAAGATTAAATAATAGAGAAACTCCATATTCTTTTGTATCGGCAGCTTCATCGAAATACTTGAATAGAAGTCTGGCAAAAAACGAAATAATAATTAACCAATGGTTAGCTGACGACATTGTTGCAAAAAAGGGTGACACACTCGAATTAGATTATTATATTATTGGTCCATTAAGGACGCTTGAAGAAAAAACAAACAATTTTATTGTAAAAGATATTCTACCAACGCAAGGCGGAATTTTCGATAGAAATTTAATGCCTTTATTTCCCGGACTAGCTGATGCTGGAAGCTGTAGCGAATGGGATACAGGAATTCCAATAGATCTGGATAGAATAAGAGATAAAGATGAAAAATACTGGGATGAATATAAAGGAACTCCAAAAGCATTTATAACAATTGAATCCGGACTAGAACTCTGGCAAAATAAATATGGAAATTATACTTCGGTTCGACTCAATAAAAATATTTCAAACCTGGATTCTCTTAAAAAAGGAATTATTTCAGTTCTGGATCCGAAAGACCTTAACTTATTCTTTTTACCTGTGCAAGCAGAAGCTATAAGAGCTGCTTCTAGCGGGGTTGATTTTGGTGAGTTATTCCTAAGCATGAGCTTTTTTGTTATAGTTGCCGGTATTTTGCTTACTGTTCTTATCTACTCATTGAATACAGAATCAAGAAATGCAGAAACCGGTATATTATCCGGATTGGGGTTTCATAAAAAGAAAATAATAAAAATCCGATTTATTGAAAATATTATAACCGTACTGATAGGTGGAATAATTGGTGCTCTTTTCGGGATACTCTATAATCGTGGAATAATGCATGCATTAAATAATGTATGGCAAGATATAGTAAGAACCAATATGTTAAGCATATACATTAAGCATTCTACCCTGTTAATCGGAACTTTCTCAGGAATTGTAATTTCCCTGTTATCAATATATCTTGTTACGAGAAAAAAACTACAGCAACCAATTATTGGATTAATTAGAAACGGTTCGATGATTTCAAAAAAGATAAATATCCGGGAAAACCACTTATATAAAATCCTGGCTATTTTAAGTTATGTGATTGTTGCTTTAGTTGTGATTTACTCACTTTTAACATCATTAGATCAAAATGCAAACTTAATTCTTTCGGTGAGTAGTTTGTTCCTTCTTGGAAGTATTTTATGGCTTAATCTATTATTCAACAATAGTAAGTTTAAGCATAGTAACAGTTTAGGCTTTAATCAACTTGCATTTAAAAATGCAGCTAAAAATAAAGGCAGAAGTCTGGCAATTATAGCCTTATTATCGTTGGGCACATTTACAATCATTATTACTGGAGCAAATAGAAAAACCTTTTATGAATCTGAAAATAAAAGAGAATCCGGAACAGGCGGATTCCAATTTTGGGCAGAAACAACTCTTCCTATTTTAAATGACTTAAATTCTGAAGAAGGTAAGAACAAATATAACTTAACTGATGAACCTGAATTAGAACATGTTAATTTTGTTCAAATACATCAATTAGATGGTGATGATGCCAGTTGTTTAAATCTGAATCAAATTAATAATCCCAAAATTCTGGGACTAAACCCTGAAGAATTAAATAATAGAAAATCCTTTTCATTTGCCAGGCTATTAGATAATATAAATAAGATCGAACCTTGGTTAGAGTTAAATAAAACTTATGGTAAAAATATAATCCCTGCATACGCTGATCAAACAGTAATTACATGGGGATTAATGAAAAATGTTGGTGATACGTTAATTTATCTAAATGAAAAAGGAGAAGAGCTTTACATTGTATTAGCAGGAGGTTTACAAGCTTCAATTTTTCAGGGAAGTATTTTAATTGCTGATAAACATTTTAGCAAACATTTTCCTTCAGTCAGTGGTTCGAAAACAATACTTGTTGACTCAAAAAGCAAAGAAAAAACTTCTGAGATATTATCTTCTTATTTAAGGAATTATGGTATTGAGCTGACACAAACATCTGAAAGATTATCTCAGTTTTATTCCGTTACAAATACATATCTTACCGTTTTTATGTTTTTGGGAGGATTGGGGGTTATAATTGGTACAATAGGTTTAGGTATAGTTTTACTTCGAAACATTTTAGAAAGAAAATCTGAAATAGCTTTATTGTTATCACTTGGATTTTCAAAACTTAAAATCATTAAGCTAATTGTAATTGAAAATATTATTTTACTATTAATTGGTTTAAAAATTGGTATAGGTGCCGCACTTATTGGAATTTTACCTTCACTATTATCTGAATCTTTTAATATTCCCAGTTTATATGTAATAGCATTAGTTTTAATAATTACAATAAGTGGATTGCTTTGGATTTACCTATCTACTCGTTTTTCAATTAAATCAAATTTGATAGTTTCTTTGCGAAACGAATAATTTCAATCAATAATTTAAACTATATTCGTTTCAAATAATCTTATATTTGAATTTTCTGAAACCATAAATTTTAATGATATGAAAAACTTAATTTTACCTGTTATCCTCGTACTTTTTATTTACTCATGTAATAAGAAAACTGAAATAAACCAATGGCGAGGAGATAAGCGCGATGGCGTCTATTCGGAAACAAACTTATTAAAAGAATGGCCTGAAGACGGACCAGAGCTTTTATGGGACTATGAAGGAATTGGAAACGGCTATGGATCGCCAACCGTTACATCTGATAAAATATTTGTTAGCGGCGAACTAGATAGTTTAAGTCATTTATTCGCTTTCGATTTGGAAGGAAACCTTCTTTGGGAATCGGAATATGACAGTTCCTGGGTAAAGAACTTTCCAGGTTCCAGATCAGCACCTACGGTGGTGGATAATTTAGTATATGTATGTTCACCAATGGGTGAAGTAGTATGTTTTAATGCTAAAGACGGAAGTAAAGTATGGTCCGTAAATATGATTAAGGACTACCAAGGTGTTAATACCAGATTTGGTTTTTCTCAATCATTACTAGTTGAAGGAGATAAAGTATTTTTTGCACCAGGTAATACAGATAATAATGTGGTTGCATTAAACAGATTAACTGGTGAAGAAGTTTGGGTTAGCAAGGCTAAAGGCGAAAAACCTGCCTTTTGTTCTCCTATCATTATTGAATATCCAACAAGAAATCTACTGGTAACATTCTCAGAATTCTCTTTATTCGCATTAAACACAGATAATGGTGAGATGATTTGGGTACACGATCAAGATACCATGGGGGATATTCACGGTAATTCTCCAATATTCGAAAATGGAGACCTATATTATACAACCGGTTGTGGAAATGGAACCGTAAAACTAAAACTTTCGGAAGATGGTAGTGAAATAACTGAAATTTGGAGGAATTTTGATCTTGATAATATAATGGGTGGAATTGTAATTGCTAATAATAAAATTATAGGCACCGGTCATAGGAAGCAATTATTAAAAGCTGTTGACAAAGAAACAGGAGAAATTATCGATTCATTAAAAGTAGGAAGAGGAAGTACTATCTTCGCTGATGGATTGTTATATATGTATAATGAAAAAGGGCCTCTTAATTTAATAAAAACTGAACCTAATTTAGAAGTTATCAGTTCTTTCAGAATTAAAAAGGGAACAAAAGAACACTTTGCACATCCTGTAATTAAAAACGGGAATTTATATGTTCGTCGCGGAAATGCTTTATTAGTTTACAATATTAAAGAAGTTAGCTAGTTTTTAAAGAAATAGTGCTAAAGTATACACAGCATTAAAACAGATATTTTTTATTGGTAAGTTTAAAATTATTAATAAATTCGACGCTCGTTTAAAATTAGATTAATCGAATAAATAATCTGTTTTAATATTTATTAACTATAAAAAAAATTGCATGCAAAAATTAAAAAAGAATTTTTTGAAGCTATTTCTATTTGTAAGTGTTCTAGCTCCAATAACTTTATATGCTCAAAACCAAGCAATACCATTAGATCCTGAGGTTAGGTATGGTAAACTTGAAAACGGACTTACATATTATATCAAGCACAATGAAAAACCAGAAAATCGAGCCGAGTTTTATTTAGTTGTTAATGCAGGTGCTATTTTAGAAACTGACGGGCAAGATGGATTAGCACACTTTGTTGAACATATGTGTTTTAACGGTACAATGAACTTTCCTGGAAAAGGTATCTTGAATTATTTCGAAACTGTAGGGATGGAATTTGGTAGAAACATTAATGCAGGAACCGGATTGGAACAAACCATATATATGTTAATGGAAACTCCGGTTACCAGAGAAGGAATCATAGATACTGCACTGCTGGCCCTAAAAGATATGTCACATAATGTTTTATTTACCGAAGAGGAAATTGATAATGAGCGAGGTGTAATTCGTGAAGAGTGGCGCACTAGAAAAGATGCAAACTGGAGATTAAGAACAGCTACCGATCCAATTGTTTACAAAGGTTCAAAGTATGCTGAACGTGACCTTATTGGAGAACTTGAAGTTATTAATCATTCCCCCTATGATACTTTAAGACAATTCTATAAAGACTGGTACAGAACCGATTTACAAGCATTAATCGTAGTGGGCGATATAGAAGTAGATCAAATAGAAGCTAAAATCCAAAAATTTTATGCGGATATCCCAAGACATAAAAATCCAAAGGAAAGAATAACTTATGAAGTTCCCAATAATGATGAACCTTTAATTGCCATTGCAACTGATAAAGAAGCTCAAAATACAGAGGTAAACATTTATTATAAGCATAACTATATTATGCCCGAAGATAAAGATATGCAATACTATAAAAATAACTTTATCGTCAGATTGTATACTAATATGCTTAATGAAAGGTTAAATGAACTGGTTCAGAAAGAAAATCCCCCGTTCATTTTTGCGTATAATTATTATGGTTCTTTTGCTGGTAATAAAGATGCTTATGCATTGGGGGCTTATGCTAATAACAACGTAGAATATGGTTTAAAATCTCTTTTAATTGAAAATGAAAGAGTAAAACAGCACGGTTTTACTCAAGGCGAATTGGAAAGGTCTAAAACTGATATGTTGAGAATGCTTGAAAAGAATTTTAAAGAGAAAGATCAACAGCAAAACAGAAGTTTAGCAAGAACTTATTCTTTCCATTTTTTAAGAAACTCTCCTACTCCCGGTAGTGAATTTTCTTTTGAATTTGCTAAAAAAATTCTTCCCACAATTACATTGGAACAGGTAAATGAGTTATCAAAAAAATGGCTTACGGAAGAAAACATGATAATTAAAATTACCGGTCCGGAAAAAGAAGATATTATTATCCCAACTGAAGAAAAAGTTCTTAAAGTTTTAAATGATGTAAAAACTGCCAACATTGATCCTTATATTGATAAAGTAAGCAACAAACCACTTGTTGCCAATATTCCGGAAGGGGGTAAAATTATAGAAACTTCACTTAACAAAAGTCTGGGAATAACAGAATTTACATTATCAAACAATGTTAAGATAGTTATTAAACCCACTGATTTTAAAGAAGATGAAATCGTATTTACAGCCTTTAGTAATGGTGGTACCTCTTTATATTCAAATGAAGATCTACCTTCGGCTGAATTTGCAACTACTGTTGTAAGCAGAAGTGGCATTGCTGATTTTTCATTGATCGAATTACAAAAAATGTTAACCGGAAAGGTAGTAAAAGTAAATCCATATATTAATGATTTGTATGAAGGGATGAGTGGTAATTGCTCTCCTAAAGACCTGGAAACTGCATTACAATTAATTTATTTATACTTTACCGATCCAAGGTTTGATGAAGCTGCTGCCAATGCATTTATGTCAAGAATAACAGCTTTTCTTCAGAATAAATCACTTAATCCTGATGCCGTATTTAGTGATTCTGTTCAATATATTCTGGCTGACAGACACCCTAGAGCTTTACCTGAAAATGTAGAAAAGTTACAGAGGGTAAAATTTGAAAAAGCCAAAGAAGTATATCTAGACAGATTCGCAGATGCCAGTGATTTTACTTTTGTATTTACCGGTAATATTGACATTGAAAAAACAAAACCACTTTTTGAAACTTACCTGGGAAGCCTTCCATCAATAAATAGAAAAGAAAATTGGAAAGATAATGAAGTAAATTATCCTAAAGGTAAGGTTCACAAGGTAATTGAAAGAGAATTAGAAGTTAAAAAGAACTCTATTTTCATCAATTTCAATGGTGATTTTGAATATACTTACAAAAACAGAATTTTGATGCAGGCTATCAAGCATATCTTAGACATTCGTTACACGGAAAGTGTTCGCGAAGATGAAGGCGGAACTTATGGAGTTGGCATTAGAGCTAAAGCCTCTGAATATCCGACCGAAGAATTTGCATTAAGTATCAGTTTTGATTGTGGGCCTGAAAATTCGGACAAGTTAAAAGCCATTATTTACAAAGAAATTGATGATATGATAAAGAATGGGCCTTCTGAGGTTGACTTAAATAAAGCGAAAGAAAACTTCATCAAGCGAAGAGAAAATGCATTGAAGGAAAATCGTTTCTGGTTAAATTCAATTGTATTTAACTTAAAACATGATGAAAATACTCTTGACCATGAAATGTATTATGAAATGGTTAATTCACTAACAGTTGATAAAGTTAAAGCAGCAGCAGAAAGATACCTTACTCAAGGAAATATTGTCGAAATTATAATGACACCAACGAATTAATATAAAACAAAGAAGGTTGCAAAATTGCAACCTTCTCCTTTATTTAAGATCTGTATTAACTTTTCAAATCTCCACCCCCAAACATCACAAATCCTTTAATTACAATTTCTTTTCCTACATCCATAGTAGCATCAGGCTTAATATATCTTTTATCAGAAAAACCTCCTAATATAGAAACCACATCTATTTTTACATTCCAATTTTCAGGAACGATAATATCCGAACCACCAAATAAACAGAAAATATCGATTACGTTTTGACCGGGAGCCAAATTAGCTTTTGTTAAATCAATTTTCGATCCACCAAATATTGCAGTAATTTTTCCTCCCTTAAAATTCTCAGATGTAATAACCTTATTTCCTCCACCCAAAATAGCAACATCGTCCAAATAATCTACCGTATTACCACCTGCAACTATTCCTCTGGTTCCACTAGCTCTGAAAATAATAAATAAACCAACAGCAATTAAAGCAATTGGCCAGAATAATCTTCTAAAAGGGTAAGGTACGTGGACAATATCGGGTAACAGGAATATCATACCAATTAAAAGCAATATCCATCCTGTGGTTTTATTTTCACGCGTTGATATAAATATAACGCCCAAAACAATTAAAATCATTTCCCATGAAAATACAAAACGTTCTACTTTATTTGGGAAAAAATCGAATGTTCGGCCAATAAATGCAATACCTATCAATATCAGAACAATTCCTATTATTGCTCTTCCAAGATTTCTGTTTGATTCCATATTTTTAAAATTTTAGGTTATTTTTTTCTTTTTTTTCTACTTAATTTACGAATATAGTAAAATGTGGCAATACCAATCAAGATAACAGGCCATATTCTTACCATAAAAAGCAAAAAACCAATAAACCCTTTCCAGCCACTATGGATAGATTTCCAAAGTCTTTGCAAGAAACTTTTCTCTTTAATTGGCTCATATTTATAGTCAAGATCTTGAGTAATTTGCAGGTGAACAGTACTAAATGCAACCTGGTTTTTCAAGTATTTTAACCTTCCCTCTCTAGCTTCAATCTCCTCACGAATAATTCGCAACTTTTCCTCTACTTCCAATATTTCCTTAATGTTTCTCGCTTTTGAAAGTAACTCAATATATCTTTTTTCAACTTCCTTTTTGGTTTTTAATCTTGCCTCGATATCGATAAATTCTTCCGTAACATCGCGTGCGGAAACATTCTTATATAAAAGTTTAACCGGCCCTTCTTCTAAAAATGACAAAAAGGTTTCAAAATCATTTGCCGGCAATCGAATTGATATATAACATTGTATATTGTAATCGTTTTTTTCCAGATTTTCGTTTGAGATGTATCCGTTTAGCTTGTAAATAGAGGAATCAAGTGTTGGCCTGTAAGAATTATAATCATCAACCTTAACGCCTATGTTAGCATCCTTAATTATTTTTTTATCCTTTATATAACTAACTTGCTGATTTGTTATTTCTGTTTGTGCTCCAACAGCAGAACGCTCTGCAACTGCCATTATTTCACTTTCAGCTTCGTAGCTATCTATTTCCCCAAGGCTAAAATCAGTTTTAGAATTATCGGAGCACGAAACCGTAAATGCTATAGCTAATATAAAAAAGAGTTTAAGGATTTTCATGTTAATATAAGTTAAGTTAATAGAAAATTAAATGTAAGGCAATTTTTGTAAAAAGCAAATAAGAAATAAAGCTTGTTTTGTTACAAAACATTTAACTAAATAAAAAAAACCGGATTACAAATCTGGTTTTTAATAAAGATGCAGAAACATCAAATTTATATGGATGAAATTCCAGAAGTAAGAGATTAATAGATAGGCTTATTTAACGCTATTTAAATAATCTTGAATTTTAATTTCATCACGTGTTTTAAGTATATCTAATATAATTTTAAACTGAAAATATGCATATACGTTTGGATCTACTCCTAATCCATCGTAGTTGGCATTAAAGTATTCTTCTTCAGTCATATCGCCCAAATCAACTTCAGGTAGCAGGTTTAACACTTCTTCCAACCAGTTTTCAATAAACTCAATTTTCCTATGATTTTCTTTCTGCGAAATTAAAAATGCAACAGCAAACTCGTTTGCAACCCATTCACTCTTATAAGGCTTTAACTTATTATCTGAATTTAAGGATGTAATGAAATGCCCTAATTCATGTGGTATAAAAAACCAGTTGAACATGGCTGTGAAAAATTGCTCAGCATTTTCTCCCTGCCAATTAGTAAACACCTCTTTTTGCTCAGGATATAACTCGTCCCAAAACGGTAAAACGATTTCTTTTTTATAATTATCCCAATATATCAACGAATTAGTCGTTTTAATCTCAAAAGATGGAACATACGGAGGATTTACACCTTTCTCTTTTATAAAGCTATCAAATTCCTTTATCAAGTTTTCAATATTACTTACCAGTGTATCTTTTGAGCTATATTTTTTAAATATTTCCTGTCCAAAAGCATACGTGAATTGATTCATAAACGCTATTAAGGTAAGAGTGATTAGTTTTAACCTCATAATTCTATTTTTAATTTCACGTTTCTTCTTTAATAATTTAATATTTATGTTTTATATAAATATCGCACTATTCGTTCCATTCAAAGAATTTATAAAATCTACCATTTCTTCAGAGTTATTTAATTTTCTAACCTTGCATCTCGAACAGTTTCTTGATCCCTCTTTATAAGGGCAAGTAAAGGCTAGTCCATTAATCATTAAAGAATAATCCATATTTTTAATTAAATTGATTTTAGTTAAGATTCAATTTTAGCTCAGTGTAGTTAAACTTAACACAACACTATTTTTAAGTCTATAAAATTGATTACCTACAAATCAATGAAATTGATCAATATAAATATCTGCAAAGTATCCTTTGCTCTTATCGCAGTATAATTTGGTCAGGCGAGAGCTGTTATTTAATTTATTGACTTAATGTACTCTGATGGTGTTTGCCCGGCAACTTTCTTAAAGGCTCTATTAAAAGCTGATAAACTATTAAATCCACAATCATAAGCTACACTTGCAATAGTAAATCCTTTTTTTACTTTTAAATCTATCTGAATTTGTGCTTCTTCAATTCGAAATGAATTTATAAAATCTCTAAAATTTGAATGGGCATTTTGATTGATAACCTGAGATAAAACATTTACAGGAACGTATACCTTTTTTGCCAATAGAGTTAATGTAAGATTAGGATCAAGGTGGTATTTATTTTCTTTTATTTTTTGAATTACCTTTTTATAAATATCTAAGGACTGTGAATTATTAATTCCAGTGGACTTATATTTATCTGTTTCTAATTTTGGTTCTTTTATTTTCAAAAACAACAGATAATATATAAAGAGTGAATAAAATATGCTTTCGTAAACAAGATCATTAACTTTTGTTAAACCTGCTAATGGAAATACCATCCACAAAATTGCGAAAAAGGGATATAGATGATATAATAGATAATATTGCTTCTGTTTGTTTAAATATAACCTTCTTACATCAAGATAAAGCCTTATGCATAATAAAGTATATACCAAAATTTGAATAGGTGCTAATATCAGAAATATACGTTCTCTAACTCCTATATCAGGAAAATTAAATTTTTGAATATTGAATATTAAATAAGGTAATATATGTATAATAAACTGCTTTGGCCATATTTTTAGCTGCGGAGACAATGATTTCTTTAAAAACAAATACATTATGGGTCCTTGAACCAATATGCCAACTACATACATATTGTGTACAATAAAAGGATAGTTCAACTCAAATAACATTGGCATTGTGCCTGTAATTTGTAATATAAAAGCTATCAGGATGAATTGTATGAAAATAGATTTATAAGCTTGTTGACTGTCAGCTATAAAGCTATATATAATAAAAATTAATGCATTAAAAACACATATACCACAAAAGATTAATATAAAGATTTGCCAAATTTGCACGTAAACTTTATTTGATGAATCCAAATTTAAAAAATGTTTTTAGTTTTCCATAGCAAAACCGCTTCATACCAGACCAGGATTTTTGAAATTGTTTCGACAAATCTGATTGATAAAAAAGTTAGATTAAAAACTGTTGAGAGTATGTAGGAAGATATTTATCGGAAATTTTAATTTTTCAGAGTTATCTGTTAACTTAAACTGCAAAGCCTTGCTTTACAAGTATCCGATGTTATGTCAAAGATTTGGATTTTTTAAATATAAAAATCAGATCCTTGTAATTTGGATTTTCTTTAGCTCCACAATTAAGAAATCCATTTTTTTCTGCTACTTTGACAGACGCAATATTGCGTTGCGTAATAGGTGCCACAATCGTTATGTAATCTGTTTTGGTCAATACATATTCCGATAAGCTTGCCAGTATCTCTGTTGCTAATCCTTTATTCCAATACTTTGGCAGAAGAGCATAAAAGATTTCAATTTCTTTATTTTCAATAGGTCTAAACCCGGTTACTCCTATAAGTTTATTGTTTTTATTCTCTGCAACAGCGAAAGATAATAATGGTTGTTCCGAATCATAAGAACTAATGGTCATTTCCATCAGATTGATAATACCCTCTTTTGTTAATATTTCTTCAGGGAAAGCCATATTATCAGTGACCGACTTATCGCTCAGCAATTCAATTAGTTCATCTTTATCATTATCTTGAAGCCTTCGAATAATAGTTCTTTGTGTTTCTAATAATTCAAATGGTTTCATTTATTTCAAAATTGAGCAATATCGTTTTACGAATCATATAAATTTTAAATCAACTCCTTAAGTAACCTTACACTACAAAAAATGCAATTGTTTCCCGAAGGCTCTGGAATTAAGTTAAAAAAATAAATAGAAAAGGCACCAGGAAAAAAAGTATTACAACATACATAATACCTACTGTTCTGTTTTTATGCGATAAGTTACCCAGATTATCAGCAACCCACACCGGTATGTTTCGGAAAAATTTAAGAGGAAAGAACAAAAATACTCCGATAAGGTTAAACAATAAATGACAGAATGCAATAGCTAAGGCAATTTCACTCTGTGACAATGCAGCAATTAACGCAGTAAAAGTAGTACCTACATTGGCACCCATAAGAAAAGGAAACACTTTCTCCAAAGTTGCCCGTTTAGAAGCAACAAAAGGAACCGTTAAGGATGCCGTTACCGAACTTGACTGAACTCCTGCAGTTATAACCGTTCCCCAAAATAGCGATTTAAGAGGATGACCAAATATGTATGTATCAATTACTTTCTGTGATTTTCCTATCAAATATCTTTTAAGCACCTTTGAGAATCCTCTAAGTGAACTAATTAGTAACAATATAGCCAATAATAACACCAAAATTATATTCTTATTGAGTAATGATATAATGGAAGCAGATAAAGGTTTAATTGTTTCACCCATCAGGCTAAAACCATCTCTTGAACTATCGTAAACAGGTATTAACGAGGCCAGATAAGTAGCAGCAGAACTTAAATAACCGGTCATTAATTCGAAAGGCAATAAAACTAATACCACCATAATATTAAAAAAATCATGCACAGTTGCAGCGCTTATAGCATTCTTAAACTCATCTTTTTTATGTATATGACCAATTGCCACAATTGTGCTTGTTACACTTGTTCCTATATTTGCACCCATTATCATGGGTACAGCATTATTCAATGATAAAGTACCGGAGGCAACCAGCGTAACAATTATTGAAGTTGAAGTGGAACTACTTTGCATTATTGCTGTAGCAAACAACCCAATAAATAATGACACTATTGGGTTGCTTGTAATCTTAAAAACATCTTGAACAAAGGATTTACTCATTAACTTAAAACCTCCGCCCATTAAATCAAGTGATAAAAGAAATACCACAAGTATAAATAACACAATTGATGCTCTAGAAACTTTATTAAGAATTGATTTTATTGACATTTTTTTAAAATTAAATATTTACTTTACTCACTTCACAAACCTATAAAAAAAACACTTTAATTAATAAAATGTTTGGGTATAATATCTTAAATTGAATTTACACAAACAGTTCTTAATTGAAATAATTTTCATACTTACATTTACTTATTATATAATACCTGAGCCTAAACCAATTGAAATTATTATCAGCATAACTGCAACAATAAGTTGTATTGAATTAATAGTTACTTTTTTAAGAAGTTTATTACCCAGGTAGGCTCCTGTAATTGCAGATATCACTGCAAATCCAACAATATTTAGATTATCTATTAAACCCGATTTGGTAAATCGTGTGGCATATACTCCCAAACGAGTAAAATCAACTGCAGAAGAAATTACTACAGCTGTACCAACGAATGCTTCCTTGGATAAACCCAACTTTATAAGAAATGCACTCCGAAAAGCACCTTGATTTCCAGAGAATCCCCCAAAAAAACCACTTAAAACTCCGCCTATTGATAAATAACTTTTATTAAACTTCATTTTTTTGAGAATTGGAAACAGATCCATTAACGCGAAGAATATCAACAATATAGATATAATGAATTTTACAGGGAACACTTCAAATTTTCTATGGAATATTTGATAAGAAAATAAAGGATTGCTATCAGGTATTTGAAGAAGCAGGTAGGCTCCTAAAAAAGAAGCTAATACGGCAGGAATTCCAAATCTTATAAGTACATTTTTTTTAGCGTTTTTACCTACCAGGAAAATTTTAAAAATATTATTAAAAAAATGGACAATTCCCGTTAAGGCAATAGACAAATCAACTGGAAAAAAAATCATAAATACCGGAGTAAGTATTGTACCTAATCCAAACCCCGAAAAGAACGTTAATAGTGCAGTTACAAAAGCCGCTATACAAATGATTAATATTTCCATATTCTTAAGCTATTAATACTTAACAGTTAACAATCAGAAACTTAAGTAGTTTTGCCTGTTTTTTACTGCAATTATTCAATTCTATAGTTCTTTAAAATATACAACAATGTTGCTGTGTTAAGTTTAATATGTGTTTCAACTTATTTTAAGGCCTACTTTAGCCTCAACACAGGTTAAACGATCCATTGTTGAAAACTTCGCTAATATAAAACTTAGTCAATAAAGCACAAAACCTTTCGTATAATTTGAACAAGTATTTTACACCTTATTTATTTCAAGTTCTATTTACAATACTTTCCAGTTGTTCAAAAGCACTTATCCAAGCATTAAAAAAATATTGTCTTCCTTTTTCCCATTTATCATCCTGTCTCCATCCTGTATGAATTAGAGTCACTTTTGTTTTTAACATATCAAGTTGCGAAAACAAAACGGTTACGTTTGTCAAAGGCTCAACATTGTTCATGAATTTTTTTTGTTCTGCATTTCCTTTCCATTCAATATTAAAATAATAAGGGCGATCGACAGCCAAAACTTTACAACCAAGTGTCGAGTTATTTGTCAAGTCCGGGTCCTCTGGTGTCCAAAACAATTCATACTTACCTCCTTCTTTCATTTCAACATCAGCTTTAACTGTAAGCCATTTTGTTAACAAATTGTTGTCAGCAAAATAATTAAACGCACTATCAATCGGGCAACTAAGAATAGTGCTAACTGTAATAATTTTGTCAGGCATATCTGTTATTGTTTTAAGATTTTTATCACTATTTCGTTATGAGTAAAATCAATTAACATATAAAATCCCATTCATATTCTTGTTTTGTCTTTATATTATCGAATATTACCATTAACCAATTGTTTAGCAAAGTTTGCATGAATATGTCGCATTTTTATCAATCTTAAGGTTGATTATTTATATTTTA
The DNA here is from genome assembly GCA_028282585.1 of Bacteroidales bacterium. Lineage (GTDB taxonomy): Bacteria > Bacteroidota > Bacteroidia > Bacteroidales > UBA12077 > UBA12077. Next base: position 883 of record JANQHR010000117.1, on the reverse strand, counting down.
TCATCTCTTTCGCTTGTAATGACTCTGAATAATCTTATTTAAAAGGACTTCAGTTCCTATAAGCTCAAATTTTAGTTCTTTTGGTAAATCAGCAAATAATCTGCTTCCCCCGCCCAGCAAAATAGGGATTGTTGTGATTATTAATTCATCAATTAAATCCTCTTTAAGAAAACTTTGTATTGTTGTACCTCCATCTATATAAAGTCGGTAATATCCTCTTTGATTTAATTCATATAGGATATCCGCAGGAGAACCATTTATCAATTCGGCTTTTTCTTTATATTTTTCTTGAATTGTATTTAAAGTGGTGCTTAGTACAAAAACAGGCCTTTCATATGGCCAGTCAATATCGAAATTACAAACTGTCTCAAAAGTGTTCCGTCCCATCACAATTGCATCAATGCGCTCAATGAAATTCGCATATCCCATATCATTATTCTCAGGGTTAGGAACCGACTGTAACCAATCTAGTCCCCCATTTTTATCAGAAATGTACCCATCCAGGCTTATTGCAATAAATACTATATTAGGCATGTTAGCTCATTCAAGTTTTAATTTTTGGGGATGTGTTGTCCCATATTGTAAAATCTTCGTAATATTCATAGTTCAACCCATTTTTCAAGAATTAATCAAACTAAAGTATTAACAATTTAATGTGTCCAAATGTTGCCCCTTTGAGCTAACTGCACTATATGTTAACAAAGCTTTGGTCAAGAAAGCCTTGTCTTGATTTCTCAAATAGTTATCGGAAAGTAAAAAGGGGATGTCCAAAAAGTCTTAGTGCTCTTTGTGCCTGCTTCGTGAAACTTTGTGGTATAATTATAAAAGGCTGTTGCACAGAGAATCACAAAGAAGACACAAAGTTACTCAAAGTAAAAAATAC
>JANQHR010000058.1 GCA_028282585.1 Bacteroidales bacterium | reverse complement strand
CTAATGGTTTACCCAAATTATCAGATTGTAATATAAAAAAAATAGAAGCATGGATTAATGCTGGAATGCCTGAAAATTAATTATTTATGAAAAAAATTGTTTTTACAATTATAATATTGGTTGAAAGCTGTTTTTTAGTAAAGAGCCAGGATTTATTATCCATGTTAGATTCCATTCAAAATACTGAAGAACAAACATTTTATACGGAAGCTACTTTTAAAAGCGTTCGTTTAATTAATGGTTACACCAGCGAAACAGCTGCAAAGAAAGAACTTGTATTTTCTATTTCTCATCGTTTCGGAAATGTTAATCAGGGTATTTACGATTTTTTTGGATTGGATCAATCTACTATTCGTTTTGGTTTCGAATATGGATTAACAGATAGAATTGATATTGGAGTTGGAAGAAGCAATTTTGAAAAGCTATATGATGGATTTATAAAAGTTAAAATAGCCAGACAATCAAGCGGAAAAAGGAATTTTCCGGTTACTATTACCTTGTTGGAAGGAATGTCAGTTAAAACAATTGATTTTGCCTATGATGATGTTGATTATCCATTTTCGGCCAGACTTTATTATATTCATGAACTTTTTATTTCACGAAAATTTAACGAGAAACTCTCTTTACAACTTTCCCCCGTAATAGTTCATAGAAATATGGTAGAAACACGTGATGATCAAAATACGGTTGGTGCAATTGGAATAGGAGGTAGATATAAAATAACAAATCGCTTTACCTGTGTAGGAGAATATTATTATTTACTACCTGGAAATACTGCGGATAATTTCTACAATTCATTAGCTTTAGGTGTTGAAATAGAAACCGGAGGACATGTTTTTCAAATACATGTTACCAACTCAACGGGAATGACAGAAAAAGCATTTATTCCAGAAACTACAGGTCAGTGGCGAAAGGGTGATATCGGAATAGGTTTTAATATTATTCGTCTCTTTAGTTTTAAATAAAGTTATATGAGAAAAGCACTTATTTTATTATTTTTTTTGTTTCCTGTTAAACAAAGCTTATGTCAGGATATATATGTCGTTTCAAATGGAAAAGTACACTTTACTTCCGATGCTCCTTTAGAATTGATAGAAGCTTCATCCGATCAACTAAACGGATTATTGAAAATAAGTGATCGTTCTTTTGTTTTTCGGGTTCCCATGAAAACATTTGAAGGATTTAACAGCGCTTTACAACAAACTCATTTCAATGAGAATTATTTAGAATCGGATAAATATCCATTTACTACTTTTCAGGGCAAAATCATTGAAGAAGTTGATTTTAATACACCCGGAACATATAATGTACGTGGTAAAGGCAGCTTTACATGTCATGGAATAAAACAAGAAAGAATTATAAAATGTAAAATAATAATTGGACAGAATAAAATTAGGGTAAATTCAGATTTTACCGTTCTGCTTGATGATCATAATATCAAAATTCCTTCCGTTGTTAGTCAGAAAATTGCAGAAGAAATATTAGTTGATATAAACATTGAATTAGTTCCAAAACAATGAGGCGCCTTTTAAAACATTTTCTTTTTTTACTCACTTTAACATACAGCTTTGCAATATATGCCCAAAGCCCTAGATTTGACTCTTATAAAATCCTAAAGAATAAGAAAAGTGTGGACGTATCCAGCATCTTTCAGGATAATAAAGGATATATATGGTTGGGAACAAACTATGGGATTGTGAAATATGACGGTGTAGATTTTCAACTTTTTACGGATAAGGATGGATTATATGATAACAACATTTCTACGATTAATCAAGATAAAGAAGGTGTTATATGGATAGGGCATAAATCCGGAAAAATAAGCCTGTTCGCTGAAAATGAGTTTGTAAAGTTTGACCCCGAAGAAGGTTTAAGTATTGAAGAAGTATCGTCATTCTTTATTGACTTGAACAATGTTTTATGGTTCTCAACTTATGGTGAGGGTGTTTATTTTTATTCCGGGAAAAACAGAAAACGGTTATATAATTTAAGTTCAGACAATGGGTTGTTAGATAACTATGTTTATGATATTGTACAAGATGCGGATTCAATTATTTACTTTGCTACGGATAAGGGAATATCTGTTTACAGCCCAAGTTATAATGAATTTTTTGAAGACATTACCATGTCAGATGGTTTGCCGGATAATATTGTAAAAGATCTGTTCTTAAACGGTAATGACCTATGGATAGCAATGGAGGATGGAGGCATTTGTAAATATAACATTAAAAATCGTGAATTTTCTCAGGCATCTACCTGGGAATTCGGACCTATAAACAATTTCATTTTTATTGATGAATCCGAATTATGGGTAAGTACCACCCGAAAAGGAATTGTTAAGGTAAATTATGATAAAGACGGTAATAGTTGGTATACTTTATACAATAAAAAAAATAATATAGGTGATATTAGAACGCGAACCATATTAAATGATAGAGAAAATAATATATGGATCGGGACCAGAAATGGTTTATCTGTTAGAAAAAACAGCATTTTCGAATTCTTGAACGAAAAAGATGGATTCAATATCAAAAACATTTTCAGCCTTGTTATAGATAATCTTGGAAATTACTGGATTGCTTCGCAAGAGGGTTTATATATAGTAAGCAAAGATAAAATGGGTAAATTAAATCAAAAACTTCTTTTTACAGATCCTAATAATCCATATTCATTTATTTCACTCTATAAAGATCCATCAGGTAACATTTGGGCAGGAACTTATGGTTACGGTGTATTTAAAATCAACCCTATCACCTTAGAAATAGTAAATTATAATACAGAAAAGGGATTATCAAACGATAATATCATCCATATTTCCGGTAACAATGAAAATATATGGCTTTCAACGCTGGGTGGCGGTGTTACAAAATATTATACTGGTAACTCAGATCATTTTGTGAATTATACAACGGAAGATGGTTTAACGTCTGATTATGTATACTCTACTTTCACTGATTCCCAAAATCGAACATGGATTGCAACGGATGGTGGTGGAGTTGTATTTTTTAAAAATGATAGTATCCATCAATTTTCAAACCCCAAACGCGATTCTGTTAATAAAACGGTATATTCTGTAACCGAGGATTGTAATTCTAATGTGTGGTTTAATTGTGTAAATCATGGACTATATAGATATGACGGTAATAGGTTTGATAATTTTAATGAGGAAAACGGACTAAAAAGTAACTTCCTTCAGGGATTAACAACTGACATGATAGGTAATCCCATTATTATAAGTAATGAAGGGATAGATAGATACATTGTAAAGGACAGCACTTTTGAATATCATGGTGAAGCTGCAGGAGTTGCTTATCTGGAACCAAATTTAAATGCAGTTTATAAGGATAGTATTGGAAATATCTGGATTGGAACCGCACATGGAATAGTAAAAATAAATTCGAAACTGGATGATTCTTTGAAAGTTCTTCCTAAAATATTTATTACCGGTAAAAGCATCTATTTTGAACTGTTAACTAATGAGCGTAATGTATTTAAATACAATGAAAAACACTTAACCTTTAATTACACTGCTCTTTGGTATTCTGCGTCCGAAGAATTGAAGTATAGGTATAAATTAGAAGGTTATGATATTGACTGGAATGCTGCTACGACCTTGCGCATGGTAACTTATTCAAATGTTCCTCCCGGAGATTACAAGTTCATAGTTCAGGTAAATTATTCCGGTGGAAAATGGCTTGGAAGTCAGGATTCAGAATTTGCATTCAGAATAAAAAAACCATTTTGGGAAACCTGGTGGTTTATATCCATTTCGGCTATTTTAATCGTTACTGCTATTCTTTTATATATTAGGGCCAGATTACAAAAGCTACAACGTGATAAAGAAATATTAGAGGAAGAGGTACGAAAAAGAACTGCTGAAATCCGTCATCAAAAAGAAGAAATTGAGGCCCAAAGAGATGAAATTGAAGCTCAACGCAACTATGTAACAGAACAAAGGGATAAAATCGAACAACAAAATAAAAATATTACCTCCAGTATTGAATATGCAAGTAGAATACAACGAGCAGTTCTTCCTCCAACAGAATTATTTGAAAAATACTTAGGGGATCATTTCATCTTTTTCAAACCTCGTGATATAGTTAGTGGTGATTTTTATTACTTGAATGTGAAAAACGGCCAAATTATTGTTGCTGCAGCTGACTGTACAGGACATGGTGTTCCTGGTGCATTTATGAGTATTTTAGGTATTTCTTTAATGAATAAAGTCATTACCGAATTACCGGATAATTTTAATGCTGGCAATATACTTACCATGTTACGCAATGAAATTAAAAACGCATTGGGACAAACCGGAAAAGATAATGAAGCAAAAGACGGTATGGATATTTCGTTATGTGTTATCAATAAGGATAAAAAACAACTGCAATATGCTGGTGCTTATAATCCTTTAATTCTTGTTCGTAAAAATAAACTTGTAAAATATGACGGAGACAGAATGCCTATAGGTATTTATATCAAAGAAAAAGATGCATTCACAAATCATATTGTAGACATTAAAACAGGCGATTCTCTTTACTTGTTTTCTGACGGATATCAGGACCAGTTTGGTGGTAAACAAAAAAAGAAATTCTTACCTAAAAATTTAAATAATCTTCTTTTAGAAATTTCAAGCAAATCTATAAACGAACAACTGCAAATCTTAAATGATACGCTCGAAAACTGGAAAGGCGATCAGCAGCAAGTAGATGATATAATTATACTTGGAATTAAAATATAGTTTTTATTGTCTGAGCATTAAAACTTCTAAAAATTACCTATGGAAGGGCTAAAACTACCATTGTTACCAAATTCAATCCAAAAGGGTGTACCTTTAAAAAATATAATGGGTTCAGAAACAATAAAATATATTGGGCATAATATCAATTTTGTTTATAATGAATTTAATAAAGAAAGTTTTATTGAAGACTCACTTTCTGAAATAGAACCATTAACCTTAATTGAGAGAGGAAAGAAAATAGCGGTCATTTTAAAAAAATATCTACCAAATAACTATAATGATGCAATTAATATCATAATCAAATCATTAACTCCTCCTTTAAAAACTACAGAAAATAATGGTTTGTCAGTATTCTTTTATTTACCACATGTTTGTTTCATAGAAAAGCATGGTCTTGATAAAGAATATAATAATGGTGATGATCCTTTTAATGTGTCTATGGATGCACAGTATGAACTAACACAAAGATTTTCTGCAGAATTTTCGATTCGGCCGTTTATTAAAAATCAACAGGATAGGACATTTAGTCAACTCTATAAATGGATGAATGATTCAAATCCTCATGTGAGAAGATTGTGTTCTGAAGGAACACGTCCCAGGTTACCATGGGCTTCGAGAATTCCTGGTTTAATAAAAGATCCGAAACCATCTTTGCCAATACTTGAGAAACTTAAGAATGACGAAAATATGTATGTTAGAAGAAGTGTAGCCAACCATCTTGGAGATATTGCTAAAGATAACCTTCAATTAGTTTTAGATATCTGTGAAGATTGGTTAAAACACTCCAATTCTGATCTAAAGTGGGTGGTTAGACACGCACTTAGGCATCCGGCAAAAAAAGGTAACTTAAAGGCGACCTCCATTAGAGAAGCTGCTAAATAAACACTAATCCTGAATATAAACCACCGGGCAATTTACATTCATAGCATTCTCCATTAAGATATTTGCTGCTTGCGCTGTTTGTAAATCCATTACATTATCAAAATCAGCATTATCATAAACAAAAACGGACCATAAAGGAGAATAATCTGTATCACCGGGTAAAGTTGCTAACACATTATGGGTTTGTAATGAGCCTGTTTCAGTCACCGACCCCGATGGAGGACCACTATCAGGATTCATATCATCAGGATTAATATTAAAAGTTACATAAATAGGCGAGATAGGATTTAAATTTGACGTTGTTGTCTCCAAATTTGCTTCCATAAAATTAAAGTAATAAACTATTTCATCCTTATACCAGCCTCGGTCTATTTGATTGGTTTCATCTCCTATACGAAGATTTGCTGTACTTCCCTGAGGAACTACAGGACAATTTACAAGTGTTTTCGTAATTTCAATCTCATAACCCTTATCGATTATATCTTCAAGACTTGTAATTGTGTTTACTATATAATCATCCGGAACAATTACTTTATAGATTATCCAAAGATCATTATAACCAACATCTCCAGGAATAACATTTATTACACTTAACTGGTCAGCAATTGGATCTGTATCATCTTCCTTATAAAACATATAAATTGGAGCAGGAGCAAGCGGTTGAACATCAAAATTATAATATTTAACTATTTCTCCATTTGGTCCAAAACCCTGGGTGATAAAATCTCCCTGGTCAAAATTAATCGGTTCATTGGCACCAGGTAAAGCGGAATTTTCGCTACGTTTCATAAGTACTGCTGCATCATCACTAAAACGATCAACACTTACTACAGGGGCAGTATCCGGATTCTTTGCTTGATCATCCGAATCATCATCATCGCAATGTGTAAATATAACTACACTTGCTAAACCAATAATTAACCATTTTAACCTATAAACAAATAGTGTTCTCATTATCAATCAATTTAAGATTTAATTTCTTTTATAAACAAACTAAAACGTTGTATGTTCACGTAAATTAATACAAAATTTTTGACATTTTTCCAATAAATAACTTGAATTTTATAGAAAATGCTAAGATCAATACCTCATTCATTTATTTTCAATTACAAATTGTAAGTAACATTTAAATTAAGTTATTGATTCATAATCAAAATCTTGATATTTGGAAAGATAATTAATATGTTTAGGTTTTAAAATATTACACCTAAAACTTAAAACTACAATTATTATGAATTCAAAAGGTATTAACCATTACATCGAGGCCGGTAAAAGAGCAATGGACTGGCATAATGAATATAAGAAGAAAATCAAAAATTGTAAGTTCGATACTATTGCAGTTCATGGCGTTTACTCAATGCAGGAAGCTTTGGATTTTAATCAGGGATCAACAATAGAACCAATGTATATGTCTTCATCACAAGGCTTTAGGGATTCAGATGAAATGGAAGCTGCTTTAAGTTACCAAATTCCAACATGGTGCTATTCCAGAATTGGTAATCCTAGCATGTATTATTTAGAAGGAGTGTTAGCACTTTTAGAAACATATGGAACTGATATTGAGGCATCTTGTTGTGCAACATCGTCCGGAATGTCTGCAATATTTAGTGCGTGTGAACCATTTTTGGTGGTTGATAAGATCGACCCGGACAAACCTATAAATTTTGTTGCAAGTTGCCAGGTTTATGGTGGAACCTTTCAACAGTTTGCAGTTAGAAAAGAAGAAGAAAGAAATATTAATTGGAGAAAAGTTTTTAATTCAAATAATATTGAAGAGTGGGAATCTTTAATAGATGAGAATACCCGCTTCTTATATGGTGAGATGCCAAGTAATCCGGGACAGGCATTTTTTGATTTGGAAAAAGTTGCCCGGTTGGCTCATAAATATGGTATTCCGTTAATTATCGATTCAACAGTTGCTACACCTGCTTTAATGCGTCCGTTAGCACATGGTGCTGATATTGTTGTACAATCGGTTACAAAAACCTTAACATCAAGCGGCTTTGGGATCTCAGGTGCTGTTATCGCACGAAAAAACCTTATTTCTAATATCGATAATCCTGATATGAAAGCTGACTTTGGAATGTATATTAAAGCATTACCAAACCGAGATAATGGGCCCAATATTTCGCCAATTAACGCAATCCTGACTATAAATGATATAAGAACTTTGCGTTCAAAAATTGATTTGATGAGCAGGAGTACAATGAAAATTGCTAAGTTTCTTGAAGATCATGTTCATATAGAACAAGTTGATTACTTAGGGCTTGAATCTCATCCATTACATGAATTAGCTAAAAAATATTTGGTACTTGTTGATTCTGAACACGATGATTTATACAACGAAAAAGTTAACCGATTCGGGCATTTAATGTCTTTCAGAGTTAAAGGCGGTGCTCAGGCAACACGTGATGTTTTTGACGGTTTACAACGAATTTGGAGAGCAACGGACTTGGGTAGAATTAAGTCGGTAGCAACTATTCCTGCTATTTCAACTCATCAACAACAAGGAGAAGAGGGGCGAAAAATAGCAGATATTCCACCAAACTTAATTAGACTAAACGTGGGAGCCGAGCATCCTGATGATATTATTGCTGATTTAGAACAAGCATTAGCAGTATTAGATGGTAAAAAAGTTGCCAACACTGCACCTGAATATTCAGCAGGAGGTGCATCTTCAGCAAGATTACGAAGGTAGTTTTAAATTGTAATATTAAGTTTATAGTTAGATGTATTTTACGTTATACATTAAAAATAGATTGTTATGGAATCAATCCAATATTATTCAACCAACCTTAAAGCTGATAAGGTTACGTTTAGTGAAGCTTTGCTTAAAGGCCTGGCTCCTGATAAAGGCTTATTTATGCCTACAGAAATACCAACCTTTACCGACAAGGAGATAAAAAGCTTTACTCAAAAAGAATACTACGAAATTGCATTTGAAATCATCAAAAAGTTTTTAGTTGGACAAATTAATGATAAGGAACTGTTAGCTTTAGTTAAAGATGCATATAACTTCAAAGTACCTTTAGAAAAAGGATTTGATAATAAGTATGTTATGCGCCTTGATCAGGGACCTACAGCATCATTCAAAGATTTTGCAGCTAGAATGATGGGGAGATTGATGAATTATTACATTAAAAAAGAAAACAGAAAGCTATTAATTTTAACCGCTACTTCCGGTGATACGGGAAGTGCTATTGCAAATGCATTTTATGGCTTAGATAATATTAAAGTCTTAGTACTATTCCCTTATGGAGAAGTAACTGACCGTCAACGTAAACAGATGACAACACTTGGTAATAACATTCAAACCATTTCATTAAAGGGAAAATTTGACGATTGCCAGGCACTGGTAAAAGAAGCATTTTCTGATTCAGATTTGGACTATTTAAATCTTTCTTCAGCCAATTCTATCAATATAGGAAGATTAATACCACAAATAGTTTATTATTTCTACTCTTTCTCAAGATTGCGCAAACCTTCCCAAGATAAACCTGATAACGTTATATTCTCAGTTCCTTCAGGTAATTTTGGTGATATGATGGGTGGTGTATTAGCAAAAAAAATGGGATTGCCAATTAAGAAGTTCGTTATATCCGTAAATGAAAACGATGAATTTCCTGTTTTCCTAAAAACCGGCAATTACAACAAAATAGAACCCTCAAAAAACTGTTTGTCAAGCGCAATGAATGTCGGCCATCCAAGTAATTTAGCCCGTTTAGTTGCTCTTTATGGCGGAGTTATGAATGAAAAAGGGGAAATCTCGAAAGAACCTGACATGGATTTGATGCGTAAAGAAATTTACTCAATAAGCGTTACAGACCAGGCTACTAAAGAAATGATCAAAGAAGCGTATGAAGAACATAATTTACTTTTGGAACCTCATGGCTCTGTTGGTTGGAAAGGTTTAATGGAATTTTGCAGAGAATATAACATTAGTAAAGATCAATTATGTATTTCATTAGAAACAGCTCACCCTGCTAAATTTCCGGACGAAATCAAAGAGATTCTTAAGTTTGACCCAAAACTACCTGCAAGTCTTGAAGGACTGGAAGATAAGGAAGAATTCTTTGATAATTTAGATAACGATTATTCAAAATTCAAGGAATATTTAAAATATAATTATTGATCTACATTTTAAAATTACAAGCTATTATTAACTAAAAAATTGAAATTAAAAAAATATACTGAAATAATTAATGAACTTGGACCAAAACTTAATGCTTATATAAATAGTACGAAATAAATCAATTTTCAATTTTCAAATGACTAAAACACATGAAATACATAATTATACTTGGCGATGGAATGGCAGATTACCCTATAAAGGAGTTTGGTAATAAAACACCATTAATGGCTGCGAATACTCCTAATATTGATGAGTTATGTAAAAAAGGCAGATGCGGTAAATTAAAAACAGTACCGGATGACATGCCTCCCGGAAGTGAAATAGCAAACATGGCTGTTTTAGGATATAATGTAAAAAAAGTATATCAAGGTCGTGGAGTTCTGGAAGCAGCAAGCATGGGTATCGATTTGGACAATAATGATATAGCTATGCGTTGTAATATCATATGCATTGAAGATGAGAAGATTAAGAACCATTCAGCTGGTCATATAAGCAATGAAGAAGCACACGAGCTTATTAAAACTCTACAAAAAGAGCTGGAAACAGATAAAATTAAATTTTACCCGGGAGTAAGTTACCGTCATTTGCTTGTAATTAAAAACGGTGAAACAAATATCGACTGTGCTCCTCCACATGATGTACCGGGAACTCCTTTTAAGGAAGTTTTGGTAAAAGCCAAAGACGAAGGTAATTCTACTGCTAATTTACTGAATGACCTTATTTTAAAGTCTCAAGAAATTTTAAAGGATCATCCTGTAAATAAAAAAAGAATTTCGGAAGGTAAAGATCCGGGGAATTCTATTTGGCCATGGTCACCAGGAAACAAACCTGAAATGAGCACTTTACAAGAATTGTATGGTATTTCCGGAGCCATGATCTCCGCTGTGGATTTACTATATGGAATTGGCAAATATGCAGGAATGCAGGCCATTAAAGTCCCGGGATCTACCGGTTTATATAATACTAATTATGAGGGGAAAGCTAAAGCTGCAGTTGATGCTTTAGAAAATGTTGATTTGGTTTACTTGCATATTGAAGCAAGTGACGAAGCTGGTCATGAAGGTGATCATGAATTAAAAAAGACGACCATAGAATATCTTGATCAACGAGTTGTAAAGTATATTATGGAAGAAACCAAAAAAATGAACGAAGATGTTGCTATAGCATTACTTCCTGATCATCCGACACCATGCGAATTAAAAACCCATACGCATGATCCTGTTCCTTTTATTATTTATCATCCTGATGAAAAACCGGATAAAGTACTAACTTATGATGAAGAAGCCACTAAAAATGGTTTCTACGGCTTATTAAAAGGAGATGATTTTATAAAAGCTCTTTTAAAGAAGTAAATTAATTAACAAGCAGTTGATTTAATGGATATAAATAGATTTCGCCCCAATAAATTGAGGCGAAATCTACTTAAGTTGATACACTCACCTTACGGCGTGGTTTTCTCGCTTTTTTCACTTCTTCGCGCCTAGCTTTTCTTTCCTCTCTTTTTTCCTTTAGCTTTTTTAAAGGTGATTTTTTCTTTTTTCCGTCGTGAATGGTCTTTTCGTGTGACATAAACTAATCTTTTTGATAATAACCCTAATGTTTTTTGAGAAAAATTTGCCCTATAAAGTTATGAAATTCAACCCTCCATTGTCAAGTTTTTTAAACTCAAAAAGATGAACACTGAAATAAAAAAACTGTTTGTATATTTATAAAAATTATAGATTAATGCGCAATTCACCATCTTATAAAATACCTAGAAAAAAAATTAACAGAGAAGGTCTAAGCAATGCATTTAAATTATATAAATACATTAAACCTTACAGAGTTGAATATATTATAGGAATGTTTTTCTTATTAGGCTCTAGCTTAGCTAGTTTGGCATTTCCAAAACTTTTGGGAGAACTCGTAAATTCAGGAAATGAGGGCCGGCTTCACGAGGACCTGAACTACATCGGTTTATTGCTTATTATAACATTGGTTTTGCAATCAACCTTCTCATATTTCAGAACAGTTTTATTTGTGAATGTTACAGAGAAATCACTGGCCTCTTTAAGACAACATACCTATAATCACCTGATAAAACTTCCATTGAGATTCTTTGAAAAACGCCGGGTTGGTGAATTGAATAGTCGTATTTCATCAGACATTTCTTTATTACAAGAAACAATGACAACTACACTTGCTGAATTTATAAGGCAAATTATTATCATAATCGGTGGAATTAGTTTGTTAGTTATTACATCTATCAAACTAACTCTTTTTATGTTGGCTATTTTACCGGCAATCTCATTGCTTTCAGTTGTATTCGGTCGTTTTATACGTCGTTTTTCTAAGCAGGTACAAAATAAGATAGCAGACTCTAATACCATAGTGGAAGAAACATTACAAGGGATACAAAGTGTAAAAACGTTCACCAATGAATTTTTTGAAATTAGCCGTTACAAGAAACGTGCTGAAGAAATTGCTAAAATTGGAATGAAAAGTGGGCGATATAACGGGGCATTCTCTGCATTCATTATTTTGGGATTATTTGGAGCCATGGTTGCTGTTATCTGGAAAGGTGCAACTTTTCTTTCTGAAGGGATAATAGATGCCGGCGAACTTTTTTCTTTTGTTATCTATTCAGGTTTTATAGGTGGAACTATTGGTGGATTAGCAAGCGTTTATACTCGTATTCAACGTTTTATAGGAGCTACTGAAGATTTATTTGAGATTTTTGAAGAAGAGGAAGAAAACATATCACAAATTGATTGTAAAATTGATCCAAAAGATGAAATTAAAGGTAACATCGAATTTAAAAATTTAATATTTGCTTATCCATCAAGACCCGATGAAGATGTCTTAAAAAACATTAATTTGCAAATTAAAGAAAATCAACTTGTTGCATTAGTTGGACCAAGTGGCTCTGGCAAATCAACAATCGCTTCGTTAATACTACAATTGTATAAATCTGAAAATGGGCAAATTCTATTTGATGGACGTAAAATTTCTGAATTTCAATTATCATCATTAAGGTATCAAATATCGCTTGTACCACAAGATATTTTTCTTTTTGGAGGAACTATTCGTGAAAACATAACTTACGGAAAATCAAATGCAACAGAAGAAGAAATCAAAGAAGCTGCAATACAGGCAAACGCTATGGAATTCATTAAAAGATTTCCTGAAAAGTTGGATACAGTTGTAGGAGAGAGGGGCACTCAACTTTCCGGAGGACAACGGCAACGTATCGCAATTGCAAGAGCTTTACTTAAAAATCCAAAAATATTAATTCTTGATGAAGCAACTTCTTCTTTAGATTCTGAATCAGAACGATTGGTTCAGGATGCTTTGGAAAAACTTATGAAGGGTAGAACCTCCATTGTTATTGCTCACCGATTATCAACCATTCGAAAAGCAGATCAAATTTTTGTAATAGAAAAGGGAAAACTGATTGAGCAAGGTACTCATGAAGAATTAATGCGTAAAAAAGAAGGCATTTATAAAAACCTAAGCAAACTTCAGTATACAGGATAATTTTTCCATTAACAAACATTCACAAATTTTAAGAGGCCATTACCAATATAAATGCGTAATATTGAACAATAATAATCATTTAAATTATTGGCCCTATGAAATTAAAATTTTTTATTTCCAGTATTTTACTATTTACATTTTGTTTTACGCTAAGTTCTAAAAATCTAAATTCAAATAAGGAATTTGATGCATTAGAACCTGTTGTTAAAATTGATGAATTTAAAAACTTTTTTAAATCCGGAAATTACTATTTTGGTGGACAACCTACATTAGAATCATTGGATTGGTTAAAATCGGAAGAAGTAAATGTAGTTATAAACTTAAGAACAGAAGATGAAAATAAAGATTATGCTAACTATGCATATAACGAAGAAAATATGGTAAAAGAAAAAGGTATGAAATATATTTCTTTACCTATTTCATATCCTGATTCTTATAATCCGGAAACACTTGCTCAATTTTCAGAAATTTTAAATGAGAACGATGGAAAAGTATTTATTCATTGCAGAAGTTGCGGCAGGGTAACTTACTTTTTTATGGCCTATTTAGTTGAATATAAAGAATATTCACTAAATGAAGCAGTTGAATTTGGAAAACAAATGAAATTCTCATTTGCACTGGAAGATTTACTAGGTAAAGAAGTTGAAATGAATATAAAGGAATAAGTTAATAATAACCTTGAATATCCAGGTTTGTCAATCCGATTTCTTGAGCATACGATACGATATCTTTGTATTCTTTATTATTTAATGATCTGGCAATTATTGGATATTCAAGTGCTTTATAATCCGGTCTGTATTGAGACATGATATTAATATAAGTTTCTTTAGGTAAGTTTTCAGCAATCCAGTGCAAAACTTTTTTTGATCCACTCACATCTCCCGGCATTACCAAATGCCTTATCATTAAACCTTTTTGCATGATACCTTCTGAATTGGACTTGGCAATTCCAACCTGCTTGTTCATTTCAATTAATGCCTGTTTGGTTAATTCTGGATAGGAGTTTGCACCAACAGAATATTTCTTTGCATTATCAGAGTCAATATACTTAAAATCAGGCAGGTATATATCGACAATTCCATCTAATAGTTTTAAAATTTCTAAATGTTCCCAACCACTTGTATTATAAACCAATGGAATTTTTAAACCATGCTTTGCTGCTAGATCCAACGCTTTTAAAATATGAGGTAAATAATGAGTAGGAGTAACCGTATTAATATTATGACAGCCTAATTCTTGCAAATAAAGCATAATATTAGCAAGTTCTTTAATAGTTGTTATTCTTCCTTGACCACTTATACTAATATCACAATTAATGCAAAATACGCAACGTAAGCTGCAGTTTGTAAAGAAAATGGTTCCTGAACCGTTCCTTCCAACCAAAGGTCGTTCTTCTCCAAAATGAGGACTATAAGATGAAACTTCTAGTTCTGCCGTAGCCTTACATATACCTGTTTCACCTTCCAGCCTGTTTACTTCACAATCTCTCGGGCAAAGCTTACAATTTTGAAGTATGGACCATAAATCTTCAGCCCGTTTTTTTAATTCTCCGGAACGTTGTAGTTCAAGGTATGAAGGTTCAAACATTATCTTGTTATTATATTAATTTACAAGATAAAAAATTTAAAACATTTACAACTGTATACTTAATAAATTATTATCTAAAATAAAGTATAACAACAACTTAACTTTTATAAATAATAAATATTTGTTTGTAATGTATTTTTAGTGTATATTTGTGTATGGAAAATTCGATTTCAAATAAAGAATTAGCCGCATTGCGTGTTATGCGTGATTTTCTGATGAAGAATGGAAGAACGCCCAGTGTACGTGAATTAATGAAAGAAATGGGGTATAAATCACCACGTTCTGCAGCGGTTATTTTGCAACAATTAATCGACAAAGAAATACTGAATAAAAAAGAGGATGGAAGCATCCAGTTTATGCAATACGAATTTGATGCAGAAGAAACAACAAGTGAGCAAACAGTAAAGGTTCCACTATTAGGAACAATAGCTTGTGGTTTGCCAATCTTAGCCGAAGAAAACATAGAAGCTATGATTGCAGTTTCAACGAAATTAGCAAAGCCAAACAATAAATATTTTCTTTTAAAAGCCAAAGGTGATTCTATGAACGAAAAAGGAATTAACGATGGTGATTTAGTATTGGTAAAGCAACAAAATACAGCTGATAATGGTGATGTTGTTGTTGCTTTAATTGATGATAAAGCAACCATTAAGGAGTTAAGGTTAAATGATGATAACGTGCTTTTATTGCCACGTTCATCAAATAAAACACATACACCTATTATTCTCTCAAGAGATTTTATCGTGCAAGGAGTTGTAGTATCTACTATACCTAAAATTAACTACTAACTTTTAAATAAAGGACGTAATAAAAGCAATATCATAGAGGTCTACTATTTGAATTTTAAATGCATAAGTCTGTAGTTCATATTGATTTAGACACATTTTTTGTGTCATGCGAACGCTTACTCGATTCCAGTCTGAATGGTAAGCCTGTACTTGTTGGAGGAACCACTGGAAGGGGAGTTGTGGCTGCTTGTAGTTACGAAGCCCGGAAATATGGAATCCATTCAGCTATGCCTATGCGAATGGCACAAATGCTTTGCCCTGAAGCAACTGTAATTCGTGGAAATGCTGGTATTTATAGCAAATTTTCCGATATGGTTACTGAAATTATTAAGGAACAATCACCATTGTACGAAAAGTCTTCTATTGATGAATTTTATATAGATGCAACCGGAATGGACAGGTTCTTTGGAACTTACAAATGGGCACAAGAACTCCGTCAAAAAATTGTTAAAGAAACCAGTTTGCCAATATCATTCGGACTTTCGACAAGCAAAACTGTAGCAAAAATAGGAACAAATGAAGCTAAACCAAATAATCATATTAATATACCGGAGGGAACAGAAAAACCTTTTTTAGCACCACTGGCTGTAAAAAAAATACCCATGGTTGGAGATCAAACTTATAAAACACTACTCAACATGGGTGTTAAATATGTAAAAACAGTGCAAGAAATGCCTATAGAGCTCATGGATAGAGTTTTGGGCAAGAATGGCGTTGTTCTTTGGAAAAAAGCCCAGGGAATTGATAATAGTGAGGTTGTTCCTTATCACGAGCGTAAGTCCATTTCATCATCTTTAACACTTGAAAAGGATACTATTGATATTCAACAGCTAAAAAATATTTTGTCAGCGATGGCAGAAAAACTGACCTATTATTTAAGAAACGGAAACAAACTAACATCATGTGTTACAGTTACAGTGCGTTATTCCGACTTTGATACCAGAACAAGACAAAAGCGTATTCCATATACATCTTTGGACCATACACTAATTAAAACTACCATGGAACTTTTCGACCAGTTGTACGAACGTAGAGTTCTTGTACGATTAGTTGGAGTACGTTTCAGTCATTTATTGTCAGGAACGTATCAAATGAACCTTTTTGAAGATACAGCAGAAATGGTAAATCTTTACCAGGCAATGGATCGAATCCGAAACCGGTATGGGCAAAATGCAATTAAGCGTGTAAATACAATGGGAACAAGAGGGATAGGACATATGACAAATCCCTTTAACGGACAACCACCCATAATTCCGGCACACCGGAGAGTGTAAAATAGTAAAATTTTGAAATGATTTTTTTTAATCATAACTAATTGTGTAACAATAAAAATAGGCGATTAAATTAAAATATAGTACAAATAAAAACAGAATAGATTTTACCTTTTTAACCATTTTACCGTAAAAAGCTATGCTTTTGAATTGCCACACATACTTCAGTTACAAATTCGGAACCATTTCCATTGAGCAATTGGTGCAGGAAGCTAAAACCAAAAACTATAATTCAATTGTGCTTTCGGATATTAATAATACTTCGGCATGTTTTGATTTTATACGACAATGCGAAAAAGAGCAATTAAAGCCTGTTTTGGGCATTGATTTCAGAAATGAAGTACAACAACAATATATTGGAATAGCCCAAAATAACGCTGGATTTCAGCAGCTAAACGAACATTTAACACAACACCTGCATTCCGGTGATGATTTTCAAAAAAAAGCACCTGTTTTTACAGATGCATTTATTATTTATCCTTTTGAAAATATCGACTACCAAAAATTAAACAAAAACGAATTCATAGGAGTAAAGCCATCTCAATTAACTAAACTCGCTTTTTCAAAGTGGAAAAATTCTTTAGATAAGCTGGTTATACTACAGCCTGTTACATTCAGGCACAAAAGAGATTTCAATATTCATCGTTTGCTTAGGGCTATTGATAAAAACCTATTATTGAGCCGATTACCCAAATCAGAAGAAGCAAACCCTGATGAGATCATGTTTT
This sequence comes from Bacteroidales bacterium, assembly GCA_028282585.1. Classification (GTDB taxonomy): domain Bacteria; phylum Bacteroidota; class Bacteroidia; order Bacteroidales; family UBA12077; genus UBA12077. The sequence continues at coordinate 31,345 of JANQHR010000058.1, read as the reverse complement.
TAGATCATGATATTCAGGAACTTTTTAAAGATTATCCACAAATTATAGAAAATACAAGAAAGTTAGTTGATAATTGTTCTATTCGTTTTCAATTCAAAAAATCTAAAAACAAGCAAACTTACACAGGTTCGCACGAAGAAGATTACAAGCTTTTGGTTCGTGAAAGCTATAAAGGTTTAAAATACCGTTACAAAGAACCATCTGATGAAGTACTTGACAGAATAAGTAAAGAATTAAAGGTTATTAAAGAACTTAACTTCTGTTCATATTTCCTTATTAATTGGGATATGGTTCAATATGCAAGGCGCAAAGCTTACTATTATGTTGGTCGTGGTAGCGGTGCCAATAGTATGATAGCCTATTTATTACGCATTACTGATGTTGACCCGATTGAACTGGATTTATATTTTGAACGTTTTATTAATCCTGCCCGAAATAATCCGCCTGATTTTGATGTAGATTTTGCTTCACGCGATAGAAACAATATCACTAAATACTTATTCGACAAGCATGGCTGGGATCGTACGGCCCTGGTCGGAACATACATCACATTCCAGTTTCGTTCGATGATCCGTGAGATAGGAAAGGTTTTTGGATTACCTGTACAAGAAATAGAAAAACTGCAAAAAGTCAAACATCTTAGCGAGACTGATGAAATGGGGCAGTTAGTTTTGAAATACAGCAAACTGATACATGGATTTCCAAGTCATTTAAGCGTTCATGCAAGTGGTATTATTATATCCGAAAAGCCTATAAGTACTTATACAGCTACAATTATGCCACCTAAAGGTTTTCCAACCATACATTTTAGCATGCTCGAAGCTGAAGATATTGGATTTGCTAAATTTGATATTCTTGGGCAACGCGGTTTAAGCAAAATTGAAGATGCATTAGCGATAATAGAAAGTAATACAGGTAATAAGGTAGATATTCATGATTTAGAACGATTTAAGAAAGATAAAAAAATTAAAAACCTACTTAGCCAGGGAAAAACTATTGGTTGCTTTTATGTAGAATCTCCTGCTATGCGTATGTTACTAAAAAAGCTCGAAGCAGACGATTATATAAGACTTGTAGCGGCTAGCTCCATTATACGGCCGGGAGTGTCTAAAAGTGGTATGATGCGTGAATATATTTTAAGATACCGGCACCAGGAAAGAAGAGAAGCTGCTTACCAAGAAATGCCCGAACTTTATGATCTTTTGGAAGAAACTTATGGAGTTATGGTTTACCAGGAAGACGTAATAAAAGTTGCACATTATTTTGCAGGCCTGACACTTGCCGAAGCTGATGTTTTGCGTCGCGGTATGTCCTGGAAATTCAAGCAACGTAACGAGTTTGGGAAAATAAGGGATAAGTTTTTTTACAATTGTAAACAAAAAAAATATCCTCTTCATATCGTACAAAGAGTATGGACACAAATTGAAAGTTTTGCTAATTATGCCTTTTCAAAAGGTCATTCTGCATCGTACGCCGTAGAAAGTTACCAGGCTCTGTATCTTAAAGCACATTATCCTTTAGAATACATTGTAGCTACCATCAATAATGGAGGTGGTTTTTACCGTAAGGAACTATATGTACATGAAGCCAGAATGCATGGGGCACAAATCGAAGCACCTTGTATTAATAAAAGTGAAAACATTACTATAATTCAGGGAAATTTAATATACATTGGGCTGAATTTGATTGACCATCTTGAAACGGAAACCATTCGGAGCATATTGATAGAACGTTATACAAACGGAGATTTTCTGGACTTACGTGATTTTATGAAACGTGTACCTGTTTCTCTCGAACAATTGACCATTCTTTTAAGAATTAACGCTTTTCGGTTTACCGGTAAAAACAAAAAAGAATTACAATGGGATGCACATTTTATACTAAAGAAAAATAAAAAAACAAAACCAGCCAAAACCTTATTCAATGAAAAACCCAAAGAATTTAAGTTACCGGAACTATATACTCATCCTTTAGAACCAGCTTATGATGAGTTGGAGTTAATTGGTTTTTCATCAAGCATTTCGCCATTCAAACTCATTGAAGAACTGCCAAAAACAAGATTAGTGGCTCGGGATCTCGTAAAATTAATAAATAAACATGTTGAAATAGTTGGTTACCTGGTTCATGTAAAAAAAACACTTACTGGCGGTGGTAAATCCATGAGCTTTGGCGTTTTTATCGATTTTGACGGACATTGGATTGATACGGTTCAATTTCCGAATATTGTACAACAATATCCGTTTCGCGGACCAGGCTGTTACTTGATTAGGGGAAAGGTGGTTAATGAGTTTGGTTTTTTAAGCATCGAAGTGTCAGGATTATATAGGCTTGCTAACATCAATTTGGAAGAACCGTCGACACGACTTAAGGTAGAATCTGCTTAGTTGTTAATAAAATGAATTTTATTTCATTAAGTTTTCAACTTGTTCTTTCAATATAGTTTTCAGTATACTCTTCAATACTAAGGTTTTCTTTAAAAGCAATAAGAAAATTAATGTCACTATTTTTATCAAATTTATCTGTATTTGCAGATCCAAATTGCTCAAAATTAACAAAAAACCGATTATGCTTAACTTAGGATAAGTTTTTATTAAAAAAGATTAATATATTACAATACTTTATGATTATAGATATGTTTTTAAATAACTTTGTTATCAATATAAAATCTCAAGTATGAAATTTGGAAAAGTTAACAATCCCGGAGAAATTGATTTTAGACTCCCTCAAGACAATATGAGGACGGAGAAAGTCCTCTCAAAACAAGGGAATCATGATACACCCAATATATATGTAGGATGTGCAAAATGGAACAGACAGGATTTAAAGAATTTTTACCCAAGAGGAACTAAAGATGAACTTGCTTATTATTCCACGCAATTTAATTCAATTGAATTAAATGCTACTTTTTACCGCATTTTTCCACCCGAGCAATTTGCAAAATGGAAAGATAAGACTCCCGAAAATTTTAGATTTTTCCCAAAAATATCAGGAGATATAAGCCACTCTAAACGACTTAGTGGTGTTGAACCGATTGTAGATGAATATATTTATGCAGTAAGCCAGCTTGAGGATCGATTGGGTACCATATTTCTACAGATGCATCAGAATTTTGCTCCAAAAGATTTTGAACGTGTTGTACGTTTTGTTGAATACTGGCCAAAGGAAATTCCTCTGGCAATTGAATTTCGCCATACCGACTGGTATAACGATCAAAATGTTTCAAATGAGCTATATGATCTGCTCGAAAAACATAAAATAATAAATATTTTGGTTGATTCTGCAGGAAGAAGAGACTTGTTGCATATGTGCCTGACAACTGAAACAACTTTTGTTCGTTATGTAGGTGCTAACCACCCTACAGATTACACGAGACTGGATGATTGGATAGAAAAACTTAAACAATGGGTTGAAATGGGAATTAAAAACATCTATTTTTTTATACATCAAAACGAAGAAATTAAATCGCCGGTTTTATCCAAATACTTTATTATGGAACTTAACAAAATAGGTTTTAATTTAAAAGTTCCCGAAATTTTAAGTTAGCTTTAGATTCGTTTTTCCTGTATTGGATTTCTTCCGAATAAAATTCAAATAACAATTGATATTCAATATTTAAATCGAATATTATTCTGTATTTTAAATAATATTTCGAACATCATTTGTATTTTCCGCAATAATCAGAATATTTGTTGTTTTTAGACGCCTGATTGAGTAGATTTGACTGTTAAATTACCATTATATAAATATCATGAGTAGAATTAAAATTGATGATATTGATAGAAAAATCCTGGAAATCCTTCAGGAGAATGCCAGAATTTCCAACGCTGAAATTGCCAGGCGAGTTAATCTAGTTCCATCGGCTACTCTGGAAAGAGTAAAAAGATTGGAAAAGTTAAATGTAATCAAAGGCTATCAGGCTTGTGTTGATCCAATAACAATGGACTTTAAGTTCCTGGCATTTGTTTATATAAAAACTAAAGACCGTTTTTATACAACATTCTACGACACTTTTGCAAAGTATAAAGAAATACAGGAAATTCACCATGTAGCAGGCGAAGACTGCTTTCTTTTGAAAATAAGGGCAAGAGATACTCAGCATTTTAATAAATTCCTGCACAATGTACTATTAAACATTGAAGGGGTAAGCGATACAAGATCTGTAATAGTTATGGACACTGTAAAAGAAACTTTATCAATACCAATAGAAAAAAAAGAAGATGAATAATAAAGCTTTTAAAATACTAATATCATTTTTAGCGGTTTATGTAATTTGGGGTTCAACCTATCTGGCAATCAGAGTAATAGTAGATACCGGGCCTGCATTTATATCTATGGGACTTAGATTTACAATTGCAGCCTTGCTTGTATATCTGGTCTTATTATTTCAAAGAAAGGCTAAATTTAATAAAAAACAGTTTATAAACTCCTCAATCATAGGCATTCTGCTTTTTGCAGGTGGCACAGGTTTGGTAGCCTGGTCGGAAAAATACATACCATCAGGCATTGCGTGTGTTATGGTAAGTTTGTTACCATTATGGTTTTTGTTATTCGACATGATCATTAACAAAGCAAAAATGCCCAGATTTTTAGTTTGGCTTGGAGTTATCATAGGATTTGCAGGAATTTTACTGTTGGTAGGTTTTAAGGATCTTGCTAACATGAAAAGTATCCCATATTTACCATTCTTTATAATACTTATTGCAACCATTATTTGGTCATTTGGAGCTATTTTAAGCCCTAAACTTGAAAAACCTAAGAATAACCTTCTCAACTTAAGTATTCAGATGTTTGCAGGCGGAATTGTAAATTTTTTAATAGGAATTATAATAGGAGAATCTTCAGGGTTCGAAAAACAAGCTTTTGATTTAGAATCTTTATTGGCTCTTTCATATTTGATCGTTTTCGGCTCAATATTAGCTATGTCTGCATTTACATATTTAATTGATAATGTAACACCGGGCATGTTATCTACCTATAGTTATGTAAATCCTTTAGTTGCTTTATTCCTGGGGTGGTTAATACTAAATGAGGAAATCAATTCGCAAATAATAATTGCAAGTACATTGATCTTAATCGGAGTTGCATTTATTAAAATGGGAGATCGTTCACTAAAACCAATTTCCCTGAAAAGAATCCCAGGCCGAAAGTAAATCTCCGAAGTATTTTTTAAAAAATGCTTTGAAATTAACTGACCGAAGTTATCTGCTGTTTTAATTCGTACGTTTTATTTGATGTTTTTTTGAAATAATTAAACAAAATAATACTAGTTATTTTATCAATTATTAATTAAATTTGATTGACTAATAATAACTGTGGATTATAATTAGTATTAAAACAGACAAGTACCAAGATAAAAGTCTTATGCGTTCTCCCCGAGAGCTTGCCGCGAAGGCTTTTTTAATTTAAAGTATGCTATTAATTTATCAAATACCCATTGTTGATTTAAGAAATTTCATTCTAAATCCGGAAGAAAATCTATCCAATAAAATATGGAGAAATTTAGAGTTAAATATTATCGATAACGATATATTTATCAGATCAATAGGTCTTATCAAGAGAAGATATGGCATAAATCCGCCAGATGAAAATTTTTATTGTGATGCCAAAAACGGTATTAGATTTACTGAATTGCCTAAAATTAATATTACCAAAAACGGAGTATTAAATTGCGTAAATGTAAAACTTATGTATAAAAGGCTCTTTTATGACGGGAAGTGTAGTGGTAAATATGAAATTGGATTTTACGTTAATATATATAATAATAGCGTTGTTACAATTGATGATATAAAGAAATTTTATCAGGATCTTTCAGAAATCAATGCGAATGTGCCCATAACCGATAATGGCGTGCAAACGGCTAAAGTAAAGAATATTTCAAAATTATTGGCAAAACAGTTATTTTATGCAACCACACCTTATAAAGTCTTAAAAAGTGATATTACTTTCAAATATATATACGCCGGAAAGCCATTTTTATTTATTGAAATGTTTCCGCACGAGAAATTAGATCTTAATGGCCATAACAGTATAGATTTACTCGATAATAATTTTAAACTTCACCATTCGAAACTGGATTCTAAATGCAAATTATGGTGTTTACTGCATAATAAGCAGAATATTTACGAGCTCGCCAGTGATATTCGTATTTCGGTGTTATATATGAACTCATATAGAGAGTCCCTGCATATGATACTCAAGAAAATAGCAGAAGATAAATTGCTTCCTGAACCGAGGAGCCGACAATCTAATGAATTACAGACATTTATAAAAAGATGTTTCGAAAATTACTTTAAAGATGTAACAGAAGACAAAATAGATACATCTAACATTATCGATTTATCACTAAAGCTGATTGACGATTTTAGCCAGGTAGAAAGAAAAACAATTAAAAATAATTTGAAATACGCAATCGATGTAAGAAGAAATTATTTTCATCATATCAATAAATATCTGGAGAAAATAGAAGAAATGAAAAAAACGAATAATATTACGATCGGAAACATTTATAATTCAAATGTTAACATAGGCGAAGTTATTAAGAATAATAAGCAAATTATTAAAGCTTATGATGCTAATAACGATATTAAAGAAACATTAAATGCCTTAAATGATAAAATAAAGTTATTACTTGAATTATTAGATGATGAACCTAAAAAACATACGATTTCGGAAACCGTAGAAGGTTTAATTCAGGAATCTGTAAAGGAAAAACCTAATAAAAACAAATGGCAGGGGTTTTATAACGGATTAACTAAATCGTTAAAAACAGTTGGCGAAGTAGGAGTGCCCATATTAAACATTTTGGAAAAACTTGTTGCCTTCTTTCCTTAATATTGCGAAAGCTGCTTTTATATATGGTTCAATTTCTTGTTAAAAAGTTTATAATTCAATTAATTACATGGCACCCGGCCAGATTGTTGAATAAATTACCTTTATCAAAGATTAATCAATAAATATCAATGTAAAATAATTTTGCTCCTGTGCGTTCTAATTTTATCTATTTTCCGTTTTAGGGGTCACCTTTTTGATAAATTTGGTATAAATATATGAGGGAGGTTATTTTCAGATTTTAAAATCTGTTTTCATTATTTAAAATTTGAAAAATAATATTAAATTAGAAAACGTAAAAACTCAACGCATACTAACCAATTTAAATGAAAAAAGTTATTCTGATTTTTTTTGGATTATTAATTTATCAGTTTTCACTTTCGCAAACAACTGAGAAATACAAAGCTGTCCATATTTACAGGTTAACACAAAATATTAATTGGAGATTAAATCCTCAACCTGATAAATACATTATTACAGTGATAGGAAATTCGCCTATAAATTGGGAATTAAATAGTGTTTCGAAAAGCCCAAGAGCTACCCGGCCCAGGGTTGAAGTAAAAAAAGCCGTTTCTGTTGATAAGATTGAGCAATCTCATATTGTTTTTATTCCACAATCGAAAAGCGCTATAATAAATGATGTAATTCTAAAACTTGAAGGTAAGAAGACAGTTATCATTTCGGATAATTTAACTAAATACATCAACGGCATTGATATAAACCTGAGCTTCCAGTCTAACACCTTGAAGTTGGAAATTGACAAAAGTAATATGGAACAAAAGGGTCTGAAGCTAAACGAAGCAATTATCGTAAATAACCTATCGTATAAATAAGTAACTGTTTTCTAAAAGAATGATCCAAATAATTCTCCGCTTTAATATTTTATTAGCATTAATACTTATTTGCAGTTCAGTTTATTCTCAAGAACCGGCTGATTCAACTAAACACCTAAAAGATAAATTAAAAAATATGACATACGAAGATTTAATTGATATGCCATATGAAGAATTTATAAAATTATCAGAAGTTGTAGGCGTATCGGTTGATGAATTGATGGAAATGATTATGAATCAGGAAGTTGTTACTGCAAGCAAGGCTGAACAGCTTTCATCGGAAGCCCCTGCAACAGTGTTTATAATAACCAGGGAACAGATAGAAAAAAGAAACTATTCATATTTGGACGAAGTACTAACGGATGTACCGGGTATTGAAATACAGAACAAATCCGTATCGGAATATTCAAATTATTATACAATAAGAGGAATAGCCGGTAATGAAAAGTTTATTATTATGCAGGATGGTGTAAAAATTAATGCGATAAGCGGAACACCTCATGTAGTTGGCAAGAACTATTTCATTGAAAATGCCGAAAGAATAGAAATTATAATTGGCCCCGGTTCTGCTTTGTATGGAGCCGATGCTTTTGCCGGGATAATCAATATAATTACAAATAAAGATCACAATATTGAAAACATTAAAATATCAAGTGAATTAGGGATGTTCGAAACAAATTCGGTTTCCCTTTTTTCGCAATTTGGAAACGAAAATGTATCGTTTACATTTGATGGTAATCTGTATAATTCAGGTGAGCCCGATTTTCCCGATATTGATTATTACAAAGAAGATTTTGATTGGTATAACGAAAGATATAAGACATTTGGTGAAATGCTGTTATATAAGGATACAGTTCAGATGGGTTCCATTGAACCGTATAAAACACCAACAAAAGCTCATTCTTTATATGCTAATTTACAGATCGGGAATTTTAATATAGGCTATTATAGAAATTCAGAATCTCATAGCTCTTCAACAGGAATGAGGCCCGAGCATAGTTTATATTCGGAATCGGCTATTTATAAAAATAATATTCAAACTGTTTTTGGATCGCATAACTATACTTCGGAAGATCATAAACTGGTAGTTGAAAGTTCAATTGCATTCAGCATTTTTGAAATTTCTCCGGAAAGTAAGTTTGTAAATGTATTTACTTCATTTGAAGATGGTTATAAATACGGAATCGACCAGTCATTTAGAATAGAGGAGCAAATTAATTATAGTTTTAGTGATAATCAAAAAATTGTGGGTGGTTTTGTTGTCGAAAGTTTTGCTTCTCAGCCAAAATCAGGCGATTTACCATTTAAATACGATAAATCGATACCACATGATCTGCAAGGATTATATTATATAGGTACTAATATAAATGATTTTGAAGGTAACGACCTTACAATTTACCAGGATTTCTATAATATTAGTTACCAAAACTATAGTGCTTATGTGCAGTATCATCAAAAGTTCTTTAATAAACTGGGTTTAACGGCAGGTTGCAGATATGATTATAATACCAGATATCATGGGAATTTTAATCCAAGAGTGGCCCTGGTATATAACCCTTCCAATAAACTTAAAATAGCAGCCTTATATAACGAAGCCTTTTTAGCTCCATCGCCATACAAATCGTACGAGCATTACGGAAGCTTTTCTGTCGACACAGCAAATAACGGAGATATTATTGGATTTACCAGTGCATTCTGGAATTTACCCAATAACCACCTGGAACCTGAAAAACTCAGATCAGCAGAACTAAATAGCACATTCTTCCTGAACAAAAACCTATCTATTTCATTAAGTGGCTATTATAACAACATTACAAATTTGATAGTTGACGAAAATTTTATGAATGAATCATTCCAGGGAATTCCTGTTGCAGTGGTAAAAAGAAGAATTAACAAAGGGTCTTCAGAAACTTATGGAGGAAATATAAATCTTGACTGGCTGTATAGTTATGGCTCTTTTTTCGATTTACACTATTACGTATCTTATTCTTATGTAGATGGTAATATTGATTCTGAAAGATTATATTATTCGGCCAAAAGCTTGATCAAAACAGGGCTCTCTGTTCGTTTTAATCGTTTGAGTATATCTCCAAGGTTAAATTACAGGTCAAGAAGCTACCATAAACTACAGAAAAAAGATGATGGAGCAGAAGAAAGTTCAGCACCTTTTTACTATGTTAATTTAAATTGCAATTATCTATTAGTAAATCATGATAAGTATAAAGTTACATGTTTTGTAAAAATCAACAACTTACTTAACAGAGGTTACTATAACATATCTTATGCCGATGTGGAAGGATTTGCACAAACTCCGCAAGATCCTTTCAGGCTCAACGCTGGTCTGCAGCTTAAAATAAAATAAGATCATGAAACGTGTCCTGTCCAAACTAAAAAAAGTGAAAATTGGAAAACCATCGATAAAAACAATTGATGAAAAGCTGGCTGTACTATTTTCCTTTTCAATGAAACTCCTGATACTAATCACCATAATGGTTATGGTAATTTTATTTATTCAGGTTTTAATTGTTCCACAAACATTCACTATAAGTGCTATAAGTGTACCAGATGATTTTGAAAGTAAAGGTTATAACAGTCACGTACTTGGAAGCAGGCTAACAGATAAATTAACTGATATTGTTAAAACGGGAAGTGAACAACTGGAAATACTTGAAGCTGATATCGCCAGTGAAGATGAAACACAAACATATGACAAAAGTGCTGATATAAGCTCATTTGATATTCAGGTAGGATTATTTGAAATTTCTTTAACTGAAATAGTAAACTTTCTGAGAGAGAAAATTGGAAACAAAAATGTTGTGATCGAAAGCGATTTAACTGAGGAAAACTCTACATTAACTTTCTCGATGAGATTAAAATCGAATGGAGAACTTATTAAATATAATCGGGTAGAGGAAGGTTTTACCGATGATCCGGATGATAAGTTCAGAGCGTTAAATGAACTTATCGAAAAGGCAGCGGAGTTTATAATATCCTATAATGACCCGGTTATATTGCTGTCTTATTTTATCTCGGAAAACAGAGGCGAAGTTTCCGATTCTATTTTCAGAATGGTTACGTATGATGATTATTTCGACGATGAAATAAAGGTTTGGACATATGTTATTTGGGGCCGTACACTTTATAACAGGGCCGAAGAAAACTATTTTAATACATTTGAAATTGATACGGGTTTATACGAATCTGCTTTAAGTAAATATCATAAAGCACTTGAAACCGAACCCGAATTTGTTACATCAATAGGATGGAACATGGCTTCATACTACATAGATAACCAGGAATACAGAAAAGCCAATGATATTTATGAAAAAATACTAACTATTGATAAAAAAAATATCGATGCGCATTATTTTTTAGCTGAAAATTATAATATAATTGATCAGAAAGAAGACGCTGTTAAAAGCTATGGCAGAGTGACAAGGCTTGAACCTGACAGCGAAAAAGGGCTGGATGCTTTAATGAAAATTGCTGCTATCCATAAAAATAAAGAAAAAAACGAACTTGCTAAAAGCTATTTCAAAAAGGTTTTTACAAATGAAAATGCAGATAAGTATAATCTGGCTTCAACGGCTTTGATCGAATATGCTGATCTTTTAACAAAAGAAGAAGATTATAAAAGGGCACTGGCTTTTTATGTTAAGGCCCTAAAATACGATAAGGAAATTGATACATATATGAAAATTGCCGAATCATATGCCCATTTGGGTGATACGGTTGCTTTTGTAAATTACCTTAAATTTGCTATTGATGATGGTTTTGAGCTAACGGATTCCATCATAAACACACCTGTATATTCGAACTATAAAGACACCGAGCTCATGCGTTTTTTAATTGAAGAAACATTTGCAAAGGACAGCATTAATTAGATTTCTTTAATTTATTGAATATTAAGCTAATAATTAATCCAAAACCGGAAAAGGAGCTAAGTACTAAAAACACGAGTTGATGGCCCTTTATCCCGGGATTGTTATCCAGTAAAACTCCCATTAAAGGACTCATAAAAATATCCGGTGTAAAACCTACCACCGAAATAATACCGACAATCGTTCCTGTTGAAACCATGGACAGTTTTGCTTCGCTTATTAAAGCAAAATAAAGAGCACGAACACCATATATTCCGGCCATAATAAATACCAGGTTGATTAGGGCCAATATTACAATTTCATTTACAAAACCCAATAAAATCATTAATCCGCCCGATAGTGAAAATGCAAAACACAAGGTAACAATTTTATTGGCCCGTGTTTTATCTGCCAAATAACCGGCTATGATAGCAACCAAAGCACGCATCCAGAGTGCAAAAGTTCCTACACCTGCTGCTTTTACTTCATCAAACCCAAGTATTTCGTTCGCATAAAGTGAAAACACATCGGTAATTTTATAGCCTACATAAGCACATAAAATAATGAGGGAAAGTGTCCAAACAACAGGTTTAGCCATAATCTCCTTCATGTTTTTAAACCGGATCTTCGAATAGTTGGAACCGGAGGAGGTTTTAGGGACAAAGATCCATATGAATAAACCACTTAAAAAGGTAATACATGATGCTGCTACAAGTACCAGTCTGTAAGCATTAATTCTCTGCGCAGAAAGTGCCTCATCGGATTGTTCAGGCATAAAACCTGAAAACAGGAATAATGAAAAAGTACCGATCATGGCGGCAGTAAAACCCCGGCCGCCTTCAAGCCAGCCAAATGCTCTTCCCTGGAAATGATAGCCGCCCCATTCACGTGTGGCACGTATCAGCGCTGCCCAAAACAAAAATATGGTTGTTAAGCCCCAAAAAGCATATATGCCAAACATAACATCTTTACCAGGAAGAAAAGACATGTAAAAACCTCCCAATGAGGTGAGCCATAATGCTATGGTCATTAAATTACGAACCGGAAAACGATCTGCTAACGGTCCGCCGAAAAAATACGATACCAAAGCAACAATTCCATACACGGAAAACCATGCACCCAGTTCCATATTGCTGATATCAAAAACAATTAGCAGGGTAGGGCGAAAGATCCTTGCCAATACAAATGGCAGAAAGAAAATAGCTTCTCCCGCTAAAATCAGGCAAAAAAGGATAATATACCTTCGGGGTTTATTCAATACAGTATTGTTTTAATCATATGCTATGTTTTTAAAATCAATGACAATTGATAAAACACAAAACGAATACAAGGTAATTTAATGAATTTACATGAGAAATATACCTATATTTTGATCAATATTTTTTTATTTACTATATTCATCTTGTTATTAACTCAATTTCTTAAAGAATTATGAATACTGATATTAAAGTAGAACTAATTGCATCAATTACCGCTCTTATCATTGCTTCCGGAAGTTTTATCACGGTTTTTATTAATCACAGGTTATCTAAAAAAGTAAGAAAACAACGTTTAATTAATGATAATTTATTGAAAAACCTTGAGGCGATTGATCAAGTAAATATATCGCTTCAGATATTTAAAGATACAATTACCTATATCGTTAATGGTGCATTTGATGACACCGAATCTGCTTTAAAGAAAATTATAACGGATACTGATAATATAGTTAAAATCTATGATAGTGTTTTTGTCGATATGGATGAATCGGAAAAGTATTCAGCGCATTATGTTAAAAATAAAATCATTCAATTTAGCATTATATTAAAAAATACCATATATGAGGTAAAAGATATTAAGAACATATCTACTGAAACTAAAAAACTGCTTAGAAATTTAAAGGAAAATATAACTGAAACGCAAAATGTTTTGATTTTTAATAAAAACAATAAGCTAAAGTGTATTTAAGTTCATGAAAGACGAGGTAAAGATTCTAATATTAGAAGATGAATTAACAAATTTTTTGCTGCTGGATTGCTTGATTAATCCGTTTGGCAAAACGATACAGGCAATTAACGGGGTTGAGGGCCTGGAAATATTGAAAAAGGAAAAAGTTAGCTTAATAATTTCTGATATCAAAATGCCTGTAATGGATGGATTGGAGTTTATTGAGAAAGCAAAAAAGTTAAATTTTCAAACACCAACCATTGTTTGTTCTGCATTATCCGAAATAGACGATAGAAAAAAGGCAATGAACATGGGTGCTGATGGCTATATAACAAAACCTGTTTCTTACACAGATCTGTTAAGGGCAATTGCACCATACATGGATGAAATAAAGAATAATGTGTATTTATGCAATCTACTGGAATATTCAAAAGAAAATTTAAGCATACAGAATAGATCTCTATTTTATTTGAACAAGAAATCAATTTCGGTTGATACCCGGTTTCATGAAATGAACATAATTTTTATAAAATTGAAAAGCACATTTACTGAGTTAAAAAATTCGATTCAGGATAAATATCAGGGTATATATAGAGAAGTGTATTATGAATTTTTGAAAACTGAAAACTTACTTGATAAGATTTACCCTGACAGAACAAAAACAGTTCATAACTAACTTCCCTGAACCAGCAAAATTTGGCTATTCACAAACGAAATTGATACGATTTTGTATATGACCTGTAGGAGAGCATATTTATACTAAATATTCAATTCTAAGCAAATAAACACCTTATAATTAAATACTTGTTAGCCGTATTAAAATGAAGGCTGATTTAAATCCACACAGTATTTTACTTTAAAGGAATAATATATGGCATTTTTGATATATTTGCGCTAACAACAGTTAGCTACAAGGCAAAGGTGCTACCGGGTGAGACGGAATTTACAATCAGAAAATAAGATATTATGAAACATAAGACATTAAAAATCAATGAAAAGGAAGTAAAATGGAGTAGTTGGTCAAAGGCTGATGAAATAGAGCATAACAGAAAAAGAATAATTGATGATGAACACGTCAACAAAATGTATTGCGATATATATGAAATTTCACCGGGGAAAATCAACTGGCCACTCCATTATCATACTTGCAACGAGGAAATTTTCTATATCATTGAGGGGCATGGAGAAGTGATAACAGCGAGTGGAGTATTAAAAGTTAAGTCGGGCGATATTTTAAGATTTCCCGCTGGAGAAAAGGGAGTGCATCAATTAAAGAATACATCAGATAGTGAAACACTAAAATATTTAGACTTTGGAACAACAAACCTTCCTGATGTAGTATTTATGCCCGAAGATAATAAGATTGAATTATTTGAAGGTAAACCCGGACAAGATAAAATGTGGTCATATAAAACTTTGTAAAGGGAACAAAAAACTTAACATAATTTCGATCGTTCTCGAATCCCGGCAGTAATCGTCGGGACCGAGTGTGGCAGATAAGTTAGTTTGTCCAATCATGAAAAAAATATAAAACCTAGCTTTCTTTTATTGGAACTTCGTTATAACCATTTTTCACAATTTTTAAAGAAAAGCTAAATTACCCAATTTTACCTGATGACATATCGTTGCTTAAGTAGAAGTGTCCAATTCATTATCATAATTAAAAAAACTGATATACAATTCTATGTATTAATATTTTTACAATTAATCTACTACTTTTTTAAATTCAACAACCTAACTATCTACTAGTTATTTAAAATTGCATTCATTAATTCATAAGTAAAAAATAATTCTATTTTTGTATTGATCTTACTAACAACATAAATGATATGAGAAATCTAAGCATCATTCTAGCTTTATTATTATTAATCAGCTGCAACTCTAAAACTGAAAAAAAAGAAAGCGATACAGCTAAGGCAATAACAGAAGAAGTAAAAGCAACTCCTACAATTGATAAGAAAGCAATTGAAAATCAGAAAAAAAAGATTCCGAATGTAATTCAAAGCAATTATGAAACTTTTGAATCAATTTATTTTAGCGATATTGGCTTAAGTAAAGCAACAGAAACTGAATTAAATATTTTTAAAGGATTAACAGATGCTTTAATGAGCTACATATTAATTGAATATATTAATGAAAAGCATTTGGATCCCTATAGAAAAATAAAAAATCCTAAGGACTCAATAACAGTTAGTTTATCGGATCAAACTTTTAATTTTTATAGAATTTATGATAGTGACATAACAGAATATGATTTAAAAAGAAGAGATGTAGGTGAAGGTCATAGATTACACTGGTCAGAGGAAGAAAAAATGTCAGAAGAAGAAATTAAAGAATGGAATGATGAACATCAGCGTAGGCTTGACCAAATAGATACAAGTTTACAGAATGTTAAAAAATCAAATAGATTTATTGTTAAAGGAAGCTGGCATTTCGATAAGAAAGCTAACGATACTTTATTTTTAACGATAAATGGAAAGTTTTACTCTGTCGATGCATATCACTATAGTACTTATGGTGAAAATGGACCTATTTATTTTGATGAATTTCTAGATAAAATTAATGTAGATCTTTTTGAAATAATTCATGGATTAGGGCAAAAAAAGAAATTTGATGAAACAGACCTAGAAATTATTGATAAGCAGGATTTAACTTACATTCGAAATCAGTTTTATGCTAGAAAGGGCTATAAATTTAAAACTGAAAAGATGCAGAATTTTTTCGGTTCAAAACCTTGGTATAATGGCATTCATGATGATATAACAGATCAACTTACGGAAATAGAAATGTACAACATATATTATATCAAAGATATTGAAGAAGGTAAAAAGTGATTAAAGAGTCTGTTTTAATAAAAATTTCATTACCTGTAATATTTCTTATCTCGTTTATTTTGCAATTCATTGCATTAAATCAAACTCCATTTGCAAATGGGTGGGATGGATATTATTACATAATGCAAGCTTATACTTTCATTGAGAAGGGAGCTATGCGTTCACCTGATTATTCTTTAATTTATCCATATTACATAACTTTATCTTATTTAGCTAGAGATTACATACTCGCATTTAAAATTGGTAGTGCTGTATTATCAGGAACATTAACGGTTTCAGCTTTCTTCATTTCAAAAAAACTAACAAATAATATTTTTACATCCTTCTTAGTTGGTGCCTTTTTTATATTTAGTCCAACCTTTTATTATTTCACTGCACAGTTTCCGAAGAATCTGCTAGGTGTAATATTTTTCTTATGGCTTTTATATTTCTTAGCTGAAAGAAAATTGATATGGACTGGGGTTTTCTTTTTACTTGGATTTATGGCGCATAGGATGATTGCTGGAATATCTGTAATTATACTTTTGATTGGTTTTCTAAAAGGATTTAAATTCAAGTTATTATTGCCATTTGTTGCACTTGCTTTATTGATAGCTTTTTTATTACCTGGAATTATTCATATTGCAGATTTTGAAAGATTCTCCAATTTAATATCAGAGAGTTTATATATTCCGCCATTGCAACTGATTGACTTTTTTGGATGGAGTAAAATGTCCATTGTTTGGAAAGTTGAAACAATACTACTTTATATAGCTTTTCTTGTATTCTTAGTAATAAAGCTATTTAAATTTATAAAGACCAAAAAAATTGATGATGCTAGTAAATTTCTGATTACTACTTTAATGGTATTAAGCTTGCCTATATACACATTTACAAAAGCAAGTATTGGTTTTAGGTTTTATCTTGCATTTAATTTGATAGCTGTTCTAGCTATTCCTTATTTAGTAAAGCTATTTCCTAACTATATTAAGATTTCGCTTATTGGTTGTCTAATAGTGTTATCGGCTTTTTCATTCAAATCATATAACCCAAACAAGTTTGATCCGCCATATGGAAGCTATTTCATTACTATGGATAATGTGAATTCATATTTGAAAGATAAAGAAGCTGAACTTATTATTGCACATCAAGCTTTGGCTCAAATTGTTATAATCTATTCTGATTATGATGCAACCAATTGGCAACCTATTGATTCAACAAAATATGAGACTGTTTGGAGAATTACTTCAAATGTCAAATACTACTATTTTAAGAAATACTTGGATGAAGAAGATCTTATTAATCTTAAGCATTTGCAGGGTGAATATTATTTATTAAGAGAAGATAAATGGCAAAAATTTTATAAGAAGATTCTTGATTTGGATAACTATGATTTAGTTAAAAAAATTGGTTTATGGAATCCTGTGAAACCCAAACCTGAATATTTATTAAAAAGAAGAAGTAAAGATTACATTCGTTAGAAAATGAGAAAGTTATTCATATTATTATCTATTTTATTGCTGTTTTTAACCTGTTGTAGGCAAAAAGAAGTAAAAAACATACAAATACCAACAAAAGAGTTAAGTAGGATAGAAAGCATTGAAAATAAGCTAAAAAAGGCATATCCAGATTTTATTCTAGGAATTAAAGATAATCAGCTAATATGGACTGATAGCACTACAATGATATTTGATGACAAAATACTTACTAAATCACATGATTCGCTACTAAATTTTCCCGATATCGAAGATCAGTTTTTTTATGAATATCCTTCTGATCCAAATTATATGGACATATTATCTTTAAATTATGATCCTGGAAGAATTAGAAATGATGCTTTTCTAAAAAAGATGTACGGAAATACCGAAGAAGAAGTAAAAGAAAATCTTGTTGAAATTATTTGGTTACCAAACTCTGATAGTTCTAAACTATTAGTAACAAAAATAAACGGGATTCATAATAAGTTAGAACAGATATCGCAAGAACTTGATACATTGCCAGATGAACTTAAAAAGTTTGTTATAAAGCCTGCAGGTACGTTTAAATGGCGTGTTATTAGTGGCACAAACAGATTAAGTGCTCACAGTTTTGGAATTGCTATCGACATAAACGTTGAATACTCTAATTACTGGAAATGGGATATTGATTCTAAAAAGGAGTTTAAATACAAAAATAAAATACCTTTGCAGATTGTTAATATATTTGAAAAACATGGTTTTATATGGGGTGGAAAATGGTATCACTACGATACTATGCATTTTGAATATAGACCGGAATTAATTGATTAAATCATGCCTAAATACGAAAATAAATGTCCAGTTCATAATGAAATAGATGTATATACTCAATGTTCGTTTAACTGTATATATTGTATATCTCAAACCAAAGATCTTAATTCAGGCATCGATATAGATAAAGAAATAGCTAAAATAAATTCATTAAATTCGAATAATAATCCGTTTTACCTATCGCCCTGGACAGATTGCTATGATTATGAAGAAAAAGAAAAAGGATATACCAGAAAGATATTATCTGCACTTTCATATAAAAACATACCATTTTTTGTAATTACTAAAAGTCCTTTGGTGTTAAGGGATATAGACTTATTTAGGAATAAGAAAAACAGTTTTGTAGCAGTTTCAATTAATTCTTTAAATGATGATTTAACAAAGCAATTAGAACCAAATGCACCAAGTGCAACGGAAAGAAAAGAATTAATAGAAAAACTTGTAAAGATTGAAGGCTTAAAAACAGTTGTTAAAATTGATCCGATTATACCAGGGATTACGGATAGCAAAGAACTGGAAAGATTAGTTGATTGGTTGTATGAATGTAAACCTAGTGCTATTACTGCGGAAACACTACGAATTTCATCCAAAATCCTTTCCAATATGAAGAAGCATTTATCAACTACTTTGATTGATAACATGATGCAGTATTATCCCGAATTATCTGATGTGCCAACGCATCCATATATTGATTACAGGTTAAAAGTATTAAAACAAACGTCAGAAAGGTTTCAAAACGCTGGAATTAAGGCTTCGTTTTGCAAAGCATCATTACCAGAAAGAATATCTGAATTTGATTGCAGGGGAGGATACGAATATGATTACTAGACTTTATTTAATGACGACTCAAAACTGTAATTGTGAATGCACGTATTGTTATATTCCACATACTGAGAGAATAAAGAAGTGTGATCGTGATAATATACGTTCGGTTGTAAATAAATTCATGGATAATCTTGATGAGCAAAATTATTACAAAGATCCTGAAATTAGATTTATTGGTGGAGAACCATATCTTGATATTAATTTCATTTTAGAATTATCAAATGCATTTTTAGATCGCTTTAAAAATGGTAAGATAATCATCAATAGTAATGGGACACTCATAAATAAAGAACTTTTAGAATTAGTAAAATCTTCGCATAAAAACAGACTTATTCATATAGTTTCTTTAGATGGCATAGAAGAAGTACATAATAAGAGGAGAATATCAAGAAATGGACAAAATACATTTAAACAAACTGTATCAGGAATAAAAGTATTAAAGTCATTGAATATGCCAGTTTATATCAATATGGTATTAGATGATTATACCGTAAATAGACTTAATGATTTTATGCTTTATATAAAAAGTGATTTAGATATTCATGATCTTTCAGTTTCCTTATTATATGACCCAGACAATCCACTGTCTAATGACTTAAAATATAATCTTATAAAAGAAGCATACAGTTTGGCAAAACAAAACAATATTTTATTAGGTGGTCATCATAGACTATTATTAGGTTTAGAAAATCCTGAATTTATGTGCAATGCAGGAGAAAAGACCATTCTAATTTCGAGTGATAAAAAAATTTACGCCTGCCAGAGATTCGTGGGTAGAATAGAAGCGGAATTATTTGACGTTAATACCGACTTTAACACTGTTTCATGTGGTAAATGTGTCGCTGATGAGTGTTATTCAGATGAGAATAAATTATTAGGGAAGAAAATATTTGATTTATACTCAAATGGATTAAGTAGTTATCGTTCAGTTAATTCGTTAGACAAAATTTTATTTGGTGTAATTTAAGATAGGAATGATTAAATCCTTATCAGATTTTAAAGATAAAAAAGTTCTAATCATGGGATTAGGTACAAAAGGTGGCGGTGTTGAATCCGCTAGATTTGCCTATGAACATGGTGCAAAAATAACTATCACAGACCTTAAAGATGAAGAATCATTAAGAGAATCATTAAAACTTGTAAAAGATATTCCAAAAGCTTTAGTATTAGGGAAACATAGAGAAACTGATTTTCAAAATCACGATATTATTATCAAGAATCCAGGCATAAAAGATTCGAATAATTATATACAGAATGCTTTAAAGAATGGTAAAGTTGTGGAATGTCCTATTGGTATTTTTTCAGAATTAAATAATAAGCAATATATTGGCATCACAGGAACTAAAGGGAAAAGCTATACTACTGGTTTAACAAATCATTTATTATCATTCTTAGGAGTAAATAGTGTTGCAGCAGGTAATAATTGTGTTTCACCTTTGAGTTATTTAGGAAAAGCCAATGATTTTGTTCTCGAAATGTCTTCATGGCAGTTGAGAGAACTTAATAAACATAAAAAGTCACCAAATATAGCATGTTGGCTCAATTTCTTTGAAGATCACCTTAACTTTTATGATGATATTGATGAGTATTTTGATGATAAAAAAAACATATTAAAACATCAAAATATTGATGATTATTGTATTCTTCCGTTAAATGATAACAGAATAGCTGGTTTAACTACTAAATCTAAGAAAGTTTTATTCACTAGTGAAGAATTGAAAGACAATGATTTGCCAAATTACTTCGCTGTATGTTTTATTAAAGATGGATATATTACATTAAACCAAAATGGTGATTTCTATAAGTTAGCACCTGTAAATCAATTAAATACAACTCTACGAGTATCTCATCATTTTGAATTAGTTGTTGCCAGTATATGTACAGCATATTATTATATAAAAGAATTCTATATAAACATTGAGTTAAATGAAAATTTGCTTTTAAAGGCTTTAAATTCATATAACGGTTTAGAACATAGGTTTGAGTTGTTAAATACGAACTCTAATTTTGCAGTAATAAATGATTCAGCAGCTTCTACGCCAGAATCAGTAATGTTCGCAATAGAATCATGCGATAAATTACCTATAACACTAATTATAGGTGGTGGTGGTCACAAAAATCTTTCCTTTGAAAAGTTATCCCATAGATTAGTTCAAAGCAATATAAATGTTGTTTTATATAGAAATGATAGTACTTCTGAGATAATTCTAAAATTATTATCTAATTTGAAATATGATAATTATACTATAGTTGATTCTCTAAAGGAAGCCACTTCAGTGGGATTAAAAAAGGCACAGGATGAAAATGGTACATTATTGCTTTCTTCTGGATGCAGTGGTGCACCATATTTTACTGATATGTTTGAAAGAGGTAATTTATTTAAGAAATATGTTAATGAGCTTATACATGGCAATTAGAATATTTGACATATTGCTTTCTCTTATATTGATAATAGTATTACTACCGATAATGCTATTTCTATTAATTCTTTGTTCTGTATTAATTGAATTCCCACCATTTTATATCTCAAAAAGAGTAGGAAAGGGTAAAAAGGAATACACTCATTTCAAGTTTAAATCAATGAAATCTGGTACTGAACTAGGAAGAGTATTCTTCGAACAAGATCGCATTAATAGATTCGGAAGATTTATTCGAAAGTTCCATTTAGATGAGCTTCCGGAACTTTTCTTAATTTTAATAGGCAAAATGAGTTTTGTTGGACCTAGAGCTTTACCAATGAAATTACTAAAAGATTTAAACTATGATAAAAGATGCTCTGTTTTACCTGGGAATACATGTTTAGCACAAATCTGGCTATTAAAAAAAGGTCAACTAGATAAGCACTTACAAATTAGATTTGATAATTTTTATGTAAGAAAAAAGTCCTTAAAGTTTAATATAAAAATATTACTTGCAACGGTTTATTATGCTTTTAATAGTAAAAAGACTAACCTTAATCCTAAATTGAATGACCAAAGAATTAATTTTATAAAACAAGAATAGTTTAAATAATTTTAAAGAATCATTTTTATTAATACAATAACTCTCTGAGAATTGAGTATTTGAAATTTGATTGACATTTGTGGAAGATAAGTTAGTTTATCCAAACATGAAAAAAACATAAAATCTAGCTTCCTTATATTAGTTCTTTGTTGCAACAATTTTTCTTAATTTCTAGAGATATGTTAAATTGTCCAATTTGATATTGAAGATATATAGTAGCACAAGAAGAATTGTCCAATTTAATATCATTATTAAACTACAGTTTTACAATTCAATAATCACATATACTGGACCTTTATCTACTTCTTTTATAAATTTATAAAGCTAATTTATCTACTCCTTTTTGTTCATTTTATCTACTTTTTGTTTAATTTCAATGTCTATAACTTTATCAGATCGTATAGTTTATGGATGCAAGAGAGTTAGCCATATACAATGGATTAAAGGTAATTGGTAAGGAAATTGCAGCATTTTTTAATGATGCACTTCAAATATTTAATCAAGATCTAACTACAAAACCTTATTTATTAGGACATCTTTCAAGAGAAATTGAATCAGGTTTAAGAGAAATTTTATCACCTGTAAATAATGAAGATAGTCAACCTTGCAATGAATGTGGCAGACGTATTACTCAAGTAACTCATAGCGAATCTATAAAGAGAGCACTTGGAATTAAAGAAGACACTGCTTTTTCAAAAAAATGGCATAAGACTGCAAAACAATTCCATTCATTTGCACATAGACATGGTGTGTGGAAATCACCTAGAGATATTGATGAATTTAATAGTTTATGGGAGGATTTTTTAGATATTCTAGAAGGATTAATTGGAAATTATTATTCTATTGCAGATAGATTAGATATAATTATTAATAATAATGCACCTTCGAGTTCATTAATAAAATCTTTACCAAATTTATTAACGCTTGATTCAAGATATTCATATTTCTTTAATAATCTAAAATCAGTGGAATGGTTAGAAATTTTATATGAGAATGAATATTTTGCGGGTGATAAAAATCCATATCCAAAAGAATCCAAGGAGAATCCAGGGTTTTATTATATGCCTTTTTGGAGCGTTTTAACTTACTTAGAGAAGGTTAGTCAGCAAAATTTTAATAATCCCAGCCCCAAGATTACAAATATTCTATTATTAATAATAGATGCAATTTCACTTTTCAGAAATGATAAAGGGAAAAGAATAGAAAACTATAGAACAGATTATTCATTATTAAAAATTATTTCCAACATACCAAGTGAATATTTAGACAATCGACACTTTGAATATATAATTGAATTTTTCCATACTAGTTGGGAGACTCTTTTAATTGCTGGAGATTTTAACAAGCTAATTCTTAGAAAATTTATAACTGAGAATCAGAAAGATTTATTATTAATTTCTTTAAGTATAGTTTTTACTTATCAAAAAAATAACGATTCAGAACCAATAACAGTTAATTCAGTCTTTAAACATGGAACGTTGCAGAGCACGCTAAATGATGATAGAGATAGATTATTGAAAAATTGTGGTATAGATGGAACAAAATTGGCAGTTTACTTTATGGAAGAATTATTAAGGTTAAACAATAGTTTATTTAGTGTTTCCACTTTACCCGCTATCGAAGATCATAATCAAACTTCTATACCTTATAGCTATGAATGTCAGTTAATTTATTTTGTAAGGGATTCAATTAACAGCTTGACTAACAATGAGCAGAAGGAAATTATAAAATTATTATTTAATTCAAATTTTGACATTTTTTATCGTTTAGCAATCTATGCAATAAACTGTAATTATGAACATAAAAGCTTATTTCTTAATTGGAATGATAATCCTTTAGATAATAGAACCTGCAAGCATGAAATCTATGAATTGATAAAAAACCATACCGAAGATTTCTTGGATGATGAAGTTAGCTTAATATTAAAATGGATAGATCAAATAAACTATAAGATTCCGAAAACCATTGAAAACTATGAAGATATTATATCAAGGCAAAAAAGAGAAATATTGACTGCATTAGAAACATTAGAAAATCCAGAGGTTAAAGAATTAATGCAGAAATATGAAGAGAGAGATTCTACTCCAATTAGACACCCAGGATTCGATTCATGGTATGAAAGTATATACGGGAATATTTCACCATATACTTTTGATGAAGTTAATAATATGGAATTAAAAGATATAATAAGTGAATTTGACGTATTATCCAAGAAAAAAGAAGATTTTCTAGGACCAACACTAGATGGATTCGCAGATATGGTTTCATCTGTAATCTCAAATGATATAAATAGATTTAATGGAAATAATAATGAAATAATAAATGCACAGAGACACTTTCAGTATAGCTGGTGCAGAGGAATATATGAAGGATGGAAGTTCGAAAAAGAATTTAATTTAATTAATGTTTTTAGTATTATTCAAAAGATACAACAGTCTGATAGTTTTTGGGACAACAATGGTGATAATATCAAACATCATTATAATTCGCAAATTTGCTTTTACAGCATTGGTATTTTAACTAAAGTAATTCAAAATGATACTGTTGAATATGAATCAGAATTGTTTGACCTTATAAAACAATTGATGTTTTATATGTTAGATAAAGATCTTTCTGAAATAACTGAAATGATGGAATTATCGATGTCCGTTTTAAATAATAACCGTGGGAAAATTTATTCTTCATTAATATATTTTAGTTTGAAAAAGTACAAACAGAATAATAAATGGGATGAAGATATAATAAATTATATTGAAAAAGCTTTAAATACAAATGAAAATAATGAATTATTACATTTTGTGTTAGGGCAATTCTTACCAAATATTGAATATCTTAATAAAGATTGGTTTTTAGAAAATTTTGATAAGATTTTTAGTTTAAAGAATGAAATAAATTGGAATGCCGCAATGTGTGGTTATCTATTTTATAATAGTAGACCATATAAGCATCATTTAAATCTTTTAAGAGAAAAAGGTCATGTAATTAAAGGTTTGAATCATGATTTTAAAAATGAAAGACAAGAGGTTATTGATAATTTGATTAATCATATATGCATAGCATTTGTGCTTGAGCTTAAGGGTTTTGAACTTGAAGAAGAAATTTTTAAACATATATTAAAAATAGAAAAGAAAGAACACTTTTCATACATCATTCATTTCTTTTGGCGGCATGATTCTCCGTTAAGAAAAGTTGAAATTGAAAAAATCAAACCTTTGTGGAATTTACTGTATGATTTTTCTAAAGACCTATCTAATCCTGAATTGCACAAGTTTATTCTGTCTGGCTGCTTAAAATGGATAAAAAACATAGAGAATTTAGATGATCAAATCTATGAATGGATTCTGTTTTCAATAAAATATCTAGAGCAACATGATAAGTATTTTGTAATTGAATATTTAGGAATTCATATTGATAGCAATACTGAGAGAGTTGCTAATATACTTGTTGAACTGTTTTCTAATGAAATAACATACGATATTTCAAAAGGTAAGGTAGAAGGACTTGTTGAAGTTATTTACAAAAATGATCAAAAAGAATTAGCTGATAAAATTTGTCTCCTTCATGGCGAAGCAGGATTTGATTATTTGCGAAACATATACGAGCATTATAATTCACAAGTAAAAAAATAATAAGTTTCCCCTGTAAGTGTAAGTTTAAAATAAATACTAAAAACTTATGTTAGTACATTAATAATTAACAAAATATGAAGATATTTTATTAAATTTATGATTAATGTATTTAATTAAAAATTAAACAATGAGTTCAAAAAAGTTAAAAACCGATTTATTTTCAAGAGAAGAAAGGTATTTCTGGAAAAACATTGAAGTAAATATTGACTCATACTGTGATAGGTGGGATGAAATTTACAAAGAAAAGTTTATCAAGGGATTAAAATTATTTAGCTATAAGACACTCACTAGTTTATTTGAGCATTTTAATTATTCTTATGACAAAGATGCTAAGTTGACGACTGTTCTAAAAAGCAACACAAAACTCTCTATTTTGGTATTATGTTTACATGATTTTTCTCTTAAACATCCTAAAGGTATTGCTGAGTTATATAACATAACTTGGGCTAAAAGTAATCCAGATAAATCAAAAGTAATTGACAAAGTTTTTGAGCTATATAAGAAAGAAAGGCTTGAAGGTCTTTTCTTATATTTACTTAAACAAAAGCTGGGTAAGGGATTTATATATAAGTTAAGTGAGAATATTAGTGACGAAGATTATGAAAATATAATAAAATTCATAAAACCCTTAACATATTATTTAAAACGAATTGATAAACAAAAGAAAGAATATAAGTATAGATTTTCTTATAAAGGAACTAAGCTTTGGTATTTTTTAATTCTTAAAGAAACAGCAGATAAAGTCGCTGTAGCAATTCCGAATAACATTAGCACTGTTTCTGGAGTTTATAGATTAATCTCACTTGATCCAAAAACTAAGGAGTTAATGATTAATGTTCAGTCAAAGGATGAATCAATCAAAATAAGGAATTACTTTTCTAGGAAATTAGAAAATCGGATATCATATAAACGTAATGAATTTACATATGATCCTGTAAGATTCTTCAATTTAGTACTTGATGAAAACGAATCAAAAGATATTAAAATTGTAGATGCAAGTTTTAAAGATAGCAATTGGGCAAAGCAGATTAGAGTTACCGATGAACAATATAAAAATGATATTATCCCGGTTTTAGCAGACTTTAAAAGAAGGGGTACACTTAAACTAAATGATTTTTCAGAATTTAAAAATTTTACATTCACTTCTTATGGACTTACTATAAAAGTTAATGTTTACGAAACGATTTGGGGAACACATCGTCTGACCATAGTAGACAAAAATATTACTCGCAATGACTTGGAAAAGTTTTCAAAATCATTTGAAGATAAATTTGGAGTTATATTAAATCAATGGCTTAAACCTAATAATTCTAAACAAGATAAACAAAGACTATTGTCCAAAATTCTAGATAAAAAAACAATTCTTGTAAATCAAATATCACAAGATGTAGAAGAACTGCTTTTAGAATTAATCGAAAATAAGATTCTTCAAAAATTACAAAAGGAGGCAAAAAGAGTATGTGAATCATGTCGAAATAAGACTTGGGATAAGAGTAACGCTTGTCCTAAATGTGGAAATGATTTATACATCGAAGGGAGGTATTTTGATGTTAAAATTAATAAAAAAGGCGCTCATAGATTTGTTTATAATCTATTAAAAAGAAGTGGATTAAATGTTTCAGACATCAATATACAAATAGCTAAGCAGAAACACTCTATTATTGAAATTTTAGATGATAATCATGATAATCTTTCTGTTTATGTATCTTCCGATACTCCACCAGTTAAATTATTAACGCATTTTGAAGAAAGTGGGAATCCATTATTAGTTATTCTATGTCGCTATAAAAATGCGTTAAATAAACAACTTAAAGAAAGAAACTTTTCGTGTAAAGGACTTGTGGAATTATACATAAAATCTGCAGAAACAGAAAATTTAAACAATGATTTTCAAAACATATTAAAATATCAAAAAGATAAATGGAATGAGAGAATCTTAAGAAAGGGTTATGAATCTTATACCAATATATTAGATAAATATGATGAATATGATCATAACGATTTCGAAAAGGATATATATAACCTTTTACATGAAATATTTAAGCTTGGAGATAAATTAGGAGATAGTTTCATTGGAATTAAAGCCCCTGATGGTATTGTATCAATAAGAGAATATAAAACGCCAAGTAAATATTGTATGGCTTGGGATTGTAAATTCAGCAATCATACTGATGGATATCAACTAAATGAAAAACCTGAAAAGCATAGACATTATATTAATAAACTTAAGGGAAATGATAAAATTAAATTTTATGGAAATTTAAAGACCTATGCAATTATTTCACAAAACATGGATTTTAGTAAATATGAAACGTTCTACAAAAAAGTTAAATTTAGATTTAGATGGAAAGGCAATATTCTATTTATTCCGGAAGATGTTATAGTAAGACTATACTCTTTCTATAGGGAGAATAATAAATTCATTGAACAGGATCCAAATTCGTTTTATAGCTCAATCTTTAGACTGTTTTCAAAAATTCATAAAAAGGATTTAAAACCTTTTCCTTTAATTACAGAGCAAAGATTAGAATTGTTTTTTAAAGAAATGGAAACAAAATATCGTGGAAAATCTTTGAAATTTAAGTTTAGCAGGAAAGAATTTTAATCTATTGAAATGTTAATAGAATAGAAAAACGTTACTACAAATGAAATTTACAAAAGATCCTAGATGGGAACCATGGGGAGGAACTGATGATTTCGAGTCTTTCAATAAAAACATTGTTCCAGAATTTTATTTTAAAGATGAAGTTCCAGATGATGTTAAGAAAAGTTTTAAAGTAGTAGAAAATTTATTAATTCACAGCTATTATGAATATGAATTTTGCGATGTTGCGGCTTCTAAAGCATGGCAAATTTTTGAAATGGCTTTAAAAATAAGGTACTTTGAATTAACAGAAGAAAATTGGGTTAAAAAAACTAAAAAAGGTGAAAAGCGAAGGAATTTAAAAAACCTTATTGATTGGTTCCAGGATCAAAACTATTTTGAAGTTACTAATAATGAATACTTAAATCATATAAGAAACTTTAGAAATTATCAAACTCATCCAAACTTTCATAGCACTGCAGGACCCTTTATGCTTAAATGGATTGAACAACCAATAGATTTAATTAATGATTTATATGAAAATACTTCTTTAAGAGAAAAACGGAAAAATAAATTACATTGGATTAGTGATGAACTGAATAGAATATTTAAGAATGGTGCAGTAATAGAATACATGGGTAAATCATATATTTTATATGATTGTTCAGTTATTTTCATTGATAATAAAAACACTCCTGATTTATATTATGTTGCATTTGTTCCAATTTTTAACTTTAAAAATATTTATAATAAGAAGTATGATCCAAAGCGAATTGATATTATTTATTTGATAAGCAATGAAATTATATTTGAGAAGGATAGATGTAAAGTAAAGCAAATTAATTCTAACAATATATATTCTATTAAAAAAATAAGTGATAGTCATGAATTGAAGGATTTTAATGCTTGGAAAAATATACTTAAATCTGACCTTAATTCATTTGCTCATTCTTCCAAACTCATGTCTGAAATAGATCAACAGTTTTCAGTTATTAGAAGAGAATTCCATAAAAAGGATTAATGGTTTTTTAATGTATAATTACTATCTACTTAATGGAATTAAAGTTTTAAATATTTTAAAATTGAAATCATATTTACATAACTTATCTAATTAACCATTATGAAAAAAGAAATCTATATTGGAGTTATTATTGGAGTGATGACTGCTTTAGTTGTAGAATTTGGAAAAGAGGTCTATTTTAATAATCAGCTTGAAAGAAATAACAAAGAGCATTATTGCAATCTATTAAATTCTATAAATAACGATATATACATGCGTACAAAACAAGGTTTAATTGCCGCTAAATCGCAAGGGAAGATATTAGGTAGACCTAAAGGCAGTGGAAACAAAAAGGGCAGGGGACTTGATCCTTTTAGAGAACAGATTCAAAAGTATATTGAAATGGGTTTATCAATAAATGCTATAATGAAAATTATAAATAATCAACTAGAAAATCCATTTAGTTAATACGTATCGAAACTATATTAAAACTAAATTGTTAACGGAATACTAATCAATCCTACATCACCATACTTCATTTTGTAAATATCTTTATCGTTTGCTAATGTATTAATAATTGGAAGATTTTTATCTTCAAAGTCAATACCTAGGTGTATATTCTTTAGGCTTTTTTTGATTAAGCAATATTCATTTTCATCATTGTTACTAAAATATATCAGTCTTATTTCATGTTCATTATTCCATTCTTTATTTTTAGTAAAATACAAGTAATCAAGATGCTTTTTTCTGAAATCTCCTTTTATATATTTCTTTAAGTTGTTATCTTCAACAGCAGTAAAATCAACCATTTTATGTCTTATGGGTAATTTAGGATTAAACTCATAATAAATCATTTCTTTAAAATAGCCTTTTTGAATTTTATCTTTGTTCTCTTTAATAAATTCATTTCTGTCAAGTTCTAAACACAATCCTTTGTGATTATCTCCATAATGAGCCCACATACTTGACAAGTTACTTCCAAAAAAATGTTTATAATCTGTAGAAAAGCAGAGTACTTTACAATCTTCTCGTAGTAGTTGACTAATTTCTTTATTTCTATTATTTAATTTCGAAGAATTATCTGATGACCAGTAAGTTGCTGCAAAGTTAAAATCTTTATTCTCGCGAGGATCATTAGTTTTAATTATTTGATTTAGCAATAATTTCATTTCTGGTAAAATGAAATTTAACGCTGTAGATAACTTACAGTAATGATAAATCCTATTTCCAGGTTTTAAAAATACCATAGTTGAAGTTAGTAAAATAACTTACTTAATCATATTATTTTCTTTAATTTTTAAGATTGCATTTCTTGTAAATCGTTTAATATTTCCCTAAAAATATGCTACATTTAATAATTAATTTAACGTTTTAAGGATTTTACAATTAATTTATAGAGATAATGTATCTAGCTCATTTAAAAATAGAAAACTTCAGGGGGATTAAAAAAGCTAATATAAATCTAAAACGACATTGTATTTTGCTTGGTACAAATAACTCTGGTAAGAGTACCATAATTGATGCCATTGGTTTAGTCTTAGGTAAGGATAGTTTGGTTCGTAATATTGGTGATTATGATTTTTATGGTGGTGATCCGAAACCTGATGATAGAATTATCATTAAGGCACTTTTAACTGGATTTAATTCCAATGAAATTGAACAAGAAGGAGAGTGGTTTAATGACATAAATGGTGGTATCCCTAAATGGTATAATGAAAAAACTTTCGAGATTTTTAATGAACAGAATGATGAAAAA
>JANQHR010000038.1 GCA_028282585.1 Bacteroidales bacterium | reverse complement strand
ACCCTCCCGGTGACCGGGGTAAGATATATCATTTGGTTCTGAATTTGAGCAATCTTTAGGAATCGGCAAGTGTAGAATTTCTTTTACATTGCTGTAGCTAACTTGATCAGGTACATTATCCGTAAATAAATCGTGATTAAAGTTAATTTGCTTTAGTTCTGAGAGAATTTTTTTACTGATGCTTGTCAGTTTTTGGAATAAATGCAGGTCTTCGGGTTTTCCTTCTGATAATTCATATTCATTGATTGACCATGGTCTTAGTACTACAAACTCTGTTGGTAGTTCCAGATTCAAACGAGCCATTTTTTCCATCATCAATGGTAATAACCTTGAAAATTTATGGCAATCATCGAATTTATCTCTTATTATATCGATTTCTTCGAGTATTTTTTTATTTAAAGCGTTCAGGCTATTAACTGCGTGAATCTGCTGTGTTGAGAATTTAGCCCTTATTTCCTCAGGTATTTTTGTACTTACCAGGGAATAAGTTTTTTTTGCAAGGTTTATTAAGCCTTCTGAGTTTGTTTTAAAGCTTTCACGCTCAGACTTGGGTTTTCTTGCATGCCATTTCTTGGCTTCTCTTCTTTTTTCAACACTTTCTATTATATTCATTGCAAAAGATTGAAGGCCCATGTTAATAAATTCCATCTTTTGAATCAGGAATTTACTCCAGTTGCCTGTGCGCATAATGTGCATGTATTCTTTGCCGACTATATCAAATTGCATTTCCGATGTTTTAACAGCTTCGAGGAGGCGGTCTTTATAACCCATCAGGTCAACATTCTTGGCAAAACTGCGTAGCAGGACAATCTTATTGCGCAATCTGTAGTACAGAATTGATGCGTACTTGTCATTGTCCTTTTTGCATGTGTCTTCAGTTTTTGCAGCTTCTTTAGTCAAAACCAATACCTTTTAATCTCAACTTATTTGATATGTTATTTGTTTGTTTAATTAATATTATATCATTTTCTGAAATTAAATGCTTGGAAAATTTCGGATTATCAGAAAAAAGGACTATTTTGTTAATTTATTGTTACATTTTAAAATTATATAATTTCTTTTTACGCTATAATTCTAAAGGCTATTTGTGTAAGAGGTATCTTGAACTTGTGCAACTATACTTTTTTGTTAAAATATTTATTATTATAGTTAAAGACAGAATTAATAAATGGAACAAAAACAAAAAAACAATAATTATAAAGAAAATTGTAAGGATAAGTTGTTAGTAGATTATAAAAAACAGCTTGAGCGAGAGCGTATTTTAAGAAATATTATTGAATCTATCAGCTGTTCGCTGGAGTTTAAATCCTTAATCAAGAACATAGTTACTGAAATAGGAAAATATGTAAAAGCTGACAGATGTGTATTATTAAGGGTTAACGAGACACAAGCCAAGCAATTTCCTGTAGAAGATTTTGCTGAATATAGGGCAAATGATGATGTTAAGAGCATGATTAATTTTGATATAAATCATCCTGCTCTTGTAAAAATGGGTGAATTAAATCCTGTTTACAACACAAGCGGAGTTGACATAATAAATAAAAAGCTAATAGAAGAGCTTTTAACTTATCACAATATGAGGGGAACAGAAGTAGAGCAATACTTAATTGACTACAGTATAAATACATATATGGGGCTTAATATTTATTATCTGGGGAAAATAAAAGGGATACTGGTAGTACATTCATCAGCTACAGATTTAAATATTACGGATGATGATAAACAATTTTTATTAGACATATCAAAATACACAGCTCTTTTACTAAATCAAATTGATTTGTATGAAAAAACAAAAAAGGAAGTTGAAAGAGAAAAAGTATTAAGAAGCATTGTTGAGTCGATAAGAACATCTTTAGACTTTAGGGATATCAGTAAAAATCTTGTAACAGAAGTTGGCAAATACTTTAAGGCTGATAGATGTTTTTTGATGCAATTTGACCAAAAAATAATGTTTCCTCGAGAGATTGATGAATACTCAGAGTATAGAAGTGATGAAAAATATTTTAGCGTTGTTGGTTTTGACTTTACAGACCCGGAAAAAACAAAAGAGCTGAGAAAGTGGGATACATATATTCCTAAACCCAGACCGGGGTTGTTTATGAATTATCCAAATATGAAGGAATATTTAATAGAGCATGATTTGGTAGGTAGTGACCTGGAATGCTTTTTTGAATTCCATAATATGAAAGCTATTTGTGCTCTTTCTATATTTTATAAAAATGAAATGAAGGGTTCTCTTGCAATTCACTGGGATAAATACGATGTTGTGATAGAAGAACAGGATAAAGCTTTTTTAAAGGAAATAGTAAATCAAGCTGCAGTTGCGCTTCATCAAGCTGATTTATATAGAGAACAGGAGGAACAGGCAAAGAAAGAAAGGCTGCTTATCTCTGTATCAAATGAAATAAGACGTTCTCTCGATATAGAAGAGGCATCAAAATCAATTTGTGAAAAAATTATTGAAATATTTGATGTTCAGGAAGTTCATCTGTGTGAATTTTCATATGACAATAAATCAGCCTGCCAAGAACTGCTTAAACTGGGTAAAAATAAAGTTCGAAATGAAAATTTAGTACAATTTAAATCTATTATATGTTTATTTAAAGAACTTTTTGAAAATGAAAAACAATTAAATATTAATAATTGGGAAAAAAATAATCTTCCATCATCTATAAAGGAGTATTACCATCAACAACAAATTAAATCTGTTATTGCAACAAGGTTTGATATAGACCAAAATAAATTTGGGGCAATAATTCTTCATGAATACAGGTATCAAAGAAAATGGGCAAAAAATGAAATAGAATTGCTTGATTCGTTAGGCGAACAAATTTCGTTTGCGATAAAACATGCAAATACATTTTCTGGCCTTAAACAGCAGATGGAAAAAGAAAAAGTATTAAAGCTCGATCAAAGTATATTGGTTAATAAAAATCTTGCAATAAATACTGACTTAAATAGTGCGATAACTTATTCTTTCATAAATAATACCTACAATTACAAAAAAGATTTAAATAAACTTACACCAAAAGGTTTTTTAGAAATAAGCCCTGATGATCTGCAAAAAGCTACCTGCCTTTCTGAGTCACAAGTACTAAATTCTATTTATAAATTATATGAATGTGAATTAATAGATTATAAAAAAGATAATGATAAAGATAATATTTATTGCATTAAGCCGGAAGATAATAAAGAAATAAAAGTAAAATACCTAAGCCTGCAAAATAATAAAATTGCATCTAATGACCAGGACAAAGATAAACTTATTTTCAATGATTATGATGAATTATGCCAAGTATACTCCGAGAATTTTTCCAAAGATGCTATAGAAGCGGTTAAGTATTACCTTGAAAAATGCAAGCAAAACCCGGCAACAATTACCCGATTTTATTTTTCTATGTTATGCAGGATTTTCTATGAATTTATAAATAATCACAGCTTAAGCTTGGATAGAATGAAGTCAATTATAGATGAATGGCTTTCGCCAAATAAAAAGGTAGCATCTTTAAAATCCAATACAATTTTGGCTAAAAGGCTAAAAAAAGTATTTATTCTAAAATTATACACTTCTCAAACATTAGCCACAGACATGGCTTCAAAGATTGATTTTAGCTCTATAAATATTACGCTAGATGAAAATGATTTAGAAGATTAGCTTATATTATTGAATATTTTCTTTGGCAGCCTTAGCTTTTCGACCTTTATTTGAGTGCTTTTTAATATTTTCAAGCTGTTCTTCTTCAGTAATTTGCATTTTATCCAGTTTGCCGGAAATATATTTAATACCCTTATTGATTGGCAAATCAAGATCATCCAGCATGCATAAAAACAATTTAATTCCGGGAAGATTTATTCCAATGTTTCTTGATAAGTATTGGATTAATTTGCCCTTTTCTATATCATTTAATGAGTATAGCCTTTTGCTCCTTGTCGCCCTTTCCGGTACAAGAAGATTTTCTTCGTCATAAATTCTTAAGGTTCTGGGGTGAATATTAAGAGCCTCAGAAACTATAGTTATTGAAAATATAGGTTTATCAGGGTCAATATTTTCAAGTCCTAAAGGTAAAAGATTATCCATTTATTAATATCCAAATAATTAACTATCAATAATTTTATACTGCTCATCAATTGAATTTCAGATTACTCTTTAGAATGAGCTTATAAAAAATAAAATTGACCATTTCATTTTTAACGCTCCCGCTTCGCAATTCA
>JANQHR010000008.1 GCA_028282585.1 Bacteroidales bacterium | reverse complement strand
AATCTCGGAATTTGTCTTAGGTAATTCTAAATGTTTCTGACTTACAACTATCTTACAATCAGAATCCTTTAACATATAATCTATTCGCTCTTCAGGATAAGTTGGGTCAATAGGTACATAAGCCCCGCCGGCTTTCATTATTCCAAGTATACCAATTATCATTTCAAGAGAACGGTCTACACAAATCCCTACCAAAGAATCTGGTTTAACCCCTTTAGTTTGTAGATAATGTCCTAACTGGTTAGATTTGTCATTTAATTCCCTGTATGTTAATTGCCGGCCCTCAAAAACTACAGCTATGTTATCGGGTGTTTTTTCTACCTGCTGCTCAAATAACTGATGGATACATTTATCCTTGGGGTAATCAGCCTCAGTATCGTTAAATTCTATTAGTAATCGATGCTTTTCTTCAGGTGTTAAAATTTCTAAACCTGATACGTTTTTTTCAGCATGTTTTACAATACTTAAAAGTACTTCTCTAAAATGACCTAATGTTTGTTCTATTATTTCCGTACTATAAATTGCATTGTTATATGAGATATTTATTGCCAAATTATTGCTAACTGAAGCTGATATTGTTAATGGATAGTTTGTCTTCTCAATAGATTGGACATTAGCTATATTCAATGATGATTTTTTTGTATTGCCTGATTCTCCAATAGGATAATTCTCAAAAACAAAAATACTGTTAAAAAGATTTTTTTTATTCGGCACTTCACATAATGATTGAATATTAACCAGTGGTATATATTCATATTCTCTTAGTAATGGTTGTTGTATTTGGACTTCTTTAAGCCATTCCAAAACATTTTGTCCTCCATCCACTTTTGCCCTTAGTGGTAAAGTATTGATAAACAAGCCTACCTTTTCTTCAATTCCGGGCAAAGTTGCTGGCCTGCCAGAAACGGTCATCCCAAATATGATATCATTTTCGCCACTATATCTACTTAATAATAATGACCAGGCCGCTTGTACTAATGTATTTACTGTAATATGATGTTCTCTACTAAAATCATTCAGTAATTTAGTATTTCCGATACTTAAAGTAATGCTCTTTTGTTTATAAGTAGCTGTTTCATCAGCTTTTTGATTACTATTCCCAATAGGTATTGGGGTAGGGTTTTCAAATCCTTTTAAATAATCTTTCCAAAATTCTTCTGCTTTGCTTTTATCTTGTTCTTCTAGGTAATATATGAAATCTTCATATTTATCTATTTTTTTAATCTTAATTTCTTCTCCATTACAAACGACTTGATAATTTTCATAAAAGTTTTTAAATATTATTGGTAAACACCATCCATCTATTAAGATATGATGATGTGTCCAAATAAAATGGTGTTTGTTTTGGGATACTTTTATTAATTTAAATTTACTTAGTGGTGCTTTTGTAAAGTCAAAACCATTTGCCCTGTCTTTTTCGGACAATGCATCAAGCTTAGTTTGGATTTCTTTTGCCTTAAATTTAGTGAAATCAAACATCTCTACATTGCACTTGATAGATTTATGAACCCTTTGTAATGGTCTAGATACACCATCATATACAAAAGATGTGCGCAGAATAGTATATTTATCAAGTACTCCTTGCCATGCGGCATTAAAAGCAGCAGTATTCAGTTGTCCTATAAAATCAAGACTCATTTGGGTCATATATATCTCTGAGGAAGGAGAATATAGGGAATGGAAAAGCATGCCTTCCTGCATGGGAGATAATGGATAAATACTTTCAAAAGTTTTGTAATTATTCTTCTGTTTTAAATATTGGAGAATCTCATTTTTATTACTTCTAATTATTCCAGAAATTTCCGAAGATATTTTACATTCAGTGGATTTAACACTAATATTTCCATTTTTTAGGGATAGGTGTATATTCTTATCCTTCAACCATTTTATTATTTTATCTATATTTTTCATATTTCAACCTCTTTAATATACTATGTTGGTTCTTCATTGTCATTTCCCCTTGGTACTTCATTTAAATCCTTCTTCGTTTTTAAACATAATACCCCTCTCCTGAGGTATTTCCTTTTGATCCAGGTTACAAGCAATGCTCAATTATATTTTGCAATTCAATAATATAGCTATTTGCTAAATTTTGTATCGTTTCTATTTTATGTTGATTTTTGCTAGATGACCAGTTTATTACTAACTCGGCATTTGTAATTAAGGAATTAACATCTATTGTATTGGTTCGAATTTACTAATATTCCTAAATTCTAAGTGTACACAGCAAATTAAAAATATTATTATACTTGATATTAAATCTCCTCCTGTATTTTTAGAAATTCAGCATCTTAATGTATCTTTTATCTACTAATATTTAAATAATTCATTTGTATTAGATATCCAAATTAAACTTAATTAGTATTTGTATTGAAAAAATATCATTGATTTCAAACAGAATATTCTGTATAAATTTCGATAGTTCTTCTCCATATAAACTTTAAAAATCAACTACTCACAGCTTATATTGCAATATTTCGTGTTCTATCAGATATGGAGATTTAATGCTTCTTCTATTGTGTGATTTTTATTGTCAAGTTCTAACTTCCACTTCTTTTTACATTCGCAATGCAAATTGTTAAATATGGAAATATTAGAGTATTTGTTGTAATTAACAATTGCTTTTAATACTGTATTACTGCAGGTTTTACAATTATAAGGAACCATCTCAGGTGATGGATAAAACTGAAACGTTCCTATAATTAATTTATCGTTGCTTTTATGTACTGCTTTAACAACCTCTAATATACTCCATAACCAAGGAGGTGTATATGTCTTAGAATCATACAATTGTTTTATTAGAGTATATTTCTGCACAGTACATGATTCCAAAGAAACAGTTCCTGCTCCATTTTCAAAAGCATAATTTATTGTCCTTATTGCCTCATTAATACTCTCTCTTTCTGAAAGAAAAGGAGGCTTTAAAAACACATATGTCCTTAAATCAAAAAATTGACGAATTATGTTAGAAGCGCGTTCATACTGTTTCAAATTAAATCCTTTGTTTAAATATATTTTTCGATATAAATCATCTTTCACTTCTAGTCCAACAGCAATTTCAACATTAATATTTGGTAGTAATTCTTTTGATTCTTTCAATACTTCCGCATTTATATATTCAGGTCTAGATTCTACAACTAAAGATTTTATTTTATTATTTTCACCTACTTTCTTTAACATATATATTCTTGCTTCAATTGGAATTTCATTTTCGTTGAAAAATGAACCATTATTATACAAATTTAAAACTGATATTTCATTAAAGTTAATTTTATCATAAGATGAATCAAATTGTGTAATAATATCATTAGCTATAATTTCTTTATTGGTCCTTAGATGTTTTTCTAAATGCCCACACATAGTGCATCCGCCTGATCTACTAAGGGCCCAGTCACAACCATTGGTTGTTAAAAATATTACTGCTCTTTTATGACAACCATCTCTATATTCAATTCTACTTGAGATAGGTGTTATATCATTTGATTTTGGTATTTTTTTTAAAATATTGTTTTGAATATTCGATATTTCAGAATTGTATTCATTTGAAATAAGCTTATCTTCCAGGCCTTCTTTTGTATATAATACTTTCATAATTTTTTATATCTGACCGATATTATTCGTTTAATAACTTAAAAAACGAAATGATTTACTGTAACTACATGCTTGGCAATCATGTTTTCACCGGTCAATTAGTTAGTTTACTATTGATTTTACAAAAACTAATCTTATTAAACTTCATATTCAATTTCTTCTTCTGTGTTCGAAAATTGATTACCCTCAATTTTG
Source organism: Bacteroidales bacterium (assembly GCA_028282585.1). Taxonomy (GTDB): domain Bacteria; phylum Bacteroidota; class Bacteroidia; order Bacteroidales; family UBA12077; genus UBA12077. The sequence continues at coordinate 240 of JANQHR010000008.1, read as the reverse complement.
TGTCTTGAATATTCTAAATAATGTCCTTTTGTTTATATCTATCTGTTTCATTAGCTTTTTGATTATTTTATCTATTTTTTTCATATTTCAACTTCATCAATATACTCTGTTAATTCTTCATTACCATTTATTCTTGTTACTTCATTTAACTCTTCTTGTGATATTTCACATAATGGAAAATCACTTGGGGTACATCCTTTTGATTCTGGCTGCAAGCAATGCTCAATTATAGCCTGTAAC
>JANQHR010000141.1 GCA_028282585.1 Bacteroidales bacterium | reverse complement strand
TCGTGTTTCTCTAAGATAATCAATTTGTTAGACAAAATAAAGATTATGTCAATTTATTTAAAAAAGAAAGCTGCCCTTTTGAGACAGCTTCTTTTATTTTAATTTACTGGAATGCCAATTAAAGTAGCTGATGTACATTCTGTAATCTCAACAAAAACATAATCTCCAACCTTGAAATTTTGTTTTGGAAATACAACAACTTTATTTTGAGAATTTCTACCAAATAAATGATCCGAGGATTTCTTAGAAACACCTTCAACAAGAACTTCAAAAACTTTACCTAAATCAGCTTTTTTACTATTCTCCGATAGTTTGTTTTGTAAATCAATAATTTCTGTGAGTCTCCTTGTTTTGGTACCTTCAGAAATATCATCTTTTAAATATCTTGCTGCATAAGTTTTAGGTCTTTCGGAATACTTAAACATATAGGCAAAATCATATTTTGATTGCTCCATTAAATTTAAGGTTTGTTGGTGATCCTTTTCAGTTTCACCGGGAAATCCACACATAATATCAGTTGAAACGGCACAATCAGGTAATATTCTTCTTATTGCCTCAATTCTATCTAAATACCATTCGCGGGTATATCCGCGTTTCATCTGTTCAAGCACCTTATTACTGCCAGATTGAGCCGGTAAATGAATATGATTACAAATATTATTATACATTGCCATGGTATAAAGAACTTCATCAGACATATCCTTAGGATGAGAGGTTGAAAACCTTATTCTTAAATCCGGACTTACTTTTGCTGTCAATTCAAGAAGTTGAGCAAATTTTACCTCATCTCTATTTTCATTTTCCCATAAATAGGAATCAACATTTTGCCCAATTAAGGTAACTTCTTTATAGCCTTTTTTATAAAGATCTTCAACCTCGTTTAGAATAGATTCAGGATTACGACTTCTTTCTCCACCTCTTACATATGGTACAATGCAATATGAGCACATATTGTTACATCCACGCATAATAGAAACAAATGCAGAGATTCTATTTTTATCTAATCTAACAGGGCTTATATCTGCATAAGTTTCTTCTTTAGAAAGAATTACATTTACAGCTTTTTGCCCTGATTCAGCAGTTTCTAATAAATTAGGGAGTTCTCTGTAAGCATCCGGACCAACAACAATATCCACTGTTTTTTCTTTTTCAATAAGTTCTTCTTTTAACCTTTCCGCCATACAACCAATTACTCCTACCGTAAGTTCAGGCTTTTTCTTTTTTATTTGTTTAAAGACATTCAATCTGCCCCAGACTCTTTGCTCTGCATTTTCTCTTATAGAGCATGTATTAACTAAGATAATGTCTGCTTCATTAATATCTTCAGTTACATCATAACCTTTTTCTTTCAAAACAGATGCTACTACTTCACTGTCGGCAACATTCATTTGGCATCCGTACGTTTCTATATATAAATTCTGAGATTTACTCATAACATCTTATTATAAAATCCAGTGCAAATTTATTAAAAATTATAAGGGTAGAGGTAAAATTTCATTTATCATTCTTATAAAAAAAGACTTTTTTGTCTTAATTATTTTCTAATTCTTGATTTATATATATTTCTAAATTTTAGTAATTTTACGTTCGTTAAAATTTAATAATTTTTAATCTAGTATTGATATGTCAGGTCACAGTAAATGGTCAACCATTAAAAGGAAGAAGGGGGCAGCAGACGCTAAAAGGTCAAAAATGTTCTCAAAAATAGTTAAGGAAATAGCTGTTGCGGTAAAAGAAGGTGGCCCCGATCCGGAATCAAACCCACGTTTAAGGTTAGCAATGAATAATGCTAAAGGCGTTAACATGCCAAAGGATAATGTGGAACGTGCAATTAGTAAGGCAGATAAAGAAGGAGATAACTTAGAGGAGATGTCTTTTGAAGGGTATGCTATTAATGGTATTGCAGTGTTTGTTGATAGTTTAACTGATAACAAAAATAGAACAGTAAGTAATGTAAGAGCAATTTTTACTAAGTATGGTGGAAATTTGGGTAAAAATGGATCGTTAACATTCTTATTTGATACTAAAGGAATTTTCACGTTCCCCGTCCCTGAAGGAATGGACATTGAAGAACTAGAGCTTGAAATGATCGATGCAGGTGCAGAAGATATTGAGGTAGATGAGGGGTTAATAACTATTACTACAGCAAAAGAAGATTTTGGTAGTGTGCAAAAAAAATTAGACTCTATGAATATCGAAGTTGAAAATGCAGGTTTGCAACGTATTCCGAATGATACTAAAGCTTTAGATGTAGATTCTGCATTGAAAGTACTAAAAATGATTGATGCTTTTGAAGATGATGATGATGTGCAAAACGTTTATCATAGCTTAGAGCTTACTGATGAGGTAGCTAATGCAATGGAATAATATAAAATTACGTTAGTATAAGGTCATTTTTGATAAGAAATGGCCTTTTTTATTTTATCAAATTCACAATTTATTATTTGTATTTTTACCATCCCAAATTTTATTAAATGGAGAAAAAATACATTTTATCTTTAGATCAGGGAACCTCTAGTTCAAGATCATTGTTGTTTGATACCAAATTCAATGTGGTTGGGTGGGAACAAGAAGAATTTGGGCAGTATTATCCAAAAGCTGGTTGGGTTGAACATGAACCATTAGAGATTTGGGAATCGCAAATTTATACCTCAAAACAACTTATTGAAAAAATAAATGTCTCCGATTTAGTAGCAATTGGGGTTGCGAACCAAAGAGAAACAATAGTTGTTTGGGATAAGAAAACAGGTATACCGGTATATAGGGCAATAGTTTGGCAAGATAAAAGAACAGCTGATTTGTGTAAGAAACTTCAGGATGAGGGCTGGAGTGATTACATACGAGAAAATACGGGATTAATTATAGATTCATATTTTTCTGCAACAAAAATTCATTGGATCTTAAATGTAGTTCCCGGTATTAAAGAGAAAGCCAAAAAAGGTGAAATCTTAGCTGGTACGATTGATACCTGGCTAGTTTGGAAATTGACAGGTGGTAAAGTACATGTTACAGATTACTCAAATGCTTCCAGAACAATGCTTTTTAATATAAAAGAATTGCAATGGGATAAGAATTTATTGGAGCTCTTTAAAATACCTGAAAATATTCTACCGGAAGTAAAAAGTTCATCTGAAATTTACGGTTCTACGGATAAGGGAATTTTTGGTAGAGAAATTCCAATAGCAGGAATAGCCGGAGATCAGCAAGCAGCTTTGTTTGGTCAGCTTTGTATTGAAAAAGGCATGGCTAAAAATACATATGGAACGGGTTGTTTCATGTTAATGAATACGGGAGATAAAATTATAAATTCGGAGTCGGGATTATTGACAACCATTGCATGGGGATTAAATGGAGAAATTAGTTATGCTCTTGAAGGAAGTGTATTTATTGCCGGTGCAGCCATAAAATGGCTCCGCGATGCTTTGAATCTTATCGAAAATGCAAAACAATCAGAAGAAATTGCCTTGGAGGTTGAAAATACGGAAGAAGTTTATGTTGTTCCGGCTTTTACCGGATTAGGTGCACCGTACTGGGATATGTACGCTCGAGGAGCAATTCTTGGCCTTACACAAGGTGTAACAGATAAACATATTGTTCGTTCTACTTTAGAGTCATTAGCTTATCAAACTATGGATGTACTTAAGGCAATGGAAAAGGATTCAGAATTAAAACTTAAATCACTAAATGTAGATGGAGGAGCAAGTGCGAATAATTTTTTAATGCAATTTCAGGCCGATATTTTAAATACCGAGGTAAACAGGCCAAAAAATATAGAAACTACAGCTTTAGGTGCTGCATTATTTGCAGGTTTGGCAATAGATTTGTGGACTATAAAAGATATAGTTAAAAATCGTGAAATAGATCGTGCTTTTGAACCGTTTATGAAAGAAGAAAAACGTAAAAAGTTATATTCAGGTTGGTTAAAAGCTGTTGAAAAGGCCATGAATTGGCAACAATAGAAAATCAAAAATAGAAAAAACAAAAAAATGAAAATAAAACAATTTATAGGATTATTAATAATTGTTACATTATTAAGTAGTTGCAATACATTCAAAACTGTTAATATTGGAGATGTCAATAATGTTAATTTCAAAGGAATGGTTGATAATAAGATCAGCCTCGAATTAGAAGTTCCTGTTTCGAATCCCAATGGTTATAAAATAAAAATAAAATCAATGGATCTGGATGTTTCTATTAACGGAAATTATATGGGTAAAATGAAAAATTCAAAGGAAGTGGTTATTCCAGCCAAATCTGATGAGACCCATAATTTAACGGTTGATATATATTTGAAAAATGCAGTCGCTGGTTTAACAACTTTTTACCGATTACGTAAAGCAAAAAGCTTTGATATGGAAATTTCCGGAACCATAAAAGTAAAAGCATTATTAAGAGGGAAAACTATAGAAGTGTCAGAAAAACAAAGTGTTAGCATTTAGCTCTTAACCAGTAATAATTATCTATTATTAGAAAAAAATATTATTTTTGTAACGTAATTTAGAAAAATATGACAAAATCCAAATTTCTTTTAACTGTTATAGTTTCTGTAATATTTAATTTTTCTCCTTTTGCACAGAATGAAATGAAGGTAAATAATGCACAAAGTATATTTGTTAGTATACAGGAAACTGGAAATGGTGAAGTTGTCATATTTCAAGATATGAGAATAAATGACCTTATTTATAATCATATTGAGCAAAATAAACGTGAGGGAGGAATTTCAGGATATAGAATCAGAATATATGCTGATTTAGGGAGCGGAGCAAGAGAACAATCTCAGGCTACTAAGGCTAGATTTTATGAACTTTTTCCGGAAATACCAATTTATCGTGAATATGTTAGTCCTTATTTTAGAGTGCTAGTAGGAGATTACAGAAATAGAGTCGATGCCCTGAAAGATTTTAATCAAATCAAAAAGTATTTTCATTCGGCATTTATTGTTCCTGATAAAATTAATTATCCGGAATTAGATGAATAAAATTTGAACTATGTCAAGTTTATCATATAAAAGAAAAGCATTTGAAATAGATAAGCACATTGACATAACGAACGAAGACTTATTAAGACATATAATTATTATTTATAAATATACTAAAAACAAGAATTTTGTTGATGATTAGTAACAAAGCTTGTTTTTTGTGTTTAATATACCTAGTAAATTCAGTAGTAATGAGTGATCAAATAAAACATGAGTGTGGAATTGCCTTAATACGGTTGTTAAAACCATTAGAATATTACCAATCTAAATACGGATCGTGGATGTATGGATTGCAGAAACTTTATTTATTGATGGAAAAACAACACAACCGTGGTCAGGATGGTGCTGGTTTAGCAACCCTTAAATTTGATCTTGATCCAGGGAAAAAGTATATTCATCGATTCAGGTCAAATGGACAAGCTCCAATAAAAGAAGTATTTGCCGAAGTTAATGGTCATCATACGAAAGTACAGGATAAAAGCCCTGATTTATTAAATGATCCTTTATGGGCCAAAGAGAATTTACCATCTGCATCTGAAGTTTATTTAGGACACCTGCGTTATGGAACATTTGGAGGTGATGATATTGAATTAGTTCAACCATTAATGCGTGAGAATAATTGGAAATCAAGAACGCTTATGTTGGCTGGGAATTTTAATATGACGAACGTGGATGAGCTTTTCAGAGTTTTGATAGAATTAGGACAACACCCAAAAGAATATTCAGATACCGTAACTGTTCTCGAGAAGGTAGGACACTTTTTAGATGAAGAAAATCAGATGCTTTTCCGACAGTATAAAAATGATGGGTTTAAAAATAAAGAGATATCATCTTTAATTGCAAAAGATTTAGATGTTAAGAAGATATTGCAAGAGGCTAGTAAAGATTGGGATGGAGGTTATGCCATTGCAGGTGTCATAGGTCATGGAGATGCATTTGTAACTCGTGATCCAAACGGTATCCGCCCGGCTTTTTATTATAAAGATGATGAAATTGTGGTGGTGGCATCGGAACGACCGGTTATTCAAACAGTAATGAATGTAGATGCTGATTCGGTTAACGAAATAAAGCCTGGCGAGGCATTAATTATTAAAAAGGATGGAAGGGTTACATCTGAAGAAATAAGAATTCCTCAAAAAAGAACATCGTGTTCATTTGAAAGAATTTATTTTTCTCGGGGTAGTGATAAAGATATTTACCAGGAAAGAAAACAGCTGGGAAGGTTACTTGTTCCGCAAATAATGGAGGCTATTGATCATGACATAGAAAATACTGTTTTTTCATTTATACCAAATACATCAGAAACTGCTTTCTATGGGATGGTTGATGAATTAAAAACGTATTTACTGGAAGAGCAGAAAAAAGAGATGTTAGCTTTAGGTGACAAATTGGATAATAAAGCCATAGATCAAATTATGGCTAAGAAGATCAGGGTTGAAAAAATAGCTATTAAGGATATTAAACTTAGAACATTTATTGCACAAGACAAAGGAAGAAAAGATCTTGTAGGTCATGTTTATGATGTAACGTATGGAACAGTTCAAGGAGGGGTTGATAATCTTGTGGTTATTGATGATTCAATAGTTCGCGGCACAACTTTACGTGAAAGCATTTTGAAAATTTTAGATCGACTTAAGCCAAAGAAAATTATTGTGGTTTCTTCATCACCACAGATCAGATATCCGGATTGTTATGGAATTGATATGGCTAAATTAGGAGATTTCGTTGCTTTTAGAGCTGCTATTGATTTGCTAAAGGAAACAGGGCGTGAGTCAATTATAAATGAAGTTTACAAAAAGTCAAAGGCTCAGGAGAATTTACCAAAAGAAGAAATCGTAAACTATGTAAAAGAAATTTTTAAATCGTTTACTCCTGAAGAAATTTCGGCAAAAATCTCTGAATTATTAAAATCAAAAGAAGTGAATGCAGATGTTGAAATAGTATTTCAAACTATTGAAAACCTTCATGCTGCATGCCCTAACGATACGGGTGACTGGTATTTTACAGGAAAGTACCCAACTCCTGGAGGTAATAAAGTAGTTAATAAATCTTTCATAAATTTTATTGAGGGAAAAAATCAAAGGGCCTACTAATTTTATGTCTTAATACTCGGAGCCTCTAAAATAGAATTCTCATTGTGAATCCTGATAGTATTTCAGTATCAAATAGCCTTATTTTATATGCGATTAAAGTTTACCTAACGCAGGCAGGCTTCTTTTGTTATTTAATCGCAAGTTCTATTTGTCGTTTATCTTTTTTAACTTTTCTCCGGTTTTCAAGAAATAGTTCATTGAATCTTCCCAAAACTTCATCATACCCAAAAATACTTTTTCCGTATGGTTATCAATAAAATTATCACCGTTGCTGGAAAGGCTTGTGTGTGTATATTTTATATCAACAAACGAACTATCAAAACCTTTTTGTCGTACTTTTATTTTTAAAGAACTAGCCCTGGATTTTGGTGTAACACTTACAAATTCTACCTTATGATTTTCATTATCACGAACTGTTATAATCCAAGCAGTATCTTCTTCACCTTCTTTAGAAGTTGTGAATATTGCTCCTTCTTCTGCAAAACCTGATTGAGAATAAATCAATTTATAGCTCCAGCCATCTAACCATTCCTTTTCCTTAACCGGGCATAGTAATGGAAATATGGTTTCCGGAGTAGAATTTATTACCTGGCAATAATTTCGTATAATTCGTTTTGCTTTAAGTTTCATATCGTTTTAGATTGATTATTTTTAAGCAAAACTAAACGGAGTAATCTTTAATCTCGTTTACATTTGTTGATAAAATCTTTTCTGGCCCTTGTTAATTGCGTAGGTGTTATTCCAAGATAATTGGCGATATAATAATGCGGAATTCGATTGATTAAGCTGGGGTATTCTTGTAAGAATAATTCATATTTCTCTGTAGAGTTTAAGTTGAGTAGTGAGACTAAACGAGATTGTAACTTAGCGTTTAAGTTATGAAAAGCATTATTTATAACTTTTGAAATTACCTCATCTTTATTTACATAGGACATTATCTCATTAAAATTTGCAAGTGAAATAGTGCATTCTTCTAAAGCCTGAATAGAAATGGAAGCATTAACATTTGGTATGTAATTACCAAATAGCATATCCGCTTCATGATAAAAATGAGTAGTTATTTCATCACCATTATTGTCATGAATAAATCCTCTTAAAACTCCCTTAATAACCTGTCCGATTTTTACAAAAGGCCTGTTGTGCTCTACAAAGAAATCGCCCTTTTTTAATTGTTTTATTTCATGAAGAGACTCTATAAGTAACATACATGAATCTTCTACTTTTTCAATTTAAAAACTCGTAAAAGCTTATTTTTTACATACGTTTCAATATGCCTCTGTTTCTTAGTTGGGAATATATCATTTATTGTGATCATAATTCCCGATTCTTCAACACCTCCAAAAGCCTCATTAATAGCCGTTCCAAAAAATTTCATAGTTGGAGAAAGGTTCATGTAAGCATTGATAAGCGGAGGAATATTTAAGCCAAATTCTCTAACACTTTTTTGAAGTATTTTATAATTTTCATTGTAACCTTTCACGGAGAACAATGCATTCATTTTATCATAATCAATCCCTAAATCCAAGGATTTTCTGGGTGTAACCATATCCTTTTCATCAGGGAACTGAGTTTTTAAAAAATACAAAATCATATTTCTTGCTTCCTGGTTAAAATGAGGATACATGGTGACCTTTCCAAAAAAATGATGAATCTGAGGATTTTCAACCACTAAGGCGCCTAGTCCATCCCAAAGATTATCCAAAGCATAAAGTGCCTTTCTTCCGGCAGAAGCTAATTGATATTTTGGTTGAACGAAGGATCTGCCTAGCTCTATCATAAAAGGAAGATATTCCCTGTTAAATTCATCTGAAAATGAGAAAAGCTTTGAGGTTGCCAAATTATCAGCATTACTTTCGTTACTACATACGTGAAATCTATAACCACCGGAAATTTCTTTTTGGTCAGGATCCCAGGTAATTAATTGTTCATATGGTTCTTCCTGGGTGTCAAATTTGTCAATATCAATATCTTTACCGGTTCCTCCACCGGCATTTCTGAAAGTTAATTCCCTAAGCCGCCCAATTTCTCTCATTAGGTTTGGCGAATTATGGTGGTTAATAATGTAAAGCTCATTACCACCATTATTGGTTTTTCTTAAAAATCTTTCAGGAACTAATTCTTTTTCAAGAAGGCCCTTTTCAACGGCTTCTATTACTTCTTTCATCGTAGTTTTTAGTAGTTTAGCAATGTAAATTTACAATTTTTATTTGAATGGTTTTAAGTTGTCTTCTGAAAGGGTGTAAATATAATCCTGTACCTTTTTAGCCCAATCTTTTGCAGGCAAAGATTTATCGAATGTTGTAAAAGGAATTGGCTTTCCAAAAGTAACTGTTATGTTTTTATTTTTCTGTTTAAATGCTTCGTCTACAAGATAGAACATTTCAAAATTAGTTTTAATCCCAAGTTTTGTCCTGAAGTTTGACAAGTTGTAAAAGAAGTTGGAATTTCTTCCTGATATGTGTGCCGGGACTACATCTCTTTTGTGTTCGACAGCTTTACTGATAAAACTTTTTCTCCATTCCAGGTCCATAATTTTTCCTTTAATTTTTCTTGAACATAGTCCTGCCGGAAAATTTAAAACTTGTTGATCCGATTTATATGTTTCTTCAATTTTTCGCACATATTTCATCGATTGTCGGCCATGTTTATTTACCGGGATAAAAATTGATTCAAAGTTTTTTAGGTTCATTAAAATATCATTCACTAGAAATTGAATATTAGGATTCTTTTGCCCTACTACATGAGCAAAAACAATTCCATCAAACCCGCCCAAAGGGTGGTTGGCAACAAATATATTTCTTCCATCAGAGGGAATAAGCTCTTCTCCCTGTATCTGAATTTTTATGTCAAAATAATCAATAATTCCTTTAGCATAATCAAGCCCCTGCAAATGATTGATTTTTTCCCTAATCTCATTTACCTCTTTTTGATGTACAATTCTCTCAATATGCCTATAGATAAATCCCGGGATTAGTTTTGCTATTTTAGGATTCTTTTGCTTGAATACTTCTCTTACATTGATCTTTTCCATAAAGCGTTTTAATTTACTTGTCAAAAGTAAAACAAATATTTTTTATGGGTCGATAAACGATGTTTTACACTTAAAAACTTTATGATATACTATAATTTACCCACCCGTAAAACATTTACTAAACTTCCGATTCTTTAATAATACTTAATAAACCTTACTTTAGCAGGGCCTTAGCCAACATTTTCAACAAATTATTAATCATCGTCGGATTGTATAACCTTAAATATTATTCTATTACCTATAAATGATTTGTTTTTTAGAAAACCTGTAATAATTCTTTGAAATCTAACGCATAACTATAATCAATTATAATTGATTATAAAATTCAAATGGTTTTAAGGAGCAACTTTATATTTTTTGGAATTTTTATTTTATTAATGGCTTTTTTATTCTTTATGAGTCATATATTTTTGAAATGTAAAATTTTTACGTAGGTATAATTAACAGCGCGGAAGGCTGTGTAAAAAAACACTAAAATTCCGCCGGATGATTAATTAGCTATTAGAAAAAATATCTAATAGGTATTTCAATAACTTACACACCATATTATAATTTAGATACAAAGTGTACGTTATTTCTTTAATTAGAATAAATGCGATATGATAGAGATAAGAAACGTGAATTATAAATATTCCGGAAGCCGGAACCTTTCATTTCCTGATTTATTAATCAACGAAGGAGAACAGTGGTTATTAAAAGGTAAGTCGGGTAGTGGCAAAACCACACTTATTCATTTGCTGGCGGGAATTTTGAAACCAACACAAGGAACTATTAAAATTGATAATTTAATTTTAAACAAGCTTAATCAATCCCGGCTTGATAGGTTAAGAGCAGATACCATCGGATTAATATTTCAAAAAAACATATTTCTTAACGCTGTTAATATGTATCAGAATGCCATAATACCACAGGAAATGTCTGGTAAAGATTTTGATAAACAAACCATACATCAATTACTTGACGATTTGGGTATAAAAGATCTGGCGAAGAAAAAACCTGCACACCTTAGCCAGGGAGAACTACAAAGATTTTCAATAGCAAGAGCCCTTGCAAATAAACCAAAGCTGGTTATTGCTGATGAACCTACATCAAGCCTCGATGATGAAAATTGCCGGCTTTTTATACAACTTATAAAAAGAATATGTTTGCAGCATGGTGTTACCTTATTAATAGCGACTCACGATGCCCGTATTGAGGAACATTTCAAAAACAGTATTCAATTAAATTAGATTAAAATGAGGATTCTAAAATTATCCATATCTCAATTAAAATCAAAACCAATCAATTCAATATTAAGCGTTTGTATGTTCGCATTAGGAATGGGTATTATTTCGTTATTATTGCATTTTGAAAAATTTACCGAACAGCAAATCACTGGTAATCTGGCAGGGATCGATTTAGTTGCGGGGGCAAAGGGAAGCCCTTTGCAATTGATCATTTCTTCCGTGTTGCATGCTGATAATCCTACCGGCAATATTTCACTAAAAGAAGCAAATAAAATATCAAGGAACCCTTTGGTTAAAAAGACTGTACCAATAGCGTTGGGCGATAATTTTAAAGGGTTTAGAATTGTTGGAACAACACCCGAGTACCTCGAACTCTACCATGCAAAATTAAATGAAGGAAGTTGGAACAAAAAAACAATGGAGGTAGTAATAGGAAATGTTGTAGCAAAAAAAACAGGATTAAAAACAGGTGATGAGTTTACAGGTGTTCATGGTTTTATGGAAGAGGGGCACCATCACGATGATCATAAGTATACCGTAACTGGCGAACTAAAAACAACAGGAACCGTACTCGACAGGTTGATTATAACCAAAGTAGAAAGCGTTTGGCATGTACATGAAACTAGTGACGGACATCATGATCATGAGCATCACGAACACGATCATCATCATGAACATGGCCATGATTGTGATCACTCTGATGAAAAAACAATAAAAAACCGTGAACATAAAAAAAGCGATCAAGTAGAAACTATTCTTCATAAAATGAAGCATCAGGAAGAATTAACGGCACATGAAGTAAGCCTCTATTATGAGTATAAAGAAAATATTGATGAGGAAGATGAAGAAACTGGCAAAGAAATTACGGCTTTACTTGTATTTTATAGAAATCCTATTGCAGCCACTACCTTGCCACGTATGATAAACCAAAATACTAAAATGCAGGCAGCATCTCCGGCAATTGAGTTGAACAGGTTAATGTCCTTATTAGGATACGGTTTTAACTTTCTACAAATTCTTGCCTGGATTATAATTATATTTTCCGGTATTAATATAATGATTCATTTGTTGAATAAGTTAAGCCAGGAGATATATGAAATTGCTCTTCTGCGTTCGTTAGGAGTGACTAGAACTAAGATTTTATTTTTGCTTTTTTGGCAAAGTATTATTTTAGCAATTTCAGGCTGGATTATAGGCCTTATAATAGTAAGAATAGCGATTTTTGTAATTAATAACTTCGCTGGTAATGCAGCGGTTACGTTGCAATACGTTATAATAAACAAAGAACTTGTTATGCTATTATATGCTTTAGGTGTTGGTTTGCTAAGCGCAATTCTACCAGCAATTAGGGCTTATAGAACTGATGTCCACTTTCTGTTAAATAAACTATGAGAAAGTTAAAATTGGTAATTGTTTTTTGGTTTTTAGTGGTGGCTTTTCATACTTATGGACAGTCTAATACTGAAGAAAATATTTGGGGAGTATTTTTGAGGGAAGTAAAAATCAAGCATATATATTCGGTTAAATACAATTCGTTTTTGCCAAAGCCTAAATTTAGTAAAAAGATTATGGGGCTTGATGGAAAGGAGATTACTATCAAAGGTTTTTTTCTTCCGCTTGATGTAACCGGAGATATGTTTGTTGTTTCATATTATCCTACCAATATGTGCTTTTTTTGCGATGGAGCAGGTATAGAGTCTATCATTGAAGTTAACGTTAAAGAAGATCAGTTGCAAAAATTTAAACGCTTAAAAGCGGATAGTTATATCCATATAAAAGGGACTTTAAAGCTGAACTGGAATGATTATGAGCACTTGATATATATATTAAATAATGTCGAATTAATTGAAATAATAAAGTAATGAATAAACTCAATATTTAACTTGTCAAAACACAACTACTCTGAATACTTATGATTTAGTATGAAAAAGGCATCCACCAAGGCTAATTTCATTTTGTGAAGAATAATGTCCTTCTTGATTCACTATGAATAAAACTCGAGATAAGTTATACAATCCTAAAGCTGTTGTGCTTAAGTGTTTATTTTACATCGACTTGGGCTGCTTCTTGATTTTGTTTATAGGAAAAATTAAAACAAAATATTTTATGATCCTACCCGATTCTTTTACAAAGATAAATCAAAAGTAATAGCTCACTTAATAACTTGGGTTAAGGTTCACATTATCAAAACTTTATATTGTAGGTTTAATTGTAAATTTTATCGTTTGCTTTTAAGAATGGGGGAAAGTTATTAACAAAGTGGTAAAAAATGGTAAAATGTGGTAAATTGTGGGAAAATTTTGTATATTTTTACAAATTAAAGAGGATGTTTGAATGACAACGTTTATAGGCGATTATAATTGTAAGGTTGATGAAAAGGGTAGAATCACCTTTCCTTCATCACTTAAGAAGCAAATGGAAGCTGCTTCGGAGAGTCGCTTTGTTGTAAAAAAAGACATATTTGAACAATGCCTTGTTCTGTTCCCAATAGTAGAATGGGAAAGGCAAAATAAGATTATTCGAAGTAAAATCAATCCTTACAACAAGGAGCACAATAAATTTTTAAGAAATTTTTACAAGGGATCAGCAGAAATTGTTTTAGACAGTAATAATAGAATGTTGATTCCTAAACGATTACTAGACTTGGCGAATATTTCGAAGGAGGCAATCCTAGCAGGGCAAGATGGAAAAATCGAAATATGGGCTAAAGGCCTTTATGAAACAGCTGAAGAAAGCTACGATGATTTTACAGCTTTGGCTGAAAAAATTATGGGAGGAGATTTAAATCTGGAAAATGATTAAAAAATGGGTTACCATACGCCGGTTTTACTTAAGGAAAGCGTTAATGGACTGCAAATTAAGCCAGATGGGATTTATGTCGACGTAACTTTCGGAGGTGGGGGCCACTCAAGAGAAATCATCAAAAACATTATAAATGGCAAGCTGGTAGCTTTTGACCAGGATGACGATGCTACGCCAAATTTGATTGATGATGAACGATTTATTTTCGTGAGTCACAATTTTAGGTTCTTAAAGAATTTTTTGAAATACCACAAAATCGAGAAAATTGATGGCTTATTAGCTGATCTGGGGGTTTCGTCGCACCATTTTGATGATCCGGAAAGAGGATTTTCTTTTAGATTCGAAGGTGAGTTGGATATGCGAATGAATCAAAGTGCTAAAGTATCAGCTAAGAATGTAGTGAATGAATATCAGGAAGAGGAATTAGCGAAGATTTTTTGGGAATATGGAGAGTTAAAGAATAGCAGGAAGTTGGCAAAGGCAATTACTGAACAGCGTGGAAAAAAATCGATCGAAACAATAAAGGAATTTACAGATGTTCTAATGCCTTATCTTCCAAAGTACTCAGAGCATAAATTTCTAGCAAAGGTTTTTCAGGCATTACGTATAGAAGTGAATAGAGAAATTGATTTTTTAAAGGAGATGCTTCTTCAGACGATTGATGTAATTAAACCTGGAGGTAGATTGGTGGTAATTACATACCACTCTTTAGAAGATAGGTTAGTTAAGAATTTTATACGTGACGGGCAGTTTGAAGGTGAAGTTGAAAAAGATTTTTTTGGAAATAAAGAAGTTCCCTTTAGAGCACTTAACCGAAAAGTGATCGTTCCGGAAGAAAATGAAATTAAAGAAAATAATAGAGCGCGTAGTGCTAAACTAAGAATAGCTGAAAGATTATGATAGGTGATAAAAAAGATAATGTAGAATTCGTAGAAGAAAAGCAGGAATCTAATAAAAGTTCCAGGTTTGGATCTATTAAAGATTTATTGGATGGTTCTTTAATTGCAAATGATTTTATCGTAAAGCAACTTCCTTACATAGTTTTTTTAGTTACGTTAGCGTTCATCTATATAGCTAATCGCTATCATGCAGAAAAGGTGGTTCGTGCAAGCATAGAATTGTCAAAAGAAATAAATGAGTTAAGAGCAGAAGCAATTACCACATCATCAGAGTTGATGTTTATAAGCAAACAATCGGAGGTTGCCAAATTAGTTGAAGAAAGAGGACTTGGGTTAAAGGAATCTGTTGAGCCTCCAAGGAAAATTGTAATTGAAAAGTAAAATAATAGGATGTCGTTAAAAAAAGAAATAGTATGGAGAGTTGGTGTGATTTATATATTCATGCTAGCCTTTGCTATTCTTATAGTTGGTAAAATTCTTTATTTGCAATTGATTGAAGGAGGTAAATGGCGAGAAAAAGCGCAAACGTTAACTTTGAAGGATATTACAATCGAATCTAATCGGGGCGATATTCTGGCTGAGGATGGAAGGTTATTGGCAAGTTCGGTTCCTTATTACGAAATTCGCATGGACACCCGTAGTACCGGGATGGATGCACAGACGTTTAATGATAATATTGATTCTTTATCGCTTAGGCTTTCAGAGTTATTTAAAGACAAAACAGCAGCACAATATAAAGATGAATTAACAACGGCACGTGAAAATAAGGAGCGCTTTCATCTAATAAAAAGGCGTGTTAACTATAACCAACTGAAAGAATTGAAAGAATTCCCACTATTCCGTTTAGGGCAATATAAAGGAGGATTTATTGCGCTTCAAAACAATTTAAGAATTCAACCACATGTGAGTTTGGCATCAAGAACCATTGGGTATACTACAAAAGGTGAGGGAGGAAATGTTGTTGGTATCGAAGGGGCATTTGATAAAGAACTAAAAGGTGTTGAAGGGGTAAGGTTAATGCAACGTTTAAATGGCAATGTGTGGATGCCTGTACATGATGGGAACGAGGTGGAGCCAAAAGATGGAATGGATGTGGTTACTACTATTGATGTAGATATTCAGGATGTGGCAGAAAGTGCGCTGCTGAGTCAATTAGCGCGGCACGAAGCGCATCATGGAACTGCCGTTTTGATGGAAGTTTCTACTGGAGAGATAAAGGCTATTGTAAATCTGGAAAGAAATAGCAAAGGACAATACAAAGAATCTTACAATTATGCAATTGGAGAAAGCCGGGCTCCAGGGTCAACTTTCAAGTTGGCAACAATGATAGCATTGTTAGAAGATGGTTATGTTGAATTAGAAGATACTGTTGATACAGGAGAGGGTGAAATTCTTTATTACGATAAGAAAATAACAGATACTAAAAAAGGTGGGCACGGAGTACTTACTATCAAAGAGATGTTTGAAGTTTCATCGAATGTAGGTATTTCAAAATTAATAACACAGTATTACACGGGAAAAGAAGAAAAGTTCATTAACCGGCTTTATGGTATGAACCTTAATAACCGACTTGGAATTGAAATCAAAGGTGAAGGTGAACCTCAAATTATGTATCCAGGAGATAAATTATGGTCAGGAGTTACTTTGCCGCAAATGTCAATTGGGTACGAAGTGCGCTTGACCCCATTACAAATGCTAACATTGTATAATGCAATAGCCAATGATGGTAGAATGGTAAAACCAAAATTTGCAAAAGGTTTAATGTACCATGGCGATTGGGTTAAGACATTTGATACCCAGGTATTGAAACAATCAATTTGTTCAAGGTCAACACTTAGGAAACTAAAAGTTATATTAGAAGGTGTTGTAGAAAGAGGAACAGCCAAAAATATTCGAAACAATAATTATAAAATAGCAGGAAAAACAGGTACAGCGCAAATTGCAAATAAGGAATCCGGGTATAGCGATAAATCTAAAATTAGTTACCAGGCATCATTTGCAGGTTATTTTCCAGCAGATAATCCTAAGTATTCATGCATTGTGGTAGTAAATGCACCATCCCGAAATGTCTACTATGGGAACCTGGTTGCAGGTCCGGTTTTCAAAGAAATAGCAGATAAAGTTTATGCTACCAACTTTGAAATGCATGAAAGATTGAACCTGGCAATGTCTGAAGAAGTGGAACCCAAAGTTCCGTACACAAAGAATAGTGATAGAGAAGAATTAAAATACGCACTTACCGATTTAGGTATTGAAGTTAATGATGAAGAAATAAGTTCCAAATGGGTTATGACTACCAAATTGGATTCATGCGTTAAATTGAGTAATCGAAATATTACTCAAAATTTAATGCCTAATGTAAAAGGAATGGGTGTTAAGGATGCATTATTCATTCTGGAAAATATGGGATTAAGTGTTGAATTAAAAGGAAGAGGTACAATATTAAAGCAGTCGATAAACCCAGGGTCAAGAATAACGAAAGGCGATTTAGTAGTTCTTGAAATGTCATTCAATTAAATGAAACCTTTATCAAAAACTAATAAGAAATTAAAAAAATAACGAATAGAAAAACCAATAGAAAGTACAGAAATGATGAAAAGTTCGCCGACCAAGTTGTGGATTGAATGTGCGAGCAAGTTAGCAAGAAAGTTTAAGATTGAGAACATATAGAAAAATTAGGCTAAGATAAATATTGTGAAGATTTTAAGTGACATATTATTAAATGTTAAAACAATTCAAGTGATTGGAAGTATTGAAATACCAATTACTGCAATTGTATTTGATTCACGTGAAGTAGTGAATGGAAGTTTATTTGTTGCTACAAAAGGCACTCAGGTAGATGGACACGATTACATTAATATGGCAATTGAAAAAGGAGCAAAAGCTATTGTTGGCGAAGTTCAACCTGAAGAAAAGAACAATGAAATTGTATTTATTCAAGTAGAAAACTCATCCGTAGCATTAGGAAAACTGGCGTCAGCTTTTTATAGTTACCCTTCTGCAAGCTTAAAACTGATTGGTGTGACTGGAACAAATGGAAAAACAACAACAGTTACATTACTTTATAATTTAATCCGCAAGCTTGGATATAAAGTTGGATTAATATCTACAGTTCGCAATTATATTGATAGTGAAACTATAGATGCTACGCATACCACTCCAGATGCTGTTCAAATGAATAAGCTAATGAAGCAAATGGTTGATGCAGGGTGTGAATATTGTTTTATGGAAGTTAGCTCTCATGCAATACACCAGGAAAGAATTGCAGGATTAGAGTATTCAGGAGCATTATTTACAAATATTACACATGACCATTTAGATTATCATAAAACATTTGCCGATTACATCAAAGCTAAAAAGAAATTTTTTGATAGTTTAAGTAAAGAGAGCTTTGCTTTAATAAATACTGATGATAAAAATGGCAATGTGATGGTTCAAAATACCAAATCGCAAATTAAGTCATATGCTGTAAAGTCAGGTGCTGATTTTAAAGCGAAAATTATTGAAAGTCATTTTGAAGGTTCTATGTTAAACATCGATGGAATGGATGTATGGACCTATTTCGTTGGTAAGTTTAACGCATACAATATTCTTGCTGTTTATTCATGTGCACTAATGCTAGGTTTTAATGCACAGGAAATTTTAACTGCACTTAGTGAAATGAAACCTGTGGAAGGAAGATTTGAAACTTTACGTTCGCAAAATGGAATAACCGCCATTGTAGACTATGCGCATACGCCTGATGCTTTATTAAATGTATTGAATGCAATTAATCAGATTAGAAATAACGATCAAGAGCTTATAACTGTTGTAGGAGCCGGAGGTGACCGTGATAAAACAAAACGCCCTGAAATGGCTAAAGTTGCGACAGAACATAGCAATAAAGTGATTTTAACTTCTGATAATCCAAGGTCTGAAGACCCTAATGTAATAGTTGAGGATATGAAGGAGGGAGTTGTAATTGAAAATAAGAAGAAAGTTTTATCCATCATCGATCGAAAGGAAGGAATAAGAACAGCTTGTTTATTGGCAAAAAAAGGTGATATCATATTAGTAGCGGGTAAGGGGCATGAAACATATCAGGAAATAAATGGAGTAAAACATCATTTTGATGACAGGGAAGTAATACAACAAATTTTTAACGAACTATATAATTAGCTAACATCATGCTTTACTACTTATTTGCATATTTAGACCAATTTGATTTCCCAGGTGCAGGAATGTTCCAATACATTTCGTTCCGTTCGGCTATGACCGTTATTACTTCATTAATCATTTCGATGATTTTTGGTAAACGGATCATTAATTTTTTACGAAAAAAACAAATTGGTGAAGAAATTCGAGACTTGGGGTTAGAGGGGCAAATGAGTAAGGAAGGTACTCCTACGATGGGAGGAGTAATTATACTTGGTTCTATTATCATCCCAACTCTATTATTTGCTGATGTTTTAAATATATATGTCTTTTTAATGCTTATAACTACGGTTTGGCTGGGATTTATAGGTTTTATGGATGATTATATTAAAGCCTTTAAAAAGAACAAAAAAGGATTAGCAGGTAAATTTAAAGTTGTTGGGCAGGTGGGGTTAGGACTAATTGTAGGATTAACACTATACCTAAGTAATGATGTTGTAGTTAGAGAAAATGTTGTTGCTCCAAGGAACTTAACCGCTGTTGAAGTAATGCAGGGAGAATATATAACAGGAGAATTAAAAGCGAATTTGGCTCAGGATGTAAAATCAACTAAGACTACGATTCCATTCTTTAAAAATAATGAATTTGATTACGAATACTTGGTTTCATTTTTTGGGAAACATAGTCAGAAAGCAGCTTGGGTAGTTTTTGTAATAGTTGTAATTCTTATTGTAACAGCGATTTCCAATGGAGCAAATCTTACCGATGGACTTGATGGATTAGCAACAGGAACATCTGCTATAATGGGTGTTACGCTTGGTATTCTGGCATACGTTGGAGGTAATGTTATTTATGCCGATTACTTAAATATTATGTATATACCGCATTCGGGAGAGCTGGTTGTGTTTATGAGCGCATTTATAGGAGCAACCATTGGATTTTTATGGTACAATTCTTATCCTGCACAAGTATTTATGGGAGATACCGGAAGTCTTTCATTAGGAGGAATTATTGCAGTTTTTGCAGTTATCATTCGAAAAGAATTATTGATTCCGATACTTTGTGGAATATTCATAATTGAGAATTTATCAGTGGTGATGCAGGTTGGGTACTTTAAATATACCAAGAAAAAATACGGTGAGGGAAGAAGAATATTTAAGATGTCTCCTCTTCATCATCATTATCAAATGAAAGGTTATCCTGAGCCCAAAATTGTAATGCGCTTTATGATTGTCGGAATTATTTTGGCAGTGATTTCAATAGTAACATTAAAAATCAGGTAAAAAACAAAGATGAGTAAACGAATTGTCATATTAGGAGCAGGAGAAAGTGGCGTAGGATCTGCTATTCTTGCGCAAAAGAATGGAGCAGATGTTTTTGTTTCTGATTTTGGCAAGATTAAGGAAAAATACAAAAGAGAATTAAATAAACACAAAATTATATGGGAAGAAGGTAAACATTCCCAGCAGCTTATTTTAAATGCTAATGAAATTATAAAAAGCCCCGGAATTCCTGAAAAAGTAAAAATTGTAAGATCTGCTATGGAATTGGGAATCCCTGTAATTTCCGAAATTGAATATGCCGGAAGATATACGGATGCGTTTAAAATATGCATTACTGGTAGCAATGGAAAAACTACAACAACTATGCTTACCTATCATATCCTAAAAAATGCAGGCTTAAATGTTGGTTTAGCAGGAAATGTAGGAAAAAGCTTTGCTCAGCAGGTAGCAGAAAAAAACTATGATTATTACGTAATTGAGATCAGTAGTTTTCAGTTAGACGGAATGTATGATTTCAAAGCTGATGTAGCCGTTTTAATGAATATCACGCCTGACCATTTAGATAGGTATGATGGAATGAAAGGTTACACAAATTCTAAGTTCAGAATTATTCAAAATCAAACTAAAAATGACTACTTCATTTATTGTTCCGATGATGAGGTTACTATGAGTGAAGTTCCAAAAAGAGAAATAAAGGCAAAAAAACTTCCATTTTCATTAAATCAAGAAACTGAAAATGGAGCTTACAGAAAAGAACGAACCCTAATAATAAAATATAAATCAAACGAGCTAACTATGTCAATACACGATCTAGCTTTAAAAGGACAACACAATATGTATAACTCAATGGCTGCCGGAATTGCCTCTCAGGTGGTTAAAATTCGTAAAGAAGAGATTCGTGAAAGCTTGAGTAACTTTCATGGTGTTGAGCACCGCCTTGAACCAGTATTAAAGGTTCATGGTATAGAATTTATTAACGACTCAAAGGCAACAAACGTAAATTCAACCTGGTACGCATTGGAAAGTATATCGAATAATTTGATCTGGATTGCAGGAGGAATTGATAAAGGGAACGATTATTCGATAATAGACGATCTGGTACGTAAAAAAGTGAAAGCTATTATTTGCCTAGGAAAAGATAATAGTAAGATTCACAAGGCTTTTAGTAATGTTGTGGAAACAATAATTGATGTTGAATCAGCATCAGAAGCAGTAAAAGCAGCATATTACCTTGCAAGAAAAGGTGATTCTGTTTTATTGTCGCCAGCTTGCGCAAGTTTTGACCTTTTTGATAATTATGAGGACCGTGGTAATCAGTTCAAGCAAGCGGTAAGAGATTTATAGTAATAAACCTGTCTGCCGATAGGCAGGCTATACTTTAAACATCGAAATCTGATACGATTATGAGGTTAAAAGAGATACTGTCTAAATACTTTAAGGGTGACAAAGTGATCTGGGGAGTGATTTTTGCTCTTTCGGTTTTCTCATTATTAGCGGTTTATAGCTCAACAGGAACTTTAGCATATAAATATCAGGGAGGTAATACTGCATACTATATTGTTAAGCATTTTGTATTATTGGCGGCAGGATTAAGCATCATATATATTACACATTTAATACCTTATAAATATTATTCAAGGCTATCTCAGTTATTTTTATACTTGTCTATATTCTTATTGGTCGTTACATTAATGATGGGAACAAGTTTGAATCAAGCGTCAAGATGGTTAACCTTGCCTGGATTAGGATTTACAATTCAAACTTCAGATTTTGCAAAACTTGCACTTATAATGTATATAGCCCGTGTATTATCGCAGCGACAAAACAAAATAGATGATTTTAACGGAGTTTTTGTTTCTTTGGTGTTACCTGTGATTGTGGTTTGCGGTTTAATTATGCCGGCAAATCTGTCAACTGCTCTTATTCTGTTTACGGCATCTTTTTTATTGATGTTTGTTGGTAGAGTTAGGATTAAATATTTGTTAGGAATTAGCGGTGTCGGAGTTTTAGTTGTTGCGCTTATAATTGCTGGTGTTATTATAACCGGCTCTAATACCGGACGTATAGGAACATGGCAAAGCCGAATCACAAGTTACGTTAAGGGAGAAGGTGGAGATAACTACCAGGTTGAGCAAAGTAAAATTGCTATTGCCACTGGCGGAATATTTGGGAAGGGTCCGGGAAATAGCACACAACGTAACTTCTTACCACACCCCTATTCTGATTTTATTTATGCAATAATTATTGAAGAATACGGATTTTTTGGCGGCCTAATGGTATTATTTTTATACCTGTTTTTATTATACCGCGCAGGTGTAATTGTGCGAAAAAGCAGGCGTTCATTTGCAGCATTTTTGGCTTTCGGTTTAACAATAAGCCTGATTTTTCAGGCAATGATCAATATGGGTGTTGCGGTACATCTTTTCCCTGTTACAGGGCAAACTTTACCTTTAGTAAGTATGGGAGGTTCTTCCATATTATTTACTGGTGTTGCTTTTGGTATAATATTAAGCGTGAGCCGAAGCGTTGAGAAAAATGAAGAATTAATTCCAGAACCAGCTATAGGAAATGATGAAGAATAAAAATATAATAATAAGTGGGGGAGGAACAGGAGGGCATGTGTTTCCTGCAATTTCTATTGCTAATGCGATTAAAGAAATTGAGCCGGAAACAAATATTCTTTTTGTTGGTGCTTTGGGAAAAATTGAAATGGAAAAAGTACCAGCTGCTGGTTATGAAATAATTGGTCTGCCTGTTGCTGGTTTACAAAGAAAACTAACACTAAAGAATATTAGTTTTATTTTCAAATTATTAAGTAGTTTAAAAAAATCAAAGAAAATAATTAAAGATTTTAAACCTGATATTGTTGTTGGGGTTGGTGGATACGCCAGTGGCCCTGTATTACGTAAAGCAATTAAGAATGGAATTCCAACTTTGATTCAAGAACAAAATTCTTATGCAGGAATAACCAACAAGTTATTAGCTAAAAAGGCTGCAAAAATTTGTGTCGCTTACGAAGGAATGGAAAAGTATTTTCCTAAGGAAAAAATCATTTTAACAGGTAATCCTGTACGTCAAGATTTATTGGATAAGCTAGGAAATAAGAATGGGGCTTTAGAATATTTTGATTTAGAAGAAAATAAGAAAACTATTTTAGTTATTGGAGGAAGCCTGGGAGCTCGAACCATTAATCAAAGTGTGATAAAAGATATTGATAAAATAGGAAATTCAGAATATCAGTTATTATGGCAAACGGGTAAGTATTATTATGAAGATGCTAAAAAAGCAACTGATGAATCAGGCCATAAGAATATTAGAGTTCTGGATTTTATAAAAAGAATGGATTTTGCATATGCTGCTGCAGATATTATTATTTCAAGGGCAGGTGCAGGAACAATTTCGGAGCTTTGCCTGGTTGGCAAGCCTGTGATTTTGGTCCCGTCGCCAAATGTGGCGGAAGACCACCAAACCAAAAATGCAATGGCATTAGTGAGTAGGAATGCAGCGATAATAATTAAGGATATAGAGTCAAAAGAAAAATTAATAACAGAAGCTTTGAATCTTGTGAACACTGAAAAGCAAATTGAATTATTATCAGAAAATATAAAAGGGATGGCATTACGCGATTCTGCAAAAATTATTGCTGAAGAGGTTTTAAAATTAGCAAGAAATGGAAGATAATTTGGTGCTTATTGAAGAAGGAATCATAAATAAGATCTATTTGAATAGAGGAAAGAAGGTAATAGAACCTGACCTGGCAGAACTTTATGGATTGGAAACAAAAGTTTTAAAGCAACAGGTAAGAAGAAATATAGTGCGTTTTCCAGATGATTTTATGTTTGAATTTACAAAAGAAGAGTTTAATAACTTGAAGTTACAAATTGTGACCTCAAGTTGGGGTGATACCCGATATATGCCTATGGTATTTACTGAAGAAAGAGGTTGAACAGGATGAGAAAATCATGTTGATATTCGAATATTTAAAACAGTTAGAGAGATTAAACCAGCAAAAAATAGATAAAAAAAATAGAAATCAAATAGGTTATAAAATATCTAATCAAAATTAAAATTCAATGTAAATGAATATTAAAGATATACATAATGTTTATTTTTTAGGAATCGGTGGGATTGGCATGAGCGCTATAGCTAGATACTACAATACTTTTGGTAAAAATGTAGCTGGTTACGATAAAGTTTCTAAACCATTAACCAATGAATTGATTTCTGAAGGTATTAATATTCATTTTGATGATCATTTTGAAAATATTCCGGTTGATTTTAGAAATAAGGAAAATACACTCATTGTATACACTCCTGCAATTCCTAAAGATCATAAGGAGTTGAACTATTTTATGGAGAAAGGCTTTGAAATAAAAAAACGTTCAGAGGTGTTAGGAATGATTTCACAAGAGAAAAAGTGCCTTGCAGTGGCTGGAACGCATGGTAAAACAACCATTACAACTATAATTGCACATCTAATGCGTCAATCAAGAATGGGGTGTAATGCGTTTTTAGGTGGAATTTCTAAAAATTATAATACCAATCATTTAGTAGATAAAGAAAGTAAATATGTTGTAGTTGAGGCTGATGAATTTGACAGATCATTTTTAAAACTAAATCCGGAAAAGGCAATAATAACTGCTGTTGATGCTGATCATTTGGATATATATTTTGATGAATTTGACTTGAAGGATTCATTCAAACAATTTATTAATCAAATAAATCCGGGAGGAAAATTAATCATAAAAGCTGATTTGGACTTTGTAACCCCTCAACGCAATGATATTGAGACTTATACTTATTCTTTAAAAGGCAAGTCCGATTTCAGAGCTGAAAATATTCGAGTTGAAGATGGACTATATGTTTTCGATTTTATCGGATTAAAGGGTAGAATTAATAACTTAAAATTGGGATTGCCAGGTTTGTTAAATGTTGAAAATGCTATTGCAGCGGTTGCAATGGCAAGCTTGTCAGGTGTTCATAATGATGAGATTTTTAATTCGCTTGGTAATTTTAAAGGCATCCGTCGTCGGTTTGATTATCAAATTCATCGCGAGGACTTTGTTTTTATAGATGATTATGCACATCATCCTGAAGAATTAAAAGCATCTATAAGTTCTGTACGAGAATTGTTTAAAGATAAAAAGTTAACAGGAATCTTTCAGCCACACCTTTACACAAGGACAAGGGATTTTGCACGAGGATTTGCCGAAAGTTTAGACTTGTTAGATGAAATTATATTGTTAGATATATATCCGGCTAGGGAGGAACCAATTCCGGGAGTTTCATCAGAAATTATATTTAATAAAATTAAGAGCAGCAATAAAATTTTATGCAACAAAGTTGAACTATTGGAGCTTTTAAAAAATAAGAACCCAGAAATATTAATGACATTAGGTGCTGGTGATATAGATGAAATAGTAGGACAAATTAAAGAGATATTTAATAAAAATTAATGAAGATTTTTAAGAACATACTGATTTGGGTTTTGATCATTCTTTATATTGTTTTTGCAATGGGATTTGTTAGGGAGAAAAGAGGTCAGATTCTTTGCCATGATATTAAGGTTGAGATTTTAGATAGCACGACCAATGGTTTCATAACTGAAAACGATATTAAGGATTTCTTTCATGAATCGGACATGCATATCATTGGTTCTCCAGTTGGTTCAATTAATACAAAAGACCTGGAAATTAGGTTGAAAAGGTATTCATCGGTTAAAAACGCGGAAGTGTATGTAACCCTTGAAGGAGATATTCGAGTAGAAATTGACCAACGAAATCCTATTTTAAGAGTCATAAACAACAAAGGCCAGAGTTATTATATTGATCAGGAAGGTACCATAATGCCACTTTCAAGTAAGTTTTCATCTCATGTATTAATTGCAAATGGGAATATCGTAGAGCATTATGAAGTGAACAGAACCCGGGAAATTTATTGTGATCGGTTAGTAGAAGAAGATTGGGAAAAGAATCATTTAATGTGTGATTTATACGAGTTGAGTAAATTCATATATGAAAACGATTTCTGGAGGGCTCAAATTGAGCAGGTTTATGTAAATGATGATTACGAGTTTGAGCTAATTCCGCGTGTTGGAGCACATATTATTTATTTTGGCGGAATTGAGAATTATGAAATTAAGTTTAGAAACTTGCGAGCATTTTATCTGCAAGGATTAAATAATGTAGGTTGGAATCAATATGAGAAGATAAGTTTAAGGTTTGAAAATCAAGTAATTTGTACAAAACGATAATAAAATGAGTCATAAAGAAGATTTTGTTGCAGCAATAGACATTGGAACAACCAAGATTGTAGCCATTGTTGGTAAAAGAAAAGAAAACGGCAAGATCGAAATTCTTGGAATTAGTAAGACAGCATCGAAAGGAGTAAAGCGTGGTGTTGTATTGAATATCGAAGAAGCTGTAAATTCAATACAAAAAACCGTCGAAGACGTTCAATTCACTGTAGGAAAACAAATCTCTGATGTTTATGTTGGTATTGCCGGACAGCACATTAAAAGTATTAAAAACCGAGGTTATATTAATCGCGATTCTTACGATGATGAAATTACCAAAGAGGATATTAATACTTTGATTCAGGATATGTACAAAATCCCAATTGATGTTGGAGAAGAGATTATACATGTTCTACCCCAAAACTATATTGTGGATAATGAGACAGGGGTGAAAAATCCTGTTGGAATGTCAGGTAAACGTGTAGAAGCAAATTTCCACATTGTAATTGGGCAAATTTCCTCGGCAAAAAATATTGGTAAATGCATAAATAAAGCTGGTTTAAAGCTAAATCAACTGGTGCTTGAACCTTTAGCTTCATCAGAAGCTGTATTAACAGATGATGAAAAAGAAGCTGGTGTAGCCTTGGTTGATATTGGAGGTGGAACCACAGATATTGCCGTTTATTATGATGATATTATCCGTCATACAGCAGTTATTCCGTTTGGCGGGGATGTAGTAACTAAAGATATTAAAGAAGGTTGTTCAATCCTTCAGCGCCAGGCAGAATTATTGAAAATTCAGTATGGATCGGCATTAGGAGATTTAGCAAAAGAAGAAGAGGTAGTTTCGATACCTGGCATAAGCGGACGTGAACCGAAAGAAATATCGTTCAAGAGTTTAGCTTATATCATTCAATCAAGGATGGAAGAAATTTTTGATGCCGTTATTTACGAAATTGAAAACTCCGGATATTTCGAAAGGCTAAGCGCAGGTATTGTATTAACTGGTGGTGGCGCTTTGTTAAAACACCTTCCGGCACTGGTTAAGTTTAAAACAGGAATGGACGTTCGTATTGGTTATCCAACGGAACATTTAGCTTCTGATGCTATGGAAGAGGTTAACCACCCGATGTTTTCAACTAGTGTAGGTTTAGTACTAAAAGGTTTTGAACAGAATGACAAGAAGAGAATTACCGTAAAGGTCGAAGAACCAGAAATACAATTAGAAGAGAGTACTGAAGAAGATATAAAAGAAGAAAAGAAAGAAAGTAAATCAGGACTTATGAGCAAAATTAAGAATGTTTTTACTGAAATTTTCGATGAAGATGATGCCGAACTTTAATTAACAAATAACAAAAATCAAATGACGATTAATATTAAACTAGTAATAATTAAATTTCAAGTAATCATTTGGATATTGATTTTTGGAATTTGAAGATTAATTGAATTATGTTATTTGATAATTGGTATTTTTAAAAGACTCGTTTTATCAAATTAAGTAACTGTTAAAACCAAATATTATGACTGAAGATTTAATGAATTTCGATTTACCAGTCGACCGTTCATCGATAATAAAAGTTATCGGTGTTGGTGGTGGTGGTGGTAATGCAGTCAACCATATGTTTAAGCAAGGTATTAAAGATGTAAATTTTGTTGTTTGTAATACCGATGCTCAAGCTTTAGCTAATAGCCCGGTTTCCGTTAAAATACAATTGGGTGAGTCCCTAACCGAGGGACGGGGGGCAGGAAATAAACCCGAAATTGGACGCCAGGCCGCTATTGAAAACCTTGACGATGTTGTTGAAGTATTAGAAGGAAATACTAAGATGGTTTTTATTACGGCTGGAATGGGTGGTGGAACAGGTACTGGTGCAGCACCAATTATTGCCAAAGCCGCAAAAGACTTAGATTTATTAACAGTTGCTATTGTTACAATTCCTTTTAGGTTTGAAGGTGAACGAAGAATTAACCAGGCAGTAGAAGGGATTAATGAGATTGAAAAATATGTTGATTCATTATTAGTAATTAATAATGAAAAACTTCGTGAAGTTTGCGGAAATCTAAAGTTTTCAGAAGCTTTTTCATATGCCGATAATATTTTAGCAACAGCGGCTAAAGGAATCGCTGAAATAATTACAGTACCGGGTTATATTAATGTTGATTTTGCTGATGTTGAAACAGTACTTTCAAATAGCGGCGTGGCATTAATGGGAACAGGAATTGCAGAGGGCGATGAGCGTGCAGTTAAAGCAGTTCAGCAAGCATTAGCTTCTCCTTTATTAAATGATAATGAGATTCAGGGAACTGAAAATATATTATTAAATATTACATCCGGAACAGAAGAAATTACCATGGATGAAATTGGTGAAATTGCAGATTATGTTAATAATGAGGTTGGTTCTAGCCCTAATATTATTTGGGGAACTGGTTTAGATGAAAAACTTGGTGACAGTATTGGTATTACAATCATAGCAACTGGTTTTGAAAGTAATAGTATTCCGGAACTATATGCTAAGAAAACAACCAAGAAAACAATTACTTTATCGGATGCTCAAAGTGAGGTTAAAAAGAAAGCTCCTGTAGTAAATGAAATTAAAGAGGAGTTTGTTGAAGATGAAAGTTTAGATTTTACTCAAAGAACCTTAGATTTTGATATAAAGAAAAGTAGAAAATCAGAGCCGGAAAAATTCATTGTTTTACAAGAGCCTGAATCTGAAACTGAAGTAACGGTTGAAACAAAGAAATCAGAAATTGAGAAAAAATTGAATGAATCTCGGGAAAGAATGAAGGAGCGTAGGATGGATTCATCGAGAATTAAAGATAATATTGATGAGTTTGAAAGTGAGCCAGCGTATAAAAGAAAAAACTTAAAGATTGACCAACCTGAACCATCTAAAAGTTCAAGAGTTTCTCGATATTCCTTAAAAGATGATGAAGATGGTGATGGAGCTTCTTTAAACCCTAATAATTCGTATTTACACGATAATGTTGATTAAATAAAGTGAATAGGAATTAAACAAATAGAATATAATCAAGAATAACGATTAATGAATTTTGAATGACGAAAGGATTCAATTTCCGAAAAATTATTAACTTGAATGGTTCTAAAATCCTTGCCTATGGCAGGTAGGGTCAATCGGTATTCGATATTCGAAATTCAATTTTTAAAAGTTATTACTATCAAATACTAGTATGAGTCTGGAAAATAAAATTAACGAAGACATTAAAAAGGCCATGTTGTCTCGTGAAAAAGAAAAGTTAGAGGCATTAAGGGCTGTAAAAACTGCACTTTTGGTTGCTAAAACAGAAAAGGGTGCAGGTGAAACTATGACCAAAGAAACTGAAATAAAAATTCTTCAACGTTTGGTTAAACAACGTAAAGAATCTGCTGCTATTTTTAAGGAGCAAAATAGAAAGGAATTAGCTCAAAAAGAGTCGTTTGAGGCTAGTATAATAGAAAAATATTTACCGGAACAGATGAGTAAAGAGGAGATAAAATCAATAATAAGTAAAATTATTGAAGAAACAGAAGCAAAAAGTATGGCAGATATGGGTAAGGTTATGAGTGTTGCATCAAAACAATTGGCGGGTAAGGCTGAAGGTAAATTAATTGCGGATATGGTAAAAACAATGTTATCTAATTAATAATCAATATGAAAAAAAAACTTATAACAATTTTATTAATTTTTGTTTATGCATTTGTTTGGGCAAAAGATAATACCCAAATCAAAAGCTTTGAAGAATTAATGGATTACGTGAAAAGCGGCAATGAAGTTAGTGTTGTGCTTCATTACGCTAAATGCGAATTAATTAGTGATAATGAAATAGTTGATGATGTGCCAGATGCTATCGGCGGAATGACACTGGATGTTTGGGAATATTTTGCTCCAATGGTAATTTACAATGAAAAAGCTTTTTTAGTTTCTTCAACATCAAAACTAATTCAATATCCAAAAGGTGATGGATATGTATATAACTATGTTAAGATCAGATTTTATGACGATAATTCAGTGAAAATAACAGCAGAATACCTCGATGCTGAAACTTATAAAGTATTGATGACGGAAAATTTCTTTGGAAAGATTGCAGATGGCAAAAATGACGAAGGAATTTTTATTTACGCAGACTAAAAGTTTAAGGGTTAGTTTTCTTAAGAGGCTGTCCAAAAAGGCAGTCTCTTTTTTATGCCGCTTTTTTATTTTTGGTTTCAAATAAGTTTTGGTTATTGTCTTTTTGATAAAAAAAGTATGGTATTAAGATGAAATTGATAAAAAATGT
>JANQHR010000086.1 GCA_028282585.1 Bacteroidales bacterium | reverse complement strand
TTATTTCGTGAACCTTATCATATCATAAACTTATCTTTTGCCGGAATAATTTTATTGATTTTTATTTATTCCGGCATTTTTTCTGCCGAAAAAAATAATTATCCTATTAAGTCTGCATGTGCTGAGCTAGAATATCATCCATGCAAAACTGAAGGCTTATCAAGAAGTTTTTCAGAAATTGTAAGATTTAGACTTGAAAGTGCCAGGTCGTACAATAAACAAGGGATTAAAATATTCTTGTTTTTCCTGATTCAGTTATTTTTAAGAGTTCTTAGCTCTTTTTTTTTACGGAAAAAAGCAATAACACAAAATCGATTAGTAGTAATTGATTCAGTTTTATCTATAGGATTATATTTTTACTGTTTTTCAGGAATTATCTTTTAATGATATCAGTTTGGCACACATTTCATAATCTTCTACCTCAATAAAATAAGACATTAAATCCTTGGCAAAAGATTCATCTTTAAAATATGGGTGATGATTATCGTATTCTATGTCTTTATTTACAGTTAGTTCAAAGTAATCCTCACGTTTCAACTCTATTTTTTTTCTTAAGGCGATTGATTCTTTTGGATTTTCAACTTCAATAGTTTCCGGGAATTGAGATAGCTCGTCATGATAGGATTCCAGATACTCCAAAATACTTTTTTGTAGTTTTATGGCCCTATTATTTTCTTTAATAATTTGCTTATTGATGTAAAATCTACGATCTAACTTTTCCGACCTTTCTTTTGAAACAGGTTCTTTAAGTATTTCTTTGATTTCTAATTCGATATCCCGAATTAAGTTTAAATTAAATTTTACCCGCTGTTTTAACACCTCAACAGTACTTTTTAAATTCTCCACCATGATGTTAGTTATTAGTTTTTAACCACCGTTTCCTAACAATAAAATAAAAGATTTGTTTTAAGAATTTGACTAATGTTGATTATTAATTGACGAAAAGAAGGTTTTAAAATGTATAGAGTTAAGATTTAGTATCAAAAGCGTCACGAAGTCCGTTACCAACTAATGTAAATGCAAGTACCATAAGCATAATGGCGATTCCGGGGAAAAATGCAAGGTAAGCTTTATCCATTATTATGTATCCGTAATGTTCCTTTATCATGGTTCCCCAGGATGGAACAGGAGGTTGAACGCCAATTCCTAAAAAACTTAATCCGGCCTCGAGTAAAATTGCCGTAGCAAAATTTGCAGCAGAAATAATAATCACCGGACTCATAACATTTGGTAGAATATGTTTGAATATTATTCTACCGTTACTATAACCTAAAGCTCTGGCAGCTTCTATGTATTCTTTTTCACGAACACTTAAAACCTGACCTCGAACAACACGGGCAACTTCAACCCACATAGTTAATCCAACTGCAATGAAAATTTGCCAAAACCCTTTCCCAATAACCAAAGTGATTGCTATAACCATTAATAAAGTAGGTATGGACCAAATTACATTAATTAGCCACATGATAAAATCGTCAATCTTTCCTTTAAAAAATCCAGCAATTGATCCTAGCGTAATTCCAACTATTAGTGATATAAAAACGGATATAAATCCGACGGAAAGAGATACTCTGGTTCCAATTAGTAATCGACTTAATAAGTCTCTGCCAAATCGATCCGTTCCTAAAAAATACCTTTTAGTTATAATATGATTCGTTTCAATTTCTTTTTTAACCTTATTTAAAGACATTTCCCTTTCAAGGCCTTCAATATCTGCAAATAGAAACTTTTCCGAATCGTATGTAATTGGTTTGCCATATTTCAATTTAGCAATTACTTCTATCGGGTTTATTTCCTGGAAAAAAGCTTCTTCTTGTTCTATTTCATTAAACTCTTCAATAATTAATGTTTCATTTTCAAAATGATATCCATTAATAGGGATATACGTATATTCGTTCTTTTTACCCAGGATCATTTTTTTTAATACTCCTGTTTTTTCAGGTAATTCGTTTTTTTGAACTTTAAGCATCAGGCATTTAAAGCCAGGGTTTTTAGTTGATATTTCTAAGATTTGAGTATTAGCAAAAGCAGATTTATCCGGAGTAATCAAATAACCTAAAATTCCGATTAAAACTGCAAGCGATATAAATAACAATCCGCTAATAGAAAGTTTATTTTTTTTGAAACGTTCCCATGCTAATTTGTTAAGAGAATTGCTAATTTCAACTTTTTGTTTTCGGAATATCATAGTGTCCCAAATTTATCTTTTTTCTCTAAAAGTTCTGTTTTTCCACTTAAAAATTCCTATCAAACCTAAAATAACAGTTGCCAAAATATAGAACGGATATATTAATTGTAAAGGAAAGAATAGCCAAATTAAATTTCTTTTATCAAAGAATGAAGATACAGGAATTAAGATTACTAAATCAACAATTGATTTTACCATGAAAATAATTAAGAATGTAAAAAAAAATGATCTTTCCCAAAACGATAATAATATGGTTAGAACTAACATTGAATTTATCAGGCTAACTATAATGGCAGTAAATGTTATATCAAAATCGCTATAAGCTTTACTTTTCGATGTCCATCTAATTCTTTGATTAAAAAAACTGCTTATTTTGTTTAATCCATTTGTATATACAATTGCATCCTTTGATTTAATAAAGTGGATTTCTTTTCTATAATTTCCTTTTGTATGTAGCATTAAAAAAATATCATCACCTGAAGCATAATCTTTATATTGATTAGATTCAAGAAACAATTTTTTTTCGAATAAGAGATTTGCCCCATTATTCATTATTGGTTTTTTTAATCCTATTGCTCCTGCTCCTGCTCCAACAAGGCTTAAAAACTCTAGTGATTGGAAATTTTGAAATAAACCAGGTGTTTTTTTTAAAGTAACCGGGCCCGAAAGTAATTTTGGTTGGTAATTTATGTAATAACTAACCATTGAGCAGATCCAGTTTTCTTTCATTTCACAATCGGCATCGGTAGTTAATATAATTTCAGAAGTTGAATTTTCTATGCCATATGCTATTGCTTCCTTTTTGCCTATTTTACCTGGTGGTAATTGCAGATACTTGATATGATTATTTTTTGCTATTTTTTTTTTGATGAAAGTTACAGTATTATCTTCTGAATGATCATCAATAATAATTATTTCTGTTTTATTTTTAGGGTATTTCTGGGCAACAAGGCAATTTAGAAATTGTTGAATGTTTTCTTCTTCATTCCTACATGCTATTATAATACTTACGCGAATTGGGTCAATACTTTCTCTTATTTGGAATCTTTTAATCTTTACCCAACCAATTGAGAATCCAATAATAATTAAGGAATAGACACTTAATATAATAAATGCAGTATATTCGAATATTACCATCAAAATCAAAAGTAACAAAATTTAGCTTAGCTAAAGACAAACGAATATTATTGACTATCCATTTCTAATTTCATAACTTAGCTAAAATCATTTATAGATGTTACAGTTGTTCAAATATCCTAAACTATTTTTATTATTTCTGTTTACGGTTCTAGTTATCGAATGTAATTCTCAATCAGACACAAAACAGTTGGATAGCTTTATAAACAGGGAGCCTGTTGTTGCCGGAACATTTTATCCGGGAAACGCGACAGCTTTAAAAGTTCAGCTAGAATCATTATTTGCACAAGCTTCTAAGGTTAAAACCTATGATCATGTTTTGGCAATTATTGCTCCACACGCAGGTTATGTTTATTCCGGGAAAGTTGCAGCTTCTGCTTACAATCAGATAGACCCCGATAAAGAATACGAAAATATTTTCGTGATAGCTTCCAGTCACCGAACTCTTTTTAAAGGAGCTTCAATTTATAATCAGGGAGATTATATTACTCCTTTAGGTAATGTAGCAGTTAATCAAGATTTAGCAAATAAATTAATTGAAGAAAATAAAATATTTAGTTTTAATCCGGAAGCCCATTCTGCTGAACACAGTTTAGAAGTTCAGTTGCCGTTTTTACAATATAAGCTGAGAAAGGATTTTCAAATTGTACCTATTGTAACCGGAACACAAACTTTGGGAGAAGTAAAACAAATGGCAGAAGTATTGGAACCTTATTTTAATGAAAAAAATCTTTTTGTTATAAGTACAGATTTTTCGCATTATCCTAAATATGAAAATGCTTTATTAGCCGATAAAAAGACAGGCGATGCCATATTATCAAATTCAGCAAATAAGTTAATTGATGCAATTAATGAAAATGCATCTGCGAATATTGAAAATCTGGTTACTAGTATGTGTGGGTGGCCAGCAGTTTTAACTTTATTAAATATTACGGAGAAAGACCGTTCACTAGAAATTATTCCTGTTGTGTATCAAAATTCTGGCGATGCACTGGGAGATAAAAGCAGAGTAGTTGGTTATCATGCTATTGTTTTTGCTAAGAAAAAAATGTCAAATATGTCAGAGAATCAGTTTACATTAACTATTGATGAAAAGGAAGAGCTCTTAAAAATTGCAAGACAAACTATTAACGAATATCTAACTTCTGGGAAATATCCAAAAGTTGATCAATCATTAATAACACCAGCTATGGAATCTAAATGCGGAGCATTTGTAAGTCTTCATAAAGAAGGAGCTTTACGAGGTTGCATTGGGCGTTTTGTTGCCGATATACCACTATATGAAACTATACAAAAAATGGCTATTGCTGCTGCTACTGAAGATCATAGATTCCCTGTTGTGGAAATGGACGAAATGAATAATATAGATTTGGAAATATCCGTTTTAACTCCATTAAAGAAAATTGAATCAATCGATGAAATTGAAATGGGGAAGCATGGAATTTATATAAAAAAAGGTTTTGCTACAGGTACTTTTTTACCACAAGTTGCTTTACAAACTGGTTGGACCAAAGAAGAATTTTTGGGATATTGTGCAAGAAATAAAGCAGGAATAGGTTGGGAAGGTTGGAAAGAAGCCGATATTTACACTTACGAAGCTTTGGTTTTTGATGAGGAAGACATAAAAAAATAATTATATGGGCACATACGCATTTTTACCAGTTACTGTAATTTGTTTAATGATATATTTTTCAAGCTACTTTTTAACAAAAACAAAATATCTAAAGTTTACCAAGCATCGTCGTATCTGGAATTTAATATTACTTGTTTCTTTTTTAATTGCAGGTTCAATAGGAATATTTATGTCTTTTGTTTACAGTTTTGAATTAAATATTAATATTCCATACTTTTTACTTCAACTTCATGTAACTGTTGGAATAGTTTGGTTTATAACAGCACTTTTCCATTTTTTGTGGCATCTTACCTATTTCAAAAAAGCAATTAAAATTATTTTTTCTAAAAGTTAGGCATGACAAGAAATTATCAAATAAAACTAGTAAAACCTGGCATAATAATGTTGGGTTTTATTGCAATTGCTACCCAAATTATATTGCTCAGAGAATTTTTGACATTATTTAGTGGAAATGAGTTGGTTATAGGGATTCTTCTGGCAAACTGGATGTTGCTCACAGGTTTTGGGGCCTATTTGGGGAAATTTATTGGGAATAAAGGAAATAGGGCACAATGGATTTTAACTTTATTGGGCATTTTAGCATTTATTCCAATTGTTACTGTTTTGGTTTTACATTATGCATGGTACTCCTTGTTTCTTCCCGGTATGATGGCAGGTATATTACATGTTTTTTATTATTCTTTAATAATACTTTTCCCATTTTGTGTTATTTCAGGAATATTATTTACTCTATTTGCTCAAGAAGAATCTATTATAACAAATAAGAATCGAATTGGAGATGTTTATGCCTGGGAATCTCTTGGAAGCTTGATTGGGGGAATAATTATCAATTTTATTTTAATCTGGATTTCAACAACATTTCAGAGTTTATATATAGTTATGGTTGTTGTTGTGATGATTACAGTATTTTTAAGTGTTAAAAATGATCAATATGTTAAATCAGGATTAATAATTATTGTAACATTCATTTCTGGTTATTTTTTTATAAATGAGGATCTTGATAAGAAAGTTCGTGAAATGGCATTTCCTTCACAGAAAATAACATATATAAGTGATTCTCCTTTTGGAGTTTTTGCAATTACAGAGCAAGGAGATCAACTCAATTATTACGAAAATAACATACTTATGGCTTCTTCAGGAGATATTATAACTAAAGAAGAGTCAGTTCATCTGGCAATGGTTCAGCATAAAAATCCTAAAATGGTTTTAGTATTGTCAGGGCTTATTCCCGGAATAATGGAAGAAGTAAGCGAGTATGAGGTTAATCGTGTTGATTATGTTGATATTAATCCGGAAATATTTAAAATAGCTAAACATACTTTAAACCCTGAACAATATCAAACTCTTAACTTAATTGAAAGTGATCCTGCTAGATTTTTAAGAAGAACTAACAACAAATACGATATCGTGTTAATAAATCTTCCCAAGCCATCCACAATTCAATTAAATCGTTATTACACAAAGGAATTTTTTCAGCTTTTAAAGGAAAACCTAAATAAGAATGCAGTTGTATCATTATCAATGCCATCAAGTGCTAATTATTTAAGTGATGAGGCAAAAAAATTGTTGTCAATTATATTTAAAACATTAAATTCTGAATTTAAAAATGTTTTAATTCTTCCGGCAAGTAAAGACTTTTTAATCGCATCCGATAACGATTTAACCTACAAAATAGCAGAAACTATAGAGTATTTGAATATCCCAACAGAATATGTTAATTCTTATTATTTCGATGATTATTTATTGGAATCCAGGAGCAAGCACCTACATCAGCAAATTGATCATTCTGTTCTTGTTAATCAGGATTTTAGTCCCATATTTTATCAAAGTCAGATACAATTGTGGATGAGTCATTTTAATATTAAGTATTGGATACCGGCATTATTTATTTTATTATTTTCCGGATTCTTTTTTTTAAAAGCCGATACAATTTATAAAGGAGTTTTTGCAGCAGGATTTGCGGGAACCAGCATTGAAATTTTATTACTTTTAGTATTTCAGGTAGCATTTGGGTATGTATATGCTGTGGCTGGTATTTTTATAATGATTTTTATGGGAGGATTAGCATATGGCTCTTATTATTTTCCGAAACTTCTAAAAGAAATAGATTTACTTCGATTTAAATATTTGCAAACGGCCATCTCTGTTTTTGCTTTTTTACTACCAATTGTTTTTATACTGATTAAAAACATAGAAATTCCCGACGTGATTCAATTTATCATTTTTGCAATGTTAGTACTTATAATTTCAATATTAACAGGAGCAGTTTTTTCGGTTGCAAGTAAAATTTCACAAAAAGATTATGGTAATATAGCTTCCAGTGCATATGGTCTAGATCTTCTTGGGGCAGCAGCCGGAGCATTAATACTTACGATATATCTTATTCCTTTGTTCGGATTTATTTGGTCTGCTTTAATAACAGGGCTTTTTAATTTAACTTTGGTAATGATAAGTAAATCAAGATAACACAGAAACATATCCTGTATAATAAACGTTATATTAGCATGGGCAAGAAAATTACTAAGCGGGAGTTTTTAAAGTGTGGATTCTTAGGAGCTTGTACTTGTACTTTAGGGCTTGATAAGGTGCTTGCGATGTCAGATGTATTAACAAGTAATGATTTATGGAAATGGAGTAAGCTTTCAAAATATTATATTGATACACCAAGAGGAGTAAAATGTTTGATTTGCCCAAATGAATGTACATTAAAGGAAGGAGAGGTTGGCGACTGCAGATCAAGAATTAATTATAAAGATAAAATATACTCAATAGGTTATGGTAATCCTTGCTCACTGCACGTTGATCCTATTGAGAAAAAGCCACTATATCATTTTTTACCGGAAAGTAAAACATTTTCTCTAGCAGTTGCGGGCTGTAATTTGGCATGTTTAAATTGCCAAAATTGGCAGATTTCTCAAGTTAGTCCAGAAGAAACAAGGAATTACGACTTAATGCCTTCAGAAGTTTATAAGCAAGCCAAGCACTATAGATGTAAATCAATAGCATATACTTATTCTGAACCTATTGCTTTTTACGAATATTTCCTGGATTCTTCGAAAACAGCAAACGAAAATGGCATAAAAAATGTAATGGTTTCAGCGGGTTATATTAATGAAAAACCTTTAAGAGAGGTTGCCAAATATATTCATGCTGCCAATATTGATTTAAAAAGTTTTGAAGATGATATTTATGCGCGTTTAAATGCAGGAGAATTACAGACAATTTTAGATACATTAAAGATTTTAAAAGAGGAAGGTGTATGGTTGGAAATTACCAACTTGATTGTTCCCGAATGGACTGATAATTTGGATATGATAGAACGGATGTGTAACTGGTTATATAAAAATGGATTTGAAAATACTCCATTGCATTTCAGCAGGTTTACTCCAATGTATAAACTTACTCATTTACCTTCAACACCAATCCTAACGTTAAACAATGCATATAAAATTGCGCAAGACGCTGGGTTAAACTATGTATATATTGGAAATGTTCCCGGATCAAACGCACAAAATACGTATTGCCCAAGCTGTAATAAACTAGCTATTGAACGAAAAGGTTATAAAATTACTCAAAATAATATTATTAACGGAAAATGTAAAGGTTGTGATACTTCTATAGCAGGAGTATGGAACTAAATGTTATTAAATATAATTTTTGGGATAACAACTCCTAAAATTATTCCTGCAGCATTAGATAAATAGTCGATAGGATTGAAGGATCTTCCAGGAATGTATAGTTGAACGTATTCAATTAATCCGGATACAATTAATGCTCCCCCTAAAAAGTATATTAAGTACTTAACTTTGACATTTAAAAAATTATCAGCTTTCCATAGCAAATATAGAATGGACAAGCTGAAATATACCAGAAAGTGCAATAAATAGTCTAATCGAAAACTCTGTTCCTTAACGTCAACTTTCATTTGTGGACTACTGGGTGTTAAAGTAAAATATAGTATTATAGCTACCCAAAGCCAAAATATGAAAGAAAACAGTTTTTTATTTTTTAATATATATTCCATTTGTATTAGTTATATACACTTTAACGATAACGATTTTCTTTTGTTTTATGAGTAATGCTACAATTATTAATTCTAAACAGGTTTTACTTTTAAACGAAGGCTATTTAGAACAACAGATACAGAACTGAAAGCCATTGCTCCGCCAGCAATCATAGGATTTAACATAAAACCATTTATCGGATACAAAATTCCTGCAGCAATGGGGATTGCAATAATATTATAAATAAATGCCCAGAATAAATTTTCCTTTATAGTTTTAAAAGTAGCTTTTGACAACTTGATTGAAGCTGCGATCTTTTCCAAATCTCCTTTTACCAATGTTATATCAGCGCTTTCCATTGCAATATCTGTTCCTTGCCCTATTGCAATTCCAACATCGGCTTTTGAAAGTGCAGGAGAATCATTAATTCCGTCGCCTACCATGGTTACATTTAAATTTTGGGATTGTAAATTACTTATATAGTCTAATTTGTCTTTTGGTAGGACTTCTGCTTTGTAATGATTTAATCCAGTTTTTGAAGCTATTGATTGCGCTGTTTTTTTATTATCGCCAGTAAGCATATGAACTTCAATATTCATTTTTTGAAGCCTTTTGATTGCTGATATTGAATTTTCCTTAAGTTGATCGGAAATTGCAATAAGTGCTACTAAAACTTTATTTTTGGCTATAAAAACCAGAGTCTGTGCGTAATTATCAAACTGATCAAAGTACTGATGTTCTTCATTTATATCAATCTGATTTTCTTTCATCAATTGGTAATTTCCGATTAAATAATTGTTTTCATATATGGTAGCCGAAACACCAAGTCCCGTTTGACTCTTAAATTGTACAATATTTAAACTGGAGTTGGATAAATGATCAAGGTATTTTACAATAGCCTCTGCTAGTGGGTGTTCCGATTTTCTTTCAATTTCAAGTACATCTTCTAAAATTACATTGCGCTTTATATCACTTTTTAACCAAACTATTTCAGATACTTCCGGTTGCCCTTTTGTGATGGTACCTGTTTTATCAACAACAACCACATCAATCTTTTTAGCCGTTTCCAGCGTTTCTGCATTTTTTATTAAGATTCCGTTCTCCGCACCTTTACCAATTCCAACCATCAAGGCAGTAGGTGTTGCCAGTCCTAATGCGCAGGGGCAGGCTATAATTAAGACAGTTACTAAAGTTACAAATGCGTAAGTAATTTTAGGATCTGGTCCTAACAAATACCAAAGAATAAAACTAATTATTGCCAAACTAATTACTACAGGAACAAAAACGGATGCAATTTTATCTACAAGTTTTTGAACAGGAGCTTTGCTACCCTGTGCATTTTTTACCATTTCAATAATTTGGGAAAGCATTGTATATTTTCCAATTTTTTCAGCTACCATATTAAAACTTCCTGTTGTATTTACCGTTGCTCCTATAACGTAATCATTTTCCTTTTTTTCAACAGGAATAGGTTCGCCGGTTATCATACTTTCATCAACATAAGATGATCCGTTAATTACTTTACCATCGACAGGAATTTTCTCACCTGGACGAATAATCAATATATCTCCAATTTTTACATCGTCAATGGAGACTTTTTTTTCTGTTTTATTTTGAAGTAGTTGGGCTGTCTTAACTTTTAACCCCATTAACTTTTTAATGGAATCAGAAGTTTTTGATTTAGCTTTTTCTTCCAAATACCTGCCTAAGAGAATAAGTGCAATAATAATTACAACGGCTTCGAAATAAACGTGTGGTTTAATTCCATTTGTTAGCAGAAATTCAGGAAAAATGGTATTAAATGTACTATATAAAAATGCAGTTCCAGTGCTTAAAGCGACTAATGTGTCCATGTTGGTTGAGCCATGCCTTGCTTGTTTATATGCAATTGTAAAAAAATCTCGCCCAAACCAGCTTAATACAGGAATTGCCAGAATAAACATAATCCAGTTGGCATAAGGAACATCAGGAAAAAACATAGAAAGGATAAAAACCGGAAGTGCAAACAAATTAGAAAATAGTGCTTTTTCGCGAGCTTTCTTTAAAATGCGTTTTTCCTTTTCCTGAATTTCGAAAATCGGGTCATTTTTTTGACCAATAATTAATTTATAGCCTATACCTTCAATCGATTCTTGAAATTCTTTTTCAGAAACTTCTTTTTCATTAAATTCAACTAAAACACTGGCCGATGCGAAATTAACATGAGCCGAATTTACTCCCTTTAAAGAAGACAGCACAGATTCAACATTTTGAGTACAAACCGCACAACTCATCCCTTCAACCTGATATGTTTCCTTCCTGAAGTTCATAAGAATTAACCTCTCAATCTTTCAATAATATAGCCAGCATTTGTAACAACCTGCTGAACAGAATTTGCAACAGCTTCTTCATCTTTATCGGTTTCTACTTCTATAACTTTATCCTCCACATCAAGAAAAACTCTCCATAATTTGATATCCTTGATAGCTTCCAATCCAGGTTTTATAGCATTAACGCAGCCGTTACATTTAAGGCTGGATTTAAATCGTAATCGTTTCATATTTTTAAAGTGAATTTATTACCAGTTCCAATTTAAGTCGAATGTCTTTTGCAACCTCTTCTAATTGTGGATTATTTACAGCTTGCATTGAAGCTAAAGGATCAACGGCTGAAATGTCAATTTTACCATCATTAGTTTCTTGAACAACAACATTGCAGGGTAACATTAAACCAATGTAAGGTTCGTTTGAAAGGGCTTTGAATGCACTGGGTGGATTACATGCTCCTAGAATTTTATACTTTCTGAAATCAACATTAATTTTTTCTTTTAGAGTTTTTTTAACATCAATTTCTGTTAGCACACCAAAACCTTCTGATTTTAGTAGTTCTGTAACTTTTTCGATTGCTGAATCAAAATCTGTTGAAATTATTTTATTGAAATAATATGACATAATAGACCTCCCTTAATTAAGAAAGTCGGCCCCAAAAGCGTTAAAGAAAATGATTATGAGAAAAATTACCTTGTTATTAACCCTTGCTTTCGGAACCGACTTGTTTTTAGTAAACAACTAAATTACAAAATTGTTTACAATATTTC
Organism: Bacteroidales bacterium; assembly: GCA_028282585.1. GTDB lineage: Bacteria > Bacteroidota > Bacteroidia > Bacteroidales > UBA12077 > UBA12077. The sequence goes on along the minus strand of JANQHR010000086.1, from coordinate 41,519 downwards.
TAGTTATCACAATTTTTTTTGCAACAACAGGTTAGCTTATTTTTTCTTACTTTCTCAAAGGCTTCTTTCCCTTCGTTAAAAGTAAACCATGCTATACCTAAAGATCCTAATATGTCAATGTACCCTATTTTAAATATTTCGTATAATCCACTTGATGCTAATAATACTATTGATAAGTACAAACAAGATTTAGTACAGTTTGCATCAGCAATAATTGCATCGGATTTTAATTTCTTACCAACTGATAACTTATATCGCATTAAAAAAAACATTGTCAGAATTGAAATTCCTGAAATAATTAACCCAGGAAATGTCGTTTCCGGTTTATTCTTTTCTATAAGAATGAAAACAGCTCCGGCCAAAATGCCAAATGTTAAAATATAAAATCCTGTTCCCGTTATTCTTAATGCCTGTCTTTCGAATTTATCTCGTTGTTCAACTTTGGAACTTTTCATCCTGTATACCATATGAGCAATTCCTATACCTGAGATAACCTCGACAAAACTATCGCTACCAAATCCTAAAAGTGAAAGAGCCTCATCATCTATTCCAAAATATACTGAAATTATTCCTTCAACCACATTATAAATGATAGTTATAATGCTTAGTATAAATGCAGTATTTAGGAGCTTAAGATGGTTCATTATAAAAGACTAAAATGTCCTTTATTCTACAAATGTAAACAATTATTATTTAATTAAAATTTTTTTTATAAAAAATATTGATCCAATGATTGAAGGAATTACGAGGTTTATAAGCCATAAAGTCATGGTTGTTAGTACAATATGCAATAAATCATTAGAAAATAATCCGATAAAAAAAATTGCTAATGAGCCCTTAATTCCTAATTCCAACAAGGTTGTGGTAGGAATTATCGTCGAAAAGAGATATAAAAGACTAATAGAAATAAAGGCCTGAAGAAAGCTTATTTGAATATTTAAAAAGGCTAATAACAAGTAAAATTGAGTAATAAAAATCAAATATCTGACCATACTTATAAAAAGAATTTTAAGCAATAAAGAATTCTTTGTATTAGAAAAGTATTTTAATTGGTCTTGTCTTTTTTTGAAAAATGAAAATTTCAGAAATATTGGATTTAACAATTTTGCATTGAAGTAGAGATATATTAAAATTAACAGAAATATAAGGATCACTATAAGAAAAAGCCCGTCAAAAATTGGGTTTATGTTAGTTTTATCAGGAAAGAAAATTAAAAGCATAGCAAACCCTACTAAGCCGGCTATTATTGTTGTTAATAACTGAGAAAAGCTTCCAAGGCTTGTAGCTAACAATCCGAAAGTTCGTTTCCCTTTATTTAAATAAAAAATTCGCCCGCCAATTTCTCCTATTCTGTTAGGTGTAAAGATTCCTAACGATATACCTGAAAATACAGCCTTTAAAGCTCTAGAAAAAGATATGATTTGAATATTTTTAATTAGTGATTGCCATTTTATTGTTTCTATGCTCCAATTAATAGGCATAAGCAAAATAGCAATGATAAGATATATATAACTTCTGCCAAGTTGATAAAAATCTTTTAGACTTAATTCTTTAAATTCATCAAATTTAATGAGTTTGTAAATAATAAATCCATATGAAATTGCGATTAAAATAATACTAATTATGATCTTTATAACTTTTTTGTTCAAGAAGTTTATCTTCATCTTTTCAAAGATATAAGAAGTATTGAGATTGTTTGGAATTGACTTAAGTTTTTCGATCTTTACAAACTGGATATTCGAGATTCTAAGTTTCAAATTAGACAATCTGTTAATTATAAATCTATGTCAGTCCGTCCAAAGAAAAGTTTAGGTCAACATTTTTTAAAAGATGATAATATTGCTCGGAAGATTGTTGAAGCTATCGCTGGGTTTAAGCAAAAAACGGTTGTAGAAATTGGTCCGGGTACAGGTGTGCTAACATCAAAACTAATTGAAAAAGAGAATATAAATTTTTATGCAATAGAGATAGATTCAGAATCATTTGAGTTTTTAAATATTAAATATCCAACTTTAGGTAAAAATTTGATTTTTAGGGATTTTCTGAAGTTTGAATTAAAAGAGACTTTTACTCAGCCGCTAACAATAATTGGAAATTTTCCATACAATATATCAAGTCAGATATTTTTTAAGATTTTAGAAAATCGCGACATTGTTATGGATGTGGTTTGTATGATTCAGAAGGAAGTAGCTGACAGAATTAAATCATCACATGGGAATAAGACTTATGGAATTTTAAGTGTTTTTTTACAGGTATTTTATGATATAGAATATTTATTTACAGTTGGGCCAAAGGTTTTTGATCCTCCACCAAAAGTGAATTCAGCAGTAATTCATTTGAGAAGAAACGAGAGAAAGAAATTGGATTGCAACGAAGAACTGTTTTTTAGAATAGTAAAACTTGGATTTAATCAAAGAAGAAAGACTTTACGTAATTCTTTAAAAAGTATTTTGTTAAATTTACCAACTGATAATGAAATCTTTGGAAAGCGCCCGGAGCAGTTAAGTGTTGAAGATTTTATTAATCTGACAAACTTAATAGATTCAAGTAAGGACCAATAAAACAAGCAAATCATGGCTGTTCAATTCGAATTAACAAAGGAGTATGTCGATCAACTTCATAATTATATTGAAAATGAGAATGAAGTTGCTGCCTTCGAAATGGTTAAAGATCTTCACCCTGCCGATATCGCTGAAATATACGATGAATTGGATGTTGACGAAGCTCGCTTTATTCACGTAATGCTAGATCCGGAAGTTGCTGCCGAGGTACTGGTTGAGTTGGAAGAAGATGACAGAGAGCGGTTCTTAAAAGTTTTACCAAACGAAGTAATTGCCCAATTTATTGATAAATTAGATTCGGATGATGCGGCTGACGTAATTGGGGAATTCCCTGAAGAAAAACAGGAAGAAGTATTATCACATATAGATGACTTAGAACAAGCGGGAGATATTGTAGATCTGTTAAATTATGATGAACATTCTGCCGGAGGTTTAATGGCTAAGGAGTTAATTACAGTTAATGAAAACTGGACTATAATGACTTGCCTTAAGGAAATGCGAAAGCAAGCGGAGGATGTTGATGAGATTTACTATGTATATGTTATTGATGACAACGAGATATTAAAGGGAACTTTATCATTAAAAAAGCTATTATTAAATTCTTCAAATAAAAAAATATCCAATATTATTGATACCGATGTAATTTCTGTTAAGACTGATACTACATCTGAAGAGGTTGCCAATATAATGGATAAATATGATTTGGTAGCATTACCGGTTGTAGATCAATTAAATAGATTAGTAGGTCGCATTACAATTGATGATGTTGTTGATGTAATTCGTGAAGAAGCGGAACGGGATTATCAGTTAGTATCCGGTATAACCCAGGATGTTGAATCATCCGATAGTGCTTGGGTATTAACCCGTGCACGAATTCCTTGGTTGTTTATTGGATTGTTTGGTGGAATTATAGCTGCTTTGGTAATGGGTGTTTATGAGGTAGATCTGGGAGTCAATCCAAAAATGGCATTTTTTATCCCGTTAATTGCAGCGATGGGAGGTAATGTTGGAGTACAATCATCATCAATAATTGTGCAGGCTTTAGCAAGTAACTCTATGGGTTTTGAAGGTATCGGAAGAAAATTATTAAAAGAGTTGGGTGTAGCAGCAATTAATGGTGTTATCCTATCTACTGTAATATTTGCATATAATTATTTCTTTACCGATTCGTTTGAATTGACCATTACGGTTAGTGCAGCTTTATTTTCTGTAATTGTTTTTGCTTCTATGTTTGGAACGTTTGTTCCTATGGCTTTAGATAAATTTAAAATTGATCCTGCTTTGGCAACAGGACCATTTATTACAACTGTAAATGATATTATGGGATTATTTATTTATCTGATGATAGGAAGATCAGTTTTTGCATTCTTCTAAAATACTTTCCAGTAGTAAATTAAAAGAAAAATGATCGGAACTATAATTCCGATAGAAGTTAACCAGGCACCTCTTCCGGTAATTCCATTTTTACCTTTTAAAATAAATAATCCGGTAAAAGCAAGAATAATAAGCGATACCGCATAAATATCAGATATCCAAGTCCATAATTTATGGGGATTGTAGTGTAAATAATTAGCCTGATGGAAGATAGGGCGACGTTTTGAAGTTTCTATATATCCTTCTCCCGTATTTAAATCCAAATTTACATTCCCGTCTTTGATAAAAATTTTTAATGTTGCTTCATTTGGGAAATAGTGGTTTTTATATTTTTCCTGGGGAGTATAAGTTTGTAGCAAAGAAATTACATTACGTCGATTAAGATTTTCCTTTTTAAGTGGTTTATCGATTTTTAGTTCTTTATATTTTACCACATAACTGGGATTCCAGTCATCAATATGGTTCAATGCTATTCCTGATAAACCATATATTACTGTTAAAAAAAAGAAAATATATCCCAGATCACGATGTAGATTCCTGTTTAGTTTTCTTAGCTTCATTTTTTAGATTTAAAAAGTCCGAAGATTGTTAAACCTTCGGACAATCTTAATAAGTTTAAATATTTTTAATGGGTGTGTTCTTCGCCTTCCGCATGATCATGATCGTGGTCACCTTCGTGGTCATGATCATCATGTGCATGGTCATGATCATATTCTTTAACTTCGAATTTACTTGCTTCAACCCAGAACTGTGAGTAATATCCATTCTCTGAAGTAGCTATTTTTTCTCTCATTGCCTCAATTTGAGCTTTCTTTTCATCATCATGTTCTTCAGTTTCATCATGTGTTCCGCCAGAATGATCGTGAAAAGCCTCGTTATCAATGCCTTCGCTGAGTTCTTTTTCTAAAGAAACAACGTAAGCTTCATCGATTCTTAATTCTTTAAAAACACCCGTAACTATAACGTCACTTCCTTCTAATTCTTTTTCGAACAAACCTATTTCTTTGCTAGGGGTTATTCTTATTGCAAGATCAGAGTTTTCACCTATGATGAACATTCTTTTTCCACCATGAGAACAAACATGGTTAACTGTCCCTTTAATAACAATTTCTTTGTCAACATGGCTTAACATATCACCAACAACTTCGTCAACAGTAAGTTTTACTATTTCTTGTTCGTTAGCTTGTTCAGTTTTTTGTTCTTTGTTAGCACATGATGCCATCATAGCAATCACGACAAACAGTCCTAATACCTTTTTAATCATAGAATTTAGGTTTTAATTTGGTTAATACTTGATTTTAGGGCATAAATATAAATTAAAAAAAGATATAAAAGTGTCATTTAACAACAAGTTAACATCATAAAAACAATATTTATTACTTTTTCTTATCCATATATTCTTTTATAACTTTAATCAAATCTTGAGCAGGAATAGGTTTTGATAAATAACCATTGCAGCCAGCTTCTTCTGCCTTTTCTTTATCGCTGGTCATGGCATAAGCTGTTTGAGCAATAATTGGTAGTTCAGGTCGAAATTTCTTGATTTCCTTAGTTGCTTCGTAACCATCTATAATAGGCATTTTCAAATCCATAAGTACTAAGTCTATAAACGAATTTTCCTTACAAATTTTGATCGTTTCTTCACCATTTTTTGAAGCAATTAATTTTACATCCAATTCTGATAAAACCTCATCTATATAGAGATAGTTTATTTCTTCATCTTCAGCAACTAAAATGGTAAACACCTTTTTCTTTTTTTCTGGTTGTTTTACGTTCGATTTTATCTTCTTCATAGTATCATAAGGAATGGTAAAGTAGAATTTTGAGCCATTTTTATTATCTGATTCAACCCAAATTTTGCCACCCAACAATTCAACTAGTTTTTTCGAGATGGATAAGCCTAAACCAGTTCCTCCATACAGTCGGTTAGAATCCATATCAATCTGTCGGAAACGCTCAAATATTTTGTTTTGTTCCTTTTTTGGAATTCCAATACCGGTATCTTCAATATAAAATAAAAGATTATTATCCTCTAATCCATAACCAAGTTTGATATGACCAGCCTGGGTAAATTTAATTGCATTACTCATCAAATTAGAGATTACCTGTCTTAACCTTTGTTTGTCTGTTTTAATGATACTTTCATTATCGTTAAGACCCTTATAAATATGGAACTTAATATTGGAACTATCGAATTGTGGTTTGTAAAATGCGAATAGCTCATTTATTAATTCGTTTATTTCAACTTCAGTTTCAGTAAGTTTTAAGGTATTAGACTCGATCATGGATATATCTAAGATATCATTTACAATATTAAGTAGTTGCTTTCCACTATCTATAACTACTTGTGCATAAAAATTCCGTTTTTCATTTCCAATATCAGATCTTAAAAACATCTCGGAGAATCCAATAATACCGTTCATTGGTGTGCGTATTTCATGACTCATATTAGCTAGGAAAGCTGATTTTAACCGATCACTTTCCTCTGCTTTTTCTTTAGCTTCTTCCAGTTCTACATTTATATTTTTGATACGATCAATGCTTTCTCTTAGTTCCTCATTCAATGCATAATACTCTTCATTTTTGTTCTTTAGTTCCTGTTCGGTTTCTTTGCGGAAAGTTATATCGCTTATTATACAAATGGTCCTGTCATAAAAACCATTCGCTTTATTAACTCCTGATGAATTTATTGAAACATCGATTAATCGGCCATCTTTTTTTACCATTCTATATTCTTGGTTGTAAGAAAAACCGGTTTTTAGTATTTCTTTTAAAGATTCTTCAGCTTTTGGCATAAAATCTGGATGAATAATCTTAGCCATTGGCTGGCCAATGATTTCATCCCTTTCATATCCTAAAAAATGATGAATTTGATTATTACAATCTACTATAATTCCTTCATTATTTACAGAAGTGATTAAATTTGCTGCTGTTTCGAAAATATTACGATATTGTTCTTCACTCTTTTTTAATGCTTCATTTGCTTTTTTCTTTTCAGTTATGTCGCTAAAATTCAAGACAATGCCGTTTACCGCTTTGTCATTTAGTAAATTAGTGAAAGTAGTTTCTATCCAACGGTATTCTCCATTTTTTTTTCTAAATCGATATTGTAAAGTTTTTTGTAATTCAGGGTTTTCTATTATTTTATGTAAATTTTCTAGTACCATTGATAGGTCGTCCGGATGGGTAAATTCACTACCGAAATGGTGTTGGATATCTGCTTCTTCATACCCAAATTGTTTCAAAGCATTGGGGCTTGCATAAGTAAACTTACCTTCGATATCGATTACCACAACTGCATCCTGAGCATTTTCTATGATTGCTCTAAATCTTCTTTCAGCATGTTTTATTATTTCTTCTGTCTTTTTTCTTTCAATAATATCCCTGGCTACACCATAATAAAATATTTGCTCGCCGATTTTATACTTTTTTCCGCTAATTTCTATTGGGATTAAACTTCCATCCTTTTTTTTATGAGTAGTTTCAAAAATCCGTTGATAGTCAAAAGGGGTTTCTTTCCAGAATTTTAAAAAATCTTCTAACGGATAATTAGGATCAACATCTTCGATTGTTAATTTCAGTATCTCTTCTTTTGTCCAACCTAGCATCTGACAAGCTGAATTATTAGTATCAATTATACGACCATCTTCGGACATTAAGTATATTGCGTCAGAGGCTGTTTCTACCAAATGTTTATATCTTTCTTCACTTTCTTGTAATGCAATTTCTGCAGTTTTCTTTTCTGTAATGTCCTGTACAGCTCCCTTCATGGCAATTAGCTCTCCATTTTCATCATATATTCCTTCGAAGGTGGAGCTATAGTAACCAATGCTGCCATCTGGTTTTAAAAATTTTTGTTCATATTTACCAGGTTCTTTGCTTTTAATGGCCTTTTGAATTAATTCCTGATCACGTTGATTATCTTCTGGCCATGGAGATAACTCAAGTATTGAATTTATTTGAGGCGTAAACTCATTAGAGTCTAACTCAAATATGTTATAAACTTCATCAGACCATTCCACATCGCCAGTTTTAACATCCCAATACCAATGGCCCAAACGAGCCATTCGTTGCGCTTCTTTTAGTTTTTTTTCACTTTCCTTTAATTCTTCCTGAGCTTTTCTTCTTTCAGTAAAATCCATATGTATTCCGCACATTCGGACTGGATTATTATTTTTATCTCTTTCAATGACCTTTCCTTTATCACTAATCCACATCCATTCTCCATCTTTGTTTTTTACTCGGAATTCAGCTTCATAAAAAGCTGTTTTCCCATTAAAATGATCATCGATCAATTTTTCTATATTTATGCGGTCTACTGGATGAACAATTTTTCTCCATTTGTCAATGTGTGGTATAATTTCGTCTGGAGTATACCCTTTCATATCATACCAAATTTTATTAAAATGTAATTCGCCGGTATTTATATCCCAGTCCCAAACTCCTAAATTAGCACTTTCGATTGCCAAGTTTAAACGCTCCTTGCTTATTGCTAACTGCTCTTTAGCTTCTTCCAATTCCGAGTTGATAGTATGAATACGTTCAAAGCTTTCTTTTAATTCTTCATTAGTAGCAAGATATTCCTCATTTTGCTTTTTAATTTCTTCTTCTGCTTTTTTCTTTAAAGTAATATCTCGAAAAATGGCATAACATAACCTATGTCCATTGAATTTAACGACTTTCGAAGAAATTTCACCATGTATTATTTTGCCGTTTTTTGTTATAAACTGATTCTCCATTACTGTAAAGCCATCATCCAATAGTTTTTTAAATGCATTTTTACCTTTTTCTAATACAGAATCAATTTTGGGGTGTGAATCTATAACATTTAATTTAGTGAACTCTTCTTTAGAATAACCAAATAGGTCGCAAATTTTACTATTAACATCTATAATATTGCCATCTGTATCATGAATTGCGATACCATCACCTGATTGCTCAAATAACGATCTGTATTTTTTATTGGCTTGTTCAAGTTCAGCTTCTGCTTTTCTTTTTTCTGTGATATCTGTCAAGGCAACAGCAAACTGATTTTTTTTAGGAGAAAAAGCTTTTACCTCCCAATATTTATTTAAATATTCAGAGTGATCAATAATTGTAACAGGCTTTCCGGTTAATGCAACTTTACCATATAAATCAATCCATTTTTGTTCAGGATTAGGTATAACTTTTGTATAGTTTTTGCCAATTATTTCATTAGCTTTTAATTGTGTAATTTTTTCATATTCGCGATTGACCTCGAGGAATATGAAATCAATTGGATTATTTTTTTTGTCCAGAACAATTTCGTGAAGTGACAAAGCTACTGAAAGATTTTTAAAAAGAGATTTAAATTGCCTTTCCTTAGGTTGCTTATCTTGCTTTAATTTGCTGAGCTCTTTTTCAAGCTCAGATATTTTTTTTAACAATTCTTCTTTATTCAATTCTTTGAGGCTCATAGCGGCAAAATTAAGTAAGTTATGCATGCATAAAAGAGAAAAAAATAAAAACTAAGTTATAAATAGATTTTGGGAAATAGATAAGTATAAATACTTGATTTATGTTCTTCTTAACTAAAACTGCCAAATTATTAGAAAGTAGTATTTATTGCCTCTACAGGATTAAGCTTTGCAGCTTTATAAGATGGAAATATTCCTGAGATCATTCCAATGATTATTGAAATTAGCAATCCGAGAATAATATTACTAAGTGTTAAAGTAATTTCTAGTTCAACTTTATTACTTGCAATTACACTTCCTATAAATATTAAAAACAGACCTATAATTCCTCCAATTAGCGATAGCATAACTGCTTCGAATAAAAACTGAAATAATATAAATTTACGTTTTGCTCCCAAAGATTTTTGAATTCCTATCAAATTCGTTCTTTCTTTCACCGATACAAACATAATATTAGCGATCCCAAAACCTCCAACCAGAATTGAAAATCCACCGATTAACCACCCGGCAACATTGATTACAGCAAAGATACTATTCAAAGCAGAATTTAAAACACTCGACTGATTCAGAGCAAAATTGTCCTTTTGTCTTGGATTTAATGTTCTTACGGATCTTAAAATACTCGTTAATTCATCCTTTAATTCGGGAACTGTCACGTTTGGTTTTGCTTTAACCATAATGTATGGATTTGTATTTTCACTTTTTATATTCATAATGGTTTTAGCGTAAATGATGGGGAGAATGATCATTTCATCTAAACTTCCTCCACTATTAAGAATATCTTTACCTTCTTTAGCTATTAAACCAACAATAGTAATTTTTCTACCTTGGACTTTAATTTCTTTTCCAACAGGATTAATTCCTTGAAAAAGATCGTTAGCTACCTGATGTCCGATTAGACAAATATTCTTGCCTGCTAAGGATTCAAACGGTGTAAAATATCTGCCATCTTCAAGTTCAAAAGCTCTAATGTGTTCAAATTCATGAGCATTTGCCCAAAGAATTGTATTTTCTCTCGTATTGCTTTTATATTTAACATTTCGTAATGTAGATGCTCCAAAGTTGATAACATCCGCTTTTTCAGATCGTTTTTTTAATGTTTCAAATTCATCCAATGTAGGAACAGGACGATTTAGATATTCCCACCATTTATATTCTTCGCCAGGCGGAGGAGCCCAAGGCCATTTTTGAACATAAACAATATCGTCTCCTAAAGATGATAAACTATTTCGAATAGTATTTTCCAGTGAATCTAACACTGTAAAAACTGAGATTATCGCAAATATTCCAATTGTAATACCCAATAATGTTAACAGAGTTCTTAACCTATTAACTTTTAAAGCGTTTATTGCAAATAAGAAACTTTCTTTTATTAAATTAAAAAATAGCATAGTAAGCTAAATCTTGGTTTTTAAAAGATTTTTAACAAATATACAATAAGTGATTTTTTTTTTGGCGTATTATTTATATTTTCGAACAATTATTAGAATAGTTCATTTCGTTGGGATTTTGCGGTATTTTAACTTATCTAGTTCTAATAGTACCAAATATTTTATTTAATTTTGTAGATTTTAACAAAGAAGTGTAAATGAACGATTTAAAGCAAATCAAATCAGCGTTAATATCGGTTTTTGATAAAGGTAACTTAGAACCGATCATTGAAAAGTTAAATGAACTGGGAGTTCAGATCTATTCAACAGGAGGAACCAAACAATTTATTGAAAAGCTAGGAGTAAATGTTATAGCTGTTGAGGATATAACTGATTATCCATCAATTCTTGGGGGAAGAGTAAAAACTTTACACCCAAAAGTTTTTGGGGGAATTTTAGCTCGTCGTAATAACGATTCGGATAAACAACAATTGAAAGAATACCAGATTCCTGAAATCGATCTGGTTATCGTAGATTTGTATCCTTTTGAAGATACTGTAGCATCCGGAGTCAAAGAGCAAGATATTATTGAAAAAATTGATATTGGTGGAATTTCATTAATACGAGCTGCTGCAAAGAATTTTAAAGATACCGTTATTGTTCCTTCTAAAAATCAATATCAAGATTTGATTGATTTATTAGAAGAAAAGAGTGGAAAAACTGTATTAGAAGATCGTAAAAAATTTGCTTCAGAGGCATTTAATATTTCATCTCATTATGATACAGCAATTTTTAACTATTTTAATACAGATTTTCAAAAGCCTGTTTTTAAACAAAGCTTGCTATCAGGAAATGAATTACGATACGGAGAAAATCCACATCAAAATGGAACTTTCTTTGGTGATTTAACTGAAGTCTTTGATCAATTACATGGAAAGCAAATTTCATATAACAATTTGTTGGATATTGAGTCGGCAGTTCAGTTAATAGCTGAATTTGATCAAACTACATTTGCAATCTTAAAACATAATAACGCATGTGGAGCCGCATCTCGTGAAAAATTGGTTGATGCATGGAATGACGCTTTAGCTGGAGATCCTGTTTCTGCTTTTGGAGGAATCCTAATTACAAATAAAGAAGTTGATATGGATACTGCCATTGAGATTGATAAAATATTTTTTGAAGTAATAATTGCCCCATCTTATGCGGATGACGCCTTGGAAGTTCTTAAGAAAAAGAAGAACAGAATTATTTTGGTTCAGAAAATGTTTGATTTTTCAAAAAATCAATATAGATCTATGTTAAATGGAGCGTTAGTACAAGATAAAGATCTGAAGATGGAGACAGAAGCTGATCTGAAAACCTCAACTAAAAAGCAACCAATAAAAGAAGAAATAGAAGATTTAATATTTGCAAATAAATTAGTTAAGCATTCTAAATCAAATACTATAGTTTTAGCAAAAAATAAACAGTTATGTGCCAGCGGAGTGGGTCAAACATCAAGGATTGATGCATTAAAACAGGCCATAATTAAAGCCGCTGGTTTTAAGTTTGACTTAAATGGTGCTGTGATGGCATCTGATGCTTTCTTCCCTTTTGCGGATTCTGTTCAGATCGCAAATGAGGCAGGCATAAAATCAGTCATTCAACCCGGAGGTTCGGTTCGCGACCAGGAATCTATTGATTTTTGTAATGCTAACAATATGGCAATGGTATTTACCGGAACAAGACATTTTAAACACTAAATTATTAGAGATTAATTAAATACAAAAGAGCATAATGGGATTATTTTCATTTTTTACACAAGAATTAGCAATGGACTTAGGTACCGCTAATACCATCATTATTCATAATGATAAAATTGTTGTGGACGAACCTTCCATAGTTGCTGTTGAACAAACTTCAGGAAAGTTGGTAGCAATTGGTAAAAAGGCACGGCAAATGCATGGAAAAACGCACGTTAATATTCGTACTATTCGTCCGCTAAAAGATGGAGTTATTGCTGACTTTAATGCAGCGGAACAAATGATCCGCGGTATGATTAAAATGATAAATAGTAAAACCCAAATATTTGCACCTTCTTTAAAACTAGTAGTTTGTATTCCATCCGGTAGTACGGAAGTTGAAATGCGTGCTGTACGAGATTCCTCTGAACATGCAGGAGGTCGTGATGTATATATGATTTATGAACCTATGGCTGCTGCAATCGGAATGGGAATTGATGTTGAAGAGCCAAAAGGAAGCATGGTTGTTGATATTGGAGGAGGAACCACAGAAGTAGCTGTAATTGCATTAGGAGGTATTGTAAGTAACAAATCAATTCGTATTGCAGGCGATGCATTTACTGCCGATATTCAATCATATATGCGTCATCAGCATAACATTAAAATTGGGGAAAGAACAGCAGAAGAAATTAAGATTAACGTTGGCTCTTGTCTAGCTGAATTGGAAAACCCACCGGAAGATTTCGTAGTTCGTGGTCCAAATTTAATGACAGCGATGCCTGTAGAAATACCTGTTTCATACCAGGAAATTGCACACTGTTTAGATAAATCAATATCAAAGGTTGAAACTGCAATACTTGGAGTATTGGAACAAACTCCACCTGAATTATATGCAGATATTGTAAGCGATGGAATTTATCTCGCAGGTGGTGGAGCATTGATGCGTGGTTTGGACAAAAGGCTTACGGATAAGATAGGAATTCAATTTCATGTTGCTGAAGATCCTTTACATGCTGTTGCGCGCGGAACAGGAATAGCACTTAAAAATGCCGATAAATTAACTTATTTAATGAGATAAAGTATAGCAGGGTGAATAGAATATGAGAAGTTTACTTAATTTTTTATTACGGATCCATTTTTTACTTCTATTCATTCTAATTGAAGTTTTCTCGTTTACTTTGTTATTTAATAACAATAATTTCCACAAAGCACGTTTTGTGAATTTTACAAGGCAGTTTGCAGGAAACTTTTATACAAAAACAACTAAGTTAAAACAGTATTTATCATTGGCTGAAGAAAATAAACGCTTAGCTGAAGAAAATACACGGCTGTTAAATATAATTGAATCAACTTATAAATCAGACGAGATATTTTTCAGGTCAGTTAATGATACTGTTTTAAATCAACGTTATAAGTATACATCGGCAAGAATTATAAATAACTCTATTAATAAAAAACATAATTTTTTAACACTTAATAAAGGAAAACAGCAAGGATTAAGACCGGAAATGGCTGTGGTTTCAAATGGTAATATTGTAGGGGTTATTAAAGGGGTTTCAAAAAACTATGCAACAGTTATATCGGTCTTAAATCTTGATTTACGAATTAGCGCCAAAGTACAGAAAAACGGATATTTTGGATCATTAAATTGGAAAGGGGAAGATTATCAAACCGCAGTTTTAAACGAAATTCCGCTACACGCCGATATTCAGAGGGGAGATACAATAATTACCAGTGGATTTTCAACTATATTTCCTGAAGGTATTTTAATTGGATACATTAAGGATTTTGAAGAAAAAGCAGGTAGTTTCTATGAAATTGATGTTGAATTATCTACCGATTTCAAACGATTAAATAACGTTAACGTGATTGGAAACTTGTTGCAGGCAGAAAGAAAGAAACTAGAAAAACAAGCAGATAAGAATGATTAAGCTATTACCGAGATATATTCTGAGTTTTGTTTTGCTTGTATTTTTACAGGTATTTATCTTAAATAATATTCAGTTCAGTGGTTATATAAATCCTTACATTTATGTACTATTGATCTTGGTTGTGCCATTTGAAACACCCAAATGGTTTTTATTAATAATTGCATTTGCTCTTGGTTTAACGATTGATTTATTCTCAAGTACTGTTGGAATGCATAGTTCAGCAACTGTAGTAATGGCTTTTTTCAGACCTTATGTATTAAAAATTATTTCACCTAGAGATGGTTATGAATCGGAAACTTTGCCTCAGTTGAGGTATTATGGAGCAAGCTGGTTTATAAGATACTCAGTAATTTTAGTTTTGATCCATCATCTCTTTTTATTTTACATAGAAGTGTTTAGATTTACGTACTTTTTTGCCACATTTGCAAGAGCCATTTTAAGTTCTATATTTACAATCATATTAGTACTAATCAGTCAGTATTTTTATAGAAAAGATACCAGGCGGTAAGTACATAAATAAATGTTGCTTTGGATTCTTTTGCTAATAGAAGACATGTAATTCGATTTATAATCATCCTAATAGGGTTAGTTTTTATTATAAGATTATTCTTACTGCAAGTTGTAGATAATACTTATAAAGTAACTGCTAGTAGTAATGTTTTACGTTACGTTACTCAGTTTCCGGCAAGAGGGTTAATTTACGACAGAGAAGGTACACTTTTAGTTTATAATGAGGCAGCTTACGATATAATGGTTGTTCCACAACAACTTAAGTCATTTGACACAACGGAATTTTGCCAAATTCTGGATATTAGTAAAGAATATGTTGATGAGAACTTAAAAAGAGCAAAAGAGTATTCATACTATAATTCTTCAATTTTTCTAAAACAAGTTTCTTCAAAAACTTATGCAACATTACAGGAAAAACTATATAAATATCCGGGATTTTTTGTCCAAGCTCGTACTTTAAGAAAATATACCACAGAAAATGCAGCTCATTTATTAGGTTATGTTGGTGAAGTGAATGAAAAAATCATAAAAAATGATGAATATTATAAATTAGGTGATTATGTTGGAATTAGTGGTATAGAACAATCATATGAAGAACATTTAAGAGGGCAAAAGGGCGTAAATGTTTATTTGGTTGATGTCCATAACCGTATCAAAGGAACATATGCAAATGGTCGATTAGATAAAAAAGCTAAAATCGGATCAAATATAATTTCTACTGTTGATATTGAATTACAGGCTTATGGAGAGAAATTAATGCAGAATAAGATAGGCAGCATAGTTGCTTTGGAGCCATCAACCGGTGAAATTCTTGCTTTGGTTTCTTCACCAACTTATAATCCGGAACTTTTGGTTGGTAGGATTAGAACAAAAAACTTTGCAACTTTAACAAATGATACCTTAATGCCTTTATTTAACAGGGCACTAATGGCTCAATATCCACCTGGCTCTCCATTTAAAGCAATCAATATGTTGATTGGTTTGCAGGAAAGGGTTGTTTTTCCGAATACAAAATATGAATGTCATGGAGCGTATTATTCAGGAAGTTTTAGAATGGGATGTCATTCACATAAACCAAACGTTAATTTGGTCGAAGCAATCCAAATGTCCTGTAATAATTATTTAGGACACGTTTTCAGAAATATTTTGGATAATAAAAAATATTCTTCTACGCGAGAATCTTTTGATCGTTGGAGAGAATACGTTACATCATTTGGATTTGGACAAAATCTAAATAGTGATTTTAATAACGAACTGAAGGGGATTGTTCCAACCAAGCAAACATATGACAGGGTTTATGGAGAAAACGGATGGCGTTCATTGACACTTATTTCCATGTCAATAGGGCAGGGGGAATTAGGAACAACACCGTTACAAATGGCTAATATGACAGCAGCTATTGCAAACCGCGGGTATTATTATACTCCGCATATTGTAAAAGAGATTGAAGGAGATTACGAATTAGATGAAAGATTTTACGAAAAACACTATACCATGATTGATTCCAGTTATTTTGAAGCAGTTATAAATGGAATGGATCTCGCTGTAAATGAAGATTACTCTACGGGTAGTACGGCTTGGAGAGGCAAAATACCGGGTATTACCGTATGCGGTAAAACTGGGACAGCTGAAAATCCGCATGGTGAAGATCATTCAATTTTTGTAGCCTTTGCACCAAAAGAGGATCCTAAAATTGCAATTGCTGTGTATATTGAAAATGGTGGCTTTGGAGGAACCTGGGCAACGCCAATGGCAAAATTAATGATTGAAAAATATTTAAATGATTCGATAGCTGTTCCTTGGTGGGAAGAGTACGTTTTAAATGCAGAAATAAATTATAATGCAAAGAAGGATCAACATATGGAGTAATATTGACTGGTTGGCAGTAACTATTTATTTAGTTTTAGTCTTTCTTGGCTGGGTAAATATTTATGCGGCTGTGTATAATGAAGAACACCAAAGCATCTTTGATTTTAGTCAGCGTTATGGTAAACAACTGGTTTGGATTTCTGCAGCCCTGGTTATAGCATTTTTTGTATTTATAATAGATATTAACTTTTATTCTTACTTTGCATATTTAGTATACGGAATCATGATATTTCTTTTAATAGCCGTTTTGATTTTTGGTAGGGAGGTTCATGGAGCAAAATCATGGTTTGAGTTAGGAAGCTTTAGGATTCAACCGGCTGAGTTCGCAAAGATTGCGACTGCATTGGCGTTGGCAAGATATTTAAGCACATTTAATGTGCAGCTAAATACAATGAAGGCCTATGTTAGAGTTGCTGCGATAATATTACTTCCTGCATTACTAATTTTTCTTCAAAATGATACGGGATCAGCGCTGGTTTATTTCACATTTATTTTGGTTCTTTATCGCGAAGGACTTTCGGCAAGCGTATTATTATTGGGGTTATTTATTGTTTTGTTGTTTGTGCTGGCACTAGTTTTAGAGAAACTATTAATAATACTTTTATCAATAGGCATTGTATTTATCATTTTTTGGTTTTTAAACCGAAAACTTAAAAACGCTGCAATTGGATTTGGAATTCTGGTTTTTAGTACGGCCATTTTATACGGGATAAATGTATACTTTAATTTAGGACTTACTTACTATTATATCATATTAGCCTCTCTTGGATTTTCTGCCTTTGTTTATATTATTTTATCAATAAGATATAAAGTAAGGAATGTTATATTACTATTGATATTTCTATTAAGTTCAATAGTATTTACATTTTCTGTTGATTATGTTTTTAATAATTTCCTGGGAGAACACCAGCAAAAAAGAATCAACGTTGTTTTAGGATTGGAATCCGATCCATTTGGTGTAGAATACAATGTAAATCAATCAAAAATTGCAATTGGCTCCGGTGGATTCTTAGGTAAGGGATTTTTAAGGGGAACACAAACAAAATTTGATTTTGTACCTGAACAAAGTACCGATTTTATTTTTTGCACAATAGGAGAAGAATGGGGATTCCTGGGAACATTTTTTGTTGTTGGTTTATTTATTTTCTTTTTATATAGATTAATAGGAATTGCAGAGCGCCAAAGATCTGCATTTAGTCGGATTTACGGTTATGGAGTTGTATCGGTTTTATTTTTTCACATAGTTATTAATATAGGCATGACAATAGGTTTAGTGCCAGTAATTGGAATTCCTTTACCATTCTTTAGTTATGGAGGATCTTCACTATGGGCATTTACCATAATGCTTTTTATACTATTAAGATTAGATGCTAGCAGATTAGAACTACTTAGATAGTGTTTTATACTTCAAGATTAGAAAAACTCTTAGTAATCTCAAATTCATAGTTTGGATATTCAAATAACGGGAATCTACTTTCAGTTTCTCCAATTGAATAACCCCAAATAGAATCATACTCATCAGCCTTTTCACCCATTTTCTCTAATTGTCTTAAATACTCGCCAATTGGTTTGGATTCAACAATGATTACTTCTTCCATTTTATCAATAATTGGACTGTGAGTCCTGGTTGAGTCATGATCAAATTTTAGTATTCGCCTACCTTTTTGTGTAATTCCAATAACTCTATAAGTTAAACTCTTACCAACCCCGGGAAGATTTAATACATTTCTGTCAGTTGATAGAAATGGAACTTTTTCATTTTCTCTAATTGTTGAAATCGTATCAATTAAGTTTCCAGAAGTCAAAGGGCGTTTACGAATTTGTTCTATATATTTTTCAGGGATTGTGCCTATACACTTTTCTTCAATTTGTTCTTGAACCGCACGAGCATTGGTAGCAAAATTATTGTAATTTTCCATATACCCTTTAACTGAGAAAGTATAATACGTTATTACACCTATATCATTAAGTACTTTTCTCAATTTATTTGTATGTCCTCTGCGAGACGAGGCTGCTGTGAAAACATGCTGATTTGTTATAATCCAACCTGCATTAATAATTTTTTGAATACTTTCCTTTACTTCCGGAGTTACCTCCATTGCTGATTCAAAATGTGTCTGGATAACAAATTGTTGAACTCCTATTTTAGATGCCTTTTCCTTAAATTCTGCAAGAATTTCAACTAACTCATCAGTAATACGCTGGGGAAGGTAAACCGGTAATCTACTGCCAAGCCTTACACGAAGCATTTCAGCATATTTCTCCCCATTCTTTAAAGTTTTGTTTTTTTCTTTCTTGCTGGCAGCCATATCATATACTGCATCCAATATCCTTTTTAACGACTTATCAGAACTCATTAAAGCATCTCCTCCGGTAATAAGGATATCTCGTAACTGGGTATCGTTTTCGAAATACTCTAAAAGTCTCTTGAGCTTTGCTGGCCATTTTTCTGTAGGTTTAAGCGTGTCTAAATCAAAATTCAGATTCCCTCTTTGAAAATCATACATCCTTTGGCAAGACGTACATAATCCTCCACATGCTCTTCCCATAGAATCTGGTATAAGTATTGCAACTTCGGGATATCTTCTATGTACGTTATGATCGGAAGGTAATAACCAACCGGCTGCATTTGGCTTTCCAGGTTCTACAATATCCTCTTTCTCCCAAGCTACTATATGACCAAACTCATCTATGAGCTCTTTGCTATAGATAATATAATCTCGAATTGCAGCATCTGCATAATTTCCATACGATTTATCGACATCAAGTAATGATAGATAGTATGGGTTAATAAAAAAAGGGATTCCTTCTGCTTCAGCTTCTTTAAGTACTTCCATCGTCTCTTTACTTAAAGAGTTTTCGAGCATTTTGTTAAGAAGGTCAGGATTCCTAACTGCAAATTTTAAGTGAAATAACTTGGTGTTCCACCATTCATATACTTGTTTTAACTTTTGGTCTTTTGTTAATCCGTTTTCAAAAGTATATCTTACACTTTTTATTTTACCAGAATCTATTAAATCAACAACTATATTAGCAATTCGTTCTTTATTTTTTTCTCTTCTTTTAACGATATGTTCATCCAAACCGCTTGGATGTTTGCTCATCCACAGTTCAATTTGTTCTTTAGAAGGAGAAATATATTCTTTGTAACCTGAAAACTGACGAAACAGTTCAAGCATATCAACAAAGAAAAAGTACTTACCACCACCAATTCCATGTTTTGCAGCAAGCCAAAGGATTTTAAAAGGAGTATTTATACCTTTTTTTCCTCGAAGATTTAAATCAATATATTCATGATTATTGTGGTCAATATAATCAAGAATTCGGATAGCAGCTATTTCAGGCCAGTTGATTTTTACAAAATATTCGCGTCCTGAAACTTCTTTTTTATAATATTGATAAGCTAAATCACTTTTCTTTAATTCTTTTTCTACCCAAGTTCTGATAGAATTAATGACCTGAACTTCATTTTCAGAATCTAGTAATATGTCTTTTAAAGTAGGATTTTCTTCAAGTATTAGATCTAAAACAACTTGTGATTTTTGGGTAATTTGAACTTTTTCATCTGCTGTATAATGGTCCATCGCGCTATCAATTTTTCAAAATTCTTACTATTACTGCAACAAAAAAATGCTAGCTACAGTTCAGTTAAATCCTTTAAACAGGTATTGGTAATTTAAATAAGGATTTTTCAGGAATTGCAAAATTACTGAAAAAAGACTAAAAATAAAAGCTTGATTATGTTAAATAAGGGTTAAATCCCTTTGATATCGATATTATGTACTGTTTTTATGTAATATATGATATCCGAGAAAAATAAGAAGAAATTCTGTTTTAGGAATTCATAATTGTTTTTTAGAGTCTCAATGGCAAAATCAGTATGATCAGGCAGTGTTGTGTATTTAGGCATAGTTTTTAATACGGACCAAATTCCACCAATCTCTCTATAAGAGTATAAGCGTTCATTTTGAATTAATTTAGGCACAAAATCCTGGACTTGTGTTGGAAGCATTTCATTACTTCTGAGTAATAAATCATGAAAGTTAGCTATAAATTCTTCCAATGGTTCAAAAGAATACCTGCTCCAATTGCTTGCTAGAAAATGATCGTAAACAATATCAATTACAATACCGGCATATTTTCTATATTTTGATGCAAATAATTGTTTTGCATCTATGGTATGAGTACTATGGTCTGTAAAACTATCGATAAAACGGTGTAAGAGTATTCCTTTTTTAATATTATCAGGATAAATATGAAATGCTTTTCCTTTAACATAATCACCTATGAAATTACCAATTTTAACTTCCTCATTTTCGCCGGATAGATAAATATGTGCTAGAAAATTCATTTAACCCAATTTATATAAATACTCTTGATTATACTAATTTAAATTATCTTTTCTGTAAAATGTTCAAACCCTTAAACATGTAAGTAAAAAATATGTATGTTTCTTAACATGTTTTCTTGCTTTTTTTTCGAATTTCTGTAATTATCATATAATTAGGCATTTGTTAAAAGATGTTAAGGCGTTAGGAACTTAAACTTTGCTTGTTTAAATTATGAAATGTAAGTTTAAAAATTAACTTTGTTGGACAATTTTAAAAATTAATCAAAAATAAAAAGGAGGAATTATGGCTAAGAAAAATGTTTTAATAATCGGAGCCGCTGGAAGAGATTTCCACAACTTTAATACGTATTACAGAGACAACGATGATTATAATGTTGTTGCTTTTACTGCTGCTCAAATTCCAGATATTGACGGAAGAAAATATCCTGCGGAATTAGCCGGAAGTTTATATCCTGATGGAATTCCAATCTATGCTCAAGATGATTTAGCCAAATTAATTAAAGAATTAGCAGTTGAAGACTGCGTATTTTCATATAGCGATGTTCCTTACCAGTATGTAATGAACTTAAGTGCATTAGTTAATGCTGCCGGTGCAAATTTTGTATTATTAGGTCCGGAAAAAACAATGATTGAAAGTACTAAACCGGTTATTGCTGTTGGTGCTGTACGTACTGGTTGTGGTAAATCACAAACTTCTCGTAGAATCATTGAATTATTAATGGAACAAGGACTTAAAGTCGTTGCTATTCGCCATCCAATGCCTTATGGTGATTTAGTTGCTCAAAAAGTTCAACGTTTTGCTACTGTTGAAGATTTAGCCAAACATAATTGTACAATTGAAGAAATGGAAGAGTACGAACCACATGTAACTCGAGGTAATGTGATTTATGCTGGTGTTGATTATGAAGCTATTGTTCGCGCTGCCGAAAACGATCCGGATGGTTGTGACGTTATTCTTTGGGATGGTGGAAATAATGATTTTCCATTTTACAAGCCTGATTTAATGGTTACAGTTGTTGATCCACACAGACCAGGTCATGAATTATCATATTACCCCGGTGAAGCTACTTTACGTTTGGCTGATTATGTTGTAATTAACAAAATGGATTCTGCTAATGCTGAAGATATACAAACAGTTCGTGAAAATATAGTTAAAGTTAATCCTGATGCAATTGTTGTTGATGGTGCTTCTCCACTTACAATAGATAAACCGGAATTAGTTCGCGGTAAGAAAGTATTAGTTGTAGAAGATGGGCCAACTTTAACTCATGGTGAAATGAAAATAGGTGCTGGTACTGTAGCAGCTAAGAAATGTGGAGCTGGTGAATTAGTGGACCCAAGAGAATTTGCGGTAGGCAAGTTAGCCGAAACTTTTCAAATTTATCCTAATATTGGAACTTTACTTCCTGCAATGGGATATGGTGATCAACAAATTAAAGATTTGGAAGCAACAATCGACAAAACTCCTTGCGATGTTGTTGTTATTGCTACTCCAATTGACTTAAACAGAATTGTTAAGATTAACAAACCAACGGTAAAAGTAGGTTACGATCTTCAAGAAATTGGTCAGCCAGATTTAGCTCAAGCAGTTCAAGATTTTATTCAAAAGAAAAATATTAAATAATAATATTCTCTAAATGTATTAGTGCTGCCCCTCCCTATATATATTGGGATGAGGCAGCTTTTTTATTTGGTGCGATTTTTTATTTTGTCATATTCTTAATATCATATTTTCAAATTATGGTTGATCTTGACAATAAAAAATTAAAGATTAAACCTCATCAAACCTTTGATTTTCTTGCCTTAGTAGCATTATTCTTGAATAGTTTAGGTTAGATTAATCTTTACTTACTTGAATATTTTTATTTATCTGTTATTTTTGTAAAAAGGAACTACGATTAAAAAGCTACAGTTATGAAATATACACTTTTTGTTTTATTAAGTCTTATATTATTAAATACTGCATTGAATGCGCAGATTATTTATCCTGAGGAAACTGACACCACTGTTGTGGAAAAAAAGGAGCAAGAACCGGCTGAAAAGGAGGAAACTAAACAACAAGAAACAGATATTATCTATCAACATGACGGTACCAAAATGTTTGTTAATGTCAAGAAAATTTATCTGAATGATTTGTATTATGCATTACCTGGAGATACTAAGGTTAAAAAAATGGATCAACGCTTGGTTCATAAAATTGAATATAAAACAGGAAGGGTAGAAGTTCTTAACGAAACGGCTCCGGATGTTAGAGAAGTTAACGATTATAGAAAGGTAAAAGTGACTGATGACCCTGATGATGTTGAGGGTTTAATTGAAGTGGCTAAATTGGAAGCAAAGGCTGAAGGAAGCGATAGAGGATATGCGACACCCAAATCATTGGAAAGAACTGCTACAATTGTATTAAGAAGAAAGGCTGCATTGGTAAATGCAAACATAGTTTTAATAACAGGAAAGAAAACGAATGTCGCTTTTGGAGAAATACCTGCTGTTACCTTATATGGTACGGCTTATTCTTATAGATAAATTCTAATTCTACATATTTAAAATGGAAGCAATATGTACTGCTTCCATTTTTTATTTTGTTATTTCATCCATTTTATGGATTATCTCATTATAGGTTTGTTTAAGTTCTTTTAAATCTTTATTCTTAAACCAGCTCATAAAATTGTACCTTACTCTTGCCCAAAGTTTTTTAACTTCAATATAATACTGAAATGCAAACAGTCCCGCAAATGGCAATGAAACTAAAATCGATAGTTTTAACCACCATGGTTGATTTACAAATAACGAAATGATTATTAATATCAGATAATAAATGGTAAACAGAATTAATGCTGATACATTCCGTACTGAACTTATAAATTGAGGATCCTTAATTTTTTTTGTTGTCCAAGCAGTTGTTTTATATGGAAGGTAATTCATGATTCCACCAATTAAATACAACGGAAACAAAGGAATCATTAATAATGATTGGAATAAAATACCTAGAGGTGAATAAATTGGCTTCTTAACAACCCAATTTCTGAAATTTAACTTTTTAATTAACTCTGCATATTGTTCAGTCTTCTTAGAAAGTTCCCCAGTCTCTTCAGGTTTTTCTTCCACAAATTGATTTAACTTGTTTATAATCTCCTTCTGGGCATAAAACTGATTTGGCTGTTTATTGCGTTTAAAGCCCATTTTCTTTATCATTTTTGGAAGATAAATATATCTAATCTGATCAAACATATTGTAATGCTCATCATGTTGGATATGGATCATATATTTTTTTAATTCTACGGCAACTCTTTCGCGTAACAGATTCATTCCGCGAGGAGGATTCTTTTTATATTCTTCGTAATACTCAGAAACGCTTATAGGTTCCCCAAAATTTACAAACAACTTGCTTCGGAAATTGATATAATTGCTCCAATCCAATCCGACAGGAACAATTTTAATATCCAGTTTAAAGTTATTTGCTTCTTCGGCTTCAAAAACTATTCTTGATATTCCTTTTTTAAGGGTTCGTAATCTTCTTATTCCGGCATGATTTCCTTCAGGAAGAATAACTAAGCCGTTTTTATTTTTAAGTACATCTATGGTTTTTTGAAATATAGCATCATTATTTCCCAGGCTTTCTTTACCATCGCGAATCCTATAAATAGGTAGTATACGGAGAAATGTCAGAATTTTCTCAATAGTTTTCTTTTTAAAGATATCCGCTCTTGCTAAAAATACAGGTTCGGTATGCACAGTTGCTAAAATTGCTAATGCATCCATCAAAGCATTTTGATGATTCGGAGCATAAATAATGATATCATCCTTTGGAACATTTTTAATATTATGAACCTTTGTTCTGAAATACGTCTTGGTAATTAGATCAACGTAAGGTCTTAAAATTGAGTAGAATATTGATTTTTTTTCAATATTTTTCCTGTTAACCGCCATAATTAATTTGTAGAGTTTTTAATAGATTTTCTAGACCACCATGTAGCCATTCCTAATCCGGAAATTATATGCCAGACTCCCCAAAGTGCAGCTATAAAAGCCATTCCTCCGAGCCCATTAAACAATTTAGGATTAAAAATTAGTACCAGTGCCAGTCCTGAATTTTGAATTCCCGTTTCTATCGTTATGGTTCTTATATCTTTCCTGTTTCTTTTAAATAATGAAGCAATTGAAAAACCAGTGATTAACGCTAGTGCATTATGGATTAATACAATAAAAAATACAAGGTGAACATAATTAACAAAATGTTCCCAATTTAATGCTAATGCTACTACTACATACCCTCCAAATATGACAATTGAAGATATTTTTATAGGTTTAACAATTTTAGCTGTGATGATTGGAAATTTATAAGAGAATACCATTCCTATTATTAAAGGAATTCCTAATAATATAACCATTGTCTTAAACATCTCAAAAGCATCAATTTCTATTGGAATTATTAAACCTGATCCTTTAGAATAAAAAGATGCATAGATTTTTCCCCAGAATGCAAAATTGAATGGAGTCATAAAAAGGGCAGAAAAATCAGCTATAGCCGTTAAACTTACAGAAAGCTCAGTATTCCCTTTTGCCATGGCTGTCATAAAGTTTGAAATATTTCCACCCGGGCATGCAGCTACTAATATCATTCCAAGCGCGATACTTGGTGAAGGATTTATGATTAATGCTAACAAAAGCGTAAGAGCCGGCATTAAAACAAATTGTGATAAAACACCAATAAATGCTGACTTCGGGTTAGTAAATACTTTTTTAAATCGCTCGGTTTTGAGTTCCAGAGCAACACCAAACATTACAAACGCTAATGTTAAATTTAAAAAAATTAATCCGTCTTGATTAAAATTTAATCGGATAGTATCTAAAAATTCTAAAGACTCTGCAAACACATTTCAAATATTAAAACGGGCGTAAAAATAAACAATTGATTTTAAAAATTGAAAAATAATATTTTACACGATAAAAATTAGATTATGGATTGAAGTTTTAAAATGCTATTTTAATATAGTTTTTTTCAAGTTTAGTCAAAAAAAGAAATTTCACATTCGACTTTCTGCTTAAAGATTCATATATTTACATTTACCTATTCCGGCATTTACCAACCATCTTGCTATTTAGTAATTTTAAACTTTAATTAAATAGTGAAAAACAAAGATGTATTAAAATTAATAGATGAGGTGTCCGATGTTCTTTCGGTTTTAATAGAACTAAGGAGGAGTGGAAGATTCAGAGAGGCTATTGAGAAGATCGATGAGGCTTTACAAAAATATTTTAAGTGTGATAAAGATTTTATGTACTCCGTTTCAGAGGATTTTCTAATAGACGCATTGAAACAGGAAAAAGAACTTACTTCGGAACATTTAGTTTCTTTAGCAGAAATTTTATCAGAAAAAGGCGATATTCTTTTGGAACAGAATAACTTAAGAGAAAGTAGAAAGATTCTTCGTAATTCTCTTAAAATTTATTATTTCTTAAACGAGGAACAAGATTTTTTTTCATTTAAGAATATGAATAAGATGGTTCTGATAAATGAAAAACTTGCAAAAATTAATGTTAAAATAGAGAATTAATCTATTCTTTTTTTAATCGTCTTAGTTTCTTCTTCAAATCCTGGTTTTTCAAGTAATGCAAACATATTTTTTTTGTAGGCTTCAACTCCCGGTTGATCAAAAGGATTTACATCCAATAAATAACCACTAATTGCACATGCTTTTTCGAAAAAATAAATTAATTCACCAATATAAAATTCAGAAATTTCAGGTAAAGTAATTTTTACATTTGGTACGTCCCCGTCAATATGTGCTAGAGTAGTTCCTAGTTCGGCCATTTTATTTACAAAATCAATAGGTTTTCCAGCTAAATAATTTAACTTATCAAAATTATCTTCATCATCAGGAATAGTAAGGTTAAACTTAGTTTTTTCAACTGAAATTACAGTTTCAAAAATATTTCTTAAACCTTCTTGTACATATTGCCCAAGTGAATGAAGGTCAGTAGTGAAACTTACGCTTGCAGGAAAGATCCCTTTATTTTCCTTCCCTTCGCTTTCGCCATATAACTGTTTCCACCATTCAGCTATAAAATTCAATCGCGGATCGTAATTGGCTAAAATCTCAGTAGTTTTATTTTTGGTATAAAGCAGATGTCTTATAGATGCATATTGAAATACCGGGTTTTTATCAAAATCAGTTTCTGCAATCTGCATCATTTCCTTTGCACCTTTAATCAGTTCAATGATATCAAAACCTGCACATGCTATAGGAAGTAACCCAACCGGAGTTAATACCGAATATCTTCCTCCAATGTCATCATCAATTATAAAGGATTTATAGTTTTCCTGATCTGATAGATTTCTTAACGCTCCTTTTGTTACGTCTGTAATTGCAACAATCCTTTTTGATGCTTCTTCTTTCCCGAATCTATTTTCCAGGTCTTTTCTGAATAAACGAAATGCAATTGCAGGTTCAGTAGTTGTGCCTGATTTGGAAATTACAATTACAGAATAATTTTTATCTTTTAGGTAATCTAATAACTCGAAATGATAATCTTCGGATAAATTTTGCCCGGCAAACAAAATATGTGGATTTTCTTTATTTATTTTTAAATGGTCAAACTGGCCTGATAAAGCTTCAATTACGGCCTTTGCCCCCAAATAAGAACCCCCGATACCAATTACAACAATTACCTCCGATTTTTCTCTTAAAAATTTTGCTGTTTCATTAATATCTTGAAGATGTTCTTGTGAAATATTATCAGGTAATTCAGCCCAACCTAAAAAATCGTTTCCTTTTCCGGTTTTATTGGTTACTTTTTCATTTTGTTCTTTTGCGAAATCTCTATATTGATTAAAATCATTCTGATTAACAAATGATAATGCATTTTTTAAATCAACTTGTAAATGTTTCATAACAAACAAAATTTAAATTCTATCTAAGATTTTCTGTCAATAACCTGATTTCAATTGCAGGCGAAATTTTCTCGTACAAAATATTATAAACTGCTTCAGTTATTGGCATATTTACCATGAAGTTTTTGTTAATTTCCATGATCGATTTAACCGCATAGTAACCTTCTGCAATCATATTCATTTCTAATTGAGCCGATTTTACCGAATATCCCTTGCCAATCATATTTCCAAAAGTTCTGTTTCTGCTGAACTGCGAATAGGCAGTTACCATTAAATCTCCAAGGTAAGCGGAACTTTTAATGTCACGTTTAATTGGGTGTACTACATCTACAAATCGTTTTATTTCTTGTATGGCATTTGAAATTAATACTGCATTGAAATTATCTCCATAGCCTAATCCATGGCAGATTCCTGCTGCAATAGCAAATACATTTTTTAGTACTGCCGAATATTCAGTTCCATAAATATCGTCAGAAATACTTGTTTTTACATAATGTGTACTTAAAATATCAGCAACTAAACGAGCATTTTTCAGATCTTGTGATGCAATAGTTAAATAGGATAATCTTTCTAAAGCAACCTCTTCTGCATGGCATGGGCCAGAAATAACTGCTATTGATTCCAATGGAACATCATATTGCCGGTTAAAAAAATCACCAATGATCAGGTTATCCTTTGGAACCATTCCTTTTATGGCAGAAACAATAATTTTATCATTAATATCTACAGTAAGCTTCTTTAATGCATCTTTTAAAAAAGCCGAAGGAATAGCAAATATTAAAACATCAGCATTTTCAATAGCCTTGGTAATATTACTAAAAAGTGCAATTCTATTGGTGTCGAGGGTAACAGAACTTAAATAATTATTATTATGCTTATGCTGCTTAATACATTTAATTTTTTCGCGGCTTCTCATATACCAGTTGATATGTTCAACATTTTCGAGAAGTATTTTAACTATCGCTGTTGCCCAGCTACCTCCACCTAAAACTGCTACTTTTGGTTTTCTCATGTAGTTTACTTTATGTTTTCAATCCATCCCTCTACATCATCCTGACTTGGATTCTGTAATCCCAACTTATTTTTTTTATTGATTCCACAAATTTTTTGGTGTAAAGCTCCCGGTTTAACTTCTTTTAAACTTTCAACAGTTAGATACCCCGCTTTTTGAACAATCGCTACCCAATCTTCTGGTATTCCAAGTTCTGTATAAGCTGAAACATCATCCTTCTGTGCTTTCTTTTCTGGTCGCATTTGTGGAAAGAATAATACATCCTGAATTGAATCCTGTCCGGTCATGAACATGGTTAACCGGTCAATTCCAATTCCCATTCCTGATGTAGGTGGCATTCCATATTCCAATGCGCGAACAAAATCCATATCAATGAACATGGCTTCATCATCACCCTTTTCAGAAAGTTTTAATTGATCCTGAAATCTTTCTAATTGGTCAATCGGATCGTTTAACTCGGTATATGCATTACATAATTCCTTTCCATTAACCATTAATTCGAAACGTTCAGTTAATTCAGGATTATCACGGTGCTTTTTACATAATGGAGACATTTCAACCGGGTAATCAATAATAAAAGTTGGCTGAATCATATGTGGTTCTGCTTTTTCGCCGAAAATTTCATCGATCATTTTTCCTTTACCAAAGGTTTCGTCTATTTCAATATCTAAATCTTTACAAACCTGACGGAGTTGTTCTTCGCTCATTCCACTTATATCAATCCCTGTATGCTCTTTAATTGCATCAATCATTGTAATTCTGCGATAAGGAGCCTCAAAATCAATTTCGTTTTCCCCAATTTTCACTTTTGTAGTTCCATGTAAAGCCAATGCAACCTTTTCAATCATTTCTTCGGTGAATTCCATCATCCAGTTGTAATCTTTATAAGCAACGTAAATTTCCATCACCGTAAATTCGGGATTATGAGTGCGATCCATTCCCTCATTTCGGAAATCTTTTGAAAATTCGTAAACACCATCAAACCCACCAACAATTAAACGCTTTAAATAGAGTTCGTTTGCAATACGCAAATACAACGGAATATCCAATGCATTGTGATGTGTAATGAATGGACGGGCTGCTGCCCCTCCCGGTATTGGTTGCAGAATTGGAGTTTCAACTTCTAAATAACCACGCTCATTAAACATATCACGCATGGTATTCATAATCTTTGTACGTTGTACAAAAACATTTTTAACTTGCGGATTTACAATCAAATCCAGGTAACGTTGCCGGTAGCGTTGTTCAGGGTCAGTAAAAGCATCATACGTTTTACCATCTTTTTCCTTAACAACCGGCAAAGGTTTTATGGATTTACTTAATATGGTAAATTCGGTTACATTAACCGAAATTTCTCCAACTTTTGTAATAAATACATTTCCTTTAACACCGATAATATCTCCAATATCCAGTAATCTTTTAAATACTGTATTGTATAATGTTTTATCTTCATCCGGGCAAATGTTATCACGTTTAAAGTAAACCTGAATTCTTCCTTTATCGTCTTGAAGCTCAACAAACGAAGCACTTCCCATAATTCTTCTGCTCATAATTCTACCGGCAATACTCACTTCCTGGAAGTTATTTTTTTCCTGATCGAATTTAGAAAGAATCTCTTCCGATGAAGTGTTTACTTCATATTTAGCTGCAGGATAAGGATTAACTCCTAATTTTCTTAACTCTTCTAACGATTGCCTGCGAATAACTTCTTGTTCGCTTAATTCTAAATTCATCATACAATTGTTCCTTTACTTATATTTTGGTGTAATAATGCTTTTTAATTATTAAAATGTAAAATCATTTAATTGAGAGGATTATTAGATTATTGGAACGGTTTTAAGTATCATATAATGATCATCATCCACTATTCCATTATTCCCACAGTTTTACATTTTATCCCTACTTTTCTGAAAAACCGTACAAAGATAAGATTAAATACTTAATTATCTGGATATACGAGGTTAAATGCTTAAAAATAGGCATAGTCTACAACATCTTAATATGTTATGAATACAGTTTTGTAAAAAGTAAGACTAATAAATTTATTGAATTGATTTCTATGAATATTAGACAGAGATCACAATAGCAACGGTTTAAAGCTTGCAATTTAAAATTGTGTTTTAAAACATAAAATATATTGAAGCCTAATACTATTTTCGCTTAACCTTTATTGAGAGAATTTATTGTTATTAACTAAAATTTCAAATTTGAACATAAATAGTATAGGTAATTTAACGTTTCAACAAGCCAAAGTTTTACTAAAATTGATATGGCGAAATGAATGCTAAACTACTGCAAAAAATTGAGGAGCTTACCCTCTATGTAATTGAACTTAAAAAGGAAAATGAAGTTCAAAACAAAAGAATTCAAGAATTAGAAAATAAATAATAGTTATGAAAAAGATATTTTGTTTAGTTGCAACCGTTAGTTTTTATTTAAATATTATATACGCTCAAAAAACACAAACCTTTTCAACTCAGATAAATGACTCTTGGATCATTTCGACAGGAGGAGTTTTTAAAGCAAGAGATCAAATTACGTTAAAATCAGGTTTTAATCATTCTGCAACCACCAGGCCTGATATTGCCTTTGTACTTGACCCTAATATAATTTGCAATGTAGAATATCAAAGTAGTCAAATTGACCCAGATGACTATGAACTTGACACGAAGCTTGAAGTAGGGAGTATGCAAGGTAATTATAATGTTTTGCCCACAGGTGCTTTAACTTACACAATACCAATTGATATACCATCAGGAACAGCTGGTATACAACCTAATTTAGCATTAGTGTATAACAGCCAGGTAGGTAATGGTTTATTAGGTTATGGTTGGAATTTAAGCGGGTTATCTGCAATTACAAGAGTGGGGACAAATATTTATAATGATGGCTATGTAGATGAGGTTGATTTTGATGGTAATGATAGATTCGCTTTAGATGGTCAAAGGCTTATAAATACTACCGGAGAGTATATGCAAGATAATACTGTTTATCATGTAGAAAATAATCCATTTACAGAAATAACACAGCATGGTTCTTATATCGAGAATTATAACTTTGAAGTTAATACCAAAGATGGAAAAACACTTTATTACGGAACATCAGCTAATTCAAGAATGTTAACAGATGTATATAGTAGAACGAATCAGATTTATGAAAAACAAGGCTGGTTTCTTGATAAAGTAAAAGATAATTTAGGTAATTCGTATACGGTTACATATTATAACGATAGTGATAATGAAGAATACTATCCATTAGAAATTGCATACACAGAAAATACAGATAAAGGATTAGAGGCATTTTGCAAAATAAAGTTTTATTATGAAGAAAGAACAGATAAGCAAAAATACTATGTATACAATTCTATTTTAAATCAGAATAAACTACTGTATAAAATTGAAGTTATTCAAAATGGAAAATTATATAAAAGATACATTTTAAAATATAAATACGATTCATATTCCTTTTTAACTGAGGTAGAAATGTATGGAAGTGCTGGGAAAAAGATAAATTCTTCGTATTTTACATGGAATAAGTCTACATCAAATAATTCATTTACAAAAACATTTACTAATCCGGAGTATAAATTTCAAACTTACCCGGCAGATTTTGATGGTGATGGCATGACTGATTTTTTAATGATTACTGCTCCGGATAAAAATTCGGATTACAATAAGTGGAGATTATATATAACAGAAAAATCAGGCTCACAATTAACATATTCTAAAGTAGATGAAGGTTCTCTTCCAGGTAGGTTTGAACAAGTAGTTCTAACTGACCAGAATAGAGATGGAAAAGCAGATGTATATTTTAAAACCTATGTTAAGATATCTAACCAGTATTGTTACAACGACCAAGGAGAATCATGTGACCCCAATGGAGGTGGAGGAGGTAGTGGCGGAGTTGATATTGAACCATTTATTGATAATCCGGATGATGTGTTTGATGAAAACTGTACCTGCTATACAATCTCATATTGGGAAATGCAATTACGCAATTATTACTTTAATGGTACAAGTTTAGTAAGAAATAGCAGTAAAGATTACAGTATTAGATCGGGTTCAGAAGGTGCTAGCGAAGATTCGAGGCCTGTGCTTTCTGGAGATTTTAATGGTGATGGCCAAGATGACCAGTTAATTATTGACACAGATGGAAACTATAAAGGTATGAAGGGATTTTATTTTTCCAGCCCATTGCCTGATTTTGGTTCACCAGACCAAATATACATATCAGACATTAACGGTAATGGAATTAATGAAATGGCTGCAATAAAAGGCAATACTTTAAATTTTTATGAATATAATTGGCACCGTAATAATATCTCAAAAATTAGGGGTGTTGTAAATGATATCAATAGAGAATGGTTTTATTCAGGAGACTTTAATGGAGATGGGAAAACAGATATATTAAATTGGGATAACACAGATGGATGGAAACTATATTATTCTACTGGTAAGGATTGCGTGTTTGCCGAAGGTACTGCTCCTGGCCTTTATGGAGTTTATCCGGAAGAAAAAAGCGGTATTAGAATTTATATTATCGATATGAATAATGATGGAAAAGATGATATACTTCAAAGTTACATTCATGTTGAAACTAATGGGAATATAAATAACGTGTATTATGCTGTTGATATTCACTATGGAAAAGGAAATGGCTTCAATTCAAAAACAGCATATGTAGATGGTTCACATGTTATTACATATTATGAAAAAGATAATTTAATACTTGGTGATTTTGATGGAAATGGTAGTAAAGATCTAATTTTCTTTAATGATACGGATGAATCTGTGGCATCTACTACAACCGACTTAACGAATTATGAAAACACCAATAGGTTAATGCATGAAGTAGTTTCCGGTTATAATAACGTTTTAACATTTAATTTTAAAACTTTAGCAGATCCTTCTGTTCATACCAGGGGCAGTGGAGCAACATTTCCTTTAATTGATATTCAAACACCATTAATGGTACTAGCTGAAATTGGATATAAAGATGCTAATAATACATCAGAACGTATTAATTATTCGTATCAAGGTGCAAGAACTCACGTTCAGGGAAAAGGATTTTTAGGTTTTTCTAAAATAACACAAACAAATAGTATTAATAATAGTATTGTTGAGAACTATTATGAATTTGACCCTGATTTTTATAGTTTACTGCCTGTTAAAACAATCAAGAAAATCGGAAGCAATAGTATATCCGAAATAACTTATACTAATGATAAGCATTTATATTTCGATGATAAATGTTATTTTTTATATGCAAGCCAGGTTAAAAATCAAAATTATATTAAGGGAAATACAATAATCAAAGATAATACCTTTGATACGGATGGAAATTTAACTGAAACCATATCTCATGCTGGTAAAGATAGCAAATCAATCATAACAACTTATACAACGAGAAATGGATCTACAGTAAATTCATTGCCCAAAACAGTAACTCATAAAAACATGTTGGATAATAGCCTTGTATCCAAGGTAACATATTATGATTATTATGATAATGACTTACTAAAAGAAAAAATCAAATATTATGGTTCTGCAGATAAAGAACTTTCCACAAAATATGTTTATGACAATTTTGGAAATGTTACATCAGCTACTCAATCGGTGGTTGGTGAGGAAAGTAGAACCGATACATATGTTTATGATGAAACAAAGAGGTTTGTTGAAAAAAGATATGATGTTTATAATAACTTAACCGAAATATCGTATGATGAATTTGGAAATATCATAAAAATTGTGGATCCAAATGGTTTAGTAACAACTTATAGGTATGATGAATTTAATAGAAAAATTCAGGAGACATTGCCAAATGGCTTAAAAACAGTTTATGACTTAAAATGGGACGACGGTTCCGGGCCTAATGGTACTTTATATTACACTACAGAATCAAAATCAGGTACACCAAAGCTTATTAAATATTACAACAAAAAAGGTAAGTTATTACGTTCTGAAATAGAAGGCTTAGGTGGCAGTAAAATATGGACTGATTATATGTATAATGATGAAGGACAATTAAGGCGTGAATCTTTGCCTTACAAACCTGGAGAAAGTTGTATATGGAACAATACAGGCTATGATGCTTATGGCAGGATAGATTACGTTTTAGGGCCAAACAAGAATTTTAGTGTTAGTTATAATAATAATACTGTTACAACCACAGATAATCATATAAATGCTACTTATACCAAAACATATAACGCATTCGATTTACTAACTGCTTCTTCAGATCCAGGAGGTACTATTTACTATAAATACAATGGGCATGGTTTAGTAGGTAGAATAACATATCCCGATGGCAATGTGCACATACAATATGACGGCCAAGGCAATAAAATAAGTATGAATGACCCTGATGTAGGCCAAATGGATTATACATACAATGGTTTTGGCGAGTTACTTACACAGACTGATGCAAGAGGAAATACCTTTACAATGTCATATGATAAACTGGGTAGGTTGTTAACAAAAGATTGTAATGATGGCACTTCTATAACCAATGTTTACGATACAAAAATGGTTGGTTTAATTTCAGAAGAATCCCATTCAAATGGAATAAAGTATGAGTATACATATAATGAATATGGCCGTTTAATTAAATCAACCGAAACTATCCCTGACAATTCCGGAGATAATATCGATTATAGCTTTTCATATGAATTCGATAACCTGAATAGAATGACAGATGTGATTTACCCATCCGGATTTCACATTAAAAAATCGTACGACAATTTTGGTTATTTGACAGAGATATATAATGTTAATGATAGTGAATATATTTGGGAAGCGAATAGTATGAATGCATTTGGGGAAATGGAAGATTATAATCTTGGAAATGGGTTAAATATAGTAAATACATACAAATATGGACAAATTACGAGTACATCTGCAGGTAGTATTTTCCAAGAAGCGTATTCGCATTATTCTAACGGAAACTTAAAAACAGTTACCTATAATCAGGAAAAACCGGTAACTTTTGAATATGACAACCTAAATCGTTTAACTAAACTAAAACAAGATAAAGTTTCAGACAAAATATACGATTTTGAAAGTAATGGAAATATAACCAACAGGGCAGATGTTGGGGAGTTACATTACGGAGGAACTACAGGTGCAAGTGCTCATGCTGTTACTTCTGTTGTAAATAATGAATTTATTAGTATAAATACGCAAACTGTGAACTTTAATTCGTTTAATAGTATATCAGATATAACAGAAAATAGTCATAAGTTAGATTTTACCTATGGCCCAGGCGAGGCTAGAAAGAAGGTAAAATACTACCATAACAGTAGTTTAATTGAAACCAAATATTATGTTGGCCTTTACGAGAAAGAAGTTCAATCAAATAATAAGCGGGAACTTAATTATATAACATCGCCCGATGGAATTATAGCTGTATATATTATAGATAATTCAGGGAATGGTAAAATGCACTATATTCATAAGGATAGGTTAGGTTCTTATAGGGCAATTAGTGATAACCTTGGCAACTTGGAAGAAGAATATAGGTATGGCCCTTGGGGGCATAGATGCTCTGATAAATATGATTTACAAGCACATCAGGATTTAGGGTAT
This sequence comes from Bacteroidales bacterium, assembly GCA_028282585.1. Lineage (GTDB taxonomy): Bacteria > Bacteroidota > Bacteroidia > Bacteroidales > UBA12077 > UBA12077. The sequence goes on along the minus strand of JANQHR010000086.1, from coordinate 4,901 downwards.
ATTATTAACCGTGGTTTCACTGGCCATGAACATATGGATGTATTTGGTTTAATTAACATGAATGGTAGGGTTTATGACCCGGTATTAGGAAGATTCTTACATCCAGATAATAATATTCAACTTCCTAATTTTACACAAAATTATAACAGGTATAGTTATGCCTTAAATAATCCGTTAATGTTTACCGATCCCGATGGGGAAAGTGCAATTGCCGTTGCTGCTATAATTGGGGCATTCGTTAATATTGTAATAAATGAAATGCAAGGAAATATTAATAATGGTTGGGATTATGTAACATATGGACTAATTGGTGCAGCTTCCGGCGCTGCGGGTGGAGCTGTTGGAGGAGCTCTTTCTGGGGTTGCCAGTGGCTTTGCCGGGGGTGCAATATCCGGCGCAGCTGGTGGCGCAGCAGGAGGATTTATTTCGGGAACAGGAAATTCCTGGGTAAGTGGTGCCGGATTTGAAGATGGTTTAATGGCCGGGCTCGAATCGGCTGGAATGGGAGCTCTTGCCGGCGGAGTCGTTGGTGGTTTAGCTGGAGGAATTAGCGCATATAGAAATGGGGGTGATTTTTGGACAGGAAAAGGTGCAGTATATGATGAAATAGCAACAAATGTTACAGGAGATCAAATTGAGATTGGTGAAGGTATGGAATATTCTAACAAATATGTGCGAGAATTTTCAGATGATTATTATGGAAAAGATGTGAAAGGGGTGCAAGAAATATATGCTGACGGTTCAATTCCAGAAGGTTATAGTATAAAGGGAGACCAAGTTCTTAATAAAGATAATTTAACGGTTAGAGCATCTTCAGTTGATTTAGGAAATGGTAAAGTAAAGGTACTTTTTTATAAAGCATCTTTTACTAGTAAAGAACAATTGTATTTAACAATGGGGCATGAGTATCTGCATGCTGCTTATACAAATGCAGGCCTTTTCAATTCAAATAGCGAACATGCATCAATTTATAAATGGCAAGCATATCAGGCCAAATTATGGAATTATAAATCAGGTTATTATGCTAAGATGTATAATCAGTATAAGCCATACTATAACTCTCAATTTGAATATTCGAAGTTTGGATTTTTCCTATTAAATGTTAAGCCATGGTAATTAATAACTTATATTATGAATGTTAAATTATTTATTACGATTTTTGTAGTTATTCTAATAAATATGAATGATTCGTGTTTGAATGATAAATTTTTAAAATATGAGAACTTTTTTAAACCAAAAGAAATTTCTAAGGAACTGGATTTTCCTAAGTTAAAATTGAATATAGATAAATCTTATTATTTATCAGTTGAAGAGTTTAAAAATATCTCGGGATTTAAAAAAATTTCTGGTAATACCTACGATTTACTGGTAGAAATTGATATAATAAACCAATGGGATATTTATAAAAATTCAGATATAAATCCATATTCAAATGATTACGATAAATTTATTATTTTAAGGAAAAAGGAACTAGAGATATTTTATTTCGGTTCACTTCAAATTTCTGATAATTTTAATAGTCATCTAATTATTGTTAAAGATGGTGAATTTGATGAATATATAATACACAGGTCCTTATATTTATTAAATATTTCTGAGAATTATTTAATTTCTGTTACTAAGATTTCAGATTATATTTGTTTTGAAGGTAGCTGTAAACATTTATATTCAGAAAATCTTAACGATAACTCTTTTGTTTTAAAAGAAGCAATACTAAATACAGATTCTGAATTTTCAAAAGAAACGGATAAAATTATGAGTGATCAAATAAATGTGTATTCAAATTTTTATTATGATAAAAAAGGATATTTGAAAATAATTAAATGATAGGAAAATTCCACTCGACCGAACAAATTTGCCTGAAGACAAGCAGGTTGCCCGGCGGGTATTTAAAAAGTTGATTTTCATGGTTTTTCAAAATAAAATAAGAAATGTAGATGCTACTTATGGTGGCGTTTTGATGACAGAAATTGCAGCTTATAATTGGGAGGCTAATATGGGAGTTCAGAATGGTTATGGTATATGGGATGGAAAACTCGGAGTATTTTCTTGGTAAAAAGCTGGGTATTTTGATTGGTTGATCAATGTAAAATTTTAATTATTATGAAGTCAATTAGGTTATTTATATCTGTTCTGTTTTCCTTGTTTTTTATTTTCGGATGCAAAGGACAAGATATTATAGCAATTTTAAATTATTCTGATGCAGAAACTAATAAATATAAATTGAAGCTTACTTTAATTAATGAAACAAGGTTTAGCTATTATATGGTTGGAGTTTTGAACAATTTAACTTTTAAAGATTTTAGTCAAACCAAGGCTAATTTTGGAAGCGCAGAAAAGGATTATAAAAGCAGATATTATGAATATCTAAGTTTTACTGATGATAATGGGGCATTCAATGATACGGTAAACTTAACTTTACCTGTAACAGAAGATAGATACCAATTAGTTAATAATGATACAATTGATGTTTTTAACATATTAACTTCGTTAAATCAAATGTACTTAATTCAACAGAATGATTCTATTTATTCAATTCCTATACCAGAACATTTAGATACGTTAATAAAATACAGTTTTGTGGATGAGGACTTATATCACCTTATGAAAGCAAATAACCTTAATAGATGTTCAGGCTGTTTCTTTCCAGAGCAAACGATCATACTTAAACCATATGAAAAGAAGAAGATATTGATAGATTTAAGCTATTTAAGTATGTACAAAGTAAATTATCGGATAAACTTTAGATATTCTGGTAATAATAACCTTGAAGAAGAAACTAGATTTTTAGAAAAGTTGGGATATAAAAGATTTAACGGGAAGATTACTTCAAATAATCTTATATTAGAATATGCAAAATAACAACGCTCACAAGGAATTGCAGTTCGTGCGAGTATATAAGAAATTAAATTAAAAAGATTAAAGAAAATGAAACTAAAAATTATAATTATAGCAGTATTAGCCGTGGCAAGTTTAAGTAGCCTGGCGCAAGACATAGAGTATTACTACGATGCAGCCGGCAATCGCATAACTCGAAAGCTTATTCCACCTGACCCACAAGTATCGCCCATAGAAGAGCTTGGTGAAGAAACTACCGCAGAAACAGAATCAAAAACAGAAGTTGAGGTTAAATCACAGCCCGAAGTATACAATGATTTGGTTGCTGAAAAGCAATTTAAAATTTACCCAAACCCAACCCGAGGTAAACTAAAAATTGATATGTTAAATTACAGTTGGGATACCCAGGGTAGTATACAGGTTTTCGATTTAACCGGCCGTTTAGTTAAACAAATAGAGAATCTAAACAGTAGCATGGAGCTAGACATTACCAAAGAACCTGCTGGCTCTTACATTATGATAATCATAATAGGCAATGAAAAATCCGAATGGAAAATAGTTAAGCACTAAACTTTATGGCAAAAGATTAAAATAAAAGAAAAAGAAGTTGAGTATTGGGATTAATTTTTAATAGCTCACAAGAAAAAATTAAAAAGTAAATAGTCTTGATACTCACATCTCGATACTAGAATCTAAATACTAAAAATCTATGAAAAAAATCCTTTTACTTGCAATTACAGCCCTTTTAACAATGAATGTTTGGGGGCAACAGGTTGATGCACAATACTTAAATCCTTTAAATGTATCTTCTGATTATAAATTTATTCGATTTGGCAATCCAACGGAATATTATGCAGGATTTATGTATAATATACAAAATGTTTCATACGGTGACGGTAACGATTTCGCCATTTTCACTTATAATAATAGAGATTTAGTATTAAGTTCCGGAACAGGAAATGTCGTATTGCACCCTAAAAATAATGGCAAAGTTGGCATAGGCACAATTAACCCGGATGCCATGCTACATATTAGTTCTGGAAATATAGGTGTAAAGTCGCAATATGCTTATAGTATATTCGAAGCTATTGATGCCCAACTTGATATTACGTCTAGTTCGGATGGAACTTGGGGTTCAACAATTAATTTTATTGAAGGTAACGGAGCGAGCAATACTGATGTTTGGTCAATTTCACGACAAACAACCAATGGAATTGGAAATTCAAGTTTAAGAATAAACTATGGAACTACAAATAATCATATAAATCCAAATGTAATAACCTTTAATGCAAACGGCAATGTTGGTATTGGCACAACTGATCCCCAAGATAAATTACAAATTAAGGGTAGACTAACATTATCAGAAGCTTCTAGTATGTATATTTCACCTGATATGACACAAGAAGGCTTAACAGGTCATTATATCGGTACTTACTCCTGGGGTGAAGGGCACAAACCAATTGTTATAAGAAATACAGTTAATAGTATTATAATAAATACAAACGGAAGTGTTGGAATAGGAACAGCAAATACAAGATCATTTAAGTTCGCTGTTGATGGCAAAGCTGTTTTTGAAGAAGTAGTAGTAGAAATGTCAGATAGCTGGGCCGATTTTGTATTCGAAGACAATTACAACTTAATGAGCCTGAAAAATCTTGATCAATTCATCCAGGTAAACAAACACTTACCTGAAATTCCTACAACTGCCGAAGTAGAAGAAAACGGAATTTCCATTGGCGAAATGAACGCCAAACTACTCCAAAAAATTGAGGAGCTTACGCTTTATGTAATTGAGTTGAAAAAAGAAAATGAAGAGCATTCAGAAGCTATAAGAGTTTTGAAAAACGAAATTGACAGGTTAAAAAACTAAGTTCTTATTAAAATGCTTTTATTTTGTTGCTGCGGAATTGTTCTTTTAATAGGACGCTTCTTAGAAATAAAAGTAAAATAGTGATTGCAAGATTTAATTTTCTTGTGATTTTTTGGATCATTTGATTCTTGCAAAACAGAAATGTTTTGATTTGGAGTTTAATAAAATAATAATTTTTTATTATTCTAATTAA
>JANQHR010000167.1 GCA_028282585.1 Bacteroidales bacterium | reverse complement strand
AACAATATGTTGGCAAAAAGCCGCCTGCCTGACAGCAGTCAGCTTCTGACTTCTGACTTCAAGCCTTTTGTGTGGAAATTTACAGAAACTAAAGTAGCTACAATGGAATTGCAGAGCCTGGTTCAGAGGTTTTAACCTTTAATTAGATAATAAAAATGAGATAAACTTTACTTCTCATCAGCACCGATATCAGAAGTACCTTTTGCTCTTTCGTCGCCGTCAAAATCTTTTGGGACATCGGCTAAATCAAGCGCTTTATCAATTACTTCTGTTGGTAATACTTTTAAATGTAAATCTCCAATGGCAGGGTTTACAAACCAGGAATCCAATGCATTAACTACATTGTTATCTACTTCTGCCTGCCCATTGTTTCTTTGGGTTATTGGTTTATTCGTGAGGTTATTTATGATTTCACAGTCTTTGGTTTCAGGAAACCGGTACTCTATTGAATTTGGATAAGCTGAATCGTTAAAAATGCTGTTATTGTAAACTTTTGCACCTGTTGCATAGCACAAATAAATTCCTACATCTTGAGTTACATGAATCATGTTATTACGAATTATCCCCCCTTTATGCGTACTATTATCCAATCCATACATGATTCCACGATCGCAGTTATAAATCGTATTGTTTTCGCAAAGCGTATTCTCCGAGTTACTCCAAAAATGAATTGCTCCTTCAGTTAACAGATTGTTTGCTGTTCTAATATTTCGGAATGTGCAATTCCGTATTTGCCAATCAACTCCATGATGCACATCGATACCTCCACAATAATATTGGAAAGCATATCCTTCTGTGTATTCAAACAAACAATTTTCAACAATACAACTATCCGTATGATTTTCGTAGGTATTATTTCTATCACGTGTACCCTTAATCATTTGCTCACGGATATTGAAAAACCTTACATTTTGAACATGCATATTATCGGCATTAAATTCCCCGTGAATTTGAATTCCATGATTTCTTACCTCACCAACAGATACATCTTTTAAAGCAAAATTATTCCCTGCAATACTAAAAATGAAACCAATATTGCCATCCATTCCATTACCTTTTAATACGACCTTTTCACGATCTCCGGATTCACTTCGGAAAATAAGATTATCACCAGTAAGCCACAGGCGATCCTTAAGCACAAAAGTCCCATCTTTAATAATTACAAGCTTATTACCTTCTTTTGTAGACTGAACAGTTTGCATCAACTCATCCACATTGCTAACCCAAATAATATCTTTCCCTTCCTCGCCTGGAAAATCATCGTAATCTTCCTCTAAAGGCTGAATACCCAGATCATCGTCGTGATCATTCTGACATGAGAATAAGAACACTGAGTATATGGGAATTATCAAAATAGTTAATCTCAGGCAAAGGGCATTTTTCAAAAACATAATCTTTGTGTTTGGTTTCCAATTAACTTTTAACTTGCTATCCCTTTTTCTGTCATGATAGCATAAGTTCACTTTAATAACCCTCTTCTTCGAATTTACCCCATCATAAATTCTAAAATTTTATTATTTATTTTTCACAGAAAATAAAACTGAAATTCAATTTGAGTCAAAAGACAATTAAAGAAACGTGAGTTTTGGATTCAATAAATTGTTTTTCAATGGTTTATGGTATTAATCTGTATTGATCTCTATTCGCGTCTTTGCGGATCCTTATGGTCCTTTGCGGTTTATTTATTTGGCATTGATAAATTCATGTTTAATTTATTTCATTGGTTTTCATCGGATTATACCGATTAGTATTTAAAATTACTCAATAATTTCACTACGTTTATCATTGAGTTTTAAATATCTATC
>JANQHR010000135.1 GCA_028282585.1 Bacteroidales bacterium | reverse complement strand
CGCATAGTCCGGCAGCTGCCGGATAAACGATTTTTTAACGAAGCAGAAAGGAAAAAGGGAGATGAAAATAAGGTTCGGATTTATGAATTGAAGCACTAGATCTTTTTAAAACAGAGTTTGAACAAGGTTTACTTGTTGTTGATTTTGCAATGAAAGAATTTGGTTTACCTGCAAACCTGAAGCTGAGTATTCATTCGGGCAGTGATAAATTTAGTATTTATCCAATTATGGGTGAATTGATTAAAAAACATGATAAAGGTATTCATATAAAAACTGCGGGAACGACTTGGTTAGAGGAAGTAATTGGTCTTTCGCTGGCAAGTGATGAGTCTTTAATGCTTGCCAAAAAGATATATTTCTGAGGCATTATCAAAAAATAAAGAATTATCAGACCCTTATGCAACAGTTATTGATATTAAACGAGAACAATTACCTACTGTTGAGGAAGTGGAAAAATGGACAGGAAAGAAATTTGCAAATACGCTTCGACATATTCCCGACCACCCAGGTTATAACCGCAATTTCAGGCAGTTAATTCATGTTGCTTATAAAATCGCAGCAGAAATGGGAGATGGTTACATCCATATGCTTTAAAAATATTCCGATGGGGTTGGAGAATGTGTTAAAGAAAATATCTATGAACGACATTTAAATCGATTATTTGATTTGTAATATCTATTGGATGAAGTTCGGTTTTGTCGCATTAATTCAGGATATTTGAAAAAGCATATAGCGGATAAACGTTAATATTTTCATATTCAGCAAAATTTTCCAAAGATAGCCGGCACCCATATTTTGCCTTTTTTTCTTTTAAAAATAAAAACATACTATTCATGGATCCTTTCGAGCCAGATTTGACTTCAATAGGGAGGATGTCATTACTTTTCTGGATTAAATAATCAACTTCAGCATTGCTGTTTAGCGCTTCCCGGTGCCAATAAAATAATTCTGTTTGATTGTAGCAGGATGTATTCTTTAATATTTCCAACCCAATAAACTGTTCTGCAATCCCTCCCTTGTTAACCAAATTAAATTCATTACTGAAAAGTAATTCGGAAATGTCAAGTTGCATTAAGCGCTGGAAAATACCAGTGTCTATCAAAAGCATTTTCCGTTTTTTAGGGTTAACTTCTGCCCCCATCGGAATACCATTTGCTGATGTATGGGTTACCGGAACAACAAGTCCTGCCATAATTAGTAATTCAAGAGCCTCCTTTATCTGCATAGTATTCAAATTTTGAGATGCTTTTTTATATACAAATTTTCCACCAGCCTGATGAACAACCGATTCAAAAACTTCCCTAATGCGTGATGAAGGTACTTTGTTCTTATATTTTGTAAAATCCGTTCGAAAAGAGCTTATTAGATCATCTAATATCCTTTGACATCCCCTTAAATCATTTTGAGTTACATATTTTTCTACTACCTCCGGCATTCCACCAATAATTAGAAACTTCTTAAGCAGATCTAATAATCTCTCGTGAATCGGCACTGATAAGGGATTTTGTGCACTTGCTTTCCTTTTAATTTCCAGAAGCTTCATTTGTCCTATTCCTAAAAGAAATTCGTCAAAAGACAATGGGTACATATAAAGGAATCGTATCCTTCCTACACCAAATGAAGGAATTTCTGCAAGTGCAAATTCTAATAATGAACCAGCAGCTACAACATGTAACCGGGGCATCTTTTCATAAAAAAAGCGTAAAGATGAAATTGCAGGAAGGCAAGCCTGGATCTCATCAAAAAAAAGTAAGGTCTTTCCTTCAATGATTTCCATATCGAACATGATAGACAGGTTCTCACATAAGATTTGCGGGGTCAGATCTCCTTCAAATAGAGAATGAACCTTTTTGTGTTCTTCAAAGTTAATTTCCAGAAAAGAATCAAAACTTTCCCCTAGTTTCCTTATTGATGAAGACTTGCCAACTTGCCTTGCCCCTCTAACTAGTAGTGGTTTTCGTTCTACTTCCTCTTTCCAATTATTTAATTCCTTATCTATATTTCGCTTTAAATACATCTTTGTTAATATAAAATAGGTGTAACTATTTATTTAAATCAAAAGCAATATTATGGAAATATATCAATTTTTCAAAGGAAATATTTCTGTTTTATAATATTTTTCAAAGGTAATTTTGAAGTATTAATTGTATTTTTCAAAAGCAAATAGCGATCTTAGTCTTGGTTTTTAAAGCAACTTGCATTACCATAGATTAAAATTGGCCTCTCATTTTGTACATCCCTAAATGCAGTTGATATTATTACATAATTTGATGTTAAAATAATTTCAAAGAAGATTTTAATGGTCAATTATTAATTTCATAAAAAAGAGGGGAATCGGGCCCCAGAGGAATTTTGAAATAAATCCATAAAATAAGCAGTACGGTCCATGCAATAAAGAATAAAATAGAATAGGGCAACATTGTTGAAATAATTGTTCCAATTCCAGCTTTTTTATCATATTTCTGAAAAAAAGCAATGATAAGCGCGAAAAAGCTCATCATTGGAGAAATAATGTTTGTTACACTATCGCCAATTCTGAAAACGGCCTGGGACAATTCGGGGGAATAACCCATGAGCATGAAAATGGGGATAAATATGGGAGCGAGTATGGCCCATTTTGCAGAAGCACTTCCCATTAACATATTAATCATTGCTGCAAAAAGAATAAAAAGTATCATTAAGATGTAAATGTTCAGGTTAGCTTCTTTCAGAGCTTCGGCTCCATTAACAGCTAAAATTATTCCAAGGTTACTCACTTTAAAGTATGCGACGAATTGTGCAGCAAAAAAAACCAATACCATGTATGTGGCCAGGGTTTTCATATTTTCAGCCATGCCGTTCATGACGTCACTGTCGTTTTTAAATTTGCCAACAGTAAGACCATAAACGATTCCCATTGCTCCTGCTATTAAAAAAAGTAAGGTAACTACGCCTTTCAATAAAGGTGAGTGTAACAACGAACCATTAACGTCCCGCAAAATACCATTCTCTGGAATTGAACCAATCAGTAATAGGACCATGAAGCCTAAAAAAACAAGGGAAGCATTTAGCAAACCTTTTTTTTCACTTTTAGTTAAAGACTCCAGCTTTTCATTTTCGCCAGGTTCACTATTATAATTCCCAAAACGAGGGGCAATAATTTTTTCAGTTATCCATGTACCTATCAATGATATCATAAATGTTGAGATAATCATGAAATAATAGTTTGCCGTGGGGTTGACAGTATAATTTGGATCAATAATTTGAGCTGCTTCCTGTGATAAACCAGCCAGTAGCGGGTCAATTGTGCCCAAAAAAAGATTAGCGCTGAACCCTCCTGAAACACCAGCAAAGGCAGCAGCCATTCCTACAATTGGATGACGGCCAACAGCTATGAAAATTACGCCTGCCATGGGTATAAGGAGCACATAGCCAATATCGCTTGCCATATTTGAGAGTATACCTGCAAACACCAAAACAAAAGTTAACATGTTTTTAGGGGCTTTTAAAACCAGCAAGCGTATAACTACTGCAATTAAACCACTACTTTCGGCAATACCTATGCCCAGCATAGCTACTAAAACAATACCAAGTGGTGCAAAATCTGTAAAATTCCTGACTGTTTCTTCAAGAATGAAATGCAAGCCATCTGCCGACAAAAGATTTTTTGTAGTAACTAATTCTTTTGTTGCAGGATGAATGACTTCCCAATTTAATAAATGTCCTAATAATGAGATTGCTAATGTTGCTACTGCCATAAGCAGAAACAGGGTTGCAGGATGTGGTAAAGCATTTCCTCCACGTTCAATGATATTTAGGAAACGTTGTGTTACAGATGGTTTTGTTTTAGTTGCCATATATTTTGTATCTTAAGTTTGTACGATTTTTTAGGCGTACAATTCATAATTTATTTTTTTAAACCTGTTTTTCTTTTAAAATTTAGTTGAACTTCTGAACCTGCCATTAGGTCAGCAATTACCTTTGTTTTTGGATACTGCTCTAAAATAATCTTTATAAAAACGGTAATTGGTATAGACATTATTAGGCCGGGAATGTTCCAAATATAACCCCATAACATTAGCATGATTAAAACAGTGATTACATTTAGTGAAAATGTTTTTCCCATAAAAACAGGCTCCAGAATTCCTCCCATTAATACTTGTATAGCTGTTATTGTGAGTATGAAAAATAAGAGTGTTCCGCTTGGGTCAAGCTCAACAAACGCAAACAAAGAAAGTAAAACTACAGAGATTACAGAACCAATCATTTGTACAAAGTTGATAACAAAAGCAAGCAATCCCCAAAATATTGGAAAGCTCACATCAAAAAGCATGCATGCAAGACTAAAACCAATACCTGTAGCCAGGCTAATAAGAAATTTTACCTTTACAAACTTAGCGATGTCTTTTTCAATTCTCATGAAAGTTTTTGTAGAAGAGTGCTTTATTTTGAAAAGAGTACCGTTTAAAATTTTTTGAAAATCTATTGAACCTGATAATAGTAATATTACAAAAAATGCAGTCATTAGTGTCATCGTAAGCATGTTTGTAATAAAGTCAATCGTATTACCAAATTGCTCAAAAGAGTTATTTTCCTGAAAATAATGTTTAAATACATTTTCTCCCTGCAATCGTTCAATTCCAAAAAAGTTTTCAATTGTTACGATTAAACCAAGTATTTTTTGTTCTGCATTTTTAAAAAATTCTCCATCTTTGGCTGCTGTCACAATCTCATTGCTTGATAACTGAACCAGTTCCCCACCCAGTTTTAAACCTCCAAAGATTATTGCAACAACAATGATAATACTAATTATCCTGGGAATTCCTTTTTTCTTCAACCACCTCATTAAAGGAAGAAAAAGCAACGAAATGAACATTGATAATACCAGCGGAATGAAAATAAATGATAGAATTTTCAGAAGGTAAAAAACCAAAGGAATAACTATTATCAGTAATAAAATGTTTGTTGTTTTTAGATCTTTCATTGACAATTTATTGAAATTCTATTAGTAACTAATAATTAGTTCGTTTTGTTTATTTGTTTTCCACCTGTAAGTTTCAATAAAAGAAATTTTAATTCCAGGCCAATTAAAAAAAAGAAAATAGCCATTAAGCCATCATTAATCCATAAAATAAGTGGTTTATTTAAAGTGAAATTTTCGCTAATAAACCCAACCCTATATTGCCATAGCGCATGATATGCATCCTGAAACGGGGAATTAGCCCAAATAAAAGCTATGATAGTTGCTGCAAATAATAATATGCCGCTCAAGCTTTCCATTTTAGCAAACTTCTGAAAAGGAGTGATAAATATTTTTTCAACCATTCTGTACTAAATTCTTACATTATTATTACTCATTTTAAAAGTATGATTTTAACAATTAGCAACTAAAACAGAATTACTAATCCAATCGTTCAAAGTTTTTTAGGTTTTAGAAAAGATTAGTTGTTGATAGGTTAACTATTGCTTCTAATCAAAGGAAACAAGTTGGTTTTTAAAAGCATAGATTACTAAATTAACTGTATTAAACGTACCTGTTTTTTGGAACAAACTGCTTTTGTGTTTTTCAACTGTTTTTGTACTTAAAAACACTTTCTCAGCTATTTGATCATTATTTAAGCCGTTGCAAATTAGCTGCAGGATTTGTTTCTCCCTTTCGGTAAAACTTGTATACTGGTCAGTTACAGATCTATGCTCCTTGTTTTTATATAAGTTTCTTGTAATTACTTTTATTATCTCTTCTGAAAAATAACTTCCACCTTCAGCTACTCGTTTTATTGCTTTTTCAAAATCTTCTATATCAGATCGTTTTAGCATATACCCTTCTACACCCGCAGAAATCATTTGCTCAATGTATTCATCATCAGCAAAACTGGTAAGTGCGATAATTTTTATAGCTGGATATTTTTGAAGGGCTAGCCTGGAAGCCTCAATCCCATTCATTTTTGGCATGTTGATATCCATAAGAACAATCTCGGGCAATTCTTTTCCAATCAGCTCCAAAAATTCCTCCCCATTAGATGCTTCACCAACTACAGAGGCAAAATCAAATTTATCCAACAGAAGCATCAGGCCATCCCTGAAAATCTTATGGTCATCAACAATAACTATTTTTGTATTTCCATTTTCCATTTTTCAATCTATTTTAAACTTTCAACGAAAGTCTTATATCAACACCTTTCTTGTTATTTATATAATACTTTCCACCAATTGATTCAATTCGGTTAATCATATTTCGCAAACCCATTTTCTCATCATCCGAAGAATAAATTAAGTCGGGGTTAAACCCGCTTCCATTGTCTTTATAAACTAAATTGACAGTTCTTTTTATTTTCTGAATATCTATAGATAATTCTGTTGCGCCTGAATGTTTAAGTGTATTGTTTATTAGTTCATTACATATTCGGTACAAATTAATCTGAATATTTGAGTCACAATTCAATTCCCTGTTTTGTGCGATAACCCTGCAAAAGACCTTTCCTGTATCATTTATTTTTTCACAAATAATTTCAAGTGATTTTATCAAACCATATTTGTTCAGAATAGAAGGGTTAAGGTTATTTATGGCTGCTTCAAGGTTCTCAAGAGCTATGGCAGATAATTCTTTTACTTTGACAAGGTTATTATTAATTGCTTCATCGGTGCTGTCTTTTTCAACCAGCTTAACAAATAAAGCGATGCTTGAAAGGATAGAGCCCAAACCATCATGAAGATCAGCTGCAATTCGTTTACGTTCTTTATATTCAACTTCGATTGTTTTTATAGCCTGTTTTTTCTCTACTGCATTGTAGGCATTTATGAGCCCATAGACTAAAATCAGACTTAATATCAGCAAAAAGAAAATAAGGAACACCAAACCGAAAATACCTTTTTTAAATTTTTTATTCTCTTTTAAAATGTAATCATGAATATTTTTATCAAGCTTTTGATACGCATTCTGAAAGTCATTATAATTATCCAGGATAACCATATCCATGGATTGCTTGTTGCCGTTTAAACTTAAAATGACTTTTTCTTTTAGTTGTTTCACATGATAACTAACGTGGGATACTGAATTTGAAAGATTGGATTTTGCTTTAACCTGGTATTTATTTACGATAAAGGAGTCAAGAGAATTGATATAGCCCTCAGCTTTTTTGAAACTATTTAAAATTGAGTTTTTTTTCAACGTATCATTAAAAAGAAAGTAGTCGTCTAAAAAGATTCTGCTGTGTGATATTTCAATATCCAGGTTTTTAGATTTTTCGATAAGTGCAAGGTGATCATCATCTAATTTCAAACTCTTTATAGCTGAATAAATTAATCCGGCACAGGCAATAATTGTAAAACTTACAATTACCAATAATATCTTTCGTTGTATTTTCAATTTAAATAGTCGCACCGTTTTTAAATTCTTAAGTAAAAATAGTCAATAACATGTGATCTTAATAATTTTGAAATGCAACCCCGCTGTTTCCAACGGGATTGCTTAATTAAACCAATGATAAAAACTAATCAAACTATTGTTAAGCTAACAAAGTTTACAAACTCATGCTAATTAAAAATGTTGCTGCAATTGCAATAATCGCATATAATTCAGGAAATACTGCTGTATCATTGTTTTACCCAAAATAGTATGTCCGGCTCCAATACCGGCTATGCCTGATGCACATACACTTCCTTGTTTCATACCTAATCTTATCTGCCATCGTTTTATTCTTTATGTAATTACAAAAAGAATGAATTTAAAGGGTCGGGTGTATAGTTTACAGAGAATACAGGAACTTTGCATCCATGTACAATTTCAGATACAAATTTTCCGATACCTGAATTCGCTAAAAGTGATTCCTGGTGTGTCCTGATCAATACCAATTGTGGGTTTTCCTTTTCAATATGGTTTAATATAACTTCGTGTTTTTCCTGCCCAAAAGTACCAAGGACTTTAACGTCACAATCAATACCTTGCTCCCATAACAAATGTTTTATGGTATTTGCATTTTTATAAGCCAGGCTATTTCTCACATTTATGTTGGTGTTAAGTACAGACAAAATGGAAACCCTGGCATCGAATTTTTTTGCAAATAAACTGGCCCACAAAAGCCTTTTTTTTGTTGATTGGGTAATATCAATAGGGATAACAATATTTTTGATTTCGGGAACACCAACATCTTTGTGAACTGTTAAAACAGGGCACCTTGATTCACTTACAATTTTATCAATCTGTTTTTTACAGGGCTGGCCTTCTTCTTCACATCTACTTTTATCGATTAAAATAAATTCATATTTCCCGGTATTTGTTTCCCGGGTTAAAACAGACTCAATATCGCCGGGTTGTACTGAAATCGTTATGTCGTTAAGAATTTCAGTTTTTATATTGGATTTAACAAACTCAATTAGTTCATCTTTGGCTTCAGTTATTAAATTTTCCTCGTCTTTGTTGCCGATTGTTTTTTCAAAAAATGTAAACGATTTTATAACATTTAATACGACTAAACGAAGTCCAAAATTTTGCTGAAAGAACAAAGCTTCTTTCAATACCTGTTCTCCATACTTACCAGGTTGGACAAAGGCCAATATACAATTCTTTTTTGTGGTCATAAGTGTATTGAGAGTTTATTAGTTGGATGTTTGATTTTCAAAAAATCTTCTAATTCATAGTGTTTAATATTTAAAGTTTCAATACGCTTCTGACTGTATTGATTATAATCTTCAATGAGTTTAAACATAGGTTTATTGTATATGCTCATACTAATTACAGGTTTGATCGAATTATGGATAAGTTTTTTTGCAAATTTCCCTAAATGGTTATGGGATGCTATATATTCTTTGTGGGTTAAAATCATGATCAGGTCCGAACTACCTTTATCTGCGAATTTAATGAGTTTGTCAGCCATTTTACCGGGAGATGCTTTCAGTATTGTTATGTGGCAATCTAAACCTTGATTTTCAATCCATTCTTTGATGAGTTGCGATCTTTTATATGTTAAGCTATTAAAAACATTAATAGATGAATTTATTACTGAAACAAAATTTATTCGGGCACCTATGGTTTTTGAATGGCGGGCAGCCCAGAATAGTGTGTCTTTACACTTACTGGTTATATCAATGGGGATAAGAATTTCATTAATTCCATTTTCAGTCCATTTTTCATGCAAAATCATAACCGGGCAATCAATCCGGGACATAATTTTGTCTGACATAGCCTGCAGTTTGTCCAATAAGTCCCTTACTTCGCTGAATTCTTTCAGTAGCAGTAAATCGTACTTTTTACGCTTCAATTCATTCTTTATTTCTTTTATAAATTTCCCTTCAACAATCTTAATATGAATAAAGTCTGGTATATTATTGCAATAAAAAGCACCAATGCTCAGGGTAACTTTGGTAAATGCATCATGTTTTTTGATAAGATTTGTATTTTGATATTGGTAGAGTGCCCGCTTAAAAAAAGATATTCCAGGTACTACCATCATAATAGTTATTGTTGAATTGTAGATATTATGAAAGTAGGTTGCCTGCTTCAGAACTAATTCAATATCAGAAGACGAGACAATAGGAACAAGTATATTATTTAAATGTTTTTGTTTCATTATTAAATTGTAAATCAGTTTTTAGCCACACCAATTAATTGTTGTCAATAATGATTAAATCTTTGGGTTTTTTTTGAGTGTGTTTTTCAATACCAGCGTATTTTGAAGAATTAAATGTTTGATTTATATCTAGTGTCATGTCATGCCTGAAATGACGGTTAAGTTGAAGTTATTTTGGTTTTTGACAAGACAAAAAATCTGCGCATAGTCCGGCAGCTGCCGGATAAAGATTTTTTAACGCAGTCAAAAATCAAAAGAACAATATTTGGGCTGTCAGAGCAGGCGTGACACGACACTAGTTCTATATTTTTAAAAGCTTCGGAATAATAGTCCAGAACTACATTTGAAACTTCAGGAGAGTTTTTATTTAAAACAAAAAGGACCTGTAGGTCAGAATTTGTTTCATCACATATTTGCATGATTTTATTTGTTAATCGGGGAGAAGGTTTTTTATCCTGGTTTCCCACAAATAGAAGCTTTTTGTTGTGTAGGTTGTCGAATTCACCTGTTACTATAAAAAATGGAAACTTAGCAGCATCAATTAACTTTTTGATATATCTGTTTTGTATCGTGTTGGAATCTTTAAACGAACTGTTTGTACCCAGGATAACATTGTAAGGGCTACTGATTAATGAATTGTGGCGTAAAACTGAATTAAGTTCTCCTTCTATTGATATTGTTTCAATGCATTTTGATCCGATCTGGTAGTTGGACAGGAGCTTATCTTTTAATTTTTTTAATTCGTACAAAGTGATTTCTTTCAACTTAGAAGTAAGGTTGCGGGTCATAAAATATCCAAAATTTGGCTTTTGATAAGTTTGCAATATGGAAAAAGAAGATTCTCGCTGATACAAAAATTGCATTGCAAACGTTGATGCCTGCCAGCTACCAGCTGTAAAGTCTGCCAAAACTAAAATATTGAACTCATTGTTGCTGGAATAATCACCCATTAATATATTGAAGGTTTTAAAGGCAAAAATAGAATTAGAGAGGATTACAGACTTAAGGAATCGACCTATTTGTTAAAAGGTAAAAGCCTAAATAATAAGTAGGATTATTCCTAATTAGGGGATTTTTTGAATAATTTAAATTTTCAATTGTTATAAATTTGAAGATTTAGTTTATTAAGGCATCTGAAGTAGTATTGATATGAAACTCAAAAAAGAACTTGGATTATTTGACGTTTTTGCTGTTAGTACCGGAGCAATGTTTAGTTCGGGTTTTTTTTTATTGCCCGGACTCGCTTCACAATATACCGGACCTTCAGTAATTTTGGCTTACTTATTTGCAGGACTTCTCATTATGCCTTCGATGTTTAGTATTGCCGAAATATCTACCGCTTTGCCACGGTCCGGTGGAGCTTATTTTTTCCTTGATCGTAGTTTTGGACCAATGATGGGAACAATTGGAGGCATAGGATCATATATAGCACTTTTATTAAAAACAGCATTTGCATTAATTGGGATTGGGGCTTATAGTTCTATTTTCCTGGATATACCTTTAAAAGAGACAGCCATAATTTTTGCAATACTATTTGCTGTGCTTAATATTTTTGGAGCTAAAAAATCCTCGGGCATACAAAAAGTATTGGTTATTGGGTTATTGATCGTTTTAGGTGGTTTTATACTAGACGGGTTATTGACAACTTTTGCTGGTACTCAGCCTTCATTAAATTTCGACAAAAATGATTTTTTACCATTTTTTACAGGTGGAATTGAAGGTATAATATTCACAACCGGGTTTGTATTTGTTTCGTTTTTAGGATTAACCCAAATAGCAAGTGTTGCCGAAGAAATTAAAAAGCCAGAAAGAAATATTCCTCTGGGGATGGCTTTGTCGCTATTAGTTACAGGCTTGATTTATGTTTTTGGTGTGTTTGTCATGGTTGCAGTAATTGATGGTGAACAGTTAGCTTCCGATCTTTCACCAGCAGCATCGGCGGCAGGGAAACTATTTAGTTTGTTGCCCCCTAAAGCTGGGGTATATATTATTACTATTGCTGCGCTATTTGCTTTTGCTTCTACTGGAAATGCCGGTATGTTGGCTACTTCACGTTACCCATTGGCAATGGGGAGAGATCATCTTTTTTCCGAGAAATTTAGTAAAATTAGTCGTTGGGGCACACCGGTCCCTGCAATTATACTAACAGCAGTCTTAATCATTTTATTTATTGTTGTCTTATCCGAAGAAGGAATCGTAAAACTTGCAAGCACGTTCCAGCTGTTTATTTTTATGGCGATAAATCTATCCGTAATTGTTCTGCGTAACAGTAAAATAGCATCGTATGATCCAGGCTATCATTCTCCCCTTTATCCATGGATGCAACTATTTGGAATTGTATCTGCCATAGCATTAATGTTATACATGGGGTGGGGACCACTTGTTTTTACTTTTGCAATAATACTCCTGTCTTATTTGTGGTTTAAATTTTTTGTTCAGTCAAAAGTAAAGAGAGAAGGCGCAATATTTCATTGGTTTGCACTTTTAGGTAAGAACCAGTATGATGAATTGGAGAATGAATTTATGACCATACTGAGAGAAAAAGGGCTACGGGAGGATGACCCCTTTAACCAGACCATTATTGGTGCTAAGATAAATTTCGTATATGAAAAGAAGTTTGATAACTTACTAAATGAAACTGTAAACTCCATCTCTAAACAGGTAAGTGTAGATTTAAATAACTTAAAAACTGACTTTTTAAAAGAGAATCTTGCCGGATCACAAATTATTATTCCAGAGGTTTCACTTTTTTATGCAAAGATTAAAAACCTGTCACACCCGATGCTTTATATAAGTATTTCAGAGAAAGGAATTACGGTACCAATTAAAAAGAACGGTGAAGTTGTTAATGAGAAAGTAAAAATATTCTTCTTTCTTGTTAATTCAGATCAAAAACCTAAACAGCAGCTGCGAATGCTGGCCGGTATTATTGATATTGTAGAGCGAGATTATTTTGTAAAGGATATCATTAATTTGAATACCCGAAATAAGATAATTGAGTATTTATTGCACAATAAGCAGCATGTAACATTCCGCTTGTCAAAAAATGCACCTACAACTATTTTTATTAATAAAAAAGTAATGGATGTAAAATTGCCTAAAGATGTGTTAATCGTTTTTGTAGAACGAAAGAGACATTCCTTTCCTCCGAAAGGAGATACCGTTCTTCGGGAAAATGATCTTCTCACTATAATTGGAGAAACACATTCAATCAATTACTTGTATGATCAATTCATTATACACCCTCCGAAATAATAAAAATTTAAATATGTGAATCAAGGGTTGAAGCTGAATATTCAGGGAAATCCTTGATTTGACCTCTTCCGATTCGGTTGATAGGCTGATTGTGCAAGGTGTTATCAATTA
>JANQHR010000056.1 GCA_028282585.1 Bacteroidales bacterium | reverse complement strand
ATACTTTTTTTATCAAAAAGACAATAACCAAAACTTATTTGAAACCAAAAATAAAAAAGCGGCATAAAAAAGAGACTGCCTTTTTGGACAGCCTCTTTTCTTATAAACAATTCCTGATTTAAAGTGTAATTAAATTATAATAAATTAATTGTTCATGAAATTCCGGGTATTTTCTTTGTTGATAGGTATAGTTTTATTTGCATGTTGTAAATCTTCACTAAATGAAGTTAATTCAAATAGTGATAAACCATATCTTATTATGTTATCAATGGACGGATTTCGTTGGGACTATCCTGAAAAAGCGAATACTCCTAGTTTAGACAATATAGAAAAAGTAGGTGTTCGTGTTGAGTCTTGTGTTCCATGTTTTCCGACAAAAACATTTCCCAATCACTATTCAATGGCAACAGGGCTTTATCCTGAAAATCATGGATTGATTTTTAACAGGTTTTATGCTACTGATTTAGGTAAATTTTATTCAGTTGGAAACAGAGAATCGGTAGGTGATTCATCATTTTATTTTGGCGAACCTATATGGGTAACTGCTGAAAAACAGGGTATAAGAAGTGCATCATATTTTTGGGTTGGATCAGAGGCATTACATGATAATTTGTTTCCAACATATCATTATGATTATAACGGATCTGTGCCATTTGAAGATAGATTGGATGGTGTAATTAAATGGCTTAAATTGCCAGAGGAAGAGCGTCCTCATTTAATATTATGGTATATGCAAGAGCCAGATGGAATCGGGCATTATGCTGGTCCAAATCATCAGGAAACAATTCAGGTAATTGAATATTTAGATAGTTTAGTAGGTGTTTTTTATAATAAAGTTGCTGAATTAGAAATTGCTGAACAGGTAAATGTTATCATTACATCGGATCATGGTATGGGTGAGATAAGCGAAGAAAGAACAGTTTATTTTGATGATTATATAAATAAGAACTGGATTGAATATTTAGATGGTGCTAATCCTGCATATTCTATTGAAGCTAAAGAGGAGTTTTATGATACATTATATTCAACTCTATCCAGAATTGATAATATAAAAGTATGGAAAAAGGAAGAAGTACCTGCAAGACTTCATTTTTCCAAAAGCGAACGCATAAAAGATTTTGTTGTTGTAGCGGATAGTAGTTGGAGTTTATTAGTTTCAGGAAAAAAGAAAGCATATTCCGGTGGGGCACATGGATACGATAATATCAATAAAGATATGCATGCAATTTTTTATGCTTATGGACCTGCTTTTAAAGAAGGCTACAAGCATAACTCAATCAATAACATAGATATTTATGCTTTGATTTGTGAAATACTTGACTTAGACCCCGCCAAAAATGATGGAGAACTAGAAAACGTAATTCCGTTATTAAACTGACAATTCTTAAAATTAATTTAACTTTATATTTAGAGTTAAAATTATTCAATGTTCAGTAATACTGACACTTAACAAATGCATTAAATTAGGTTGATATCAGTGTTAATAATTTTTTAATTCTTTGTGTTTCGTTTTAAATTCAGTCTTTATAGGGTTATTAACAATCGGTGTGAAAATAAAAATTAAACAAAATTTTCAATTGTGATTTTTTTTCATTATGGGGCTGAAATCCTTTAATGGTAAGGTTTACAGCAGATTAAAGCCTAAAGTTAATAACTCTAAAGAAATGTTGAAAAATACAAATTAAAACTTGTTGTACGAACTTATAACTATGTTTAAATTAGCATTACCTTTTCTTAAAGTGCTATAGAACATAATCGATTAATCATAAACTCATTATAAATCTGCTTAATATGGATGTAAAAGGAATGGCTACAGATGGCAAAATAAGCGAGGTTTCGCAAGAAAAAGCAAAAAAGAGAACATATACTTTCGATGAAGCTTTCAAAAGCTCAAAAGAGTATTTTAAAGGAGATGAACTTGCTGCAAGAGTGTGGGCAAATAAATATGCATTAAAGGACTCTTACGGAAATTTATTCGAGAAAAATCCGGATGAAATGCATAAAAGACTTGCTAAGGAAATTGCAAGAATTGAGAAGCGCTACCCTAACGCAATGAGTGAAAAGCAAATATATGATCTATTAAAGGATTTTAAATATATCATACCACAGGGAGGACCTATGTCGGGTATTGGAAACAAATATCAGATAGCATCTTTATCAAACTGTTTTGTAATTGGTCATAAAAATCCAGCTGACTCTTATGGTGGAATCATGAAAATTGATCAGGAGCAAGTGCAATTAATGAAACGCAGAGGAGGTGTGGGGCATGATCTTTCTCACATACGCCCGCAAGGAAGCCCGGTTTTGAATAGCGCTCTAACTTCTACTGGTGTTGTGCCTTTTATGGAGAGGTATTCAAATTCAACCCGTGAAGTTGCCCAGGATGGCCGAAGAGGTGCTTTAATGTTAAGTATTTCCAGTAAGCATCCTGATGCAGAAAAGTTTATAGATGCTAAGTTAGAAGCAGGAAAAGTAACTGGAGCAAATGTTTCCGTGAGAATCGATAATGAGTTTATGAAAGCGGTAGTTAAGAACAAACCATATATTCAGCAGTATCCTGTGGATACGAAAGAACCGGTTTTTAAACAAGAAGTGGATGCTGGTAAAATATGGAAAAAAATAGTTCATAACGCATGGAAATCAGCGGAACCAGGAATTTTATTTTGGGATACGGTAATAAGTGAATCAGTGCCAGATTGTTATGCTGATCAAGGATATAGAACTGTTTCAACAAATCCGTGTGGAGAGATTCCATTATGTCCTTATGATAGCTGTAGATTATTAGCTATCAATTTATTTAGCTATGTAGAAAATCCATTTACTTCTGAAGCAAAATTTAATTTTGAATTATTTAAAGAACATGTTGGCTATGCTCAAAGAATAATGGATGATATCATTGATTTGGAACTGGAAAAAATAGATGCTATTCTTCATAAAGTTGAGAATGATCCTGAAGATTATGAAGTTAAAATGGTTGAAGATAAACTGTGGAGAAATATTAGAAGGAAAGCTGTTGAAGGTCGTAGAACAGGTGTTGGCATAACAGCCGAAGGTGATATGCTTGCGGCTCTTGGTTTACAGTATGGTAGCGAAATAGCAGTGGATTTTTCTGAAGAGGTTCATAAAAATGTTGCTTTAGCAGCATACAGATCTTCAGTTGATATGGCAAAAGAAAGAGGATCTTTCGAAATATTTGATGCTCAAAAAGAAAAAGATAATCCGTTCATTTTACGATTAAAAGAACAAGATGAGCAACTATATGCCGATATGGTTCAGTATGGTCGTAGAAACATTGCATTATTAACTATAGCCCCAACCGGAACAACCAGTTTAATGACTCAAACAACTTCAGGAATTGAGCCGGTTTTCATGCCGGTTTATAAACGAAGAAGGAAAGTAAATCCAAATGATTCTGATTCTACGGTTACGTTTATTGATGAAGTAGGAGATTCTTGGGAAGAATATAATGTGTTCCACCACAAATTTATCGATTGGTTAAAAATAAATGGATATAACGCAGAAGAGGTGAAAACAATGTCTGATGAGGAAATCAATAAAGTAATTGAATCATCACCATATTCTAAAGCAACCTCGGCTGACGTTGATTGGGTTAACAAAGTGAAAATGCAAGGAAGAATACAGAAATGGGTTGATCATTCAATTAGTGTAACAATAAATTTACCGGAAAATGCATCTGAAGATTTGGTTGGTCAGTTGTATGTTACCGCGTGGGAAAGCGGATGTAAAGGTGTGACTGTATATAGAGAAGGTTCTAGATCAGGAGTACTGGTTTCAAACAAAAAGGAGAAGAAAGCAGAGGAGCAACAAGTAAGTACCAAACGGCCTAAATCGTTAAAAGCTGAAATTATCAGATTTAATAATAATGATGAAAAATGGATTGCGTTTGTTGGTATAAAGGATGAACGACCCTATGAAATTTTTACTGGTATAGCTGATGAGGAAATGTTTCCAATTCCAAAGTCTATAAACGGAGGTAAAATTATTAAGGTTAAAGACCATGAAGGTATGAGCCGTTATGATTTTCAATATATTGACAAATATGGTTATGAAAATACATTAGGAGGATTATCTCATATGTTCCAAAAAGAATTTTGGAACTACGCTAAATTAATCTCAGGAGTGTTACGCCATGGAATGCCTATTCCAGATGTCGTTCATTTAGTTCAATCTTTGAGATTGGATAGTGAGACTATTAATACCTGGAAAAATGGTGTAGAGCGTGCTCTTAAGAAATATATACCGGATGGGACAAAGCCAAAAACAGGCACAAAGTGTAATGAGTGTGGATCGGAAAGCGTAGTTTACCAAGAGGGTTGTTTGATTTGTCAGGAATGCGGAAACTCTAAATGTGGATAAATAAAGACCATTAGTTTTTCAAATATTTATATGCAAAGTTTCAGAATTCTTTGAATTCTAAGAGAAACCCCGGATTTTCCGGGGTTTTTGATTATACTTTTAACATTTTCTTTTTCTTATGTTTTCAATCATTACCTGTACCATTTTCGGTAGATCGTATTCATGTTTCCATCCCCAGTCTTTTTGAGCTGCTTCATCGCTAATACTTCTTGGCCACGATTCTGCTATAGCTTGTCGAAAATCTGGTTTGTAACTAACTTTTAGTTCTGGAATATACTTTTTTATTTCATTTTCTATTTCTTTAGGAGTAAAACTTATTCCTCCAAGATTATAGCTCGACCTTACTTTAATTTTATCTGCGGGAGCTTCCATAAGCATAATAGTTGCTTTAACCGCATCATCCATGTACATCATTGGTAATGCAATGTCTTCAGAAAGAAAACATTCATAATTTCCGCTTTTAATAGCCTCATAAAAAATCTCAACCGCATAATCTGTTGTGCCACCTCCTGCTTCAGTTTTCCAACTAATTAATCCTGGGTACCTTAAACCTCTAATATCCAATCCGTATTTATGGTGATAATATTCGCACCAACGTTCACCAGCTAATTTACTAATGCCATAAACGGTAGAAGGTTCCATAATGGTTAGCTGTGGCGTGTTTGCAGGCGGAGTGGAAGGACCAAAAGCTCCCATAGAACTGGGCCAAAATATTTTATGAATTTTCTTTTCTCGACTCAACTCCAAAATATTGAAAAGGCTATCCATATTGATATCCCAGGCCCATTTAGGATTTTTCTCAGCATTACCAGATAAGATAGCTGCTAGGTGGTAAATTTCAGTAATATTATACTTATCCATTATTTCAGAGATTTTTTTCATATCCATTACATCCATTATTTCAAATGGACCACCTTGCATTACATCGTCACAAGCATCTTTAATATCCGAAGCAACAACATTATGAGCTCCAAACTCTTTTCGTAATTCCACGGTTAAGTCGGTGCCAATTTGGCCTGATGCACCAGTTACTAATATCTTTTTCATTGTATAATTTTGTTTTATATTGATTCTGAAAATTACAAAAGTTTATATTCAAAATATAAAGTACAATTTTGTTATAAAACATTTAATTAATGTATATGACACTTTCTAATGACTTAATTATGATTTATTTTTGCTAAAAAAGTAAAAACGATAATTTTTAAAGCATATGGCAAATAAAATGAAAGCACTTGTTAAATCTAAGCCTGAAAAAGGTTTATGGATGGAAGAAGTTGATATTCCTGAGGTAGGAGTAAATGATATTTTAATTAAAGTTAAAAAATCTGCAATCTGTGGAACAGATTTACATATTTATCGATGGGATGAATGGTCGCAAAATACAATTAAAATTGGTCAGACTATTGGTCATGAATACGTTGGTACAATTGCAAAAATGGGTGCTGGTGTTACAGGATTTGAGATTGGTGATCGTGTTACAGGTGAAGGGCATATTGCATGTGGACATTGTAGAAACTGTCGAAGGGGAAGAAAGCATATTTGTGAAAATACAATAGGAATTGGTGTAAACATTAATGGATCTTTTGCGGAATATGTTTTAGTTCCTGCTGCAAATGTAATGAAAATGAATCCAGCAATTCCAGATGATATGTTGGCAATTATGGACCCGTTCGGAAACGCTGCACATACCGCACTGTCTTGGCCATTGGTGGGCGAAGATGTGTTGGTAACAGGTGCTGGTTTAATTGGTAGTATGTGTGTTGCCATTGCAAAATTTGCTGGTGCAAGATATGTGGTAGCAACGGAAACAAATGAATTCCGAATTGAGTTGGCAAAAAAGATGGGTGCTACGAGAGTTGTTAATCCGTTAAAAGAAAACTTAAGAGATGTGGTTAAAGAACTTGGAATGATTGGTTTTGATATTGGTTTGGAATGCTCAGGATCGCAACATGCTTTTAATGATATGTTAGATATAATGTATAATTCAGGAAAGATTTCATTATTAGGAATACTTCCTCCTAAAACAGGAATTGATTGGGATAAGGTAATATTTAAAGGGCTCACATTAAAAGGAATCTATGGTAGGGAAATGTTCGAAACCTGGTACCAAATGGAACAAATGCTTCATTCGGGATTAGATTTAAACCCAATGATTACACATCAGTTTTCTATTGATGAATTTGAAAAAGGATTCCAAATTATGGATGAAGGAAATAGTGGAAAAGTTATTTTAAACTGGGAATAATTAATTTATGGTTAGAAAAGTAAGAGTAAGATTTGCCCCAAGCCCAACAGGTCCATTACATATGGGTGGTGTCCGGACAGCATTATTTAATTATCTTTTTGCAAAAAGAAATAATGGAAAATTCATTTTAAGAATTGAAGATACCGACCAAACAAGGTATGTACAAGGGGCAGAAGATTATATTATTGAATCGCTAAAGTGGTGTGGTATAGAAATAGATGAGGGTATTGAAGAAGGAGGCGCATACGGGCCATACCGCCAATCAGACAGAAAAGAAATATACAGTGAGTTTGCTGAAAGGTTAATTGAATCAGGGAATGCATATTATGCATTTGATACTCCTGAAGAACTTGAAGCAATGAGAGAAAGGTTAAAGGAAGAAAAAAATAGTGTTCAGCAATATAATCCGCTAACTCGAAAAGGCATGAGAAATTCTCTTACTTTATCTGAAGAAGAAACTAATAAATTATTAAAGGAGATTCCATATGTAGTAAGATTTAAGATGCCAGAAGATGAAGAGATAATTGTAGAAGATATTATTAGGGGTACTGTTAAGATGCACGCAAACCAGTTGGATGATAAGGTACTTTTTAAATCAGATGGAATGCCTACTTATCATCTGGCTAATGTTGTGGATGATCATTTAATGAAAATCTCGCATGTAATTCGTGGTGAAGAATGGTTACCATCGCTACCATTACATGTAATGCTTTATAAGGCTTTTGGGTGGGAAGAAACGCAACCTGAATTTGCGCACTTACCATTATTACTTAAACCAAGCGGAAAGGGTAAACTAAGTAAACGAGATGGTGATGCCCTAGGATTCCCCGTATTTCCATTAGAATGGGTGGATTCAAAAACTGGTGAGATTTCAAGAGGGTACCGTGAAGATGGTTATTTCCCCGAAGCTTTTGTTAATATGCTTGCATTACTTGGATGGAACCCTGGAACTGAGGAAGAAATTCTTTCTTTTAGGGACCTTGTTTCTTCATTTGATTTGAAAAAAGTACATAAAGCCGGAGCTAAATTTGATCACGAAAAGGCAAAGTGGTTTAATCATAAATACTTGAAAACCCAATCAGACGAAAAACTAACTAGGCAATATCAAAATGATTTAAAAGAAAGGGGAATACAGGTTGAGGATTCTTACGTAATTAAAGTAGTTGGTTTAATTAAGGAGCGGGCTAATTTTGTTTCCGATTTCTGGGAACAATCTTATTTCTTTTTTCAAGCTCCAACTGAATATGACCCAAAGGTTGTTAAGAAACGATGGAAGGAAAATACGCCAGAAATATTGCAAGAGTTGAAAATCAAACTAGAAGAGCTTGAAACTTTTAACTATCATGATATAGAAAAGGCTGTACAGGATTTTCTTGAAGGAAAAGAATTTGGAATGGGGCAAGTTATGAATCCATTTCGTTTAACGTTAGTAGGAGCAGGAATCGGCCCTGGAGTTATGGAAGTTGCTGAACTTCTTGGTAAAGAAGAAACCTTAAAGAGGTTGCAGGCAGGCATTGATAATATTCAAAGACAATAAAATAAGAATGAATAATGAATTTCCGCAGAATTATTATTTAAATTTTCACGCGCACCAACAAATGCCTGGTGAAGAAGAAATCGTTATTCAAAGCTTATTTTTACAAGATAATCTTATCACCTCGAAAAGTGATAAGATTTTTTTTACGGCCGGATTACACCCATGGCATGCGGATTTATTAAACTTATCAGAAATCAAGCCTAAACTGGAAGATTTGTTAAATACGAATTCCATTATTGCTATTGGAGAAGCAGGTTTAGATAAGCTGAAAGGCCCTGGAATAAAGAAACAACTTGAGGTACTTAGAATTCATGCAGAAGTTGCTGATGAATATCAAAAACCTTTAATTATTCATTCTGTAAAAACTCATAACGAGATATTAAAATTAAAAATTGACCTTAAGTCAAAAGTTCCTTGGGTTATTCATCATTTTAATGGAAGCAAACAAATTGCATCAGATTTTATTGAGCACGGATTTTATTTATCCTTGAGTCACCATATTAAAAATACAAACTCGAAATTAAGCGCATATTTGGGAGAATTGCCGCTAAATAGAATATTTTTAGAAACAGACGATTTTAATATTGATATAAAGGATTTATATAATACAGCAACTAAGAAGTTTAACATAAGTTTAGAATCCTTAAAAAAACAATTAATTGAAAATTTTAAAGTATTATTGAATGGCTAGTGATAATTGGCAGGATAGGACAGAGTTGTTGATTGGAAAAAATAAGTTGAAGAAATTAGCTAATTCGCACGTTTTAGTTGTGGGATTAGGTGGAGTTGGTGCATATGCAGCTGAAAGCTTATGTAGGGCGGGTGTTGGAGAACTTACAATTGTTGATGGTGATATTATAAATCCATCGAATAAAAACAGGCAGTTAATTGCGTTGGAAAGCACCATAAATGAACCTAAGGCAGAAACTCTGGGAAAAAGATTGTTTGATATTAATCCTAGCTTAAAACTTCATATTATCCAGGAATATATAAAGGATGACCGAATGATTGAGATACTGGATAAACAATACGATTATATTGTAGACGCAATTGATACTCTTTCTCCTAAAGTGTATTTAATTTACCATAGTATTCAAAAAGGGTTTAAGGTAGTTAGTTCATTGGGCTCTGGTGCTAGAATTGATCCTACCAAAGTAACTATTAAAGATATTTCTAAATCTTATAATTGCAGGCTTGGATTTTTATTAAGAAAACGTCTACGAAAATTAGGAGTATCAAAAGGATTTAAAGTTGTTTTTTCTGAAGATAAAGCTAATGAATCTGCTGTTATTGTGGATGAACCAGGAGAAAATAAAAAATCTACAGTGGGAACTATTTCATATATGCCGCCTATTTATGGGTGTTTTTGCGCTTCTGTGGTAATACGAGATTTAATAGAGTAATAAAAGGTTCTAATCAAATTAATAATTAATGAATCTCAAGAACTTTTTTTTAAAACCATATCCTTTCATCTTCAATTGGAAGAGTATTGTGATTCCGTTTGTAGTAACTGTATTTATTCTGATTGTTTTTAAACCATTTGAATTTTCATATTACTCTTCACTTGAGCTTATTTTTTGGGCTTTAGTTTTCGGATTAATAGTATCTTTTTCTGTTCTGGGAGTTGTAATGATATTAAAAAAGTTTTTTGGAAAAATTATAAAAGAAGAAAACTGGAAGGTTTGGAAAGAAATCGTTCTAATTTTATTGGTTTTTCTTAATATTGTTTTGGTAATTTTTGTGCTTTTTTGGATACAAAATCCGGAAATGAATCCATTTAATTTATTATATAGGATTTTAACCAGAACACTTTCAATAAGTATAATTCCCATTCTGACTTTGTTATTATTCGAACAATATTTTTACAAAAGAAATAAGTTTTTTGAGCTCCAAAATATAAATCATGAACTAAAACAAAATCAAAAGAAAACAGAGACTGCAAAAAGGATTCTATTCGAAACCGAGAATCAAAAAATAGTTTTTCAACTTGATCCCGATAAAATTATTTTTCTTAAATCAGATGGTAATTATGTTGAAATATTTTATATAAAAGATAATGCTGTTCGAAAAGAATTAATTAGAAATCGTTTAAAGATATTAGAAAAGAAACTACCCAAAAATATTTTTTTTAGATGCCATAAAAGTTATATAGTTAATCTTCAATGTATTCTGAAATTAGAAGGTAATATTCGTAATATGGAATTGTTATTGCATGGTTTTGTAGAAAGAATTCCTGTTTCAAGAAATAATTCAAAAGATTTCTTACAAAAACTGAAGATGCATCGTTAAATTTTGTATAGGCTTTTCCATTTTATAACGAAAATGAGTCAGTTGTTACCAAAACAAATTTAGTATATTAAAAAATTGATACATGCTCTTATTTTTGATAAAAAATATTAACAAATAGATTCGATAAAAACCAATGAAGAAAAATATAATCAAATATTTTGTAGGTTTTATCTTAGTTACCATTAGTAATTCTTGTACATATATAGAAAATGTACAACTGCTTATAGGAGGAAAAATTGAACAGAAAAACTTTGTTCAGGCTATTCCATTTGAATGGAGAAAAGATTTAATTATAGTAAAAGCCTTCATTAATAAAGATACTGTGCCGCGTGAGTTTATTTTCGATACAGGGGCTTTTAATAGTAAAGTGGAAGGAAACTTGGCCAATAATTTAAACTTGCCCGTAGTTACAAAAAAAACAAATTCTACAGCACAGGGAATTAGTCAAGAAATTGAAGTAGTTTTAATGAATTCTATCCAGTTGGGTGAAATTAAATTTTATAATATTGGAGCTGGTAAAGTTTATTATAACCCCACATCTGCAAGCCCTTGTATTGCGAAAAATGGGATAATCGGAGCTAACCTTATTAAATTAGCACATTGGAAAATTGATTATCAAAATCAGTTGCTTTACTTTTCTGATAAACCATTTGAAATAAAAGATAAAGGATATACTATACCCTTTAAACGGCCCGTACTATCAGGTACGCCGAAAATAAGCCTTGAAGTTGAGGGAGAAAAAATCGAAAATATACTTTTGGATTTAGGATTTAATGGAGGACTGGTCTTACCTATTTCTCTGGCTAATCATTTCGAAAGCGATGATACTCAAATAATCTTGGATCATTCTACATCTGGAATTTATGGCACAAACGTTGATTCAATTATTGTAAAAAAGTTAAAAATAAATATCGGAGGTTTCACAAAATACTTACCTGTTGAGTTCTCAGCATTAAATAAAGCACTGCTGGGAAATGAGTTCTTAAAGCATTTTAATGTATCGATTGATTATACTAAAAAAAAGATCTATTTAAAGAAGTATAGAGATGTTTTAATAAGTGATCCGAGTAATTTCTTAGTTGGAATACAAAACGATACAACGTGGGTTGTAAATCGCACTAATTCAAACCTGTCCCTGCAATTAGGTGATACCTTATTGCATGTAAACGGTTTAAAGCCCTATGAGTTATTCGATTCTTACTGTGACTATATTTTAAATATTCAAAGACTTCTGGAAATGGATAGTTTAGTTGTACAAAAAGCAGATAAGAGTTTTTTAACGATAGATAAAAGTTTTAAATAACTTAACAGAAATTAGGGTATTCACGTCACTATAGTTAATCAAAAAATTAAATTTTAAGTTAACCAGTTTATTAATAGATTTTTTGAAACTTAGTTCTTTTTCTTATTCCATGAATCTTTTAATGGTACAGTTCTGTTAAATACTAAATTACCAGGTTTTGAATCCCTTCTGTCAACACAGAAGTATCCTAAACGTTGGAATTGGTATTTGGATTCTGCTTCAACATTTTCTAAACTAGGTTCAAGTTTACAATTTTTAAGAACTTTTAATGATTCAGGGTTAATAAATTCTTTAAAGTCTTTGTCTTTATGCCCTGCCGGATCCTCGTCATTAAATAATCGGTCGTACAAGCGAACTTCGGCATCAATGGCATGTTTTGCAGATACCCAGTGCAAGGTCCCTTTTACTTTTCGCTTGCTTGCTTCTGTACCGCTTCCACTTCTGGAATCCGGGTCATAAGTACATCTAAGTTCAATTATATTTCCGGTAGAATCTTTAATAACTTCTTTGCATTTAATTATATAAGCAGCTTTCAGCCTAACTTCTTTATCTGGTGCTAAACGGAAAAACTTCTTAGGGGCATCTTCCATAAAATCATCCTGCTCAATGTAAATTTCTCTTGAAAAAGGCATTTCACGGCTTCCCATTGATTCATCTTCTGGGTTATTTTCAATAGATACCCATTCCTCTTTATCCTCAGAATAATTGGTAATAACAATTTTTAGCGGGTTTAATACAGCCATTACCCGAGGAGCGGTTTTGTTTAAATCATCACGTAAACTATGCTCTAATAAGGCAACATCTATTACATTATCCCTCTTTGCTACACCAATAATATCAGCAAATTTTCGGATAGATGCAGGAGTATAACCTCTTCGCCTAAATCCTGAAATTGTTGGCATTCTTGGATCATCCCATCCAGACACAATGTTGTTTTGAACTAACTCGAGAAGCTTACGTTTACTCATGATAGTATAGCTCAAATTTAAACGAGCAAATTCGATCTGTCTTGGTTTTACATCACCTTTTGTATAAACATGATCAAGAAACCATTCATAGAGTGGCCTATGAATTTCGAACTCTAAGGTACAAACCGAATGAGTTATTCCTTCGATATAATCTGATTGTCCGTGGGCAAAGTCATACATAGGGTATATGCACCATTTATTACCTGTGCGATGATGCTCTTTATGCAAAATTCTATACATAATTGGGTCGCGCATGTGCATATTTGGTGATGCCATATCAATTTTTGCTCTTAAAACCTTCTCCCCCTCAGTAAATTCACCTTTTTTCATTCTTTCAAAAAGATCCAGATTTTCTTCAATAGTTCGATTTCTATATGGACTTTCCACCCCTGATTGTGTTGGTGTTCCTTTCTGGCTACTTATAATATCTGATGGCTGATCATCAACATATGCAAAACCTTGTTTAATAATTTTAACTGCCCATTCATATAGTTGCTCAAAATAGTCTGATGCAAAGCGAGGTTCTTCCTCCCATTCAAAACCAAGCCAGTTAACATCTTCTTTTATAGAGTCAACATATTCTACCTCTTCCTTAGTAGGATTTGTATCATCAAAGCGAAGATTTGTTCTACCATTATATTTCTTTGCCAGACCGAAATTTAAACAGATTGATTTTGCATGCCCAATGTGTAGATAACCATTAGGTTCTGGAGGAAACCTTGTATATACAGCACCTTGGTTTTTATTGTTTTTTAAATCTTCTTCAATAATACTTTCAATAAAGTTTAGAGATCTTTTTTCTTCCCCACCTATTGAGTGGGTAAGTATTTTTTTACGTTCAGTCATAACAAAATTAATTTTTCGGTCTTAAATTTTGAACTAACAAAAGTACAGGATTTTATCTAATGCTGTATAATTTGTTGCCAAAAATATGTATATCAAACTACCAGAATGTTTTTTTATTTTTAAACAAAAATAAAAGTTTTATAGAGGAAATATTAATAATAAATTTGAAACAAAATTTAATTGAACGTTATAATGGGCTTAATTAAGATAGAAAATATGGAATTCTATGCATATCATGGTCATTTTAAGGAAGAACAGATTGTTGGAAACCGGTTTTTGGTTGATTTAACAATTGAAACAGATATGCAAATGCCAGCAAAATCTGATGATTTGAAAGATGCGTTAAACTATCAGGTTGCATATAATATTGTAAAAGAGGAAATGCAGGAAAAATCTCATTTGTTAGAACATATTGCCGGTAGAATATTAGATTCTTTGTATGATAACTTTGATACTATAAAGAAAGCAGAAGTAAAGGTCTCTAAAATGAACCCACCCATGGGCGGTAAGATGGAAAGGGTGAGTGTAACCTTAAAGCGTTAAAAATAATGTTTAAAGTTTTGAGTATTCTATAAAATTTTTCTATTTTTGCTGTCCAATAAAAAATGGTCGGTTGGCCGAGTGGCTAGGCACTGGTCTGCAAAACCACGTACGGCGGTTCGAATCCGCCACCGACCTCAATTAAAAGTCCCTTAATGTGAAACATTAGGGGACTTTTTTTATTCCCGTGAACTTTTCTTGTGAACAAGACTAATAAATTGTGAATCTGCTTTTCGTATTTTTTAATATTAATCGGTGTAAAATACCAACATTATAGTAATTTATTTGCCTTATTGATGGATAATGCCAACATATGACCTAATATAATATTTCAAATATTATATTTTATTCGTACATTTGATAGAAAATATCAACATTAAGTATTTAAAAAGACAATAATGATGGAAAATATCAACAAGGATTGGGTGACATTGAGCGATAGCGCTATAATTAGTGCTATAGGTGAGTTTATTAAACAAAAACGTTTGCAGGAAAATAAATCACAAGCATTGCTAGCCAAAGATGCAGGATTAAACCGTTCAACAATAGTGCAGATTGAAAATGGAGAATCTATTACGCTAACTTCACTTATTCAAATTTTGAGAGTACTCAATCTATTACATCTATTAGATATATTCACTATTGAAGAAAAAATAAGTCCGGTTGAATATGTTAAAATGAAAGAAAAGAAGCGACTTCGGGCACGAAAAAAAGATACAAAAGCCAATTTAAATGATGACATAGGATGGTAGATTATGCTATTGTAAAAATATGGGATACGTTTGTAGGGGCCGTAACCTGGGATAAAAAAAGAAACCTGGCAGATTTTCAGTACGTCAAAGAATTTTTTGGAAAAAATTGGGAATTATCACCTATAAAGATGCCTATACAAAATGGTGATCGCATATATAGTTTCCCTGATCTTTTACCATCAAAAGATAACACGGAAGATACTTTTAAAGGTTTGCCGGGTTTATTGGCTGATTCATTGCCAGATAAATATGGGAATCTTTTAATTGAAAAATGGTTGGCACAGCATGGACGAGCACCGGAAAGTATGAATCCTGTGGAGAAACTATGCTTCATCGGGAGTCGTGGAATGGGGGCTCTGGAGTTTGAACCAAGCCAACTGAAAACCAATAAAAATACATTTTCAATTGAGGTAAAAAGCCTGGTAGAAATTGCACAAAAGATGCTTTCGAACCGTTCGAATTTTGAAACTAACCTGAATGCAGACGAACAGCATGCAATGGAACAGATCCTAAAGATAGGAACATCGGCCGGTGGTGCACGGCCTAAAGCCGTAATTGCTTTTAATGAAAAAACCAGGGAAGTCAGGTCGGGACAGACGAAAGCTCCGAATGGTTTTTCACACTGGTTGATAAAGCTTGATGGAGTTAGTGACGTTCAGTTTGGCGATAGTCATGATTGGGGGCGCGTAGAATACGCTTACCATTTAATGGCAAAAGAATGCGGTATAGAAATGACTGAATGCGATTTACTTGAAGAAAACGGTAGGGCACACTTTATGACCAAACGTTTTGATCGCGAAGGCAATCAAACCAAGCATCATATACAAACTTTATGTGGAATAAACCACTTCGATTACAACAATCTGTTTGGGTACAGTTACGAACAAGTATTTCAAACCATGCGCCTGTTAAAACTACCATATCCACAGGCAGAGCAAATGTTTCGAAGAATGGTATTTAATGTTTTGGCAACCAATTGTGATGATCATACTAAGAATTTTTCATTCCGGCTTAAAAAAGACGAAAAATGGGAATTAGCTCCAGCATACGATGTGTGTTATTCGTACGACCCGAAAAATGTATGGGTAAATCAACAAACATTAAGTGTAAATGGCAAGCATAAAGATATTACTCAAAATGATTTAATGAAAATTGCTAAAGCAAATAACATAAAGAAAGGTGAAAAAATTATTCATGATATTAATATAATAGTAAAAAACTGGAGTGATTTTGCCTCAATAGCCAAGGTAAGTGATTTTAGGCATAACGACATTAAAACAAACTTGCATGTACTAGATAAAAGTAAAATTAATTAACTGTTAATCAACAATAATAAGATAACTAACTAAAATCTTACTTGATAACTCATTAGGCACATTCTTAAGTAAATAACATTTTGAATATCAAGTAATTATTTGTATCTTTAGATAAAACAAAACCCCGAAAAGTGCCGAAAACACAAAAAA
>JANQHR010000055.1 GCA_028282585.1 Bacteroidales bacterium | reverse complement strand
GTATCTTTGATCTTGTTGTCATGTTCACCCTTAAGATCGTAAATTTTAAGGGGACAACAAAATTAAAAGGCTGTCCTTTTACTTTTTGGACAGCCTCTTAATTTAAAATATAGAGAGTTAGAAAGTATACCTTATACCAAAACGCATTTGCCACCTTGAACTTCTGATTCCTGAATCATCAGCTGAATAGATATCTATATCGTCTTCCGGTCTATCAAATGTAAATGTTGGAGTAGTTCCGTCTGCTTCAAATCCTTCAAAACTAATTAAAGAAACTGTTCCATAAGTTACATAATACCTACGCCCCCAGTCTTTATTTAATAAATTCGTGAAATTGAAAATATCAAGAGTTAAAGTAATTTTATTCTGACGCCCTCCGATATCGGTAAATACATCCTGAGCAAATTTTAAATCGAAGATGTGCTCAAATGGTGCCCTAGCTGCATTTCTTTCCGCATAATTACCTTTGCGGTCTTTTAAATAATCATCATTATTGATGAATTCTTGTAGATCTTCCCATTGTTGAGCTGCCGAAACATAATCATCATCACCTGGGCTTCCAATATCAACTAAATTAATATCACTTTCAAATTCAGGTACATAAATTAAACTATTATACGTTTCACCATCTCCATTTATATCTCTCCAATCATTATAAATATACGAGAATGGCGATCCTGATTGTCCATTATAGAAAATGCTAATTGTTGTTTTTAGGTGCTTCAAATATTCTCTAGAATAGCTTACATATCCGGTAATTCTGCTTTTCATATCAAAATCAGAATAAGATAAATCAAGGTCATTTAATCCATT
Source organism: Bacteroidales bacterium (assembly GCA_028282585.1). Lineage (GTDB taxonomy): Bacteria > Bacteroidota > Bacteroidia > Bacteroidales > UBA12077 > UBA12077. The sequence goes on along the minus strand of JANQHR010000055.1, from coordinate 43,652 downwards.
AACTTGCTCCATATACCTCCATTGTGAAGAGTTTTGAGAAGAAGTACCATCATTAATAGCTTTTGCGCGGCCATAAGTATATGCTAAGCTTGCTGTTAAACCATTATCGAATGGTTTCTGAACTTGAGCAGTAACATTATAAGTATAACCTTCATTTGTATTTGTTCCTAATATAACTCTGGTATAATCAGAATCAATACGGTCTCCTGTAAATATTGGTCTATTATCTGGACCACCTGTCATACTTTGAAATGTAGGATCTTGATTTACATTATAATAAAGAACATTATTAATTGTTTTTGTATAAATACCTTCTAACGTACCAATCATTCCCCAAGGCAATTCCTTATCAACTGCTAAATTAGCTCTGAACATTTGTGGGAATTTAAAATCTTCAGCAAATAAATCGACTTGTCCTCCATACGGAGCATCAGTGCCACCAAAATCAGCTGCTTCATATTGGTCTTGCCAATCTGGTTCGAAAAAAATAGGATCTCCCCATTCGCTTCTATGATAAACGCCTCCTATTGATACACCGCTGTTTGTAAATGACCCGCCTGGCCATACCAATGGTAAACGGCTGGTAAAAATACCAACGCCTCCACGCACTTGCAAAGTTTGGTCATTTAAAACGTCCCAGTTAAATCCTAAACGAGGAGAAACCAATATTTGAGATTTTGGCATTTGCCCTGCTTGTGCACCTTCCAAATCGTATCCAGCAGCCTCAATTAGAGGAGCAGTTACCGTATTAAAATTAATATCTTCCTCAGGTTCGTCTAAAAACATCGGCATATCAAAACGTATTCCAACTGTAACCTTTAAGTTATCCCTTAATTGTATCTCATCTTGAGCGTATAATCCTAATTGTAACATTCTAAATTCCGCAGCTGCTTCCGCTCCATCACCGGTAATATCTCCGGGAAGCAAAGAATAACCTCTTTCATAAGAATATGCAGGGTTATTGTTTATGAAATCATCTAAACTACTATAATCATATTCTCCAAAATTCTTCCTCATAAATAAATTGTAGGTAGAACTATATTCATTGCTTGTACCAATTGTTATGGTATGTATTCCTGTATTAATAGTAAAATTATCAGTAAAAGTAAACACATCCTGATCTAACTGATTGGCAGTAGAATATGGCTCTGATCCGAATTCAATTTCTCCATCTCCATCTCGTATATCAACAAATGGGAAATTATCACCTAATGGGTCACGGTCATCACGAACGCTCGTATAACCAATAATTAAATTATTAGATTTATTTCCCCAGTTACTCTTTAACTCTAAAGCAGTTGAGTTAGTTACACTTGGAAAAAACTCTGAGTTATTTAAAAATTCTATCTTATCATTACTAGAAGGGTCTGCATTAATAGCTTCGTTATTTGTATAGCTATGGCGAAGCATTAACTTGTGAGTAGAATTAATATTCCAGTCTAAACGAAAGAATAATTTATCACTATCAAGTTCTTTATCATTGTTTAAATATCCGCCTGGATTATAGTTATAATTTGATTGTAAGAAATTAACTAGATTGTTCAGGTCAGCTTGAGTTGCGTCTCCATCATAGTTATCAAAATCGAATGGTTGAGGAGTTACATCTCTTTGTAATTCAACACTAGCAAAATAGAATAATTTATTTTTAATAATAGGACCACCTACTCTAAAACCATAAGTTTCAGATTTGAAGTCAGGTAATTTCTCACGGTTATCTTCGCTCACATTAGTGGGAGTTTTTCCTGCCAATGATTCATTTCTTAAATAATAATATGCAGAACCTTCGATTCTGTTTGTACCACTTCTGGTTACAGCGTTAATACCCGCCCCTGCAAAACCGCTAAAACGAATATCATAAGGTGCTAAAACAACCTGGAATTGTTCAATTACATCCATACTAAATGGAGTACCACCTGTTTGACCGCCATTAGTTCCAGTTGGTGATAGTCCGAAAACATCATTGTTTACAGCACCATCAATAGAAATTGAATTATACCTGTTATTGATACCTGCAATAGAAATTGCTCCATCATCATTAATACTAGCTTGTGGGGTAAGTCTGGTAAAATCAGTTAAATCTCTGTTAATACTTGGCAAATACTCTAACTGGTCTCTGCCAATTACTGTTTCAGCACCGGTTCTGTTACCATCGATTACCCTGAAATCTTGAACTCTACGTCCTGTTACAACAACTTCCTCCAAATCAATTGCTGTTTCACTTAAAGTTGCATCTAAACGAAAAGTTTGGCCTAAGTTCAAATACACTTCATTTTTAACGAAAGCCTCATACCCAACAAAAGAAATTGTTATGGTGTAAGGACCTCCAACACTCATGTTCTGGATGTTATAATATCCATTAACATTTGTAATACTTGCATATTCAGCACCAGTTGGCTGATGAACTGCAATTACATTTGCGCCCGGAAGGACTTCTCCATTCGGATCTGTTACTTTACCATTCATAGCTGAAGTAGTAGAACTTTGCGAATAAGCATAGTTAGAAAATAATACTACTGTTAAAGCCATGATAATAAATTTACTTCTAAAAATTTTCATCATAGAATTGTTTTAAGGTTTGGGTTTATATTAATTTTTATTAAAAATTACAAGACTACAAAACTAGATTTTATTGGAACATCAAATATATTGAAAATATTAAGTTATAGTTAAATATTACATTTTAACATATCAACATTTTTTAACGTTTAAACACTTGATACACACCACCATTAATAGGGAAAGTAAAGATAAGGATTAGAAACAATTCACTAATTGTTAATAACTTCTGATATGAATTTGAAACTTCTTTTTTAGGTTAATTGAAAAGATTCACTACTTAGTTTTATACTCATAACCGTAACCGTAACCATAGCCATAATTATAATTATAATCTATCCGCTTCATATTTATATCGTTAATAACCAGATTAATATTATTAACTTCTTTCTTTTCTAAACTCGAAAATAAATGGGATATCATCCTTTTTCGAGAATATTTATGACGAATTATAAAAATGCTTTTATCAACATACCTTTCTAATAATAAGGCATCTGAAACAATACCAATAGGAGGAGTATCTATTATTATATAGTCAAACTCTTTTTTTAGAAGTTCAAACATTTCGTTTGTTCTTTCAGAAGCTATTAGTTCCGAAGGGTTTGGCGGTATAGGCCCAGTTGTTATTATGGATAAATTAGGAATGTTTGTATCCAATATTACGTCTTTTAATTCACAGCTACCACTTAAATAATTACTTAAGCCTTCATTTTTGTCAAATCCAAACAATTTTGAAACAGTAGGCCTTCTAAGGTCAAAGCTTAGTAATAATACTTTTTTGTTGTATAAAGCAAAACTTGAAGCCAAATTAACAGAAACAAAACTTTTTCCTTCTTCCATCATTGTAGACGTTATCATAATAATAGGGCAATTGTTATCCCCCAATACATATTGAAAATTAGTTCTTAATGAACGAAATGATTCTGCAATAACAGAATTTGGAAAATTATGAACAACAAACGGATTGCTCTCTTTACTATGAATAATATTACCAATTATTGGAAAATCAATAATTTTCTCTACTTCATTTAGGTCTACTATCTTATCATTAAAATAATCAAACAATAAAATTATTAATATAGGAATTCCAAATCCTAGTAATAGTCCCATAAGATAAATTACTTTACTATTTGGAGATGTGGGAGAATTTTGTAGAAGTTTTGGATAATCAATTATTTCGTTTTCGGGAAAGTTTGAAGCCTTAGCTATCTGCATTTCTGATTTCTTCCTTAATAAGAAAGTATATAAAGCATCGTGTAGTTGAAATTCTCTCTCGTAATTAAGTAGTCTTCTTTGCGTTTCTGGCAATGATTGTACTTCTAAGGTAAGTTTTTCAATTCGTTCATCAATATCTATTAATGATAACCTGGTTCTATCAATTGAGTTTATTACGTTCTCTTCTAAAGTATTTTTTTGATTATTTATTTTTGCGTTAACACTTTCCAAATATGGATTGTCCTTTTTGGTGTTCAACATTACATCAACCTTTTCTGCATAAAGTCTCGTAAGTTCAATAATTAAATTATTTAAAAGAGGGTCGTTTACTCCCATTGATGATGGAGCAATTAACTCCTGAATATCTTCATTCTTTGTTAAATATTCTTGTAAATACCTGTAATACTTTTGTTTTAAAATTAACTCCGCTTTTTGATTTTGAAGATTCTCCAAACTTTCATAAGTCTTTTGTGCCTGAAAGTCAATATTCATTACTTTTTGCGTTGATCTATATCTTTGCAACTTCTTTTCTGCACTTTTTAAGGAATCAGCTATATCATAAATCTGACTATCAATAAATTTGATTGTATTAATTGCAACAAGATTTTTCTTTTCAACACCCCTGTTTAAATAAACTTCGATAAACTTATTTAAGTAATCTATCGATTTTTTAATTTGATGACCTTCATATTCAAGCTTAATTACAGAAGAATATTTTATGTTTTCGACTTTTATCCTATTAAATTCAGCAATGACTGATCTTAAAGGCTTTAATCTGAATTTATAAATTTCACCTTTTTTTATATTATAATCATTAATTCTAAGCCTCAACAGATCATTTGATATCAATTCTTGGTTGGAAATAATGCTATCAAATTTAAATTCAGGTTTAATAAAACTATATGTATCATTTTCGTATAAATAAAAATTAACATTTTCTCCTTCAGACCAAAGACGATATTTATTTTCATTAATTTTTTCTATAAAAAAATCTATACCTACAGGTTGAACATGCAGCGAATCATACCAAACCACAAAAGGAATTTCTCCATAAAGCTCTACATCCCTGTATTTGCCTTTAATATAATAAGATACGAAAAAGTCTAATTGAGAAACTGTTCTTTTCGTAAGTTCATATGAACTAAGTATTTCTATTTCATTTCTAATTTTATAATCACCTATTGAAAATGGATTTGTAGTATTTTGCAAAATAACATTTGGATCCATTAAAGACTGTTCATTTTCAACAAGGATTTTTGATCCAACCCTATAAACAGGTGTTTTCGTTTTAATAACAAAAAAACATATAATCACACTAATTAAAACCGTAATTGGAAATACATACCAAAATCTTAGAACTTTAAAAATGTAAGATCTCCAATTTATCGGTTCTTCTTCAATATGTGGAAATTTATTTTTATCCACTTCTTTTAAATAAAAGTTTATACCCCGTTAAATTAATTACTATTGAAATAATGCTACAATAATTGCTGCTGTAGATATTGTTGATAAAATTAAACTATATGGAAAATTATCAAATGCAAAAGACTTACTATTTAAGGGCTCTACGTAAATAACATCATTAGGCATTAAATAAAAATAATCTGATTGTAAAACTCCATTGTCCGTTAAATCAAGATAATGCATTTCTGACCCTTCTAAAGTCTGTCTTACCAATTTTACCTTTTTTAAATTACTAAAATTCTCAGTTCCTCCTGCTTGAGCAATTGCTTGAAGAACATTAATTTGTTTGTTTTTAATGATAAAGGTTCCCGGATTTTGGACTTCTCCTAATACAGACACCCTCCAATTTATTAGTTGCACTACAACCGTGGCTTCTTTAAAGTATTCATTTACAGTTTTTTGCAAAAGGTCATTTACCTCTTTAACTGTCATACCTTTCACATATACCTTATCAATAAAAGAAAAGTTAATATATCCATCTTCCTCAACTCTATAACTGTTCAACTCTTGATAAGTAGCAGTCATAGGATTTGGGAAATCAGTTTGAAACAACCTGCTTGTTTTTTGATCAACGCTATGAACTTTAATATAAAGTTGGTCACCAGGCTGTAAATTATATGCTGTTTTTCTACTATTTATAAATCCTGAAGAAATATTCTCAACAGATTTTTCTTGAAGTAACTGCACTTTCTTTTGTGAAACGCACGAAGAAAAAAGTGAAATTATCACAAGTAATTTTGCTATAAACTTAAGGGTATAAAAAGCTTTTGTTTTCATGATTATATCGTTTTGTCATTATTATTTATTTGATATATTAATTGCTTCTTTTAATCTTATTTTTCCACCATTTTGATAAGCTACAATAAATGCTCCATTAACATTTGATATTTCTTTTAAACGAACAGCATCGTTGTATAATTCAAAACTACCAATTGAGTACCTATACCATTCATCTTCTTTTGTAACATAAACATCTTTTTCAATGCAACAAATATTCTTTATTTGATCTTCATTTAACACTTTAAGGCTTGCTGCTATTTGCACTTTGAACACAAGCTCTGTATTTTCGCTTAACCAATCTGTATTAAAAATAGGATCTTTACATCTTGTCATTCTCTTTGCTTCTAATACATTCATTTTTTCATTTCCTCTGAAGGCTATCACAAATGCCCCATCAACGTTGCAAGCTTTTCTTAGATTATTTGCTTCATTAAAAGTTTTAAATTCTCCAATTGAATACTTAAACCAACCATCTTCATTAAACATTATAATTTTTTCGTAACCTGAATAAATATTATGAAGTTTTTCAGAACTTAAAGGTTTTATATCTGCTGCAATTTGTACCTTGAAAACAATCTGTTCCGGTGTCTTTGTTGAAACCACTCCTTTTTTAGCTAAATGCAGTGGAACCTTTACTCCGTTTTGATATGCTACTATAAATGCACCATGAATATTTATTTGATTTTTTAAGTCTAATGCTTGATCATATTTATTAAAGTTACCCAGAGAATATTTATACCAATTATCTTCGGTTAACATACCAATTGTTTCGTTTCCTTCATAAATCTCTTTTAAATAAGCATCTGATAATTTATTTTTACTAGCCGCAATCTGAACTTTAAATATTAATCCCTTAATGCCAGAATCTGTGGTTGGCTTTTTTGATGACTGGCTATCCTTATTTGATACCAACATATCCACCTTTTTATTATCCGTATAAGCAACAACAAAAGCATCGGTAATCTTTAACGATCGCTTAAATTCCTCAGCTTCTTCATAAGAATTAAAATCGCCTATAGAATATTTATACCATCCATCTTCACTAACCATTTGCACTTTTTTATTACCATCATATACCTTCTTTAAATGGTGTTGCGACAATGGGCTACTATTAGCAGCAATTTGAACTTTGTATATTGCTCCTCTTAATATATCTTCCTTTTCTGTTTCTTCATGTTGATCTGTTTCTTTTTCTGTAATTTCCGGATCAGTTTCAGCAATTATACTTATTTCTAACGAATCTGAACGATCGGTATAAACCACTTCTGTATATAAGTAATCGTACCATGCATCACGAAAACTGGATACTGAAAACTGATCTGAATACATTACATTTCGAAAAACATCAACGCTTACAAGAGTATCTTGTGAATTTACATAATTCAAATAAGCCCTTAAAAGATCATCATTTATCCTAACTTCTTTTTCGTATTGACTTCCAATATTTTGATTTTTTAAATCAATTGTTTTTTTACCCAAGTAATAATTAATCAGTTCTTTTTGATTTACAATACTTTCTTTCTCTAATTTTTGTGCTTCTGATAATTTTGAAAATCTTGAATACAATTCATCTTTCCCAAGCTTTTCCACCTCATTTCTAAAGTTTTCAGCTTTTAAGATCAGCTCTTCAATCCTTTCTTCAAGTAACTTAAATTCAATCGGAACACTATTATTTTTTGAAAACTCTGATTTCAGTATTGGTATGACTTTTTTATAAATACTCCTTTCTAACCAGTTTGCTTCTCCCTGCAAATTCAAAGCTTTTAATTGAAGGTCTATAGCTTCTTTTTCCAGCTTATCTATTTTCTTAAAATTACTTTCATCAGACTTGTCGAATTGGGCCAGTTCAGAATATACGGCATTTGCCTTATCATTAATCTCTTGCGCTTCTTGATTAAGTTTAAGCGCTTTTTCTAATTTTTTCTTATCTTCCTTTTCTAAAGGTAGGTCTTTATCTGTAAATCCTGTGAAAACTAAAACAGATAACAGTATGTATAATATTCTAAAACTTCTTCTTTTTAAGAAATGCATATTTACTACATAACGTGATCATTAAAGCATATTTTCTTATGCTATAATTCAATTAATTAATGTTTAGGCTGGCAATTTAAAAATTAAAAAAACGCCAAAATAAAAAGTTGATATAAATCACCAACAATTAAAAGTAAATTAAATTGAGAATTCTTTTGGTAGCACCTGTATTTTCCTTAACATAATTGGAACAAATCCCGCCAGATTTAAAAGCCTGTTTCTCATTAATTAAGAAATTGTTAAGACTTGCTTCTAATTCGGAATAATTAGAAATTGAAATTGCTCCTTCTTGCTTTTTTAATTCTAGAGCTTCTTTAAATTTTAAATGATTTGGACCAAACAATATTGGTAAACCAAATGTAGCAGCTTCCAATATATTATGTATGCCTTTACCAAAGCCTCCTCCAATATAAGCAATTGTTCCATAACGATATACGGATGAAAGAAACCCTATACCATCAATAATTAAAACGCTTGCATTTTTTATATTATCAAGTGTTGCTTCTGAATATTTAACAACTTTTTTATTCTTTACTGAATTTATAATTCTTTCAATATTTTCTTTATGAATCTCGTGTGGTGCTATAACAAGCTTTAAATCTTTACTATTTTCATTATAGTACCTAATCAATAGATCCTCATCTGGTTTCCATGTACTTCCTGCTACCAATACTTTATTATTGCTCGAAAATTTCTCAACCAAAGGCAAATCTTTTGCTTTTTGGGTAATAGTATAAACGCGATCAAATCTTGTATCTCCTGTAATGGTAACAGGTTCAATTCTTATTGATTGAAGTAATCTTTTTGATTCCTCATTTTGAACAAAAAAATGAGTAAACCAGGTAAGCATTTTCCTTGATTTAACTGCTCCTTTCTTAAAAAATCTCTGATTCTTCCGGAATATACCAGAAACTAAATACAGTGGTATGTTCTTTTTATTTATTTCTCTTAAAAAGAAATACCAAAACTCATATTTTATAAAAAATACCATTTTAGGGTTAACAATCTTTACAAACTTCTTAGCATTAGAAGGTGTATCAATTGGTAAATAACAGATATAATCAGCAAATTCATAATCTTTTCTGATTTCATACCCGGATGGAGAATAAAATGTTAGTAATATCTTATAGTCTGAATATTTCTCTTTAAATGCTTCAATCACAGGCCTTCCTTGTTCAAATTCTCCTAATGAAGCACAGTGAAACCATACGACTTTCTCATTTTTACTTATTTGATCATTTAATTTTCTAAATATTTTTTTTCTTCCATTTAACCATAGCTTGGCCTTTTGATTAAATGGTGATATTATAATAACCAATATATGAAAAATTCGAATGCCGAGTAAATATAAAATGGTCATAAAATACTTTTTGAATTGCCGCAACAAATTTAATGGTCTTTAATTGTTTTTTTACGTTTTTTTTAGATTAATTCTTGATTTATGCTATTTGCTTGATTTTATGACAGTTTAACAAATAAGATAAAAACCAAAATAATCTTTTTTTGATATATTTTTAACAAAAAGCTAATAATTGTCATGATTTTTATTGTTTTTTAAAGATTTTTTATATTTTTAGCCATCGATATGGATTTCTTGATACCCTAACCCTAAAATTTAAACCCAAAGGTCTTCATCCCAAGAAGGCCTTTCTTGTTTTTTATAGATGATAGTTCAACATTTCCAAAAATTTTCCGTTCTTTAATTGCCTATAATTAAAGTATAATATTCTTGTTTTGCGGAAGATAACTCTTTTAATATTATATACTCTTACCTTTTTTATTGCGAATTCTCAGGAATTGTCCAATTTTCGCACAAAAACCTTATTCATAATTAGTGATACTATTAAACTTGATTCATTAAGTATTGTACCTAATTCTGAAATAATACTTGATGATAAAAATTCTGCTATCCCTGATTCTACCTATTATATAGATTATCCGAATGCAATTTTAATAACATCAGGACCTTATATTGATAAATATTCTAAAGTTCAAATTAAATACCGGGTGTTCCCAATTAACTTTTCAGAACCGCTTTACTATAGGAAAAAAGAACAAACAGTTATAGTAGGTCCTATGATAACTAAAGCTAATAACTTTCAAGGAATTTCTCGCAGTACTTTTTTTACAGATAATCAGCTAGATAAACAAGGTAGTATTTTAAGAGGTATTACAGTTGGGAATAATCAGGATGCGGTAATTAATTCCAATTTAAACCTTCAAATATCTGGTAAAATAAGCAATGAAATGTATCTTTTGGCCGCCATTTCCGATGAAAATATCCCCATTCAACCTGATGGAAACTCGCAGCAAATTCAAGACTTTGATAAAGTGTTTATACAGTTGTATAATGATAAAACCAAACTTATTGCAGGTGACTTTGAAATATATAAACCCAGGGGTCTGTTCATGAACATAAATAAAAAAGCACAAGGCGGGTTGCTAAATACAAAAGTTAAAAGTAAAAAAAATGAGCTTAATCAGTTTGAAACAACAATAGGTGGAGCTGTTAGTAAAGGTAAATATTGCCGAAAAACGTTTCAAGGACAAGAAGGAAATCAGGGGCCATATAAACTCACAGGTTGCGAAAACGAACAATTCATTATCGTACTTGCAGGATCCGAGAAAATCTATATTAATGGAAAATTACAAAAAAGAGGAAAAGAATACGATTATGTAATTGATTATAACACAGGAGAAATTACTTTTACAGCCAATAGACCAATAACGAAAGATTCACGTATATCTGTTGAATTCGAATATTCGGAAAGAAGTTATGCCCGTTTTATTATTTACACTTCAAATGAATTTGAAAGTAAAAGTGGTAATTTCTGGTTAAATGTTTATTCTGAACAGGATAGTAAAAATCAACCCGTTAACCAGGATTTAACCCAAGAACAAAAACAGTTGCTTTCTGAATCGGGCGATAGTATAAACAATGCGTTTGTTGCTAATGCGGATAGCGTTGAATTTAGAAATGATTACGTTTTATATGCAAAAATTGATACTATTAATAATGGTACTAGTTTTGAAATTTATCAATATTCAATTAATCCGGATAAAGCGGTATATCAAGTAGGATTTAGTTATGTTGGAAGCAATAAAGGTAATTATGTTCAAATTCAGAATTCTGCCAATGGTAAAGTTTTTGAATGGATTGCTCCGGCTTCAGGAATTCCGCAAGGAGATTATGAACCTGTACGTTTATTGATTGCTCCAAAAAAACAACAATTAGTAAATTTTGGAGGTAATATTAGAATTAATAAAAGCACAAAAACAAGTTTTGAACTAGCATTAAGTAATTACGATATTAATACTTTTTCATCAAAAGATGCAAATGACAATATCGGTTATGCCCTTAATTTTAGAATTCAAAAAAGTCTATTAAGTGCAGATACAGCAATTAACCAATTAAAAGCATCCGCCCAATATCAGTTTATCAATAAGCACTTTACAGAAATTGAAAGATTCAGAACAGTCGAGTTTGAAAGAGATTGGAATCTGAATATTCCATTAATTGGAGACGAAAATTCTGCATCAATAGCTTTAAACTACAACCGAAAGGCATTCTTATATAGCAATTACAATTTTAGTTTATTGACTAGTAAATCTGAATATTTGGGATACCGACATCAACTTAATACATCAATCCGAAGATTCGGTTTTAATTTTAAATTCAATTCCAGCTTATTAAATACCGATTCAGATGAAAGTAAAACTCAGTTCTTAAGATATTTAGCTGACTTATCAAAAACGGTTTCGATAATTAAATTTGGAATTGAAAATGAAATGGAGCGCAATGAATGGAAAAACACGCAAACCGATAGCTTATTAAATAATAGTTTTAATTTTTCATCCTATCGATTCTATATCGAAAATTCTGATTCGACTGTTAATAAATATTCTTTAAGTTATAAACTTCGCAATGATTTTCTTCCTTCCCAAAATAAACTCAGAAATTCTACAAAAGCCGAAGACTTTCAAGCCGGATTTAGTTTATTAAAGAATCCAAATAGTATATTAAGAACTATTGTAAACTATCGCAGGCTAGAAGTTTTAGATACTAATATCATCCGGCAGCAAGAAGAAAATACATTGACAGGAAGAATAGATTATACATTTAGAGTATTTAAAGGTGCAATTACATCTTCTACCTTTTATGAAGCCGGATCAGGGCTTGAGCCTAAAAGAGAATATTCATATCTAAAGGTTTCAACAGGTCAAGGAGTTTACTATTGGGAAGATTATAATGAAAATGGTGTCGCAGAACTGGATGAATTTGAGATTGCTCAATTTCAGGATCAAGCTAACTATATCAGAATTTATACACCTGGAAATGAGTTTATAAAAACTTACAAGAACGAATTTAGCCAGATATTGAATTTAAGACCAGAAGCTATTTGGAGGTCAAAAAATGGCATAAAAAAAACTATTTCACGATTTTCAAATAGCTTCGCTTACCAAATAAATCAAAAGTCTATTGATGAGGTTTTAGAGCATAGCTTAAATCCATTTTATGCTTTGCCTTCTGATAGTACCTTAATAAATTATAATCAGAGTTTTAGAAATACCTTTTCATTTAATCGAACCAATTCAAAATTAGGGGTAGATTATATTTATCAAAAAAATCAGAACAAGATTCTTTTATCCAATGGATTTGATCAAAGAAATAAAATGATTCATGGAATCAAGATCAGATGGAAATTTATTTCTGATTTTATGTTTCAAAATTATTCTGAGATGGGTAATAAGTTCTATGAATCTGAATTTTTTAGTACTAAAAATTATAAAATAAACAACTTTAGTAATGAAATTAAAGTTCAATACCAACCTGGATTTAAAACAAGGATAGAACTAAACTATACTTACTCGGATAAAGCCAACAAACTGGCATCTGAGAAAAATATAACGCATGATATAGGAACAGAAATTAATCATTCCATAGCTAAAAAAGGGAACTTATTAGTTCAAGCGAATTATCTAAATATTTATTATAATTCGGATACGAATACTTCAATTGCATATGAAATGATGCAGGGATTAAAACCAGGAAATAATGCAACATGGAGTATTGCGTTTCAAAGAAAACTTGCAGGATATTTAGAAATGAATATTTTATATAACGGACGAGCATCCGAAAATTTAAAATCTGTTCACACAGGAAGTATTCAACTAAGAGCTTTTTTCTAAAAATCAGGTAATCCGCTTTTAATAGTTTCACAGATTTTATACAACACTAAATCCTTATTATCATATTCTAGTGGATTTATTGATGGATGTATTATTATATCAATTTTCCCTGGTTTAATTCGTTTTTCTTTCTCATATCTTAAAAAAGAATTTTTTATTGTGATAGGTACTATTTCAATATTATTTTCAACCAATAATCTTAAACTTCCGGTTTTAAAACTCTGCATATTATAACCTTTACTTCTAGTACCTTCCGGAAAAATCAAAAGAGTCTTCCCCTCTTTAATGGCTTGTATTCTTTCTTCTACATTCTTTATGGATAGTTTCGGTTTTTTACGATTAATGAAAAGGCAATTTATTTCCTCCATCCAAACCCGCAAAGGTAAATATTTCTTTAGCTCAACTTTAGCAATAAAGCCTATAATCATAGGAATTGCTGATATTAAAATTCCAATATCATAATTGCTTTGATGGTTACTGACAAAACAAACACGGCTATTTTTTGGAATATTTTCTGATCCTGACAAATTTAACTTTATTCCACCAATTCTTAATATGTTTCTTGCCCACCATTGAACAAGAACAAGTAAAATCTTATTATTAGCCTTTGGTAAAATAAATCCTAATAACTTATAAAATCCATAAATAAAAAGGGATAAAATCAAAAAGAGCCAAAAATAAATAAAGAATAAAATGGTTCTAAACATAAGAATAATTTTAGAACGCAGCCATCAATAAATCAATATCTTTAGCTGGAATTCCAAAATAATTTCCTATTCTGGAATTTGTTAAAATTCCATTATAGATATACACTCCATGCCGTAAACCAATATCATCCTTAAGTTGTTTCTGTACACCTCCGGCATCTGCAATTTTTAATAATAATGGATTGAAAATATTACTTAAAGCAATGGATGCAGTTCTTGCAACACGCGAGGCAATATTTGGAACACAATAATGAATTACACCAAACTTTGTATAAACCGGATTTGAATGACTTCTACATTCTGATGTTTCAATACATCCTCCCTGATCAATGCTCAAATCAATAACTACAGCACCCTTTTTCATTTCCTTAACCATTTCTTCTGTAATTAAAAATTGCGGGCCTGTTTTACCTAGGTTCATTGCTCCAATAACCACATCAGCCGATTTAAGATGTTTTTTCATTACCCGGGGATGAAATACTGAGGTAAATAATCTACTTGAAAGACTGGTTTGTAAACGCTTTAACTTAGTTACAGAAAAGTCAAATACTTTTATAAATGCTCCTAATCCAATTGCTGCCCTGGCGGCATATTCTGCTGCAGTTCCAGCTCCCAATATAATTACTTCAGTCGGAGTTATTCCACTAACACCGCCCAGCAACACACCTTTTCCATCATTTACATTACTTAAATATTCGGAAGCTATTAAAACTGATGTAGTACCTGCTATTTCACTCATTGAACGAACAATTGGATAACAATTGTCAGCGTCTTTTAATCCTTCGAATGAAATTGCTGTTACTTTTTTTTGCATCAATTTCCGTATGTAACCCTCATTTTGAGAAGGAAAATGAAGCGATGATAGTAATACCTGATTATTTTTGAATAAATCTATTTCCTCGATGGTTGGTGGGGCAATTTTTAAAACAACATCACATTGATAAACTTCTTCCTTATTATCAACTATTTGGGCCCCATTCTCGCTATAGTTTGTATCAACATAATTTGCAGCTTCACCAGCTCCTTTTTCAAGAATTATTTCGTGACCATTATTAACAAGAACTTCAACAGCTTCAGGGGTTAAACCAACACGGCTTTCATATTTTCTATTTTCTTTTGGAATTCCAATAACAAGTTTTTGCTTTTTCTTTCCGATTTCGAGCATTTCTTCCTGTGGTAAGAATCCCGCATTACCAAATGTGTACCCTGACTTTTCCTTTTTATCCGACATAATTTACTATGGTTTGGGAATAATAACAAAAAGAGAACTCCCAAAATAAAACAAATAGTTGGTATTTTCAAGTATTTTTAAACGTTCTTTTTGACGCTACTTAAAATTTAACGAATGTTTATAGTTCTTGAGCCATCTTCATTTTCAACCATCTGCACAAAAACTACATTTTCGGGAAGTATTTCTGCAATTTTATCCGGCCATTCAATAAAACAGTAATTACCAGAAAAGAAATAATCTTCATATCCAAAATCGTAAACTTCTTCAATTTTTTCTATTCGGTAAAAATCAAAATGATATATTTCATCGCCATTATTTGTTTGGTATTGATTCACTAAAGCAAAAGTTGGACTTGTAACTATTTCAACCACACCTAATTCATTGCATAATGCTTTTATAAAAGTTGTTTTACCAACGCCCATTGGACCAAAAAAAGCAAAAATTTTCCGGTCTTTCATTAACCTCAGAAATTTCTCTGCTATGATATTCAAATCCGATAATGACTTTAAAACCAATGATTCCATATATGCAATTTAACGATTTTTTATTTATTAGGTTTTAATTTTATAAAAGGAATGATCATTTCTTCGAGTGAAACTCCACCATGTTGAAAAGTATCTCTATAATAACTAACATAATAATTGAAATTATTTGGATAGGCCAAAAAATCATCGTTTATAGCGAAAATATAACTAGTACTAATATTTGATTTTGGCAAATGCACTTTCTCTGGCTCCCGAATCTCAAATACTTCCTTAGGGTTATAATTTAGGTTTCGGCCATTCTTATAGCGTAGATTTGTAGAAGTATTCTTATCACCGACAACTTTTACCGGATTCTTAACGCGAATGGTTCCGTGATCGGTTGTTATAATAATTTTAACACGATGTTGCTGCAATTCTTTAATTAAAGCAAAAAGAGGAGAATGTTTAAACCACGAAAGGGTTACTGACCGATAAGCTGGTTCATCATTTGCAAGTTCCCGAATCATTTCAATTTCTGTCCTTGCATGCGAGAGCATATCTATATAATTATAAACTAATATATTTAATTGATTATTCAAAAGATCTTTGATATTCTCAACCAACTTTTCTCCGATTTTTAACTGACTGATTTTTTCATAAAAATATTTATACTTCTTACCAAAACGATTTAACTGTGTTTGGAAAAGTTCTTCTTCCTTCATATTCTTCCCTCCCTCGTCTTCGTCATGCAGCCAATATTCAGGATGTAACTTATTTATCTCAAAAGGCATTAAGCCTGCAAATATAGCATTACGGGAATATTGAGTAGCTGTTGGTAAAATACTGCAATATAGTTCTTCATTCTCCACAGTAAAGTACTCACTAATCAATGGTTGGATTAACTTCCACTGATCATAACGAAAATTATCAATTAATAAAACAAAAACCTTTTCACCTTTATCAACCATTGGGAATATTCGCTCTTTAAAAAGATTTGGTGATAGTAAAGGCTTTTCATTTGTACCGTCAAACCAGGACTGATAATTTTTCTTAATGAATTTTGCAAAATCTTTATTAGCATCTGATTTTTGCATCTGAAAAACCTCATTCATTCCTGTTTCCTCATTTTGCTCAAGTTCCAATTCCCAGTAAACTAATTTTTTATATAACTCTACCCATTCACTAAATGAACTGGCATCAGAGATCTTTAATCCAATTTGTCCAAATTGAGATTGATAATCTGATAATGTCTTTTCAGAAACTAATCTTTTGGTATCAAAATTCTTTTTAATACTTAATAATATTTGTTTGGGATTTACAGGTTTAATTAAATAATCTGCTATTTTTGAACCAATCGCTTCATCCATGATATTCTCTTCTTCGCTTTTGGTTATCATTATTACAGGAATATCCGGTTTAATTTCTTTTATGTATGTCAATGTTTGTAATCCACTTAAACCAGGCATATTCTCATCAAGAAAAACCAGGTCATAATCATTCTTTTTAACCATTTCGATGGCATCATCGCCATTACTTGCTGTAGAAAGTTTAAATCCTTTTTCTTCAAGGAATAAGATGTGTGGTCTTAGCAAATCAATTTCATCATCAGTCCATAATATGCTTACTTTTCTCATATATTATACCAATTAAAGTTTAACAATTATTGTCGCTACAATAATTATTCCTGATAGTTACTGTTATAAAATAAAAGATAGTCCCGAACCGTTTTTTCTTCGGTTAGATTTCTAAAATTAGATTCTGAAATTATAAAAAACTGGTATTCCTCAGTTTTTACATCAGTAAATATACGTTCTTCTTCTGCTTTGAATTTATTATAATATTCTTTCCCCTCTTCGGAGTTTTTAAAATCTTTAATGCTTAATACCGTAAAGAACTCATTGAACTCCTTATTTTCAATATCGTAACTCTTTTGAATATAAAAATCCAAATTAAAATTAATAACATTGAATTTCAATTGATTAAGATCTGCTTGCTTTGATACAATTATCGCTAAGTAATGTCTTGATTCCGGATTATATTGATAAATTTTCTCAATCTCTTCAATTGTTTTCTGAGCAATTACATCACCAATCTTCTCTGCTTTTGCAGAATCTTTTTGAACAATCTCGATATCTTTCAAACTTTTTAACTCATTCTCCTTAATAAATGCTAATAAATCTTCAGATGATTTTGATACAGGATCATTCTTAAATTCTCCGACTACTTTTTCAAGTTCAGCCTTTAAAACAGTAACTCCATAAAGCTCACCCATTGCAAGAGCTCTTAAATACCTATACTTAGGCACATAATCAGTTTCCGGATATTTATTTAGCCCCAAATTACATCTGCTAATAACTTCAGAATACCTTTTCTGTCTGTATAACACCAAAGTATTTGTATAGTATTCTTTCTTCTCGTTCTCTTCTGCTTCAAACTGTTTAAAAAAGTTAGGATCAACTAATACCTTAGCATATTTTGAATCAGGGTAATTACGAATAATCATATTTTTATAAACATCTGCTTGCGACAAATTATTTTGAACTAAATAAACTTTATACAATCTGTAGTAGGCAGATATTTTATACTCACTTTCCGGGTATCTTTTAATAAGTTCCTTATATGAATTTATGGCCATTGGATAATCTTTCAGATCATTCCTATATACCTCTCCGGCGTTGAATAGCGCAATTTGTATTTTTAAGTGAGATGCTTCCATAGCTGAATCAGTTAAAGGAAGATCAACCAAATAATACTCAGGTGATTTTTTATCTAATCCAACCTTATTATCAATAACTTCATCGGTAAATTCGTCCTCGGTAATTTGCTCGAAACCAGCTATCTGCTTATTTCTTCTTCTCCAATTATCTTCAAGTTTTCTTTTACCCCAGCGTCGCCTGAACTCTGGTTGACCAAAACTTTTTGCAGATGGATTATAAAAGTACCATTTACCGCTTTGGTTTTGAGATAATATGGGGCGAGTACTTGAACCTCCTAGTTGATTTAATTCGGCTAGTTCTCTCTGTCTTTGCCTTTGAGCTTCTTCCGCTTCCTTTCTTCCTAAATCCTGAATTATTTTTTGAATAAACTGATTTCTATCTACTTCATTCATTTTAGCTACCATCTGCACACTATCTTGAAAATCAACCTCTCTTAAATTCTTTACCAGCTTCGATAAATATTGGTTCTTTCTTGAAAGTTCCATATAACCAGGAAATTCAGGGTCTAATGAAATTACTGCACTATCAAAATATGCCTGCGATTCAAGATATTCAGTTCTATCAAAAAATATATTTGCAAGTGCTAAATATGTTAATCCGGTTTGATTGGTAGTTATGATAGTTTTAGCCGTAGATAATTGATAATATTCAATAGCTTGATTTACATTATTGCTTTTCATCTCAAGTTCACCAAGCGCAAAATAAATCTGGTCTTGATATTCTATATTTTTATCATCTTTCAGCATATCCAATAACTCAGCCTTAATTGATTTTGATGATCCGCCGGAATGCAAAGTCGCTCTTTTAATTTTTGCATTAAATGCCATTTCATAAGTTGGATTCATCTTGATCACAGCTTCATACAATTCTGATGCCTCTTGATGATCGTCCATTTGTTCTTTTAACTGCGCCTGAATAAATGTTAATCTTATTTTATCTTTTTTTCTTTTTACCTGCAACAATGCTTCTTCAACATAAGGTTCAGCTTCTGCATATTTTTGCTGTTTTAGATAAAAATCTGCAATTGTTAAGTTGAGTTGGTAATATAACTTTTCCGGATAATCAATATCAGTTGTTAAAATATCTATTAATTCTTGTGCTTCGCGCAAATCCTTGATTTCAACATTTGATCTTACCAACCAATTATAAGCCATATATTTTGTTTCTTCCTCATCATATTGCTTAATTATAAACTCGAAAATACGAATAGCACTTGAATAATCAGCCTGATGGAAAAAGGCCTTCCCCATTAACAAGTAAGAATCATCAATGAAAATATTATATTCATTTTTACTGTAAAAAGCTTTGTCTTTATCAGACATATTACCTTTTTTGTCTGGCTTTTTTGTTATCGAGTGTAGTTTGATTGATTTTGTTGATTTCTCAATAGCCCTATCCATTTCTGGCTTTATTGTCGCAGCAATTTGTTCATCTCCATATGTAAAAACTGGTAAAACTTGTGAATAATCATCTACATAAGCTTGATTATACTTATATAAGCCAGCTTTATAACTTTCAGAACCATTAAACAGAATATTATATTTAGTAGTTAAACTATGGTAAAATCTTGTAACGCCAGTATTCTTTTTAGTAGAACATCCAGAAAACAATAAGATAGTAAAAATAATAAATCCGGAAATCTTTAAAGCTTTATACACCCGTTGATTTTTTAACTATTGTAACTCAATTAATTTTAACCTTAAAATCTTTAAAATATTATATAAAATCAAAAATATTTTTTAAGAAAAGAATCTATAAAACTAGTAAATAAATTGAAAATGACATAAACAAAAATGGATGTTGATATCAACATCCATTTTCTAACTTTTTTGATCGAATAATTTAAGCAGAAACAACTTCTTTAATTTCGGGTATTTGCTTTTTAACAGCTTGCTCAACACCATTTTTTAATGTTTGAACGCTATAAGGGCATGCTCCGCATGCTCCAAGCAACTGCACTTTAACAACCATATCATCTGTAAGTTCTACAAATTTAATATCACCACCGTCTGCAACTAAATATGGTCTTACCATATCAATTGTTTCATTAACTCTTTTTTCAAGGTCTTGTCTCTTAGTTTCGTCCATTTTATTAATATTTAAATTTATCTTGTCTTAATTTCTACTCTTTTTGTTGGTTCAAGTTTTATATTTCTCTGTTCAACCGCTTTAATAACGGCTTTTGATAATTCCTTAAATGCTTTCCCTACAATTGATCCTTCATTTAATGATGCAGGGTTGCCGTAATCGCCTCCTTCTCTAATACTTTGCACAATAGGAATCTGACCAAGTAAAGGAATATTTTCTTTTTCTGCAAGGTTTTTACATCCGTCCTTGCCAAAAATATGATATTTATTTTCTGGCAATTCTTCAGGCGTAAACCAAGACATATTCTCAATTAATCCCAGAACAGGAACCTTAATGTCTTTGCCTGTAAACATTTTTATACCTTTTATTGCGTCTGCCAGTGCCACTTCTTGTGGTGTACTTACAATAACTGCTCCTGTAACTGAGGTTTCCTGTACCAAGGTTAAATGAATGTCACTTGTGCCTGGTGGTAAATCAATTACTAAATAATCAAGTTCACCCCATTCTGCTTGATGAATTAATTGTTTCAGTGCACTTGTTGCCATAGCACCTCGCCAAACCAGAGCATCTTCCGGATTTATAAAAAACCCTATAGATAAGATCTTTACTCCATAGTTTTCAACAGGGGTAATCATATCAATTTCTCCTACTTTTCTAACTAATGGACGCTGACCTTCCACATTAAACATTTTTGGTATAGATGGTCCGTAGATATCTGCATCAATTAATCCAACTTTTGCTCCGGTTTTTGCTAATGAGATAGCCAGGTTAGTCGCTATAGTGGATTTTCCCACTCCACCTTTACCAGAAGCTATAGCAACGATATTTTTTACACCTTTTAAAGATTCTGCGTTTTGGTTCTGTTCTTTAGGCTTTAATTCGGGAGTTTTAACTTTAATATTACCATTGAAGTTAAAATCTTTTCCCAACTGCTGCTCTAATACCTGAATACAAACTTTTTGCATTGAATTTATAAATGGATCAGTAGGTTTTTTAAAACTTAAAGTAAATCCTGCTTTATTTCCTTCAATCCAAATATCATCAACCATTCCCATCGAAACAATATCCTGCCCGGTTTCAGGATGTTTTACATTTCTAAGAGCATCTAATATTTGTTTATTGGAATAAGACATTTCTTTATTCTTATTTTTATTTAATTTAAATTAACGTGACAAAGATAATAATTTATATTTAGTTGATTTGAAAGTTTTAAATGTTATAAGATATAAACCACGTTATTATTTATAGCAATTCTTTAGATGGATCCCAGAAGTGCTTTTCAAAATCTACGATTTGATCATCTTCAACTATAATACCCTCATTTTCCAAGAGTTGTTTCATTGTATTTGAATTTCCAAAATGATGTTTACCCGTTAAAACTCCATTTCTGTTTACAACACGATGCGCCGGTATAAATTCTTTGGAAATATGCGCGTCATTCATAGCCCAACCAACTACTCTTGCCGATTGTGCAGTTCCCAAATACTTAGCAATTGCTCCATAACTGGTTACACGACCAAAGGGAATTAGTTTTGCAACCTCATAAACCTGATTAAAAAAACTACTATTTCTCTTCTGGTTCTTCAAGATTAAAGTTTTTTTCAAGTTTGAATTTTATATAATGAATTGGTTTTCCTTGATCTAGAAACTGTTGTTCATAAAAAGTTTTTATCGATAAAATATCATCTACTAAACCTGAGCTATATAAATCATCTGTAAATATTGCTATCTTAAGATCATTTAACTCCGCAAGTTCTTTTGTATATGCGTATAAATCAACATTATCAGTTTTAAGATTTACATATCCATCATTTGCTATTAATTTTTGATAATATCCCAAAAACCGGGTTGAAGTAAGCCGCTTATAATATTTTTTAGGTTGAGGATCAGGAAAAGTTATCCATATTTCAGAAACTTCCTCATCGGCAAAAAACGAATTAATTAAATCAACTCGAGTTCGCAAAAATCCAACATTTTGTATTTCATCTGTATCAGCTGTTTTAGCACCTCTCCACATTCGCGCTCCTTTAATATCAATCCCGATAAAATTAATTTCCTGATTTTGTTTTGCTAAACCGACGGTATATTCTCCTTTACCACAACCCAACTCCAATATAAGAGGATTTTCATTTTTAAAAAAATCTTTACACCACTTTCCTTTTAGTTGGTAATCCTTTTTAAACACCTCATCAAATGATGGCTGTATAACATGATTAAAGGTTTCCATTTCGGCAAACCTTTGCAATTTTTTCTTTCCCACTTTTAGTTGATTATATAAACTTATTGAATTTCAACTTTCTCTATTCTAAGTCCTATATCAGAAATATATTCTAATTTATCGGTTCGCATAGCCTGGATATACTCAAATGTATAAACTCCCGAAACAGGAAATCGAACATTCTTTTTATAAATAAATTGATTATCATATATATCTCCCCATCCACTACCTGTCCATCTACCTCTTTCATCGGCTAGATAACATTCAAAAGTATCACGAAGTGCAAAACCGGAAGGTGCTGTAGTATTTATAAAAAGAAATAGGTTTTGCATTTTGTAACGTGATGTATTTCGAACATTAAGATAAATGTTATGCGGATTTATGGTATCCTGAATATCTACTTCAAATTTAATAACAGAATCTTTGTGCCAGGAGTATTCGTTAATTTCAACATTACTTTCATAAACCCGGTTGGGATCGCAGGCAGTAGATAAAAGCAATATAAATAAAATGAAAAGATTTCTATGTATTAGGTTTCTTGTCATTTCTTGTTTTTTTACGTTTTAGATTTTTTTTCTTTTTTCTTTTAGGCTTACTCTCCTCAAAGCGAGTTAGACTCTCTTGCCCTACTTCGTTCTTAAACTCCAGAGGTCCTTCAACTTTTGTAATCGAAGTATCAATTAAAACATCAACTTTTTTCCCTTTTTTATTTAATTCGATAATTTTTCGAACCCTTTCCACCGGAACTGGAACAAAATTCACCATATTAATCGGATCAAATGTATACCACATAATCCCACGGAAAATATCTGTTTTTGTATGATGAGCCTGTCCACTTTTTGTTTCTAAAATAATATCCTTCGAAGGAAAATCTTTTTGTGCATCGATGTAACAATCCAATTCATAATTTAAGCAACATTTTAACTTCCCACATTGACCTGCTAGTTTTTGAGGATTTAGAGATATTTCCTGATACCTGGCAGCATTAGTTGTTACAGAAACGAAATTTGTTATCCATGTTGAACAGCAAAGCTCTCGTCCGCATGAACCAATTCCTCCAATTCTTCCAGCCTCCTGCCTTGCGCCAATTTGACGCATTTCAATTCTAATCTTGAATTTTTCAGCTAAAATTTTAATCAACTCACGGAAATCAACTCGTTCATCCGCTATATAATAAAATATTGCTTTAGTTTTATCTCCCTGATATTCAACATCGCCAATTTTCATATCAAGATTTAAATCAGATGCAATAATTCTTGTTTTAAGCATTGTCTGATCTTCCAATGAAGTAGCTTCATGCCATTTATCCAAATCGGCAGGTTTTGCTTTTCGATATACTTTCTTAAATTCCTGTTCAGTTGAATTAATTCCATGCTTTTTCATTTGAAAATGCACTATTTCCCCTGTAAGAGAAACTATACCGATATCATGACCTGGAGAAGCCTCAACGGCGACAATATCGCCCTTGTTTAAACGCAATGAATTTGCATTTAAGTAAAAATCTTTTCTTGTATTTTTAAATCTAACTTCGACTATATCGAAATTTTGTGTGGAACCTGGAACATCATTTAACCAATCGAACGTATCCAGTTTACTGCATTTTTCCGATCTTAAACAACCATTACAAGAAGATATATTTGTTTCGGGTTTATTCCCTGATTTTTCTTTTTCAATACTATCCATAACTTCAATCTTATTCGCTACAAAATCTTTCTCCTATAAATATCGTTAAAATGTAACGATATTGGTATGCAAAAGTAATGAAAATTACTTTCTTATCAATTTTATAATTTTTAATCCTAAATCAAGAAAAACAATTTTATTATAAGCATTCATTTCTATATCAGCATATGCGCGATTAAATGACTCATATATTTGACCTACATTCTCCGAACTTATAAACTGTGAAAATTTCTCGGAAAATTCCATTTCCATTTGTGTTAAATAAACAATTTCTTTTTTTTGCATATTCAACATAAAGTTTTCGCGAATCAATCTAATTGAATAAGCTAATAAGGTTTTTTGCTTTTCACGCCCGATCCTGGCTATCTCATCTACCCATTCAATTATTTCAATAACTTTTCGTTGGTATGAAAGTCTCATCAATTTTGAAAATTGCTCAAAGTTAAAGTTATCATCTTCCGAAGCATCAATTAAATTAAGAGCTTGATAATAGTTACCATTAGCCAGGTGAACAATATCATTAGCTTTTCCCGGAGATAATCCGCTTCTGTCGGAAAGTGCATTTCGCATGCTTTCATTATCAATCTTAGGTATTTTAACTAATTGAGTTCTCGAAAGAATTGTTGATATGATTTGTTCGGAATTTTCAGAAACTAATAGAAATAATGTTTTTGCCGGTGGTTCCTCAATTAATTTTAAAAGTTTATTTGCAGCAAAAGCATTCATTTTTTCAGGTAACCAAATAATCATTATTTTGTACTCAGATTCAAACGTTTTAAGATTTAATTTTTTTAAAATCTCATAGCTTTCGTTCTTGCTTATAATCCCTTGTTTATTCTCAACATCAATAACCTGATACCATTTATTTTGGTTTATATAAGGGTTTTCAATTATTGTTTCCCGCCACTGATTGATATAATCATCACTAATTGGGTCCTTAGAAACAGCCTTAGAAGTAGAAACCGGAAATACAAAATGCAAATCAGGATGTACTAATTTCTGATATTTTACACAAGAAGAACATACCCCACATGAATCATTTTCTTGCTTATTCTCACAAGATAAATATTGAGCGTAAGCAATGGCCAATGATAAATTTCCAGAGCCCTCCGAACCCAAAAAAAGTTGAGCATGACTAACTCTGTTTTCTTTGATGGTTTTTATTAGTTTATCTTTAATATTTTGGTGTCCAATAACTTCCTTAAACTGCATAAAATAACTTGTTATTTGTTTTCTTTCCGAAGGATAATTTGTAAAAATAAGCATAAAGAATATAAGAACAACATTTAAATCATTTCTCGGATATAATCGTTAATATGTAGCTCACTCAAATTTAAAAACTAAATAAAAATATATTTCTATCTTTAACACATCATCAAAAAAAGTGCTTGAAAATGTATTCTATCGACAACTACAATTTTGCCGGAAAAAAAGTATTAATGCGTGTTGATTTCAATGTTCCTCTTAACGAAAATCTTGAAATTACCGATGATACGAGAATAATAACTGCTATTCCTACAATCCAAAAAATTATTGCTGAAGGTGGATCAATTATTTTGTTAACTCACTTAGGAAGACCCAAAGGAAAGTTCAATGAAAAAATGTCGTTAAAAACTATTCTTCCTCACTTAAATAAAGTTCTAAACAGAGAAGTCAAGTTTGCATCAGATTGTATTGGAAAGGAAACACAAGAATTAGCAAAAAACTTAAGGCCGGGAGAAATTCTTTTATTAGAAAATTTAAGATTTTACAAAGAAGAAACAGATGCCAATGAAGGCTTTGCGAAGAAACTAGCAAACCTTGGCGATGTTTACGTTAATAATGCTTTTGGAACGGCTCATAGAGCTCATGCCTCAACCTATACAATAGCAAAACATTTTCCTGGGAAATGTATGTTTGGTTATTTAGTAGAAAGTGAAATAAACAACATAGATAAGATACTACACCAACCTATACATCCTTTTACTGCCATTTTAGGCGGATCAAAAGTTTCAAGTAAAATTCACATTATTGAATCCCTTATAGAAAAAGTTGATAATCTGATTATTGCCGGTGGGATCGGATTTACCTTTGCCAAGGCTATGGGAGGTAATATTGGAAACTCTTTAATTGAAGATGATTTTTTGAACTTTGCCAGACATATTATTAAACAAGCAGAAAAAAATAGAGTAAAACTATATTTACCTACGGACTGCGTTATTGCTGACGAATTTAAAAATGAAGCAAACATTGATCATTGTGATATAATGGAAATCCCTGAAGATTGGATGGGATTGGATATTGGTATAAAATCAGCAAATCGGTTTGCTGAAGTAATAGAAAATTCAAAGAAAATACTTTGGAATGGTCCTATAGGTGTTTTTGAAATGCCAAGTTTTGCAATGGGTACATTAAAAGTAGCTATGTCAGTTGCCAGAGCTACAGATAAAGGCGCTTTTTCTTTAATTGGTGGGGGAGATTCCATTGCTGCTGTAAACAAATATAGTCTTGCTCATAAAATAAGTTATATCTCAACTGCAGGTGGTGCATTATTAGAATATTTAGAAGGAAAAGAATTACCAAGTATAAAAGCTGTTAAACAAGGACTAACTATCGACAGATATGATTTTGAGGGAAAGAAAGTTCTAATGCGAGTTGATTTTAATGTTCCATTAGACGAAAACCTTGAAATCACAGATACAACAAGAATTGTTACTGCGTTACCTACTGCCCGAAAAATACTAGCTGAGGGAGGATCCATTATATTTTTAACACACCTCGGACGGCCAAAAGGTAAAATAGATGAAAAATATTCGTTAAAACATATTCATCCGTTTCTAAACAAAGCTTTAGATGGCAAAGTTAAATTTATTGGAGATTGTATAGGCGAGGAAGCAATGATTGCAGCAACTGTTTTAAAACCAGGAGAATGCTTGCTACTTGAAAATTTAAGATTCCATAAAGAAGAAACAAATGCCGACGAAAAATTTGCAAAACAATTGTCGGAGTTGGGCGATGTATATGTTTTTAATGCCTTTGGAACAGCACATAGAGCTCATGCCTCAACATATACCTTAGCTAAATTTTTCCCTGAAGATAAAATGTTTGGTTACCTGGTAGAAAGTGAAATAAATAATATTAATAAAGTGGTTAAAAGAGCTAAAAAACCTTTTACAGCCATTCTTGGTGGCTCCAAAGTTTCTACTAAAATCCATATCATTTTAGCGCTAATAGAAAAAGTTGATAATTTGATTATTGCCGGAGGTATTGCTTTTACTTTTGCGAAAGCTATGGGCGGGAAAATTGGAAATTCGTTAGTTGAAGATGATTACCTGGATGTGGCTAAAGAAATTCTGGATAAAGCCAAAGAGAAAGGAATAAATTTATATTTACCATCTGACTGTATTATTGCGGATGAATTCAAGAATGAAGCAAATATAGAACACAGTGAAATTCAGAACATCAAGGATGGTTGGATGGGACTGGATATTGGTATAAAATCGGCAAACCAATTTTGTGAGGTAATTGAAAATTCTGCAACCATATTGTGGAATGGCCCTATCGGAGTATTTGAAATGTCGAATTTCTCTATGGGAACTTTAAAAATAGCAATGTCAGTTACAAGGGCAACAGATAAAGGTGCATTTTCTTTAATTGGAGGAGGTGATTCAATTTCAGCTGTGAACAAATTTAGTTTAGCACATAAAATAAGTTACATTTCAACAGCCGGAGGAGCTCTGCTGGAGTATATCGAAGGAAAAGAATTACCTGCATTAAAAGCGATTAATGAAGAAATCTAAAATATTTATCACAAACGTTTTAATCAACAGGTTCATGGTTTTTTATGAACCTGTTTTTTCTTTTTATAAATTTATTGTCTGTAATTTTTAATTGATAAAAAAACATTTTTGAAGTAACTTGTGTTTCCTTTCAGAACTTTATTTAATTAAAAAAAACGGAGGTTTTATGCTCGATAAATATAACATTCCATCCATCCAGGATGCAGACTTAAATGGTAAAGTTGTTTTGGTTCGTGTTGATCACAATGTGGTTAAAAAAGGAGTAATTCATGATCCTTATAGAATAGATGCAACCATTGGTACTTTATACCATATCAATGCCAAGGGTGGAAAAATTATTTTAATGACACATGTAGGAAGACCTAAGGATAAAAAAACAGGCGATATAAAAATTGGTAAAGACACATCTGTTGAACCAATTGTTGAATACCTGCGAAACAAGCTTCACATCAACATGAAAATTCCTGATTTTTATCCTCATGAAAATAAAGGATATATAGGAATTGAAACATCAATAAATCACTCCATCCGGGAATTAAAAGAAGGAAAAATTGATGGAATTTATTTACCAAATACTCGTTGGTTTCAAGGAGAAGAGTCTAAAGGTGGTGATCAGGACCGGTTTGCAAATCAGTTAGCAGGTTTAGCTGATATTTTTGTTAACGATGCTTTCGGATCATGGCAGCCACATGCTTCAACAGTAGGCGTTAATAAATATTTGCCATCGTACGCCGGATTTTTAATGCAAAAAGAAATTGAGAATCTTGAACGAATTTATAGCCCGCAATCTCCATTCATTGCAGTTGTTGCCGGATCAAAATTTGACACAAAAATTGATTCTCTTTATGCTCTGATAAAAAAAGCAGACTATTTGGTTCTGGGTGGTGTTATTTATAACGCATATCTATACGCAAAATATGGAATTGAAATTAAAGGTATATCTGAGGATGATTTAGCACACGCCAAAGAATTTGTAAAATTTAGTGAGCAATATCCGGGCAAATTAGTCGAACTTCCTTTTATTGTTGAGTCAGATACTTTAAATGGAAAATTCGAGGGTAAATATAGAGTTCATAATATTCATGAATTAAAGCCCGGAACTAAATTAAATTATGTGCTTGATGTAGCTAAAGAATCATTTTACGAGGAAAAAATTCATGATATATTTTCATCTGCAAGAACCATTTTTGTGAATGCTGTTATGGGATTTACTCCGCACTTTAATGAAGGTACAATTGCTCTCGATGAATTAATTGATGAAAATGTTGAGGCGGTAAAATTATATGGAGGTGGAGATACCATGCAAGAACTTAAAAGATTATTACCCGGATTATATATTGTGGCGCTGGATAGTCCTAAATATTACATTTTTACCGGTGGTGGTGCCGTTTTAAAAGCAATTCAAGAAGGAACTACCTTGGGAATTGAGCCGGTAAAAGCTTTAACAAAATAAAAAAAAATCGCATTTTTGTAGATACAAATTTTCTTAAAGAAGTCAGTTTAAATCTGACTTCTTTTCTATCTGTTTTATTCTGATTTACAAATTTTATGCGATATGAAAGCTTTTAAAGCATACGACATTAGAGGTATTTACAACGAAGATTTTAATAAGGAAGATGCTTATAAAATTGGGTACTTTTTACCAGAACTTTTACAAGCTGATAATGTTTTAGTTGGAAGAGATGCTCGTGTTTCATCAGATGAGATCTTTGAACATCTGGCCCAGGGAATTATTGATAGTGGGGCCAATGTATATAATATTGGTTTAGCTACAACACCAATGGTATATTATACAACTGCGAAACATAAATTTGCAGCATCGGTTCAAATTACTGCTTCTCATAATTCACGCGAATATAATGGAATGAAAATATCAAAAGCAAATGCTATTCCTGTTGGATTCGACACCGGATTAAATAAATTGCTTGATATGATCCAAAATCGTGAGATTTTTATTGCAGAAAAGAAAGGTAAAATTGTTGATTACAAAGTTAAAGATGAGTATTTAGAATTTCTTAAGTCTTACGTTCAGGATTACTCCAACATTAAAATGGCTATTGACTGCTCAAATGGAATGGCCGGATTATTAATCAAAAAATTATTGGGTAAAAAACCGACCTACCTGTATGAAGAAATGGATGGAAGTTTTCCAAATCATGAACCAAATCCATTAATTGAAAGTAATGTAGCGGACCTTAAAAAAACAGTTTTAGAAGAAAAGTGTGATATAGGCATTATTTTCGATGGTGATGCAGACCGTGTAATGTTTGTTGATGAGAAGGGCCAGTTTATTTCTCCTGATCTAATGATCGGATTTATGGCAAATTACTTTCTTGAAAAAGAAAAAGGAGCTGTATTAGAAGACATAAGAACTTCTAAAGCGGTAAAAGAATATGTTGAGCAGTTAGGTGGTAAAATGCATACCTGGAGAGTGGGAAGAGCTTATGCCACACCAAAATTAAGAGAGATAAAAGGTATTTACGGAGGTGAATTAGCAGGACATTATTATTTCCGCGATTTCTTTTATTCTGATTCCGGAATTTTGGCTTCATTAATTGTACTAAATCTGGTTTCGAAATTTAAAAAAGAAGGAAAGCCTTTATCAGAGTCAATTTCAGAAATTGGCAAATATGCTAACTCAGGTGAAATCAACTATAAAATAGAACAAAAGAAAGAAGCTATGGAAGCATTAAAGGATTATTTTGTAGCAGAAGAAGAACCAATGGAAATTCTTGATTTTGACGGATATCGTTTAGAATTTAAAAATTGGTGGTTTAATGTTCGACCTTCAAATACAGAACCTTATTTAAGGTTATTAGCCGAGGCAGATAATCAGGA
This sequence comes from Bacteroidales bacterium, assembly GCA_028282585.1. Classification (GTDB taxonomy): domain Bacteria; phylum Bacteroidota; class Bacteroidia; order Bacteroidales; family UBA12077; genus UBA12077. The sequence continues at coordinate 12,691 of JANQHR010000055.1, read as the reverse complement.
AATTCTTAATAAAAAACTAGAAGAAATTAATACGGTTTTGAAGAATTTCCATTAAAGAGAAAGTTATAGCTTATCATAATTCAGCCAGTAACTTAAATCTAAATTTAACAAGCTGGCTGTTTTTTCTATATCTTCCTTAAAGAAATCCAAAAGAAAATTAAAATCCTCTCTATTTAATCTCACTTTTGATTCCTTATAAAAACTTTTACTTAATTCATTTCTAGCAGATTTTGGCAAAACCTTCCTTACTAAACTTTTTATTCCAGTTTTAGTAAGGAAATGATTTAATTCAATGTTTCTTGGTGCTTCTTTAACATTATGAGCATATTTATTAGCTAATTCAAATTCCGAAATATCTATAAACTTACAACACTCGTTAACAAACTTTTGAGGATCAGATTTTAAATCATCAAAAAGGAAAATTCTAATTTGCTCTTTTGGAAAAACCTTGAAATATCTTACTAACTGCTCAAAATATAATCCTAACTCAATAAATAACTCTGAAATACCCCATCCTTTATTAACTTGCCTATTATCTTCCGTAATGGCATTTTTAAAATCCAGTTTAGTATGTCCATACCTAACAGCCATTTGATAATGAGAAAAAGCCCGTTCCATTGGATTTCTTAATATCGCAATGATTTTTGAATCCGGATTAAAATTATAAATATTCTTAGCAGCAGTCTTACTATACAAATACGAAGTAGACGCTTCTCCTCTAACTTTATAATTCTGCCCTCTTAAAAAAAGTTGTTCATAATAATCCTTATTCCTTATAAATGTAAGCGGAACGTTATGGAATATGCTTTTCTCAAAATATCGTTCGACATCTAAAAATGTATTTCTTCGGTACGTCTTAGAAAATTTAGAAACATCTATATCATCTGAAAAGTAATTAGGTTCTTTTATCGGGCTAAAATAAATATCCTGATTTTGTTTTAGATATTCATACAAGGAAGTGGTGCCTGATTTTGCTGCGCCAACAATAAAAAAATCCAGTTTTACTTTCATATTTTATTTCTATTAAACGGAAATGTAAAAAATCCAAAAGACTTATAAATATAAATCACAGATATTAAATTCCAGAAAATAGTTGATGACATAGTAGCAATTGCAGCTCCCAGAATTCCATAGCGGGGAATTAACAAGTAATTTATAATAATATTTAAGACTACTGTTACTGTTAATATATTGCGTCCTGCTTTTTCTCTTCCTGTCATATTTAAGACAATCATGGTTGAACCTGAAAATGCACTTACAAGCTGTCCAATTGATAAAATTATTAGAGCCGATTTACCTATAGCGAATTCCTGACCAAATATTCTTAATACATTTTCCGGGAATAACAAAATTACTACAAATATGGGTAAAGAAATCAAGCAAGTTAATAATGTTGTCTGTTGCACAATCCTGCGAAATCTTCTATTTCCTTCGGATGAATAAATCTCTGAGAATTTGGGGGAAGCAATACTATTTATTGCAATCAAAGCAATAGTATTTAATGAAGCAATTTTTAAAGCAATATTATAAATCCCAACGGCATCTTCTCCATGAAAACCACTTAACATTAAAGTATCTGTCCAGTTCATAACCAAGAAAAGAGAATTTGAAAATAGCATTGGAATTGAAACTGAAATTAGTTTTCTTTTACCTATTCCAAAACCATTTTTCTCTCTAAAAGAAAGCAGTTTCAGGTTTTTCTTAAATACAAAAAAAGAACTCGCCAACATTAAAAATGTTGATGTAAATAACAAAAGGTAAATTACATTTTCAACCGGTTGAGTTGGATGAGATAAAAATAAAATGAGTATTAAAATGATCAGATATATGGTCCCGTTTTGTAAACTCGAATAAGCGGTAATTCTTTTAAAACCCCTAAAATATTCTGCATTTAATTGTGTTATAGCAAAAGGAACAATGGTATATCCAATAATTTTAAACAAATTCGAGTATTCAATACTTTCAAAAAATAACTTGCTTAGTTGATTTGAAAAGAAATAAATGATTGCTCCGGTAATTGTCCCGGAGATAATAATTAATGAAAATGAAATAAAGTAAAGTGTGCTTACATGATTCTTTCTGTTTGTAGCAACAAATTCGGCAATGTACTTTACAAGAGCTGTATCTAACCCGATTTTAGCAATAACTGAAGTTAATATTAAGATAGTAAAGCAAGTGTTGAAAATACCTAATCCGGTTGCGCCATATTTTTTAGCTAAAACGTAAAAAAATACATACCCTAGAATTACCGAGAAGAATTTAAATGCCAACGCAATTGAACTTCCCTTAAAGAGTTCTTTCAAATGTAAATCGCGAATGAAATATTTACGTAATGTGGCCAATCTATTTTATTATCATATTATCCGAACAGTAACAACAAATCTAGCAAGAAAATCAATTGATTTATAACCTAATCCATATGATTTTCAAACGGAATAAAGAAAAAGTTCTGAAATCCTTTTTGATCTTTATACTCAATTATTTTATTGTTGTTATATATATAAATTTTATAATCCAGGTTTTTAATAAACTTCATACTTTTACTTCTATTCTCCGAATCCCAGAGTTCACAATAAATAACTGGCCTATTCTTTTTTATCAGTTCTTCGGCACCAACCAATACATTATACTCATATTCCTCAACATCAATTTTTATTGCACTTACCTTTACATTAGTAAGCTCTTTAATATCATCCAACCTTTTAACTTCAGCACTTTTTATCTTTCCTTTACATTCTGAATTACTCTTTACATGACTCAACCCATGAAAATAAACCTTGTTTTTTTCGGGCATTATCATCTCTATTATCCCGGTTTTTTCACCAACGGCATATGAATGAACTTTTACATTTAATAGTCTTAACTTTTGTTTTACCCTTAATAAAACGTTTAAATTTTCCGGAATCGGCTCAAAAGAATGAATTGCTGAATTTGGAAGTTTTTTTGAAAAATAATAAGTCATTACTCCAATATTTGCCCCGATATCCAAAACATGATCTCCATCCTTAATTAAATCAATAAATTTTAAAAAGTCCTTTTCTTGTATATTATAAGGCAGTTTTAGTATTACAAACCTTGCGAACAGATACAGGTAAAGATTTAACCCGAGTGTTTTTTGAAGTATGTATTTAAAAAAGTTCTTCAATTTTTAGCATCTTTGTTACAAAGATAGGATAATACATTAAATCTACTGCTTCTTGAATATTGCTGTTAACACCCGGGTACTTCTTAAAGATAAACTTGAAGGAATTGGATGGTTTACTTATGAAACCATGAAACGTATTACTCAAAATCATCCGGAGCATAAATTCTTTTTTATTTTTGACCGCCCTTACAATAAAGAATTCATTTTCTCTGATAATGTAAAACCAATAATTATAGGACCACAGGCTCGACATCCTGTTTTGTTTTATTATTGGTTTGAGAAATCAATAAGCAAAATACTAAAGCAAGTAAATGCAGACATTTTTATTTCACCTGACGGATATTTATCGCTCTCAACAGAAACCAAATCAATTCCTGTTATGCATGATATAAACTTTATGCATAACCCCAAAGATTTTCCTTTTGTTATAAGAAATTACTACCAGTATTTCTTTCCCAGATTTGCTAAAAAAGCCAAACGTATTGTAACTGTTTCTGATTTTTCTAAAAGCGATATTTCTGAACAATTTGCAATAAATCTAGAAAATATCGATGTAGTTTATAATGGTTCGAAAAAAATTTATAAACCATCATCAGAAAATGAAAAATCAATTACCAAAAAAAAATATTCACATGGAAAAGATTATTTTTTATTTGTTGGAGCTTTAAGTCCTCGAAAGAACGTTGCCAACTTACTTTCTGCATTCGATATATTCAAAGAAAAAACCAAGAGTAATTTCAAATTGATAATTGTCGGAGAAAAAATGTTTAAAACCAAAAACATAAAAAACGTTTTTTCTAATATGAAACATAAGGAAGATGTTGTATTTGTTGGCAGGATGAATCCTGAAGAACTATGTAAAATATATGGGTCGGCATATGCATTAACTTTTGTTCCTTATTTTGAAGGATTTGGCATTCCAATAATTGAAGCTATGAATTGTGAAACAACCGTAATAACTTCTAATGTTACCTCGATGCCTGAAGTTGCCGGTGAAGCTGCACTATTGGTTGATCCTTTAGTTATAGAATCAATTTCTGACGCAATGATCAGAATTTATCAAGAATCTGATTTGAGAACGCTACTAATTGAGAAAGGTAAAGTTCAATGCAAAAAGTTCAGTTGGGATAAAACAGCTGAAAAATTCTGGGAATCCATTGAAAAGGTTTTATATGAATAATCAGGAAGGTCTATTAAGTTTTTATCAAGATGGAATAATAGAAGCCGGTTGTGATGAAGCAGGCCGAGGTTGTTTGGCAGGGCCCGTTGTTGCAGCTGCAGTTATTCTTCCAGCAGATTTTACTCACCAGGTTTTAAATGACTCAAAACAAATTAGCGAAAAGAAAAGGTACGAGCTAAGGAAAGAAATAGAGGAATCTGCCATAACATATGCTGTTGGAATTATAGATAACAATGAAATAGATGAAATTAACATATTGAAAGCTTCTATATTAGGAATGCATAAGGCTCTCGATTCATTGAAAAAAACTCCTGAACATATTATAATTGACGGTAATAAGTTTTTCAATTATAAGGATATCCCGCACAAAACTATTATTAAAGGAGATTCCAAATATTATTCCATTGCAGCAGCTTCTATTCTAGCTAAAACATACCGTGATGATATTATGAATGATCTTCATTTTAAATACCCTGAATATAACTGGAAAGATAACAAAGGATATCCAACCAAGCAACATCGACAGGCCATAAAGGAATTTGGCATAACACCGTTTCACCGAATCTCTTTCAGGCTGCTTGATGAACAACTGTCCTTAAAATTCTGAGTAATTTATCTAGCAAAGAAAATAAGAATAGAGCTTATACCAATAAGTACTTTTCTTTTCAAATTACACTGTTTTTTTGCATTTTAATACGTATTAAAAACTTTTTCCATACCTATCAAAAATAATTTTAATATCTATTAAATTTTATAATTATAATTTGAAATTGGATATGAGCAAGTTCTATTTTTTCTTTTCCCCAGCCAACTGTCCACAAGCTGCATCAATATCCTGACCGCGACTACGACGAACATTAACAACTAAATTTCGACTTTTTAAAAATGTAACAAATTCATTAAAGGATTCTCCTTTTGATCTCTGAAATCTTTTATCTCGCGTAGAATTGTACTCTATAATATTAATTTTGACAGGAAAACTTTTACAATACTCAGCAAATTCCTTTGCATCCTTTAATGAATCATTGATTCCATCCATTAAAAGATATTCAAAAGTAATTCGTTGACCAGTTTTCTGATTAAAATATACTAAAGCATCTCGTAAATCATTAAGAGAATTTCTTCTATTTACAGGCATAAATTCGTTTCTTTTTTTGTCATTTGCTGAATGCAGAGATACTGCCAAATGAAATTTTACCTCATCATCAGCTAATTTCCTGATCATTCGTGGTATACCTACAGTTGATAATGTAATTCGCTGAGGAGACATGGAAAGACCATCATCAGAAGAAACCATTTCCATTGCTTTTTTTACATTTTCATAGTTTAAAAGTGGTTCTCCCATACCCATTAATACGATATTGGTAAGCGACAGATTATATTTCTGATGTGCTAATTTCATAATTTCAACAACCTGATGATAAATCTCACCGATATTCAAGTTTCTTCTTAATCCCAGTTTTCCTGTTGCACAAAATTCACATCCCAGATTGCATCCTACCTGTGATGATATGCAAGCTGTTGCTCTGTTTTCAGTTGGTATTAATACACCTTCAACCAGTGCACCATCAAAAAGTCTAAAAACTAACTTTATTGTTTTATCTGAACTTGTCTGCAAATCATGCACTTGAACTGACTGTATCGTAAAGCTTTCTTTTAATAATGTTCTTAAATCTTTTGAGATATTTGTCATTTCATCGAAACTTTTAACTGGCTTTTTCCACAACCATTCATAAATCTGCTTCGCCCTGAACGCTTTTTCTCCTTTTTCAGCTAAAAACTCTTTTATCTCTTTTAAAGAAAGTATTAAAATATTTTGTTTTTGATCTGACATATCTTATTGAATCATCAAGTATTTTGAACAAAATTATACGGACAAAGGTATATTAAAAATCAATCATTTTAAGATTTATATTAAACTTGTATCCATTAATTACATCTAATATTTTTTACTTTATTCGAACAATTTTTAAAATCGATACAAAATGAAAAGATTATTAACTTTTTTAACAATTGTACTGCTTCTCAATATAACAGCAAAGGCAGACGAGGGAATGTGGTTGTTACCACTTATTCAGCAATTAAACATTGAAAAAATGCAACAAATGGGTTGTGAGTTATCTGCTGAAGAAATTTATAGTATAAATCAAACAAGCTTAAAAGATGCAATCGTAATTTTTGGCCGCGGTTGTACAGGAGAAATTATTTCAGACAAAGGACTTATTCTTACAAATCATCACTGTGGATATGGGGCAATTCAAAAGCATAGTACTCCTGAAAAAGATTATTTAAAAGATGGTTTTTGGGCAATGTCGAAGGAAGAAGAAATTCCAACTCCAGGTTTATCGGTAACTTTTCTGGTTCGCATCGAGGATGTTACCGAACAAATAAACAAGGTTTTTAATAAAAAAATGACTGAACCAGAACGTCAGAAAGCAGCAAAAAAAGAAGGTAAAGTTATTGCCGATAAAGCGACAGAAAACACTCATTATTCTGCTAGAGTACAGAATTTTTATGGAGGAAATAAATACTACTTGTTAGTATATGAAAAATTTACAGACGTTAGAATGGTAGGTGCACCGCCATCATCAATCGGTAAATTTGGTGCAGATACTGATAACTGGATGTGGCCTCGCCATACCGGAGACTTTGCTTTATTCCGTGTTTATGCAGGAAAAGATAATAAACCTGCAGATTATGCTACCGATAATGTTCCTTACAAACCAAAGCACCATTTACCAATTTCTCTCAAAGGAATTGAAAAAGGGGATTTTGCAATGACATTAGGTTATCCTGGAGGTACAAACCGTTACATGACTGCTATGGAAATTGAGGAATTAATCAATATTACAAATAAGAATAGAATATATGTTCGCGGAATTCGCCAGGAAATTTTATTGGAAGATATGCTTAAAGATGATGCGGTTCGTATTAAATATGCTTCAAAATACTCCAGATCAACAAACTACTGGAAGAACTCTATCGGTATGAATAAAGCTTTAAAACGACTTAAAATATTTGAAAAGAAACAGGTAAAAGAAAAAGAGTTTACTGATTGGGTAAACAGCGACAAAAAACTTACCAAAAAATATGGTGAAGCATTAAACCTAATTAATAAAGCCGTAAATGAAAGAGCTGATATTAAAAATGCAAGGCAATATATTAGCGAATCAATGAAAAGATCAATGGAAATTTTTGAAATTGCATATAAAGCTAAAAGTTTAGTTAGTGCATTTGATTCCGACGAAAAAGAATTACAAAATGAAATTGACAATTTTAAGGAAACAGCAGAGAAATTTTATAAAGACTATCATGCTCCTCTTGATAAAAAAGTAGTTCCGGCGATGTTTAAAACATATGCCAAGAAAATTGATGCTGAATTTTATCCTGATATTTATAATACAATTGAAAGTAAATATAACAATGATTATAAAAAGTATGTAGATGATGTATTTGCAATCTCACTATTTGCTGATAAAGATAAGTTGTATGACTTTTTAAAAAATCCTTCAAAAGAAAAACTTGAAAATGATCCTGCTTTTATTGCTGCAAAATCTATAAATATGAAATTTGATGAACTTAGCGATAAATTAGATGCAATAGATGCTGATTTTGATAAAGGACATAGGCTTTATATAGCAGGTATTTTAGAAAAAAACGAAGGTAAACCAATGTATCCTGATGCAAACTTCACTATGAGATTAAGCTATGGATCGGTTTTAGATTATTATCCAAGAGATGCCGTTCATTATAACTATGTAACTACACTTAAAGGCGTTATGGAAAAAGAAGATCCTAACAATTGGGAATTTGTTGTTCCGGAAAAACTTAAGGAACTTTATAACAATAAAGATTATGGCAGGTATGCTATGGAAACGGGAGAAATGCCAGTAGGATTCCTTACGACAAATGATATTACCGGAGGTAATTCAGGTAGTCCTGTAATTAATGGTAAAGGTGAACTAATTGGAACCGCTTTCGACGGAAATTGGGAAGCAATGAGTGGAGATATTGTTTTTGAAAACGAACTACAGCGTTGTATTAATGTTGATGTTAGGTATACTTTATTCATTATCGACAAATTTGCAGGTGCAACTCACTTAATCGAAGAAATGACAATTATAGAATAATTATTATTGTAGATATTTTCTTAGGTAGGTTCAGAATGTTCTGAACCTACTTTTTTTATACTGTTTTGAATGCTTATCTTTAAATCCGAAATATAAATTTATGTCAGCAAATATTATTATTTATACAGACGGGGCTGCTCGTGGAAATCCAGGTCCTGGTGGATACGGGATTGTTTTAAAATCGGGAAAATACCGAAAAGAACTTTCGGCGGGTTTCAGAAATACTACAAATAACCGAATGGAGCTTTTAGCAGTAATCGTTGCTCTAGAAAAACTAAAACTTGCAAACAGTATGGTCGAAATTTACACAGATTCAAAATATGTTGCTGATGCGGTTGAAAAAGGTTGGGTATTCGATTGGGAAAGAATTCAGTTTAAAAAGAAAAAAAATCCGGACCTTTGGATTCGTTTTTTAAAAATCTATAGAAAGCATCAAGTAAAATTTCATTGGGTTAAGGGCCATGCTAACATTCCGGAAAATGAAAGGTGCGATCAACTTGCTGTTGAAGCTTCAAAAAAGAATAATTTATTAATCGATAAGGGCTACGAAAACTCAAACCAACTTAAATTATAATTTATGGAATTAAAATCACTCCTTTATTTTTTATGGCAAACTATTTTAAATCTTCATAACGATATGTGTACTCTTCACCGTTAGGAGAATCTATACTTTTTCAAAGCTCATTAATATTCTCTAACCTGTTTCTCAGATTTGACTGTTTATTTAGCCATCGGCCTTTCAAAAAAAGCTATACTGATTAGCTATTCTCTTAGTTGAAGTCTATTTACAAATATGCTTCAAGCTATTAAGAAAGGTTTAAATCGGAAATTCTTTTTGCAATTCTTGAATCTTTCTGTGAAATTCTGTTCAACAATCAATATCATCTTGCAAAGAGAAAAAGGTAATCCTTCCCTTGTCACATAAGTTCAATGTAACAACTAAAATTAAAGCAACTTAGACAAATTTGGATTTCAATGTTAACATACGTTTTGCAATCTAATAAAAATAAAAAAGTGTCAAAAAACTTATTTAGTAATTATTTCGTTATTAATTTGTATGATATTTGATGGTGTTTTAATGCATCTTTTTATACTTTTACCGTTATGAAGAGAATAATCATCTTAACTATTCTTTTTATTAGTGTTTCGATAAAAAGTTATTCTCAATTTGGCCAAAACAAGGTAATGTATGACCATTTTGATTTTGAAGTTTTTAATACTCCTCATTTCGAAATTCATAACTATCTCAAAAACGACACAGTACTTTTAAATTTGGGGCAATTATCGGAAAGGTGGTACCTAAGGCATTTTGCTATGTTTGCTGATTCTTTGGAAAATAGTCCGATTATATTATATAATAATACAGGTGATTTTAAACAAACCACAGTTATTTCAGGAATAATTGGTGTTGGAACAGGTGGTGTAACAGAAGGATTAAGAAGCCGTGTGGTAATTCCCGTTATGGTAGCAAATAAGGAAACCGACCATGTTCTTGGTCATGAAATGGTACACGTATTTCAATTTAATTTAGTTAGAGAAGATGATAGTCTTTCATTTTCTTCACTGGCAAATACACCTCTATGGATGATTGAAGGTATGGCAGAATTCTTATCCGTAGGATCATCCGATAATAGAACTGCGATGTGGATGAGGGATGCAGTTATTACCGATGATATTCCGACTATAAAAGATATGACCAGAAAGATGGGCGAGTATTTCCCGTATAGATACGGACACGCCTTTTGGGCTTATGTAACCGGAGTGTGGGGTGATAATATAATGCAACCACTATTTTATACGTCTTTACGCTATGGTTTTGATTATGCTTTTAAAAGTATGCTTGGTGTTGATTCTGACAGTTTATCTGTATTATGGGCAAATTCAACTAAAGAACATTATAAGCAGTATTTAACAGATACAATTGCACCGGTTGGTATTGACATGTTTAATACAGAAAGTGGAGGTGAAATAAACCTTTCGCCTGTATTAAGTCCTGATGGTAATTACATTACTTTTCTCTCGAATAAAGATGTAATTAATATTGATCTTTTATTAGCTAATGCCCATACGGGAGAAATAATTTCTAAATTAACTTCATCATTGCGTAAATCACACATAGATGATTTTAATTACATAGAAGAAGCAGGTTCCTGGTCGCCCGATGGCACAAAATACATTATGACAACCTTCACCAAAGGAACTAATAAGTTTTTAATCGTAAACCTTGAGAAAAATAAGGTAAAATCAACCAGAGAGATTAACATAGAAGGTGTTGATGGACTTATAAATCCGGAATGGTCGCCCGATGGAAAAACTATCGTATTTAACGGTTTAGACAGAGGTAAAAGTGATCTTTATCTGTATCATTTGGAATCTGGAAAAGTTGAACAATTAACCGATGATTTATATTCCGATTTACAACCTTCGTGGTCAATGGACGGATCTGAAATAGCATTCATTTCAGAACGGGGTCCGGATTCAAATCTCGAAAAACAAATTTTCGGAAATTACCGACTATGTGTTTTAAAACTAGAAACTAAACAAGTTTTGGTATATGATCTATTTCCTGGCGCCAACATTTTTAGTCCACAATATTCTCCAACAGATTCATCCTTGTATTTTCTTTCAAATGCTGATGGATTTAGAAACTTATATAGATATCATCTTCACAGTGGAGAAATATTTAAGCTTACCAAATTTGCTACAGGAATAAGCGGAATCACGGATTTGGCTCCTGCGTATAGTGTTTCTAGCCAAACTGGAGAAGTAGCGTATACTTTATACAGAAATGATAACTATGAAATTTTTAAAGCTGATCCTGATGACTTTCTGCAGATTCCCGTTGATCCTTATGTGGTAAACTTGAATGCAGAATATTTACCTCCAGGTAAAAAAAGACTTGTAAATATTGTAGATCATAATTTGAGTTACGCTAAATCATGGCCCGAAGACTCATTTAAGATTCAGGACTATGATCCAAAATTTGAACTTGAATATATTGGATCAACTGGTTTTGGAGTGGCGCAAAGCACTTACGGTACATTTGCCTCAGGAGGGGTAAGTATGTTATTTAGTGATATGTTAAAACATCATCAAATTTATACCATGTTAAATATCAATGGTGAGGTTTACGATTTTGGAGGACAGTTGGCATATATAAATTCAAAGAAAAGAATTACATGGGGTAGTTCATTTTCACATTTTCCATACAGGGGAATGACCTATTCTTTGGGGGTTGATACGTTGAATGACCTACAGTACACAAATTATGATCTAATAAGAATATTTGAACAAAATTTATCTCTTTTCTCTCAATATCCTTTATCAACAAAGCTAAGATTTGAAGGAGGTATGTCATATTCAAGGTATAGTTATAGAATAGATAGTATAACGTATTATTATGATAATGGATATTATGTGGGCCAGACCAAGGCTAAAGTAAAAGATGTTCCGGACCCGTTTAATGTTGGTAGTGCTTATATTGCATTTGTTGGAGATAATTCAAGTTTTGGAATTACATCACCTATGATGGGATATAGATACCGATTTCAGGTTGGACAAATGTTCGATGAATACGACATAACGAGCTTATCATTTGATATACGTAGATATTTCTTTTTAAAACCTTTTAGTCTTGCGTTTAGAACCATGCACTATGGGCGTTATGGGAAAGATGCAAATGATTTATACGCTTTATTCCTTGGAAATGAATATTTGATAAGGGGATATAATTTTAATGCTTTTAATAAATCCAAAGAGTCAAGTCCAAAAAACTATCTGGATATTAATAATATTGCAGGAAGTAAGATTATCGTTTTTAATTCGGAATTAAGATTTCCTTTTACAGGAATTGAAAGGTTTTCATTGTTTAAATCGGGATATTTATTTTCTGATATTGTTTTGTTTTTTGATGCAGGAATTTCCTGGACAAAAGATAGATTTCCTTGGTTAGAATCAAGTGATGTGAGGTTCCATTGGAATCCAAATCCAAATTATTACACTCCAATTTACAGCCTGGGAGCTTCTTTACGTATTAATTTGTTTGGTTATGCAATTCTTGAACCGTATATTGCTATGCCATTTCAGTTAGACAATGTTGATTATTCTACAGGATTTATAATAAGCGGTGGTGGTTGGTAATTAGGCACATTCTTAAGTAAATAACATTTTGAATATCAAGTAATTATTTGTATCTTTAGATAAAACAAAACCCCGAAAAGTGCCGAAAACACATAA
>JANQHR010000054.1 GCA_028282585.1 Bacteroidales bacterium | reverse complement strand
TTTTTTGTGTTTTCGGCACTTTTCGGGGTTTTGTTTTATCTAAAGATACAAATAATTACTTGATATTCAAAATGTTATTTACTTAAGAATGTGCCTAATTAAATAGCTAATTACAAGGGGCATTGATCAATGTCCCTTTTTTATTCTCTAATAACTTGCACTTCACCTCGAATTCCTAGTTTAATAATACTTGAAGGTTGAGTTTTAGAAAAATCACTTTGTTTCCATTGAACAATATAATCAACCGAGTCGATTATTTCTTGAGAGATTTCCAAAAAATTTAGAGGTGATTTCTCTCCACTGATATTGGCGGAAGTTGATACAATAGGCTTTTTAAATTTTTGAATTAACTTTTGGTTGAACTCATCTTGTGAGATTCTAACACCAATACTTTCATCTTGCGCAATTAAGTTTTTAGCAAGGTTTTTAGCATTTGAATAAATTATGGTTAATGGTTTTTCAGCAAGTTCAATTAGATCCCGAGCTACTTCTGGCATTTCGGTAATATAAAAAGGTATCTTATTGGCATTATCTAAAAGAACAAGCATACTTTTTTGATCGCTTCGCTTTTTAATCTTATAAATTCTTTCAACAGCTTTTTCATTGGTTGCATCACATCCTAATCCCCAGATAGTATCAGTTGGATACAAAATTACGCCACCATTTTTCAAAGTTTCCAAGCATTTGGACAGATCTTGAGTAAAGTTATTTGATGATTCCATATGGAGTGTATGTAGTCTTATTTTTAATTACATCATTCAGATATTTCAAATGAACGTCATCTCTTTCGAGTCTCACATGGAATAGATGGTATTGAATAGCTAAATGCTTAATTAGTTTTACTTTTTTCCCTGCGTTTTTTAATCTACACTCGAAATCTGTATCTTCACCAATAGCAGGCTTTTTATACCTTTCATCAAAACCATTAATTTCTAAAATATTTAATTTATGCAAAGAAAAGTTACTGCCTAAAACTCCCTTTGTTTTTTTATTAATCTTTTTTCTAATAAAACGATGTTTAAAATAAATTGCATTTTCTAAATGTGATCCCCCTACAATAGATTTTAAAAGAATTCCCAGTATTGCAAATTTCCTTTCAAGAATACCTTTTTTTACATTTTCATACGTTAAACGCTCAGAAACATATTTAGAAAGATTAGACCTTCTTCCTGCTAAAATAATGTTTGGTTCTTTGTTTAGTAAATGTTCAGCAACAAATTTTTTATGTGGAATACAGTCTCCATCTATAAAAATAATATAATCAGAATCTGATTTTTTAATGGCTTTATTTAAAATTTCGTTTTTTCGCCAACCTTCATCTTCATGCCATAGATGTTTAATTCTTAAAAATGATCCTTTAATGTAAGCATTAATTTTATCCACAATTTCTTTTTTTGATCCATCGTCCGCAAGAATGATTTCAAAATTCTTATTCGTTTGACGTTCAAACCCTGCTAATACTAGTTCTATAAATGAATAATTATTGTATATAGAAATTATAACAGAGGCTTCTAGTGCTTCTGGCTTATTCATTTCTTAATATATTTGGTTTCGGTAATTCGACTGTAAATATATCGTAAAATGATTAATTTTCTAATTATAAGATTGTTTTTTCAACTTCTTCAACAACTCTGTCTATTACAAAAAGCTTTTTAACTCTTTTTTCTCCTTCTGCTCCCATTCTTTCTCGAAGTTCTTTATCTTCGGCAAGTAGCTTTATTTTCTCAAAAATTTCATCTAAGTTATTTTCTTTAACTAAGAAACCTGTTTTATTATTATCAATGATTTCAGGATTACTACTTAAATTAAAAGCAACGACAGGTTTTTTAAATAACATAGCTTCCACAAGAACATAACCAAACCCTTCCCACAATGAGGGTAAAACATAGATATCAATACTGCACATAAATTTACTTATGTCTTCAATAAATCCTGTAAAAACTATTCTATCATCAACTTCAAGTTGTTTAGTTAAAGCTTCAATTTCAGGTTGAAGTTTACCTGAGCCCGCTAAAATAATTTTAAAATTAATTTTCTCGTTTTTAAGTTTTGATGCAAGTTTTATAATAAAATCGTGATTTTTCTGCTTAACAAATCTGCCCGCATTCCCAATTATTATTTCATTGTTTTGTTTTAGATAAACGGGTTTTAAATGTTTATCATGGTGTTCATCTAGAATAATTCCATTATAAATTACCTTTATTTTAGCATAGTCAAATAAATTTGGATTTTTTTCAAGAATTGTATTCTTTGTAGCTTCAGAATTTGCAATTATTTCATCGATATAATTTTTAAATATAAATCGATTTGAGATTTTATTCTTAATAGGAATTGCACTTCCTCTTCGGTAAATTGTTTTTATTACACCTGCTTTTTTTGAGGCAGGTGCGGCAACTTTTAAATCAGAAGGTAAGTTGATTATAATAGTTGTAACTTTTTCTTTTTTTAAAATACTTTTTACTGCTAAAATCTTTAAAGGATTTAAAAAGCTGAGATTTGATATTTTTATGGAGTATGTTTTTAGATCTGACCCGGAAAGCTTTTTAAATAACTCACTTTTTTTATTTGTAACTACAATAATCTTATAGCCTTTCTTATGTAGTCGAGTAGCTATGTCATAATGCCACTTTTCGCCACCTCCCCAAGTTTTTGAACTGTTAAAAAAACAAACTACTTTATTTTTCATTATTTTTTTGTCTGAGTTTGACTTGTTTTAGAAATGTAGAATGTGCTGAATTAGCACAAATAACAAATCCATGAAATCCATCCAAAAATCCAAGGCGCAAAAAATAATGCTTTACAAACTTGAAAAAAGGACTAAAAATCATTTTAAAAATATTATACCTTTTTCCTTTATTATTAAGTTGTTCGGCTTTGAGTTCAGAAAATTTATTTATCTGAGCAATATGTTCAAAAATAGTGTAGTACGAATAATGATACAGATCTGCTTTTAAATGTCCAATTTTTGCATTTTTATCTAATTCAATTTTTTCGTGGATGATATTCTGGTTCCACTTCCCTTTTTCTTTATCCCAAAGCCTTAGTTGTTTATCTGGATACCATCCTGAATGTTTAATCCATTTACCACAATAATTGGTCATTCGATTAAAATAGTATGCATCAGCACTCCAATTATTCTTTACATCCAGGATTTTGCTTTTTAATTTGCCGCTTAGTGCTTCATCAGCATCCATGGATAAAATTATTGGATATTTAGCCTGGTCAGCAGCCCAGTTTTTTTGATCAGAATAGTTTTTAAAACTTCTTTCAAAAAATGAAACGTTATATTTTAAACAAATCTCTTTTGTATTATCTGTTGAAAAAGAGTCAACAACAATAATCTCATCAACTATATTTTGCAGTGATTGTAGACATCTTTCAATGTTTTTATCTTCATTAAAGGTTATTATTGTTGCAGATATTTGTCTCATTTCAGGAAATAAGTTTATCAATTTCTATAGTTGTAGCGCACTTAAAGTGTCCTTTTGGGCAATCTTTAAATCCATGTAATCCGCATGGACGACAATCTAATTTTTCTTCAGTTTCAATAATCTTTGAGTTTTCAGATAAAGGACCAAATCCAAATTCAGGAACTGTAGAACAAAATATTGCTGTAGTTGGAGCATTCATCGCTGAAGACATATGCATTGGAGCTGAATCGTTTACATAATTCATGGTTGAATTTGCTATTAACGCAGAAGTTTGTAAAAGACTTAATTTACCACATAAATTATTAACATTTTGATTATTGCTTTCGGAAATTATTTTATCACAAGCCGCTTTATCATCTGGCCCACCAATTAAATAAATAGTGTATTTTAAGTCTGTCTTATTGATTAGTTCAACCCACTTTTCTGCAAGGAATTGTTTTGTAAACCAAACAGATGTAGGAGCAATACAGATATAAGGTCTCATTTTATATTGAGATACAATTTGATAATCATCATCAGTTGGATATAATTTTGGTTTAAATATACTTTTATCTGTTATTTCAGCGATAGTTTCTAAATTTCTTTCTACTTCGTGTTTTCCATTTCCAATTTCGTGTTTTATTTTACGAGTAAAAAGAAACGAAAACGGATTTTTATTAAATCCAACCTTTATTTTACTTTTCGAAAATGCAGTGATAATTCCAGTTGAAGCAAAGCGTTGCAGATTTATTACGTAATCGTATTTCTTATTCCGTATTAATTTAATAATACGAAACATGTTTTTCTTTTTTTCTTTCCTTTTGTCCCAAATTAACAGATTAGATACATGTGGATGATTTCTTAATAAATTTTCATTTCCTTTTCTAAGCAAAAAATCTATTTGAGAATCTGGATAGAATTTATGCAACTTTTCAATAATAGGAGTTGCTAAAATTACATCACCAATAAACGCAGTTTGTATGATTAAAAATTTTACCATTAGTTATACGGCAACATTATATTCTCTTAAAGCATCATTTAGTGATGTCTTAAGATTTGTGGATTCTTTTCTTTTCCCAATAATTAAAGCGCACGATACCTGATATTCTCCTGCATTAAACTTTTTAGTCTGAGAGCCTGGTATAACAACAGATCGAGCAGGAACATATCCTTTATATTCAATTGGCTCTTTGCCTGAAACATCAATTATTTTAGTAGATTTTGTAATTACGACATTTGCTCCAAGAACTGCTTCTTTTTCTACGTGAACTCCCTCTACAATAATACACCTTGAACCAATAAAACAGTTATCTTCGATTATGACAGGTGCAGCTTGAACTGGTTCCAGAACTCCACCTATTCCAACGCCTCCGCTCAAATGTACATGTTTACCAATTTGAGCACACGACCCCACAGTTGCCCATGTGTCAACCATTGTACCAGAATCAACATAAGCACCAATATTTACATATGACGGCATCATGATTACATCTTTTGCAACATATGATCCATGACGTGCAATGGCATGTGGTACTACTCTCACTCCTAAATTATCATAACCAGTTTTTAAATCAATTTTATCATGAAATTCAAATGGACCAACTTTTATAACTTCCATTTTCTGAATTGGAAAGTACAATATAACAGCCTTTTTGATCCATTCGTTAACCTGCCATCCATTTTTAGTAGTTTCAGCAACACGAATTTTTCCTTTGTCTAGTAATTCGATAACCTGACGGATAGAACTTTGGGTGTTTAAATCCTGAAGCAAACTTCTGTTTTCCCAAGCTGATTCGACAATTTTTTGATAATCAGAAAGCATAAAGTTATTTTATTGTTTCGTTTTTATTATTCAATTTGCGAAGATAACCAAAAAAATACTTGCAAAAAAGAGGCTGTTTTTCGTGAGAAAACTCCGAAAATGAGTGTTTAAAATAATTAGAGAAAGTTAAAGATTGTTAAACCTTACAGAAATAAAGTAGTTCATAATATATATTTGCGTATAAAATTCACGATTTGAAACCGGGCCAGTCAAAAAAATATGTAATCATAACCATACTTTGTTTGTCAATGTTATCTGTTTATGCACAGAAAGTTGATAGTCTTTATTATTTTTCAGGACAAGTAGTAAGTAAACAAGGAAATTATCCTGTAGCTTTAGCACATGTAATAAATGTTACTCAACGTTGGGGAGTCGTTGCAGATACGCTGGGGTACTTTAACATTTGGGTTAAGCCGGATGATACATTAAATCTTTCCGCTATTGGATTTAATTATAATGAATATAATATAAGTGGATTTTTAAAAGATACTTTGGTAAAGATAAAACTGGAAGGAAGATATTATGAAATACCGGAAGTAGCTATTTCATATTTGGGGACATATAAACAGTTTGAACAAAAAGTACTCGATTTAGAACTGCCAGATTTAGGATTAAATCCTGAATTTGAGAAAATGTTTAAACATGTTGAACGTGCTCAAATGTTCGAAATTCCAACGATTACAGGCCCAATTTCACTTTTTTATGTAATGTTTAGTAAAGATGCAAAAGATAAAAAGAAGTATATCGAACTATCTGAAGAGGGAAAAGTAAAAGATAAGATACGAGAGCGATTCAACGAACATATAATTCGAAATCTCACGGGGTTAAGTGGAGAAAAGGCCCAAAAATTCATGAAATATTGCGATTTTAAAGATGAATATATCTTAAGCATTGATGATTATAGGTTGTATTCAGAGATCATGTCCAAGTATGAATTATATAAAAAAAGGGAAGAAGATTCTTTAAAAACCGAATAATTCTTTTTCTTTGAAAAAAACATAATTATGGCTGATAAAGTTCCTCAATTTTCTGATATTCAGAAAGCACATAAAAGAATAGAATCGCTTATTCATAAAACCCCTGTTTTATCTTCAATTAGCATAAATGAAATTTTAAATATAGATCTAAAGTTTAAATGTGAAAATTTCCAAAAGGTAGGAGCATTTAAGTTTAGGGGGGCGACAAATGCTGTTAGATTACTAAAAAAACACGAAGCTGAAAAAGGTGTTACAACTCATTCTTCAGGGAATCATGCGGCTGCATTAAGCCTAGCGGCAAAGCAATTAGGAGTTCCTGCTTATATTGTAATGCCTAAAAACGCACCTGAGATAAAAAAAAAGGCAGTTGAAAGTTATGGAGCAAAGATTACATTTTGTGAACCAACCTTGCAGGCAAGAGAAGAAACTTTAACTGAAGTGCAAAAACGCACGGGAGCAACTTTTATACACCCATATAATAACTTTAATGTAATTTGCGGACAAGGAACATCGGCAAAAGAACTTCTTGAAGAAATTCCTGACCTTGATGTTATAATTGCACCAATAGGAGGTGGAGGTTTAATGAGTGGAACAGTGTTGTCAGCTAAATCCATAAATCCGGAAATAAAAGTTTTAGGGGCTGAACCTTTAAATGCTGATGATGCTTTTAGATCTTTTAAACAGAAAGTTCTCATTCCTGCTGGTCCCCCAAATACAATTGCGGACGGGTTGTTAACTTCATTAAGCCCATTAACTTTTCAGATTATAAGAGAGAACCTGGATGGAATATTAACCGCGCAAGAAGAAACTATTATTGATGCTATGCGAATGATTTGGGAAAGAATGAAGATTATTGTAGAACCTTCAGCAGCTGTTCCATTAGCAGCAGTAATAGAAAATAGATACTTATTTAAAGGTAAAAGGCTTGGGTTGATTGTGTCTGGTGGAAATGTTGATTTGAACAATTTACCTTTCTAATAAGAATCTGCTTGTAACGGGATAGTGATCAGATAGTTGTACGTCTGGTATTTCAAAATAAGTGCATTTTATTTCTTTACTGTGAAATATAAAATCTATTCTAAAAGAAGGGAATTTTCCCATATAGGTAGTTCCAATTCCTCTGCCAGCTTCAACAAATGAATCATTCAAATTCTTTTTCATTTTTCTGTAGGTATACGAAACGGGAACGTCATTGAAATCTCCACAGACAATAACAGGATATGGAGAATTTTGAATGTGATTAGTTAGAATATCAGCCTGACTTGCTCTTTTGATAAAAGCATCACGCAGGCGGAATGAAATATCCTTTATCTCTCGCAGCCTTTCATCGTCATTTAGAGCCTTACTATTCGTTATAAATGTATAGTTGTTTTTATTGAATCTTATGGATTGAAGATGGTTGTTAAATACTCTAATTGTATCCTTATTTATTATGACATCCGTATATATACTTGAATTAGAAGAATTGCTAAAGTTGATAACACCTCTATTTATGATAGGGTATTTGCTATATGTAGCAATACCATAGTTATAGTTTTTATTTTCAATTGTATAGTCAACGTGTGTGTAATACTTATCCTTTAATTTCTTTTGTATTTTACTTTTGGTCAGTCCTCCTGAGCTTTTAGTAAAGAACTCCTGAAAACATATAATATCAAACTGACCTGAGTTTATAAAATCAAATATTTCGCCTTGAGTATCTTCTAACTCATTCCATTCGTAAAGATCAAACAATCTAACATTATAAGATAAAACATTAAATGCCAGCTCATTATTTTCAGTTTCTTTTTTCTCTTTTTTTAGTGGAATTTGAACATAAGTTCCTATATAATTCCACCCGATGATAATTGCAACTAATGAAAATATAAATAACCGTTTCCTTTTATAAACCCAGAATAACACATATAGAGAATTAACCAAAAGCAGAAAAGGGTAAGCTAATCCAAAGAAAGCTAATAACCATATTTTTTCAGGACTGATATAGATTGACAAATAAGAAAGTAATAAAGCCCCAATAAAAATATAGTTCAGATACTTTAAAATGCTATAGAAAAGTGTCCTCAAATCAAATATACTTACGTTATAAAATCTAAATTAAAATTATTGAATGAATTTATCAACAGGTAATGAAATTATTTATTAAGAATTTTATTTGCTGTTTTTAAAAAGGATTTCTTTTTCTTTTTTAGTCAGGCTGTCATATCCTGATTTTGCGATTTTATCCAGAATACCATCAATATTCTTTTGTTCTGCAGCCTTCGCTTTGTTATACTCATAATCAGTCATCGTACGTTTATAAGTTACTTTGAACTTTTCTTTTCTTTTAAACAAGGAAAAGACCCTATCCATAAACCGATCAAATCCTTTAGTTATATTTTTTCCTTTTTTCATTTGAACTATATATAAATAACCAAATAAAGCTCCTCCCAAATGAGCAATATGTCCACCAGCATTAGATGAAGCAATACTAAGAATATCTATAATAATGGTAGCAATTGCAATGTATTTTAAAGCAACAGGACCAAAAAACAATAAGTTAACTTTAAAATTTGGTGCATATACAGAAATAGCTATAACAATTGCAATAACAGAAGCTGAAGCCCCTAGTGCATAGGAAATTGGTAGATTATTGCTAAAAACAGGGAATACATTAAACGATAACATATATAATGCAGCACCAGCTAATCCTCCAACTAAATAAACACTTAAAAGTTTTTTCTCATCAAAGTAACGCAGGAATATTTGACCAAACCAGTATAACCAAAGCATATTGAACAGAATATGTAAAAAATCCTGATGCAAAAACATATATGTAAATATAGTCCAGGGTCTAAAAATTAGATTATTAAAATCTGCAGGGACAGCAAACCAATTTACAATTGAGAAGTTAGGGTCAATTGATAAAAGAAAAAATACTACACCAATTAATTTTACTGCCAAAAAGACAGTTAAGTTAATATATATAAGTTTTGTTAAGGCACTACCGCTCCTGAAAGACTTTTTTATTTCATCCAATATACTCATGATTTGTTTATTTAATTTTCAATAAATCAGTTGTATAAAAATTACTAATAGAATTTTCTTCTATCGCTATTCCATAATTTAATTAATATAAACCCAAATAGCATGCCACCTAAATGTGCAAAGTGTGCAATATTACTTCCTGGTTGTGTTAGGCCAAGCCATAACTCTAAAGCTCCATAAAAGATTACAAAGTATTTAGCTTTAATTGGAATTGGTGGGAATAAAAGCATTAACTGTGTATTAGGGAATAGCATACCGAAGGCTAATAGAACTCCAAATACAGCTCCGGAAGCACCTACTGTTGGGATATTCATTTTAAAATCCATCAATTCCTTAAGGAATTGTTGCGATTGCGCAATGTACATCGAAGAATCAGGATTTGAATACCATGCATCTAAAAGTTTACTGTAAACTTGATTATAATACTCTGGGAAATGATCTTTCACAAGAAGCGCAAGTGCCTCAGGGCCAGGCGTATTTGTAAAAGCTTTAATGTCATTTAGAATACTTGTCATTTGTAAATGAATTACAAAAGTATGCAAAGCTGCAGCTCCTAAGCCTGTAACTATATAATATATAAAAAATCGTTTACTACCCCAAACCGTTTCCAATACGCGACCAAAAATCCAAAGTGCAAACATATTAAAAAACAAGTGCATTAAACCACCATGCATAAACATGTGTGTAACAATTTGGTACGGTTGAAAATATTCAGATTTAAAATAATGTAATCCTAAAATCTGGCTTAATCGAACACCGAATGTATTTTCCAGTACCCAAGTAGCTAACAACATGATTACATTAATGAGAATTAAGTTTTTTACTACCGGGGGAATATCACTAAATCGAACGTTAATCATAACTCTTAAATTTATTCTATCTAATTAAAACGTTTTTCAAGCTCATCTGTTTTAATGATGCTTACAATTAATTTGCCAAAAGGGGAATAATTTGGATTTTGGCAGGCAAATAACATATCAACCATTTCTCGCATCTCTTCTGAACTTAACTTTTGATTACTATTAATGGCTGATGCTTTGGCCAATGACTTAGCAATCTTTTCTTTCACCTGTGTTTTTGTATCAACTTCACCTGACAAGTATTCATGCAAGAATTTATCTATAATTTGTTCTGGTTCCTGATTACCCGAATCTGCAGGCATTCCATTTACAACAATTGCATTTCCACCAAAATCATCAATATCAAATCCTAAATTTTTAAGATCTCCTTTTATATCGATCAAAAGTTGGTGGTCTTTGGCATCCAGCTCAATATTTTTTGGATATAATGATTTTTGGGAAGCAATGGATTGTTCCGACAGAGATTGCAGGAATTTCTCAAACAGGATTCTTTCATGAGCTCTTTTTTGATCAATTATCATGAGTCCTGATTTAACAGGAGTTAAAATGTATCTATTTTTAAAATGAAAATACTTTTCACTTACATCTGGATCCGTTATTGTTTGTTGAATATTTTCAGGAGAAACGAACGAAAAATCGTCGGCTTGATTTTCTTTTTCAAAACCATCATACAATTTATTCCAATTGGCAAGGTTCTCTTTTTCCAGAGAAATAGAAGAACTTTTTGGATTTTTTATTTGGGGTTTTCTGTTTTCAAAAGGATTAAAAGTTGGATCAATTTGAATTTGAGGATTTTTTACTTCTGTGTCTTTTGACAGAACTGGTATGTTAAATCCTTGTTCCTGATCAAAATCTAAGGAAGGTACAATGTTATTCTTTCCTAGCGATTGTTTTACAGCTGAATGCAGGATTTGCCATATAGCTTGTTGATCTTCAAATTTAATTTCTGTTTTAGTTGGGTGAATATTCACATCAATACTTGATGGATCGGCTTCGAAATAGAGAAAATATGCAGGAATCGTATCAGGTTGAAGGATTTGATCATAAGCATTGATTACAGCTTTATTAAAATAAGCACTTCGCATATACCTGTTATTTACAAAAAAGAATTGTTCTCCGGTTTTTTTTCTGGCATATTCAGGCTTTCCAATAAATCCTCTAACCTTTATAATGCTTGTATCTGTTTCAATACTAATAAGATTAGAGTTTATTCTTTTGCCAAATAAAGAAACAATTCTTTGACGTACATTTCCTTTGGGAAGTATAAAAACCTCTGAATTATTATGATATAATTTGAACTCAACAGTGGGATTAGCTAATGCTATTCTTTGGAACTCAGATATAATATGACCAAACTCTGTAGCGTTCGATTTCAAAAATTTACGACGTGCCGGTACATTAAAAAACAGATTCTTAATTAAAAAGTTTGTTCCTTTTGCACAACTAGCAGGCTCCTGGCTTAAAACTTTTGATCCCTCAATTACAATTTGAGTTCCTAATTCCGATTCCTTTTGGCGTGTTTTTAAGTCAACATGAGCAATTGCAGCAATCGATGCCAGTGCTTCACCTCGAAAACCCATAGTTGATATAGCAAATAGATCATCAGCAGTTTTAATCTTAGAAGTAGAATGACGTTCGAAAGATAACCTTGCATCTGTATCCGACATTCCTGTTCCATCATCAATTACCTGAATTAAGGTTCTACCGGCATCCTTAATATTAATTTTTACAGAATTAGCTTGAGCATCAATTGCATTTTCAATTAGTTCTTTAACCACAGAAGCAGGACGCTGTATAACTTCACCAGCGGCTATTTGATTTGCAACAGAATCGGGTAAAAGCTGAATAATATCTGACATTCAAAAAAATATTTTAGAAATAAAGAAGAAAATAGACAAGAGCAAAAAGTACAATTAAAATAACAACTAATCGCATAGTAGATTTTCTTTTTTGCTCAATATTCTTTCTAAAATATCCTCGCATTTGCCCTTTTATATTAGGGGTGTAAGGTTTTACAGTATCATCATCTTCCACACCCATTTCACGTTTTATCTTCTGAATGCGTTTTTCCAGTTCTTCTTTCTCCTCGTTGTAATATCTGGGTTGAAAGTTGAACTGTTTATTCTTTGGTGTATGAAAAAACTTTAAAGCCATTATATAATATATTTAATATGTTACAAAGGTATTCAATATTTTATCATTATTAAACATTGAAAGCTTATATAAATAATACGATAATTTTAACCGGAAATTGCCGAGATTAGTTCATCAAAATTAGGTTTTTATCATATATTTGCGTCTGATTTGCGATTTATTATTATCAGATTTAAAAATAAAACGATTAATTGTTT
>JANQHR010000036.1 GCA_028282585.1 Bacteroidales bacterium | reverse complement strand
TGGTGGTAGGTTGAGTTCATCTAAATAAATATCAATGGATTTATCGTCTGAATCTACTTTTATTATTTCGAAATAATCAAAAACTTCTGTTGGTAATAGTGCTTTTAAAAGGCCTTCTCTATTTGAATTCATATTCTAATATTTCTAAAAATGCAAATATGTATTTTATTTTATTCTCCACCTAATAATTCAAGTGATCCGAAAAACTCTTACAGGTTAGTACTAAAATTTTTCACAAAAAAAAGAGGCTCCGTTTTTGAAGCCTCCTTGTGGGCGATACTAGATTCGAACTAGTGACCCCCTGCTTGTAAGGCAGGTGCTCTGAACCAGCTGAGCTAATCGCCCTTTTCGTGTACTTTATTTTTCAAAAGCGTTGCAAATATAAGCCTCTTTTTTTATCTACAAAAATTATTTTTACTTTTTTTGAAAAATTATACAAGCTCTGCAACAACAAACGTACTTCCTCCTATGAAAATCAAATCATTAGGTTTTGTATTTTTTTTTGCAGCTTCGACAGCTAAATTAACCTTTTCAAAACATTCTCCTTTCAAATTATATTTAGATGCTTTTTCTTTCAGAATATTTTGATCTAAAGCTCTTGGAATTTGAGCTTTTGTAAAATAATATTTTGCTTGTTTAGGAAGGATACTTAAAATTGATTCAACATTTTTATCATCAACAACTCCAAAAACTATGTGGAGACTCTCATGCGCCGTTTGTTTGATTTGATCCATTACCATTCTTAATCCTTCATTATTATGAGCGGTATCGCATAAAATAGTAGGATTGTACGATAGCACCTGCCACCTTCCCTTTAAACCGGTGTTTTTAACCACATCATTTAATCCTGAATATATCTTTTCAGCTTCAATATTATAACCACCCTCTTTCAGTAGGTCGATGGAACGTAAAACAGTTACCAAGTTCTTTTTCTGATAGCTGCCTAATAAATCTAACTTTAAACCATGGTAAATAACATTGCCACTATTTTCTACATTAAATACTTGCTTATTGTTAGTAGAAAGCATCGAATAATCAATCCTGTAGTATTGATCTGCAAAACATATTTCTGTATTATTCTCCTTTGCTTTATTAATAAAAATCCTCTCCGTTTCATTTTGAGTCTCACCGATAACCACAGGAATATTTTCTTTTATAATTCCAGCCTTTTCCGACGCAATTTTTTTCAAACTGTTTCCTAGAAAAACGGTATGATCTAAACCAATATTGGTAATTACAGATAATTCAGGTTTTATAATATTTGTTGAGTCCAATCTACCACCCATACCAACTTCTATTACTGCTACTTCTATTTTTTGTGTAGCAAAATAATCGAATGCCATTGCTACGGTCATTTCAAAAAAAGAAGGTTTGATTTCTTGAAACTTCTTTTGATGTTCATGAATAAAGTTTACTACATAGTTTTCAGAAATCATTTCTCCATTTATCCTTATCCTTTCCCTAAAATCTTTAAGATGTGGCGAAGTATATAAGCCTACTTTATAACCAGCTTCCTGTAAAACCGAAGCTAACATGTGCGAAACAGAACCTTTTCCATTGGTTCCCGCAACATGAATACTTTTAAACTTTTTATGAGGATGATTAAAATACTTATCTAATTCAATGGTATTGTATAAATCTGCTTTATAAGCTGCTTTTCCCTGCCTTTGGAACATAGGCAACTGCCTAAAAAGCCAGTCAAGTGTTTCCTGGTAATTCATTTTGACAAATTTAAGTTTACAAATTTAGTAAAATTACCAAGTGTTATAATGTATCCTATCTTTCTTAAATCTCTCCGGAGTATTCCTCTGCTCGTCAGGATAACCAATCGAAATTAATGATAGTGGCTGAATATTTTCCGGTAAATCAAAAATATTGCGTATTTCCTTTTTTCTCTCTTCTCTAGGATGAATACCTAACCATACCGCACCTAAACCTAAACTATGTGCTGCCAATAATATATTTTGTGTTGCTGCAGAACAATCTACTACCCAATAGCCTTTGCTTAGTTCTAAATCTTCATCACCACAAACCAATATTGCGAATTGCGCATTTCCTAACATCTTTGCATAAGGGTGTACATCCTTTATTTTATCTAAAATATTTCTTTCAGTAATAACAATAAAATGCCAAGGTTGCTGATTACTTGCAGAAGGTGCATACATTCCTGCTTTTATTAACATTTCGATTATATCCTGAGAAATTTTTCTGTCAGCATATCTTCTTATACTTCTCCTGGTAATAATTCCCTCATAAAGTTCCATATTGATTATCTGTTAATAAGTTTATATAAAAATAAAAATGTTAATTTAGTTAGAAAATAAAAAATTACTACATTGCCCAAGACTAAATAATGACTTCTATGCGAAAAAAGAAAAAGATTTTTGTAATTGATACAAATGTAATACTGCACGATTTCAACTGTTTATACAAATTTCAAGAAAATAATATTGTTTTACCTATTGTTGTTTTGGAAGAGTTGGATAAGTTAAAAAAGGGTGATGCGCAAATTAATTTTCATGCACGTGAATTTACAAGAGAGTTAGATAAGCTTTCAGGAGATAATTTATTTAACGGTGGAATTTCATTAGGAAAAGGCTTAGGTAAATTGTCTATAGAAACCGGAAAACCATTTTCTGAAAAATTAAAGGAATCGTTCCCCGAAGCAACACCAGATCATAGAATTCTAGCAATAGCTGAAGATTTAAAAGAAAAGAAAAAAATTAACGAAATAATTCTTGTTAGCAAGGATATTAATTTGCGAATGAAAGCAAAGTCGTTAGGTATTTTAGCTCAAGATTACAAAAATGACCAAATACAAGACCTTGAAAAGATTCATAAAGATATTGAAACCATTGAAAATATTGATGACAATTTAATCTCTAAATTCTATGAGTCTTATGAGGGAATTCCAATTAGTGAATTTGATCTAAGGCCTTTACCTCATCAATACTTTATTCTAAAGGGTCAGAAATCATCCGCATTAGCTCATTATGATCCTTTCGAGAAAAAAATGAACAGAGTTGAAAAGCATAGAACTTATGGAATTGATCCTCGTAACGCTGAACAGACTTTTTCTTTAGATGCTTTAACAAGACCCGATATTCAACTTATAGCATTGACAGGTAAGGCAGGAACAGGTAAAACATTGCTTGCATTAGCCGCTGCTTTGCATCAAGAAAAGAAATTTAACCAAATTTTGTTAGCAAGACCAATAGTTCCGCTTGCTAATCGTGATATTGGATACCTACCCGGTGATGTAAAGGAAAAAATACTGCCTTATATGCAGCCACTTTTTGATAATTTAGCAGTTATAAAAAATCAGTTTAAGGCACAAAGTAAGGAATATATGCATATTGAAGAAATGCAAAAATCAGAGAAATTAGTAATTAGTCCACTTGCATATATCCGCGGTAGAAGTTTATCTAAAGCGTTCTTTATAGTTGATGAAGCTCAGAACTTAACTCCACATGAAGTAAAAACCATAATTACTCGTGCCGGAGAAGGTACAAAAATGATATTTACCGGAGATATTCATCAAATTGATTCGCCATACTTAGATCTTAAGTCTAATGGACTAAGTTATTTAGCTGACAGAATGAAAGGGCAGGATATTTTTGCGCATGTAAACTTAATTAAAGGTGAAAGAAGTTATCTTGCGGAACTAGCAAGTGATTTATTATAATCAAATTTTATTATTATGAAGGATTTATATATAGTTCGTCATGGAAAGTCAACCTGGGATATAGAAGGAATTTCCGATATAGACAGGCCTTTAAAAGAAAGGGGAATAAATAATGGTTATAAAATGGCTGAAAGGCTTCTTATTGAAGATAAGATTCCTGAAATGATCCTTACAAGTCCAGCCATTAGAGCTCTGCATTCTGCGACCATTTTTGCCAGAACTTTTAATTTTCCTTATAGTGATATAATTATTAACGAAGGAATATATCATGCCGGTACGAATATGATTCTTAGTATTATCCATCAAATTGATGATAGTATCAAATCTTTAATGGTTTTTGGACATAATCCGACTTTTACCGATCTTTCCAATATATTTGTAAATAATAAAATCGCAAATGTTCCTACTACAGGTATTGTAGGATTAAAGTTTGAAACAAACACTTGGAAAGGGTTGGAAAAATTAAAGCCAAAAGATTGGTTCTTTGATTTTCCAAAAAATAAAACTTAAACGATTTAGATTTTGAAGTTACTTAAATTTGCGGCAATAGATATAGGTACCAATGCAATCCGTTTGTTATTTACAAACGTAATTGAACATAAGGATACTGCAATTTTTAAGAAATCATCTATCATTCGGGTTCCAATTAGATTAGGTGGAGATGTTTTCACTACTGGTAAAATTGGAGATCAAAAAAAGGCCAAGCTCCTTGATGCAATGATAGCTTTTAAACACTTAATGGGTGTTCATGATGTTATCGAATACAGAGCATGCGCAACTTCTGCTATGCGGGAAGCCAGTAACGGAAAAAAGATGGTAAAACTTATTAAGGACAAAGCGAATATAGATATCGAAATAATTGATGGCAAAACTGAAGCTGAGATAATTTATAATAACCGAATTGTTGATTTTCTTGATGATAGCTATCCGTATCTTTATGTTGATATAGGAGGTGGCAGTACTGAGATTACTTTATTTTCTAATTCAGAAGCGGTTACCTCTCATTCATTTAATATTGGTACAATACGTTTATTAAACGAGTTGGTTGATCCAAGTGAATTTGAGCTTATGAAAAATTGGCTTCGTGAAATAAAAGAAGCTTACCCAAATCTAATTATTATAGGTTCCGGAGGTAATATCAATAAACTATTAAAGATCTCAGGAAAAAAAGAATCTAAAGCGCTGCCTATTAAAGACTTAAAAGACGTTTTTAATTTTATCAAATCTTATAATTATGAAGACCGTATAAAGGTATTAGGATTAAACCCGGATCGTGCCGATGTTATTATTCCTGCATCAGATCTTTTATTTAAAATAGTAAAATGGGCAAATGCCAAAGAAATTATAGTACCAAAAGTTGGTGTAGCCGACGGTATCATTAAACAGCTTTACCTTGATTATCAGAAAAAATCAAATTAATTAAATTAACTTTGCACCCTGAGAAAAGATTTATACTATGGGGAACTCAGGGGAAAATAAAAAAGTTGCATTTCATACTTTAGGTTGTAAACTTAATTTTTCTGAAACGTCTACAATTTCTCGAAGCTTCAAATCTAAAGGATTTGATGTTGTTGGATTTAATTCGGAAGCAGATATTTATGTTATAAATACTTGTTCGGTAACAGAACAGGCAGATAAAAAATGCAGACAGGCTGTAGCAAAAATTCAAAACAAAAATCCCAAAGCGTTCATTGCTGTTGTTGGGTGTTACGCCCAATTAAAGCCTAACGAAATAGCGGAAAAACTAGGAGTTGACTTGGTTCTTGGCACAAAAGAGAAGTTCAACATTTTAGAACACTTAAATAATCTACAAAAAAAAGAAATTCCTGAGGTCTATACATGTGAAATTGAAAAAGTTTATCAGTTTGATTCTTCCCATTCGGAAGCAGATAGAACAAGGTCCTTTCTTAAAGTTCAAGACGGCTGCGATTACTCCTGCTCCTATTGTACCATACCATTAGCAAGGGGGAAGAGCAGAAATAAAAGAACTTCAGATTTAGTTAAAGAAGCTAAATTAATAGCAGAATCCGGAACAAAAGAAATTATTTTAACTGGTGTAAATATTGGTGATTTTGGAAAATCTACCAATGAATCATTCTTTGATCTAATTAAGGCTCTTGAAGATGTAAAAGGAATTGAACGAATTAGAATTTCTTCCATTGAACCTAATTTGCTAAAAGATGAAATAATTGAACACGTTGCAAAATCTGAAAAAATCCAACATCATTTTCATATTCCATTACAATCGGGTTGTAATAAAATTTTAGTAAAAATGCAACGGCGATATAACAAAGAGCTATTTAAATCAAGAGTAGATAAAATTAAAAGTTTAATTCCAAAAGCATTTATAGGAGTAGATGTAATTGTGGGATTTCCCGGAGAAACAGAGGAGGATTATAAAGAAACTTATCTGTTTTTAAACAATTTGGATGCATCATTTTTTCATGTTTTTTCATATTCTGAACGGCCTAACACAAAATCTGCCAGCTTCCAAAATAAGGTACCTAAAAATATTATTGCTAAACGCAGTAAAGAACTTCAGGAACTCGCAAATAATAAACAACTTAAATTTTATAATCAAAATATAGGATATGAAGCCGAAGTACTTTTCGAATCATATAAAAGAAATAAGTTAATGTTTGGTTTTACCGGAAATTACATAAAAGTAGAAACTCCTTATAACAAATCTTTGGTTGGAAAAATCCAAAAAGTAACATTAACTTCATTATCCGATAATGGAAATTTAAATGTTAAAATGCGTTAAAACATAAGTTACATTGACAATTTAGACCTTTTCCTTTATTATATTTGACATTTAATTTTAACCTATGTATCTCGAAAAAATCTGTTTGCAAGTAATTGAAATAACCAAAAGCGTTGGTAAGTTTATTCTATCAGAAAAAAACAATATTAAAGAACTAAATGTAGAAGAGAAAGGCTTGCATGATTTTGTAACTCACGTCGATAAAACTTCCGAAAAAAAAATCATAGAAAGTTTAAAGAATATTTTGCCTGAAGCTGGATTCATTGCAGAAGAGGGAACTGCTAATAATAAAGGTGACAAATACAACTGGGTAATAGATCCTCTAGATGGCACAACTAATTTCATTCACGGTATTACACCATTTGCAATAAGCATTGCACTAATGGAAAATGATAAAACTATACTGGGAGTAGTTCATGAACTAGGTTTAAATGAGTGTTTCTATGCATGGAAAGATAGTCCTGCTTATTTAAATGGAGAAAAAATAAAAGTTTCAGATAAAAATTCTGTTGAAAAAAGTTTAATTGCAACTGGATTTCCTTATTATGATTATGAAAGGTTAGAACCCTTTATGAAAACCATGGAATACTTCATGCAACATTCAAGAGGTTTAAGAAGGTTAGGGTCAGCCGCTACAGATCTCGTTTATGTGGCATGCGGACGGTTTGAAGCATTTTACGAATATAGTTTAAACCCGTGGGATGTAGCTGCCGGTGCTTTTATTGTTGAACAAGCTGGAGGTTTGATTTGCGATTTTAGCGGAGAAAGTAATTATATATTTGGCAAAGAAATAATTGCATCCAATAAATTGGTATATCAAGAATTTTTAGAAATAGTAAATCAGTTAATGAATTAAAATTAATGAAATCAGTAGGTGCTTTTTTTTATATTGGATTCAGTTGGCTTTTAGCACATTCGCCAAGACTTATTTTCTATGGAATTGCTGATTTCGTTTATTTCATGCTATATCGTATCTTAAAGTACCGTAAAAAGGTTGTAATTAATAATTTAAAGAACTCTTTCCCGGAGAAATCTGACAACGAAATAAATAAAATAACAAAGAAATTTTATCGACATTTAGGAGATATTTTTATAGAAAATATTGCCATTATTAGAATGTCACAAAAACGATTTCTAAAAATGGTAGGTTGTAAAAATATAGAAGTTTTAAATAATTTTTACCAAAAGAATCGAAGCGTAGTTGGAATTATTGGACATTATGCGAATTGGGAAGTTCTTACTGTTTTAGGACTTTTTACTCCGTTTCAAATATTAAGTGTTTATAAACCTTTGAAGAATAAGTTTTTTGATAAAGAGTTTTTTAATATGCGAAAAAGGTTTGGTGAGATCCCTGTCTCAATGAATGATACATTTAGAACAGTATTACAGTATCATAGAGATAAAAAGTTATCAATACTAGGATTGTTAGCAGATCAAAGGCCACCCAGAGGAAGTGGTAATTATTGGACTCATTTCATGAATCAAGAAGCAGCCGTTTTTCTTGGCCCGGAAAAGATTGCTAAAAAGTTTAATTCAGCAGTAGTATATACACATATTGATAAAGTTAAAAGAGGTAAATACGAAATTGAATTCACATTACTTTTTGAAAATCCCAGTGAATCTAAAGAATATGAGATCACAGAGGCCCATGTTAGAATGCTTGAAGAAAAAATTAAGCAAAAACCAGAATTATGGCTTTGGTCACATAAAAGATGGAAACATAAACCCGAACCAGGAACTTCAATACATTAAAAATTCAATCTAAATGATTAAAACAGCTGTTGTAATATTAAATTGGAACGGTAAAAAGTTTCTGGAAAAATTCTTGCCTATTCTTATTGAGAACACCCATGATCAAGATACAGAAATTATTATTGCTGATAATAACTCAAGTGATAAATCTATTGACTTTTTAAATCATAACTACCCAGATATACATCAGATACTTTTTGATCAGAATTATGGATTCACAGGAGGATATAATCGCGCATTAGAACAAATCGAGGCAAAATATTTTGTTCTTTTAAATAGTGATATTGAAGTTACGTCAAATTGGTTAACTCCATTAATTAAGCTGCTTGATTCTGATAACTCAATTGCAGCTTGTCAGCCTAAAATAAAATCTTTTAATCAAAAGGATTATTTTGAATATGCCGGAGCATCTGGTGGGTTTATTGATAAATATGGATATCCATTCTGCAGAGGAAGAATACTTGATGTTATTGAACAAGATGAAGATCAATACAATGAACAACATGATGTTTTTTGGGCGACAGGTGCCTGTTTGGTGGTTAGAGCTGAGTTATATAAAAAGCTGGAGGGTTTGGATGATGACTTTTTTGCGCATATGGAAGAAATTGATATGTGTTGGCGATTGAAGAATCAAGGATATAGAATTGTTTGTAATCCTGAATCTATCGTTTATCATGTAGGTGGGGGTACCCTACCAAACAATAGCCCATTTAAACTGTATCTTAATTTTAGAAATAATCTGTTTCTCTTGTATAAGAATTTACCTAAAGGAAAATTCTATCGAATTATGTTTTTAAGAATGCTATTTGATGGTGCTTCTGCATTGGTTTTTCTTGTTAATTTTTCTTTTTCCAGCTTTTATGCTGTTTTAAAAGCTCATGCAAGTTTTTATAAATCACTAAGAAAACTTCGATTAAAAAGAAAAAAGCTATTTCACGAAAAAGTAGTTAATTATCATAAGGAAATATATCCAAGGAGTATAGTTATTGATTATTTTTTAAGAAAAAAGAGGCAATTTTCAGCTCTTGATTTTAAAAGTTAGATTGATAACATATTTTCAAGATTATTAAATCTTTCATTATAATCCTCCATTGCTCTTTTAATTATTTCATGAGCCTCATCAATACCAAAAGTATGCGTAATCTCAGTATTTGCCTTATTGCCAGGCAAATCTTTATAAGTTAGAAAATAATGTTTTAATCTATCTAAAATCAGATTTGGACAATCCGTTATATCCTTGTAAGTTCCGTATACAGCATCATTATTAAGAACTGCTATTATTTTATCATCTGATTCGTTACCGTCAATCATCCGAAAACCTCCAATAGGTCTTGAGCGAACTAAAATATCGCCATGAGTAATTTCTTTCTCTGTTAAAATACAAATATCAATTGGGTCATTGTCGCCTTTAATTCCATTCCTTCCTGTTTTTTCTTCACAATACTTTCCCACTCTTGCCCCACTTAAAGTTTGCGGAATAAATCCATATAAAGCAGGTACCACATTTGAGTATTTTTGAGGTCGATCTAACCTTAAATAGCCGCTCACCTTATCCACTTCATATTTTACCGTATCTGTAGGAACCATTTCGATATAGCTAATTAATAATTCTGGCGCTTCATTTCCAATATCAACGCCATGCCATGGATGCGATTTATATCTTAAACCCATCAGCTTTCCTACAATTGGATCCATTATTTTATTTCCCATAATCCATAATTATAAATATTCGACGACTGTTTCTAACTTAATTCCACGCGAACCTTTTATCAGAACATTCGCCTTACTGATATTGTTTTGGAATAACCATTCTTTTAGATCATTTACGTTTTCAAATTGTAAATAACTACTTGGGACTCTTAAAGAGTGGTAAACGTCTCCAACTAACATTACATTTTCAAAATTTAACAACTGTAATAACTTTACAATTTTCTCATGTTCTCTCTCCGATTCTGAACCCAACTCCAACATATCACCTAGAATCAGAAAACTGTTTTCCTTTTTTAAGGATGCAAAATTCTTTACGGATAACTCAACGCTTGTAGGATTTGCATTGTAAGCATCAAGAATGACGTTGTTTTTATCAGTTTTTAAAAATTGCGACCTGTTATTTTTTGGTATATAAGTTTCAATAGCAGAAATTATATCATCCGGTTTAATATTAAAATAATTGCCAATTGAAACTGCGGCAAGTATATTTTCTAAATTATATTCTCCCACTAATTTAGAATGAATTTTACCTTTAAACTCACCAATTCTAATTTTTACTGATAAATGTTGTTCCGTATTTAAAACTTCGCCATATACCTCAGAATCTTTACTTCCAAAAGAAACATTATCTAATTTTAATTCGTTTATGCCCTTTCTTAAAATCTCATTATTATAATTAAAAAAAGCTTTTCCTTGCTTTATTTTAATAAAATCGTAAAGCTCTTTTTTTGTTTTAATGATATTTTCAAAAGAACCAAATCCTTCCAAATGGGCTTTCCCTATATTTGTGATAATACCATAACCAGGCTCTGCAATTTCGCATAACTCTCTTATTTCGTTCATATGATTAGCACCCATCTCAACTACTCCAAATTCCGTTTCACTATTCATTGAAAGCAAAGTTAAAGGAACACCAATGTGATTATTCAAATTTCCCTGCGTATATGCAAGATTATATTTCTTTGCTAATACTGCTGATATTAGCTCCTTTGTTGTTGTCTTTCCATTTGAGCCTGTAATTCCAAGTATTGGAATTCCCAGCTTTCTTCTATGATGATTTCCTAGTTTTTGTAAAACTTCCAATACATTATTAACTAAAATATATTTATCATTTTTGGCAAACTTCTTCTCGTCAATAATTGCATACGAACACCCATTTTCTAATGCATTTTGAGCATATGCATTACCATTGAAGTTTTCTCCTTTTAAGGCAAAGAAAAGAGCATTTTTAGTAACTATTCTACTATCGGTTGTTACTCTTTTGTGCTTTTTATATAAACCGTATAAATCTTCTAAATTCATCCGTTTTAAAAATAAAAAAACCTCATTATTAATGAGGTTTTTATTTATAATTTTTCAAAATTTTACCTCCCGCTTGGGCTTCCAACAGCAATCATTGCACATCTAAATCCTAAGTCATCTCTAGCTTCATCCTGATCCAAAAATCTTCTTGCAGCTGGATTTAACCAGTATGCCCTATCTTTCCACGAGCCTCCTTTATATACCCTAACCTTATCAGAAATTAACGATGTCATATCACCACCCTGAACGTCTTGAGCATACATATTTCCTGTCGCCGCTGTACCTCTGGCAGCTTCTTGATTCTCATAATCTAATCCAGACATTAAATCTCCATCTTGATAATTTCTATAATCTGCTTTTTGATAGTTTGTTCTACCCGCAGCTTCTTCATCAGTGATAGGTCTGGTTTTTAATCTTCCTAAACTATCTTTTGCCGCTATACTTCCATCTTCATTTCTAATAAGAGTTTCAAATACATTACCTCTGAATGGGCGAAAATCATTAACATCTTCGTAAGAAAGAGGACGATACACGTCAAGCACCCATTCATTAACATTACCTGCCATACAATATAAACCAAAGTCATTTGGCCAATACGATGATACAGGTACTGTAATAGCTCCATTATCATTTAGATCTCCGGCCATACCCATCATATCACCTCGACCACGTTTAAAGTTAGCCATCATTATACCTCTATCTGCAGGATCTGGATTTCTCACGTTATGTCCATCCCAAGGATATAATCTTCTTTCGTAAAGTCTTTCGTCATATGTATTTCCAAGTAAAGCTACCGCTGCATATTCCCATTCTGCTTCCGTTGGAAGCCTATATTTTGGTAATAAAATACCATCTTCCATAGTAACTCTTCTACTTTCTTTGTTTGGATCCAATGAAGGAAGATTTTCAACTACTAAACCTTCATATTGACCTGCTAAATACGCTCCTGTATTGAAATTTTCACGGCCAATCTGATTAGGGTCCATATCAAGAATCCCTTCATCAATTAATCGCATTTCATTAACTCGGTCAGTTCTCCAAACGCAATAATCATTAGCTTGTAACCAATCTACACCAACAACAGGATATTCATTGTAAGCTGGATGTCTGAAATAGTAATCAACATATGGTTCATTATACGCTAATGCACTTCTCCAAACCAAAGTATCCGGAAGTGCATTTCTATATACCTCAGGATAATCAACAAATACTCTACTAATCCAATGTAAATATTCTCTGTAATCCACATTTCTAACTTCTGTCTGGTCCATATAAAATGAAGCAACGGTTACTCTTCTTGGTACATTGTTCCAATCGTAAGTAACATCTTGTTCAGTTTGACCCATTGTGTATGTACCTCCTTCAATGAATACTAAACCCGGACCAGGTTCTTGCTCATGATCAACTTTTACTTCATAACCTCCATTATCTGGATTATTATATTCCCAACCAGTTGTTGTAGACTCATTTCCACTTTGTGTTTGTCCTGTAGGAGTACCTCCTCCAAATAAACTACAACCGGTTACTATTAGCAAACTAATAAATACTAATGGGAAAATGTTTAACTTTACGTTCATGGTAATGCTATTTTTTATTTCAAATATAGTAATTTTTATCTTCTACAAACAAGATTTAATACACAAATATAACTAAATTTTAGGACATTTTATTGCCCGTATTTTTTTTCTCTTGCTTTTATACATGAATTTATACAAAAAGGTTACCTCATGTGCACCAGAAATTATTCCATTTAGTCCATTTAAATAAAAAGGAATATCATAGCTATATGCAACAGTATGTAAATCACCCACATAACCTAACATTAGTACAGATCCGGTAAAATTAAAACTTGTATTTGTTCTTACCCAAAGGCCTCCGGTTAACATTTTTTTATTCAAATAAACACCTAAGTTTAATTTTGAAGAGCCACCCTGTATTTGTACAATTAAATTAGGAGATAAAGTCATAAATACTCTCTCTAAACTATTATAAAATGGAATTTCCATTCCTCCGTGAAAAGTATATTTACGCCCTATTGGAACCGGATTTTCACTACCAAATGATATTTGTGGATTAGTCAAATGATCAAGGGAAATCCCAAAATAATAGCGATCATACCATGATAATAAACCAAATGAAAAATCAAAGTACGTTGACTTTTGGGAAATTCCGCTTTCCATACTTATCCCAGATGAACCTGTAACAGGATCTATCATATCAGGATAAACTAAACCGTTTGTATTAACTGATTTTATATTATAACCTAAACGAAAACCGGACGCAATAGCCCAACGCTTTCTTAACTGTGCATGATAAGAGTAAATTAAACTAAATCCAAGATCATTAACAACACTTTGTGCCTGCCTATCATTCATTATCTGAAAACCAATGCCTCCGCTTAAAACATCAAAATATTTATCGATTGATGCACTATAGGTACTATAATCTCCTAGAGATGAAGGTAAAATAGTTCTGTAATTCAAACTTAACCTTGTATATTCATCCGAACCTGCAAATGCTGGATTTAAGTATAAAGGATTTGCGTAATACTGAGAGAATTCAACATCCTGACAATATAATTGTTTTAATACTAGGATAAATAATATTGTGCAAATCTTTTTCATTAATTACATATCCAACTTGACAATATAAGTTGAAACCTGGTCGTTTTATTCTTTATGATTTAATGATAACGATTAAAAAAATTCATTATTACTTAATATAGTTTTGTTTCTTTGCATAAAATTAACATACTAATGAAAAAGCTTCTAATTCTCATTCTACTATTTTTCACTATTTTTTGCACATTTGCTCAAAAGAATTCCTATAAACGAACCATAAATTGGGAATCTTCAAAAAAAATATCTCATTATTATCAGTTAAATCAAAAAAACGTAAACCAAACAGAGTATTTATTCTTTGATGGTGCGCGATACTACGATCAGGAAAATTACGTACCTTACTATCATGAGCTTTTTAATGTTAATTCAAAAAATATTTCAATATCTATCAAAAACTCTCAGTTTCAACCTCTTTCCAATAAAGAGTTAAGCATTCTAAAAAATAAGGAACAAATTCCGGTTAATCTAAAGTATAAATCATCAATTAATTTTATTAGAACAAAACCATATCTCCAATTTGATTTATTGCCTTTTCGAAAGAATCCTACAACTGGTCAAATTGAAAAA
This sequence comes from Bacteroidales bacterium, assembly GCA_028282585.1. Taxonomy (GTDB): domain Bacteria; phylum Bacteroidota; class Bacteroidia; order Bacteroidales; family UBA12077; genus UBA12077. The sequence continues at coordinate 64 of JANQHR010000036.1, read as the reverse complement.
GTAATTTCATTTGAAATAGAATTTATCTCAAAGTCCATAACAGCTAAATCTATTAAAGAATCAA
>JANQHR010000020.1 GCA_028282585.1 Bacteroidales bacterium | reverse complement strand
TGTCCAAAAAGTACAATAGTTAAATCTTGTTCGTATTTTTTACTTTGAGTAACTTTGTGTCTTCTTTGTGATTCTCTGTGTAACAGCCTTTTGTGATTATACCACAAAGTTTCACAAAGCAGGCACAAAGAACACTAAGATTTTTTGGACACCCCTATTTTCAAATGGAATTATAATTTTAATTGTTTTGTTTTTTTAGCTGAAAAGTATTGATAGACATTATTCTTATCGAAAAAACTTCCATCATTTCATTAATACCATTCCAGATTTTTATTCTTTATTTTGTACAATATAGAATTAAATATTTTGGTCAAGATTTTAGATTATTGTGAAATTTTTCTTTTAAACGGTCCTTTTTGTATGGATATATTCACTTACTAATTCATCAAGTATATCTAAAGGAACTGCTCCGTTTTTTAAAACAACATCGTGAAATTCCTTTAAATCAAATTTTTCTTTTAATTCCTCTTTTGCTTTATTACGCAATTGCAAAACTTTAATCATACCTACTTTATAAGCACATGCCTGACCTGGGGTAACAATATACCTTTCAATTTCTGAAACTACCTCGCTATTTGCCATACCTGTATTTTCAAGCATATATTGAATTGCTTCTTCTCTTGTCCATTTTTTATAATGTATCCCACTGTCAACAACCAATCTAACCGCTCTAAATAATTCAGATTGTAAACGTCCTAAATTAGCATATGGTTTATTTTTATAGTATCCCATTTCATAAGCAAGTTGTTCTGAATACATTGCCCAGCCTTCGGCATATGCAGTAAAAGGAACTATCTTTCTAAAAGTAGGAACACCTTTTAATTCGGAAGCAATTGAAATTTGAAAATGATGTCCTGGAACTCCTTCATGAAATGCAAGTGTTGGCATTGTATATTTCAAGTTGGCTTTGATGTCGTATAAGTTTACATAAAATATTCCAGGACGTGAACCATCCATTGGTGCCATTGAATAATATCCACCTGGAGCTGTAGCTTCATTAAATTTCGGAACTCGTTTAATCTCTAAACCGGCTTTTGGTTTTACATTAAAATAGTCATCAATTTTAAGGTTAATTTCTTCAATTATCCTATTAAAATCTGCCAAGCATTGTTCTCTGCCTTTGTCGGAATCTTCATAAGCAAACTCTGGATTCATGCTTAATTCCTTCATATAAAAGTTAATATTCTTGGTTGTATCAGAATATCCCAAAGAGAACAATAGTTTTCTCATTTCACTTTGAATTCTGGCCACTTCTTTTAATCCCAGTTCATGAACTTCTTTCGGTGTAATATTTAAAGTAGTATGATTTCTTATCTGGTAAGCATAGAATTCTTCCCCATCAGGGAATTTCCATACTCCATCATTCGTTGTAGCCTTTTCTTCAAGTTTTGTGAAATAATCGATTAAGCTTTGATAGGCGGGAGCTGCAAATTCATTAATTGCGATTTCAACTTTTTCGAGTAGCTCTTGTTCATTTTCAATATCTTCAACTTCGTTAATTTTTTTTTCAAATGAAGTGTATAAAATATTTTCATTCATTGGAGAGTTGACAAAGTTGGTCATTTCAAGGATAACCTTTTCAATAACAAACTTTGGAGGTATAATTTTTAGTTCTTCTCTCGCTTTAAGACCCTCCAATAATTGATCAAACTTTGTTTTGAATGCTTCAAGTCTTTTGATGTAAGCTAAAGCATCCTTTTCAGATTTTATATTGTGGCTACTTTCCATAAAACTTAGCATTCCTGCTTGTATACCAAAAGATTGATTTACCGGATAATTATGCAAATAATACTTGTTGGATTCAACCATGTTGGATAAGAACCATTCGAGGATACGAGTACTTAAAAGTTGTTCTTCAGACTGTTTGTCTTTTTTATACCTTTGAAGAGTTTTTAATGATTCTTCAAGATCGTTTTGTTTCCTAATTTGAGTTTCTAGTGAGATATCACTTAATTCATCATTATACATCCCGCTAAGTAAAGGAATTCCAAGGGCAGAAATCATTTCGGGTTCTTCAAGCATGAATTCGATAAATACTTTTTCATAGTAATGATTTATTGAAAATGGCTTAAACCATATTACATTAATTAAAAATACCAATACTATTGCAAGCGCTGTTAGAATGAGATACTTAAATATTTTAAGGATTTTTTTCATTTTAGGTGTTTTTTAGTTTGTAAGGTTTTAATTATTATATGATAGATCTGATAACTAGAGGTTTAATTAAAATGATATAAAAATGTAATAAAACCTTCGTAAGCCGGTTTCTTTTTGCCCTCAATTTCCATACGAACTTTTAATTGTAGTTTAGTTATTCCACGTAAATCATTTAATCCATGTAACCATACGCGAACTCTTACTTTGTCGCCAACGGCAACATGTTCTCCAAACTTAAATTTATCAATGCCATAATTAATTATAGCTTTGGTATTTTGAACTTCAACCACATCATCCCAAAAATGTTTTAATAAAGAAACAGTCAAATATCCGTGAGCGATTGTTGTTTTAAATGGGGATTCTACTTTTGCTTTTTCAGGATCGGTATGAATCCATTGGTGATCAAAAGTAGCATCTGCAAATTGATTAACTTGTTCTTGCGTTACTTCAAGATAATCTGAAACTCCTAATTCTTTACCTAAATAGTTTTCAAAATCGTGATAGCTTTTAATAATTACTTGTGCCATAATTTATTCATTTAAGAGGTTTATAGTGTGACAGGCTACAATACCTGCAGTTTCCGTTCTTAATCTACTTTCTCCAAGACTTACTTCCTTGAAGTTGTTCTTTTTTGCTACATTTATTTCTTCCAAACTGAAATCACCTTCAGGTCCTATTAATATCAAAGCATTTTCACCATTATTATAGACCTTTTTTAAAGAATATTTTTGATTTTCTTCGCAATGAGCAATGAATTTATTTCCATTAAAATTTGAACCAACAAAATCAGATAATTTAGTTAAATTATTTAAAACAGGTTTATATGCTTTTATTGATTGTTTTATAGCGGATATAATTATTTTTTCTAATCTTTCATTTTTCAATACTTTTCTTTCAGAATGATCGCAGAGGATAGGTGTTATTTCATCAATTCCTATTTCGGTTGCTTTTTCTAAAAACCATTCAAAGCGATCAACATTTTTAGTAGGTGCAATAGCTATATGCAGGTAATGATTTCTTTTTGCATATTCCATGATAGTTTCGGTTATTTCAACAGAACACTTTTTAGGATTTAGATCAATAACTTTTGCTTTATGAAAGCCTCCTTTACCATCAATTAATTCTACTTTATCATTTATACCTAATCTTAAAACTTTAATGCAGTGTTTTGATTCCGCTTCATCGAGTGTATAAATTTTATTTCTTAAATCTGGTGTATAAAACAAATGCATATATCTTTGTGTTTGACTAACAAAAATAGTCATTGAAACTAAAAAGCAATGAGAAAGATAGGATTATTATCAGATACACACGGTTACTTGGATGAAAAAATTATGGAATTTTTTCAAGATTGTGATGAAATTTGGCACGTTGGAGATATTGGAAATATTGTTGTTGCTGATAAATTATCAAATATTAAACCTTTGAAAGCTGTATATGGAAATATTGATGGGCACGATATTAGGATTGCTTATCCCAAAATTCAATCTTTTACGTGTGAGAATGTAAAGGTTTTAATGACGCATATTGGAGGTTATCCCGGAAAATACGAAAAAAGTGTTAAAGTGTTAATACATAAATTGAAACCGGATTTATTCATTTCGGGACATTCTCATATTTTAAAAGTTATATACGACGATAAGAATGAATTGCTTCATATAAATCCAGGTGCAGCAGGCAAATCAGGGTTACATAAATATAAAACTGCAGTTAGATTTGTAATTAATGGAGGGGATATACAGGATTTGGAAGTGTTTGAGAAGAGCAGGTCTTAATGCTTTTGAGCGATCATTCTGATAACAGATGCTTTCCCTTGATGAAATTCTCCTTCATCCAGATATATTTCTTTTTCTTCGAGTAACTTAATATTTAAATAATCAAAATCGGCTTCTAACTGTTTCGTACTATATAACAAATCAAGATTTTTAGGGCCTCCGGATTTTTTATCAATTTGAGATTTGGAAAAACATTCTAAAACTACTTTACCACCTGAGTTTAAAAAAAATTTAAGTTTACGATGAAATTCAAGCCGTACTTTTGGAGGTAAATGGAAATAGATGATCGAAATGTTGTCAAATTTTTCATTATTAGAAAATGCTGAAGCTTCCGACGTTATATAATTAATATTTACCTGGTTTTCTTCAGCTAAATGCAATGCTTTTTCTTTGGCTGAAATACTGTAGTCGAATGCTGTTACATCCCAGCCATTTTTAGCAGCATATACAGCATTTCTTCCTTCACCATCTCCAGGTAGCAGTATTTTTCCTTTTTGAATTTTATTTAAATTATTCTTAAAAAATTCGTTTGGTTCAATACCATAAATGAAACCGGGAGAGTTATAACGAGCATCCCAGAATTCTTTCATAACTAAAATCATTAAATTCTTTCTTCATTAAGACCTTCTTCTTCATTTTTTTGTTCAGTATCTTTTTCGTTTTTTTCCTCTTTTTGATCATCAGAATTTGGAGCTTGATTTTGCTTTTCCCATTCGTCTAGCTCTTTTTGCTGCTGTTCCAGTAATTTTCGTTCTTCCTCCTTAGCTGCCTGTTCTTCTTCAAATAATCTCATATTTCTTAGAAACTGCACTTTATTTTGTTCTGTAGCAATAATATATCTATATGGAGTTTCTCCTCTTTTAGTTTTGAGCTTACGAGCACCTTTTTTAATACTTTCAATTGCATTAATAAAATCTTCGTTATTTGATAACGTCTGCATTACACCTCTGGTATATGAAAAATAATAGTAATCTTTATTTGGTAACTCAATATATAATTTCATAATGTCTCCACTACGTCTTTTCAAAATTTGGAAATATCCATCCACATATTTATTGATTGGTTTATTATTTATAGTTGCGATTCCAATTTTGCCATAATTAAGATACATTCCATTTTCGGTATACCATTTAAACTTGACATTTCCAAGTAACATTGTATGTTGTGCTGAAGGAGGCAACTTGGCTTCGTTGGCATAAAGCATTAATTGATTATTAAATTCTCTGTAATTTGCATTTCCAACTAATTCGTTCATATTTTTCTCAAAGAATTCTGAAGTTATACTTAACGGATCCAACCCTCTTGCTGATTGTAATTCATTAACTAAAGTATCCAGAGCTGCTTCTGAGAAGAAAAAGTCAAGACCCATTACTAACTCAGTTTTAACTTCATTTTCATTAAGTAAATGATTTACCGAACCGGCAGGTGATAATTTGATTTGACCAATATCAATACCAAGGTTTACTTTACCTTCACCGTGCTGCAAACAGAAATCTCTTTGCAGACTAACTAAATTTCCAATTGTGTCTGGTTTAAAGTGCTTGTTTCTTTTTGTTACTGTATATTTATTTGCGTTTTTATTGAAATATAAATATCCCGTTGCATTAATAAGTGGTATATCATTAGGGTCTCTTCGTCTGTCAAGAAACCTCGAATAAATATGAGAAGAATCTTTTGTTATAAAAGTAGCAACATGTAAACCCCTTCCATTGATGCTTTTTGTGCTTGATGTTACTGGAATGTATATACTATCCGGATTTATTTCACTTTCGAAATAAGCAAACTGTGTTTCTTTTCGAGGACAATCATAGTCTAATTTCACTCCTCCGTTAAATGTTAGATATTTGCGATTAGCGTTAAGCACAATTTCTCCTTGATAATGATATACAGGGCTAAGAGTGAAATCTTCATCCATTCCAATTTTGGCTTTTGCTACTGTTTTTCTACTTGTATCTGCAAATATATCAGTAAAATGAATATTTTGTACTTCGTCATTTTCATCAATATAGTCATAATCACCAGTTGCTAAATACTTGTAACGACCCTTTATATTTATTTTTGAGTTATAAATTCTATGATACCTATTTTGTGCATTAGCAATAATTTCAGAATTAGTAAGCGTATTAAATTTTGCCATATGACCAATAGTTACATCGTTTTTATCTGGGAATATTAATGCGTCAGCAACTTTGATGTATTCAACTTCTGTGGCATTTATTGTACTGTCTTTTAAACTATATATGGCCTTGATTGATGTAAAACGTAATGAATCCTGACTTCTATGAACAGATAAGTATAATGCACCCGGCAAATTATCATCTTTTAATTCGGCCAATTTTTTAACGTCATCCGATGCTGTCGGATCAATTTGAGAACTTGATTCAATTGCTATTTCATCTTTTACAATACTCCAATTAAATTTATCTAAATAGCTTTCGTATAAATTTTTAGGAAAATTAGCGATGGTATATGAGTTGTTTGAATTAAAATCACCTGATTGAGTGGTAAAGTCTACTTCTCCATTTAAGTTATTTGTTGTAAAATTAAAATCGCTCTTATCCAATGATTTCAAGGCAAAAGTCGTTGTATCAGAACTAAAGCTATTTGCCTTAAAATCAAATAGTTTTGATTTCATTTTAGCTTTTTCCATATCTAACGTACCCTTGCCACTTAATCCTGTAGGTTTAACAATTAAAGAACCACTCAGCAATGTATTATTCCCATACATATTAAATGGATCCTTGGTTTGATTAGCATACATAATATCTTTATATGGATACCAGGTAATATTTACTTCGTTTGATTGTAACTTGGGAAATTCTATACCCGTGGTTCTTTGACTCAGAGTAAAGTCTACAGCGTGAATTTGTGTTGAGTCAGGGAAAAACAATATGCTATCGGTTTGTGCACTGGTAGTAAGATACTCTAAAGTACCAGTGCCCTTTAAACCTTGATTACTTAAATCAATTGTGTTATAATATGTTCCTTTACCGGCGTATAAAGGAAATCCCCGGGAAGGAGTTTCTCTTCTGAAACCTAAAGAAAAATCTGGTCTCATATATAAAGCGTCATCGAATGGAGGGAATATATTCGTTGAGTAGAACCTTCCTCTAAACTGTAATCCCTGGACACTAAAGTTATCTAAACTGTCAATTACAAATGGATCCAGTTCAAAATAAAAGCTGTCTCTTTTATAAACTCCTCCAAATATATGATTAGCATCGTAATATACATACGAGTTTTGATTACTCTTGAAAACAGGGTATTCCGGATAACTTTGAAAGCCTGATTTATTATTAGGTTCATCAATTAATAATTCACCGGTAATTTCTTCTATTGCATTATGCACATGTGCTAAAATCGGATTATTATACATATCTCTTTCTTCGGTTTGAACCTTAATTCGAAGAGAGTCTATGTTGTTTAAATTAATTTTAAATGTGTCGTAACTAAAATCAAAATTTTCTCCGAAAAAAGTAAATAATCCAGCTTCAATTGTACCACCAAAATCAAAATCACGATTTTTTTTCATGATAATTTTGTTATGACTTGGATAGATTTTTACATTTTGAGAATCGGATAGGAATATACTTGGTACGCCATTTATTTCAAGATCAAAGGTATTTAAGTCGAGTACTCCGTTATGTATTAAATCTTCGGTCTCAGATTGAAATTTGATCACATCGTAATCGATTTTTCCAAATCTTGCATCAATAAAATCATAGAGCTTTTGTTTAATAATAGCTTCATCTTTATCGGTATCGTAGAAAATAAAACCATCAACACTAAGATACATTAGCATTTGCTTAATCTGGTAATCATCATAACCTAGAAATTTTGCAAGTTCTGCTCCAGTGAATACTTCTGAATTAATCTTATTGGAGTAGTTTCTTAAAACTAATAGTGGATGGAATTGATCCCGCAACATGATTCTTTCAAATTCAATAAGGTTATAAAAACTAGATGAGGTAAATGTAGCATTACCGATAGCAGCAGCTCTTCGTTTAGTTAAATATATTTTATCATCATCCAGACGCCAAAGCAGCCTATCAAAATTCATTGAAATTTGATGATATGAATTAAAAAACGGACTTTTAGAAACAATTCGTTCTGAAGGAGTTAATGATACCTCTTTTACTCGCGGAGTATAGTTAAATGATATGCCGGGATGAAAAATAGAATCATTTTCCATATGAATTTTAACTTGGGCATTATTAGAAACAATTCTTCCATTTCCAAACATAAAATTGTTTGCCACAGCTGTAATTATAAGCGTGTCATTTTTTTGTATGTAAAGTGCTGCCTTTTTTTCATTATCTCCAGAACCCATCAGGTTAGCTCCTTTCATGGAAAAACCACCATCATAATCAATATCGGGATATATATCTTCAACCTGAAATCTTTTTTTATAAGAATCAAATTCAGGATAGATAGCGGTACTAGGATTCATAATATGAACTACCTGGTCAGTAAATTTGCCTAAAATTGGTTCATCAAAATACATCTTATTAAAGAAAATAGCGGAATCAACCTGATATGTAGACCTGGAGAAATCTATTTTATACTTATTGAATTCGGCTCTAACTTTCTGAGGATCATAATCTGCTCGTTCCCATGTGACAAAACCTTCTTTACCCAACCATTGATGAGTTATAGGGAAAAACTCGCCGCTTGTTTCAAAAATACCAATGGTATCTTCTTTAATTTTACATGTTATATCGGTTTTATCAAAAATAATTTTTAATTGATCATTTACTACAAATTTATAATTATCAGAATTAGCATACCATTTTGTTGAAGCAGTACTGTAGATCAAATTTTCTTCAATTAAAGTTTTAATATTTTTAAAATAGTCAGTTACTATTCTTAAGGGATATTTTTCATTTTCGAAAATAAAATAGATTCCCTTTTCCCAATTATCATAATGTTTCATTGAATCATCCAGACGATGAAAAGTCATAACCAATTCGAAATATTTTAATATATGCGGGTTACGGCGGGCTTTATTGTTAAGCATAAAATTATAAACATTTTCGAAACGATCTTTTACATCATGCGAAAAATAACCTGTATTCCATTTTTCAATAAAAGATTCTAAGCTATCTTCAACAGCCTCGGACAGGTTTCTATTTACATATTCTTCAAACTGTTCAATAAATAAAGTGGTGTCTTTCAGGTTTTCTTCAGTTTCTTGCGCTATGGAAGAGAAATAAAGAAATCCAAAAAAGAAAACCATAAAACCTTTAAGTAGACATTTTTTCATCGTGATACATTTTACTTTTTATAAAATCTTGCAGCAACCCAACTGTGCTTTTCCAAATGATTAATGTATTCAATATTATGTTCAGAAGCTTCTTCTTTAATCATAGCCAGATCTTTGCTATATAATCCGCTTAATAATAAAGTTCCATGCTGTTTTAAAACTTTTGAGTAATGTTTTATATCATCCATTAAGATATTTCGGTTTATATTCGCAATAATAATATCAAAATGTTGATCAGCAAGTAAGCCAGCGTCTCCCTGAAATACTTTGATATTTTGGCAATTATTTTTGCCTATATTTTCCAGGGTATTATTGTAGGCCCATTCATCAATATCTATAGCAGTAATATCCTTAGCACCCTTCATGGACGCAAGTATTGCCAATACTCCTGTTCCACAACCCATGTCCAAAACTATTTTATCATTTAGATCAAGACCTAGCATGGTTTTTAGCATTAAGTTGGTTGTTTCATGATGTCCTGTTCCGAAAGACATCTTGGGTTCTATCACAATTTCAAATTTTGTTTTTGGAGTATTGTTATGAAAAGGAGCACGGATAAGGCATTGATCCTCAATTAAAATTGGTTCAAAGTTTTTTTCCCATACCTCGTTCCAATTTTGGGTTTTAATTACTTTATGTGAATAATCTATTGTAACATTTGGAATGCTGTTAACTTGGAGCTGTTCTACTTTCTTAATATCGAAGAATTTTTCCAGTATGTAAGCATTTAATCCATCATCAGTTTCATCATAGCTTTCATAACCAATTTCATTTAATTCAGCCGTTAAAATCTCAGCTATTTCTTGTTCGTTATGTGCAGATATTTTACAGATTAGTTCTATATAATCCATAGATATTTTTAAAATGAGTTAGCAATAGTAATAAAATCATCAGCACTAAGCGAAGCACCGCCAATTAAGCCTCCATCAACATCAGGATTTGCAAATAACTCTTTTGCATTTGAAGGTTTACAGCTTCCTCCATAAAGAATAGAAAGATTTTCAGCAATTTCTGATCCATATGAGTTCATAATGGTTTCTCTAATAAATTTATGCATTTCTTGTGCCTGAACAGGGGTTGCTGTTTTTCCAGTACCAATTGCCCATACAGGTTCGTATGCAATAACTATATTTTTAAAATCCTCAGCATTGATTTCATAGAACATCCCCTTTATTTGTTTAGAAACTACTTCGAAGTGCTCATTATTTTCCCTTTCATCCAACACTTCACCACAACAAATAATTGGAGTAAGATTATTTTGTAAACTTATCTTTATTTTTTCATTTATCAACTCATCGGTTTCGTAATAAAATGTGCGCCTTTCTGAATGACCCAAAATAACATAATTAGCATCCACAGATTTAAGCATTTCAGCCGAAACCTCACCAGTAAAGGCTCCTTTTGGCTTATTCGAGCAGTTTTGACCAGATACTTCTATTTTCGTTTTTGAAGTTAACTTACACGCTTCATGTGTGAGTATAAATGGTGGAGCTATAACTAGTTGTGTATTCTTTACAGGATCAGCTTTTAAAATTATCTGTTTAATTAAATCGGTACCATCTGAAAAAGTTGTGTTCATTTTCCAGTTACCAGCTACAATTTGTTTTCTCATATTGAAAATATTTGGGATTGTGATTGTATTACCAAAAATAAGAAATATTACGCTTTAATGATTTGTTTTATTCCAAAAATGTCTTTCTAATTACTTAAACGGATTCGTGGATCAAGATAGCTATAAAGGATATCTACAAGTGTATTAATAATAATGAAAATGATTGAAATAGTTAATACGCAGCCCATAATTACAGGTAAATCATATTTGTTTAGGCAGTCTACAATAACATATCCTAACCCTTTCCAACCGAAAATATACTCCACGAATACAACACCTGCCATTAAAGATGCAAACCAACCTGAGACAGCAGTAATTACAGGATTTAATGAGTTTTTTAAGGCATGTTTCCATATAATTCGACTATAGGACAAGCCTTTAGCTTTAGCAGTTCTAATATAGTCTTGAGAAAGCACATCAAGCATAGAATTTCTTGAAAGTTGGGTAACAATTGCTAAAGGACGTATTCCTAAAGTAAATGCAGGTAAAATTAGGTTCTTTAGCTGAAGATGAATTCCCTCTCCAAAATCATCTATTTCATATAAATTCCCTGTCAGGTTTAAGCCGGTTAAATCGCCCAAAATAAATGCGAATATCCAACCAATTAAAATAGCCGCAAAAAAGGAGGGAAGGGACATACCAAGTGCAGAAAATAAAAGTGAAGCACGATCAAAAAAACTATCTTTCTTAATAGCAGCAATGACTCCCAAAAAGATCCCCAGAAATGTAGCAAAAATAATGGATACAAGTGCCAGTATAAAAGTATTGGGTAAGGTTTCTCTTATGATTTCCGAAACCGGTTTCTTACTTTGATACGATCTTCTTAAATAAGGAAATTTTAATACTACAACCGAAACAGAAGACATATTAAAAAGCTTTTTTGCTTCGTAATTTGATGAATCAAGGTAAAAATAACTTTCCGCATCCACAAAATTATGAAATGAGATTGGTGAAAGGTCATTTAAATATTTTAAATATTGCATTCCTGTTGACCTGTCTAATCCCAATTCTTTTCGTATCGATTCCATTGTTGATATATCGGAGCGTTGTCCCATCATCATTTTGGCCGGATCTCCAGGTAAAATATTGAATAGGAAAAATACAAGACTAATTACACCCCATAAAACCAGTAGAGCATATAAAAACCGTTTTGTAAGAAAATTTAGCATTCTTTCTAGTTACTTGTGCTCGCTTCCCAGTTATTTGTTTTGGTTGCCAGTTAACATGATACTGTTAAAGGGTAACATACGATTATGAAGCAATCTCATCTTCATTCGAATTCTGATTTTTCAATTTCGGATTCTCCAGATATTCTTCTTTTATTTCTTCAACTGATGGTGTATTCTTATGATGCCATTTATCAAGAATAGTCCCTTTCTTTAATAAAACTAAACCAGGATTAGCTCTTATTATTGTTTTTAAAGTAATTTCATCAGTATTGAAAAACATATATGGAGCATTTGTCTTTTCTTTGAATGCGTTAATATCTTCTTCTAAAGCTGAAGTTAAACAAATAAAGTTGCAAACTCCTGATTCCTTGGCATAATTAGCAAGCTCATTAATTTGATCAATATTTTTGATATTGGTTTTATTTAAATCATGAGCAATTAATAAAAACGTAAATTTGTTATCATTTAAGACTATTTCCGTTATATCATTTCCTGAAGATGTGCTAATCGTAAAATCATGAATTGGAGGAATGTACCCTTCAGAGATTAATTTATTTTCAGTAGATACCCACTCCCATGTTGTATCAGGCAGGTTCTCCAAGGTAAACTCTTTTTCAATACCATCTTTTTGATAAACCAAAATAGTTTCATATTCAGCTTTTGGAGCATTTTCGGGAATAATCATTTTTTCTGGTATATGGGTTCCAATACTATACGGGCGAAAATCCATTATGGGCAAATTGTTAAAGCAATAAACAGAAACTAATACGCTAAAAATGAAAGGAAGAATAATAAATCCCCATTGTCTTTTTACGGACCAATTAATCTCAAAATCGTTTCGGGTACTAAATAATATTAAAGTAAAAATCATTAAGAATACATTTTTTCCGAACGTTTGCCAATTAGTCATAATTATGGCATCTCCAAAACATCCACAATCGGTAACAGGGTTAAAAATTGCTAAAATGAATGTTAATATAGTGAAAAAAGCCATAAAAAGGAGTAAGGCCCATGCTGTGAGTTTTTTACGTGTTGAAAACAATAAGGAAAATCCTATAACAAACTCCAACGAGCTTATTAAAATAGCTAACGGAAAGGCAAGAAATCCAAGAGCATCCATTCCAAATGCTTCGAAATAATCATGGAATTTATAAGTTGACCCAAGAGGGTCAATTGCCTTTACAAATCCAGAAAAAATAAAAACAACTCCTACAACAAACCGGCTAATGTTATTTAAAGTTTTCATTGTTAAATGTTTTTTAGATTATATTTTCGCTTTTTAATAATTCAATAATTTTGGCAAATATTTCATCAGGATTTGACATTTCACCTGAAGAATTTGCACAATCGATAATTTTTAGATTTTTATCTTTTTTTACTTCTCTTAAATAAACGTTTCTTACCTTGTTTTGAAAATCAATATCTTTCTCGTGAATATCTTCCTTGCCATTTAAATAATTACGATCATCACCAGTTCTTTGCTTGGTTAGGTTCTTCCTTGTAAATTCAAAAGGTACATTAAGAAATATGCTCAATGCAGGTTTAGGAATTTGATGGTAATTATATTCTAAATCTAAAATCCAATCGGTTAATTTTTCAATTTCTGTTTTATCTGTAAGCTTGGCACATCGAAAAGCAATACTAGAGTATACATATCTGTCTACAATAACAAGTTTTTCTTCATTTAACCAATTTTTAATCATTCCTTTTGCATCATTTCTGTCTCCAGCATAAATAAGTGCAATTAAATATGGATTTACAGTATTTAAATCACCAAGTTCACCTCTTAAGAATTTTGCTATTAATTCTCCATAGATTTTTGAATTGGTGCGAGGAAAATGAAGGTATTCATAATTAACTTTATTTTCTTCTAAATATTCTCTAAGTTTTTTAAGTTGCGTTGATTTTCCGGAACCATCTAATCCTTCAATAACAATAAATCCCATTCTTAATTTTATAAATTAATTTCAATACCATATTTTATGCATTAGTCATAGAACTTTCCTAAAATCAAATTATTACATTTGTGATAAAGTAAATACAACTAAAATGCAGCCTAAAGATACATTTTTTTCAAGAAAACAAACGATCAATTGCAGGGGAGAATTAATTGATTTAAGTGAACCTAAAGTTATGGGAATCTTAAATGTTACGACTGATTCTTTTTATGATGGAGGTAAATATAACTCCGATTTGGAAATTATGAAACAACTGAATAGAATGTTATCAGAAGGTTGTGATATCTTGGATATTGGAGCGTATTCATCACGTCCGGGAGCCAAAGATGTTAGTTCTGATAAGGAACTAAGCAGGTTATTATCTGTATTGGATTTAGTTAGAAAAGATTTTCCTGATATAATAATTTCGGTAGATACCTTTCGTTCCGAGGTTGCAAAAAAAGTAATTAAGGAATTTAATGTTAATATAATTAACGATATCTCGGCAGGTGATCTGGATGATAAAATGCATGAAGTAGTAGCCGATTTGAATGTTCCATATATTATGATGCACATGAAGGGAGTGCCAAGGAATATGCAGCAAGATCCTCAATATACGAATGTGGTTAAAGAAATCATCAGTTACTTCTCAATTAAACTGGAAAAGTTAAATCTTATGGGATTAAATGATGTGATTCTTGATCCGGGATTTGGATTTGGTAAAACTGTAGATCATAATTATCAACTATTAAAGCATCTTGATGATTTTAAGATCTTTGAATTGCCTTTATTGGTAGGAGTTTCCAGAAAATCGATAATTAATAAAGTATTGGAAATTAAACCCGATGAAGCACTGAATGGTACATCTGTATTAAATACTTTCGCATTGCTTGGTGGTGCTAATATTTTACGCGTGCACGATGTAAAAGAGGCTAAAGAAACTATAAAGCTTTCGAAGAAGTTTTTAAGCGCAAAAGTTGATAATTGGTACGATTGACCATATAATTTATTAAATTTGTTTAAAGTTGGTAATTAACTTTTAAAATTTTCTATGCTAACAGCTTTTATTTCGATACGATTTTTGGATATCCTGGATATACTTTTGGTAGCATTTTTATTATACCAGATTTATAATTTGATTAGGGGAACAACGGCTATTAACATATTTATCGGGATTTTCTCACTTTACCTTTTGTGGCTTTTAGTGCAAGCCTTAAATATGGAACTGCTCAGTAATATATTGGGACAGGTTATTGGGGTTGGAGTTATTGCTTTGCTAATAGTATTCCAACAGGAAATAAGAAGATTTCTATTAATAATTAGTACCCGTTATATTACTAATCGTAAGTTTAAGTTTGAAAAGTTCTTTTCATTTGGAGAAAAAGAAGAGTCGGTGGTAAAAATTGATTCGATTGTAAACGCATGTTCCAATATGTCGGCTTTTAAAACGGGAGCTTTAATAGCTATTTCCAAAAAATCCGATTTATTAAGTTTCATAAGAACCGGAGATGTTTTAAATGCTGATACTTCGAGCCGGCTTTTAGAGAGTATCTTCTTTAAGAATAGTCCGTTACACGATGGTGCAGTTATTATTAAAGAAGATAAAATTGCAGCTGCACGTTGCATTTTACCTACGACAGACAGACATGATATTCCGGCCAAATTTGGGATGCGCCACCGGGCTGCACTGGGAATTGCAGAAAAGACCGATGCTATAGTTGTAATTGTGTCGGAGGAAACAGGGGCTATTTCTTTTGCCAAACAAGAGACCATTGAGCAAAATATTGGTCCTAACAGGTTACGTCAAATTCTTCAACATGAATTTGAATTAAATAATAAAACCGAAGAATGATGAACTTAAAGGAAATTCTGAATTATACCTTAATAGAAAAAGCCAATATTCACATAACAGTTTATAGCCTGTTAATGGCAGCATTGATCCTGATTATCACAGAAATCATGATCTGGACTATAAGCAGGATATTTAAAAAACGGATTTATCCAAGACCAGGTATTGATATTGGTAAAAGCCATACTATTTACAGGCTTACCAAATACTTCCTTTGGACAGTTGCCATTTTGTTAGTGCTGCAGACCGTAGGATTAAGACTTACTTTTCTTTTAGCTGGTTCGGCAGCATTATTGGTAGGCTTGGGATTAGGACTTCAAGAAATATTTAAGGACATTGTTTCAGGCTTAATATTACTTTTTGAAGGCAATATGAAGGTTAACGATGTGGTTGAAGTTGAGGATGAAATAGGCAAGGTAAAAGAAGTAGGCTTTAGAAATACCAAAATTGAAACTCGTGATAATATTATTCATATTATTCCAAATTCAAAATTTATAACAGAGCATGTGGTAAACTGGAGTCATATTCAAAAGTTGACCCGATTTTCGGTTGATGTTGGGGTAGCCTATGGTTCCGATGTAAGATTGGTTGAAAAGGTTTTACACGATTGTGCTATAAGCCATCCAAAAGTTGCTAAAAATCCTGATCCTTTTGTGCGTTTCAATAGTTTTGGTGATTCTTCATTAGAGTTTCAGGTATTTTTTTGGACAGATGATTCTTTTTATGTTGAAAATACCAAAAGTGATATCCGTTTTGAGATTGATAAACAATTTCGTGTACACAAAATTCAGATTCCTTTTCCACAGAGGGATGTTCATATTAGAACGAAGTAGAGTTTCATATTCCAAATTACAAGTTACATATTCTGTTGTTATTGAAATATTTTTAATTATTGTTAATTTAATTTATCTTTTAATTTCTAATAATTTTGAAATAAACATTTTAATAAAATATGTAGGATTTACAGTCGTAGTTTTCTTTATGCTTCATATTTTAATTATTAACAATGTTATTTTTGGATTACTTATATCTTTTTTATCCGTACACCCGTTACCTTAAAACCGATACTTATAAAAATAACTTCTATGCCTATAAGTTTCTAAACTTATGCTTATAGGTTTTTTTTCTATGAGCATCGGTTATTAGCTCCATATCTAAAGAGGTACAGACGTGGATTTAAAACGAACCAATCAATCCCTCTGTATCTCCCTTCTCCAAGGGAGAAATATTTTGTACTTCCCCTTTCTCGAAAAGAAGATTTAGAGGGATTAATAACTCCTTATAATTTCTAACGATGAAGCATCTTAATGCTTAATCCTTTTTGAGTTGACCAACCTTGCTTATCTGTTAAACTTATAAAGAAATGATAATCTCCTTCGTCGAATAAATTACTATTTTCTGCAGATGGAATATTTATTTCTATATTAGTTTCATATTCTGTTAATCCTTGCGGAATATCATAATCTTGTATAAAAACATATGGATTAACAGGTTCTTTATCCGGATCAGTATTACACTCAGTTACTTCAGTGCTATGCGAATGATGGTCGAAATTATGATGAATATCGAAACTAAATGCCCCTAGTTCGACATTATCAGTAAATAGTACTTTTAAAACAAAAGTTTCACCAAAATATATGGTATCACAATTAACCGGAAATGCATCCGTGATAGATAAATCTATTGCGGGCTTCATATCATCTTTTGAATCTTCTTCACACGATAGTATAACAGCGAATGAAACAATTAACAGAAAAAGTTTTGTATAATTACTCATGGTTTACTTGTTATAAGTTTTCGGGGGATTATCCCCCGAATTAATTACTATTATTAATGATGATCATCTTCTGCGGCCATAACAAGTTCTTTTTCTACCTCAGCAAGGTTTCCCGCTTCATCAGCAACGGATAAATGAAAATGGTATTCACCCAATTCTGCATTTTCCGGTACTAATATATCATGATGATGGACCGTGTAGTTTTTTAAACCAGAAATTTCGGTAAACGTACTGTCAAATTCCCATTCCGTTTCTGAAAAGAATTTTTTATGGTCCTCTTCATGATGGATCGTTATTTTGTAATAATCCAGGTGTTCATTGTCAGAAACCTCAAAATCCAAATGAATTCCTTCTCCAACATGAATCGTATCGTTATGCCCAACTTCGAGATTAGATATCACCGGTTTTTGATTATCATCGTTATCTTCTTCGCATGATATGAATATTAATCCTGCAATAAATGCAATTGCTAAAAATTGAATGGTCTTTGTTTTCATAATTTTATATTTAATTTATGTTTAATTTATTTTACCCGAAAATGGAATAGAAACATTTAAAACAAAGTTTCGTCCCGGTTCGGGTACATTTATCAGCCTGTAATAGCTGGTATGACTAAAATGTTTGGTATTAAAAAGATTTTGTACTTGTGCAGAAATGCTCAAGTTTTGTTTTTTTAAACTTATTTCTCCGCCCAAGCTTATATTTATTAATTGATAACCATCTGTTGTTTCTTCGGGAGGCACAATATTGGTTTGCGATGCGGTTATCCTATAATCTACGGATAAATACACATTTTTTAAAAAACCTAGATGTTGTTTTTGATACTTAATGTTAAAAATTGCTGATGCTGGAGGAGAAAAGGGTAAAGTAAATCCTTTTTTCTCTCCTGAAACCTGCTCGGAATAAACATATTCACCAATCACACCAAGTTTTATTGATTTTAATAATTGATAATGTGCATGTAATTCACCGCCATACCTAAATACTTCGCTTTGGGTATAATAAAATACCTGATTCCCATTTCCGTAAAGTCTGTCGAATTCGGAACTGGGATTAAGGTAAATATAGTTGGTAAAATAGTTTACAAAAGGAGTTGCACCAACGGCAAACTTCTTTAAATGGTACTCAAGTCCTAAATCAAGTTGATAAGAAATTTCAGGAGATAAATCAGGATCGCCAACTTCATAACTAAAGTTATGATAATTTACACCATTTGCAGCCAGTTCTTTAGCAATTGGTATACGGAAACTTCTACCAATATTGGTTTTGAACGATAATTTTTCCTGATTATAATTATATCCAACAGACCAGGAAATATTTGAATAGTTACGGTTTAAACCATAAGCCCTTTGCAAATGTGCAAGTGTGGTATCGCTGCCAATTAAAACAGGAGATTGAAACCAGTCATTATAACTTTCGGTTTTAATCTTACCATGATCGTATCTTATTCCAAGTTGTAAAACATTTATAGGGTTGATCTCATATTTTGCCAGTAAGAAAACACCCATATTCAGTTGTTCAAAGGCTGGAATAATAAATCCTCGACCGTTTATATCATTATCCTGATAACTGCCATTTAATCCGAATGTGAAGGCGGTTTTTTCATTATGTGTATACCGTATTAAAAGATTTCCGTTATAAATATGTTTATCAAACTGGCGTTCAATATCTGCATTAAATTTAAGGTTGTCAGGAAAAACAGGGGGCATGTATCCATGGCTTACATATTCGCTCCATTCTTGCCTGAAATTTCGTTGAAACCCTAAATCAGATTTAAACCGAAACTTACCCATTTCCCATAGACTCTGATTAATTACTTTAAAATGATTAACCTCATGGTAAGGAAAAAGAATATCCCTGTTTGATTTATCATGAACATCCGTATCAACATTTCGAGGTTCCAAGCCATGCGCATTGGCAAAAAAACCATTTTTACTGTATACATTGCTTATAAAAAACTTGCTTTGAAAATCGTCCTGAATAATTCCAATTGTAAAGTGTAGGTTCTTTTCTTCACCTGCCGTATTGCGCAATTGGTTATTGTGTATTGCGGCTTTGTATGAGTAAATGTCAATACTGTCAGTTGGTACTTTGTAGTCGCCATAATCAAGCATGGTTACGCGTAAATCAGCAAATAACCAATTTTTCCTTCCATATACAGAAAATGAAGTTCCGATTAAATTATTATTAGTTTTTCCAATTAAATCAATGGTTCCCCCAACAGAATTATTTATTGGTACGGAATTTTGCTTAACGTTTATTACTCCGCCCAAAGCATCTGATCCATGTATAAGAGATGAAGGTCCTTTTATAACTTCAAGCTTATCTATAGCAAACTGGTCAATTTCCAGGCCATGGTCGGCTCCCCATTGTTGTCCTTCGTGTTTGATCCCGTTTTCTACTACAACAATACGATTAAATCCAAGCCCTCTGATTACGGGCTTCGATTGCCCTGAACCAATATCAATAGTACTTACTCCTGGTAGCCTTTCAATTGTTTTCATCAGGCTTCCACCAAGATTTTGCTGAAGGTATCTTTTGTTTGCAATCTCTATATTCAATGATTCTTCTTTTTTCCTTGTCTCAACGTAGTTATCTGTAACAACAACCTCTTGCAAATCTAATGGCGAATAAAGCATTTTGATTCTATATGCTTTATTTCCATCAATTACAATTGTATCCAAATGAGTTTTATAGCCTATGTATGATACTTTTATTTCATATATTCCATTATCTAAATCATTTATCACATATTTACCTTCGGAATTGGTAACAGTTCCTTTACCTGAGCTTAATTGAACGGAAGCTCCGGGCAGGGCCTGGTTATTTTCATCAACGACCAAACCGGATAAAATATATTTACCCTGGCTATATCCGGATATAATCAGAATGTGTGCCAATACAAAAAGCACAGTAATTTTATGCATACTTAATTAATTGAGTTTACAAACTACTTAAGAAAACTGCAATGGAGTTATACTAATTGAATTGGCGGTGCCCGAGGTGATTCTATAGAAACAACAGATGAAATAAACCGAGTTATTGCAACTTCGGTATAATTAATATCTATTCTCCGAACTGTATAATTAAGATTTGAAAGTAATGGCAAGTTATTAATTGATATTTGATATTCGCAAACAGGGCACTGTTCTTCATTTTCATTAAATGGTCCAATTTCACTTAACCCTTTAGGGTAAGTATGCATTGAAGTCTGTGAATGCGAACAACAAGAATGGTTGTAATGAATTTGATTGGTTTGAGAGTTTTTTACCGAATGATGCCAATTGGAATGTACGGGTTGGTAAATAATAGGGAATAAGAATAATCCGAGTAAAGAGAAAGCTATATGTTTATTTATTCTTACCAATCTTTATCTGTGTTTTCTTTACACAATTTACAAAATCCTTTAATAATATACTCTGATTCAGTTACGCTATAACCATCTGGTAACTTAGGCTTTTTAATTAAAACAGAATCTAAACATTGAATTACATTGCATTTCTTACAAAAAAAATGCGCATGTTCCTTTTTCTGTGTAATCGAATTATCAAGAGCATACTTTACCAATTGGTTATTTACAACAATTTTGTGTATAACTTTGTTTTCTTCGAGCGTTTTAAACGACCTGTAAAATGTAGTTCTATTGTAATTCCCATCTAGTTTTTCTCGAATTTCATTTTCTGAAAGAGCATTTTTGGAAGCTATTATAATTTTAATAATTCCTTCTCTGCAACTTGTTCTTTTTAGGTTACGACTTGTTAAAATATCAACAGGCTCCATAAATACAAATATACTCCAAATGCACTGATGTTGCAAATGAAGAAAAAAAAGAAATAACCAGATTAAATTACATGCTATTTAGTGGTTTCACCACCCATTTCAGTAAATACGCGATCAATAGGTTCCCAAAGTTCAATTTTAGTACCTTCGGGTCCCATAATGTGTACAAACTTCCCATATTCGTATTCTTCAATTTCATCCACGATGGTTACACCGTTTTCTTTTAGTTTTTGAACCAATCCTTCAATATTCTGAACCCGGTAGTTGATCATAAACTCTCTTTCCGATGGTTTAAAATAATCACTATTTTCTTCAAATGGGCTCCATTGTAGGTAATTGATTTCATCTGGACGGTGTGCATTTCTGAATTCAAAGCTTGAGCCATATTCATTAACAGCTAATCCCAGGTTTTTGCTATACCATTCTTTTAGTTCTTTGGGATTTTTGGAAAAGAAGAATATTCCTCCAATTCCGGTTACTTTAGGTGTAGAGTTATCCATAATTTTACTTTTATTGTGATACTTTTTTTCTTCTTAAAATACTTGCACTTAATAATGTAATAATTAGTCCAACAGGTAATATTTCAAGGTAAGTTACACCTGCCATAACTACTGGATTTTTATACAACTCTTGGAAATCTTTCATTTCCTGAATTTTTAACTCGATTTCCTCTTCAGAAAGATCAGTTTTTTTGAGCTGTTCAACTGAGTACTTATGGTAATCGTTTATAAAGTTTTTTCCTGAAGTATTAATAATAACAAACCACGAAATAACATACATGGTTGATGCAATAAGGCTTATGTAAAGCCCCATTTTAAATGCCTTGCCAAATTTTATTGCTCCGTTGAGATGTTTATCCCTATAAGCCTTTATCCCGAAGAAAATAGTTGAAAGAGCAATAATCATAGTTAAGTACCCAACTACTTTCCCGCTTTCAAAATCTATAGTACCACCTATAAAACTAATAAATAGCATAGCTGACACAATGATACCTGCAATTATGCCTAATGTTAAAACAATTTTTTTCATTACGATTTATTTTGGTTATACTAAACAAATCAACAAAAAAATAGGGGGTAAAAGTTCATACTTAAGTACTAATTTGTAAAAATCATACGAAAGAATGAGATAAAATTAATGAATTATTTTCAGCTCTTTTGCCTTGTGTATGGCTTGGGTTCTCCGTTGCACGGCTAGTTTAGAAAACAGGTTTGATAAATGTGTTTTTACTGTTGGGATTGAGATAAAAAGTTTATCAGCTATCTCCTGGTTAGAAAAACCTTTTGAAATAAGTTCCAATAATTCATATTCGCGTTTGCTTATGTTTAGTTCTTTTATTTTGTTTCTGTCAATTTCAGTTGTAAAATATAATTCTGTATTCTTTTTACGGTTAATTAATTTTAAACCAACCCAAATGCCCAATAACGTAAATAAACTAGCTATTACAGCAATGTAAACTTCCATTCTGAGCTGGCGGACTATATACCGGTATTCAACATATTTTAGAATAAAAACCAATGCAGCCAATATGATTCCATATAGAATAACATTTAGAAGAAAACTGTTATCGTTAATTTTCTTTTTGGGTCTGGATTTCATAACATGCAAATCAATTTTACAAAAAGAACTATAAACTTATGATAAGTTTTTCATTTTTTTTTTGATTCAATAGTATTTTTAAGTCAATTAAAAAAGTTAAGACATAGATTTGAAAATATGCAAGCTATAAAAAGTTCCTGCATATGATTGTAATATAACAAGCTGTACGAAAACCAATATTATACCTGCGAAGGTGAATTAATCCGATGGATAAATCCTGAAAAAGAATTTGTTGATGCGGATTCAGAAGAATTTAAGAAAAAAGAGATACTGCTAATTGAATCAAATAAAATGCTGCTTGATGAGGTAAACGTTCAAAAATAAATTAACAAAATACAGTTTACGTTAACTATAAACATACTTACAATCGTGACAAATGTCCTTAGTGTTAGTTATAGTAATATTTGTTCCGTTGCAATTAACACATCTGTGGTTAGGATATAAGTTGTTGTTTGTTTCAAGATTTGAATGATCCTTTCCATCAGAATATCTGATATTTTTTACGGATTTTGTTGAGATAATTTCTTGTATCATATTTATATGTTTTAGTGAAAAGGAGCTATCTCAAGTTGATAGTTCCTTGTAAATTATGTTATAGAATTGCGGGTTGGTCGTTCGTTACACAATGTATTCCACCGCCATTTTTAGCTATTTCTGTGCCGTCGATCATGTAAACATTTCGACCAGGAAAATAGGTTTCAAGTAGCGTTTTTAAGGTTTCATTGTTTTCTTCATCACCCATAGCAACTACAAGCCCATTGCCTACTAGCCAGTTAGGATCGCCAGGGTACATAATAACTTCCATTCCTTCCTCTTTGCACACCCGAGCCAGGTTATTTTCAAGATCCGAGTCATAATCTGCAATAAAAATGGTGTTTTCATTAACAAATCGAGCTGTTCCGTCAATGTGTCCTACTGTTCCATCGTCTTTCCAATACCCATATGCCCATATTATTTTTGTTACACCTAACGTATTTTTAAGAATTGTTTCCTGATTTTCTTGTGAAATGTGAGGATTTCTATGCTTTTGACAACTCCAATTAATTAAAAGTGTGCCTGCACCATTAACTTCTATATTACCTTTTTCAAGAATGTAGCTTTGTATATTTTGAACTTCAAGGTTTAGATAATCAGCTATTTTTGACGGAATTTTGTTATCGTTAACATATGAAATATTACCACCAAAACTGCTACCCCAACCATCGAATTTCCAGTTTTGAATCCAGGTTTTTGAACCATCTGTTACATAAATAGGCCCGTTATCTCGTAACCAACAATTGTCAATAGGATATATATGCCATGTGATATTATCTTCATTAACATTATTATCAATTAAGAACTTTATAGCCTCAGCTTTTTCTGCTTCGGTGTTTGCAATTAAATGTACAGGTTCATACTGCTTAATAATTTTGATAATTTCTGCAAAAGCGGGTCGCATACCGTCATCATGTTCATTAGGCCATTGCATCCAGATAGCCTCATGAGCTTCCCATTCAGCAGGAACCCTTGCATTCTTATTTTTTGGTATGCTATTTAAATCAAAGGAAGTTAAATCTTCCTTTTCACATGCTATAATTACACTTACCATAAGAATAGATATAAGACTGTAAAATATCTTTTTCATCAATTTCTACTTTAATTCAAAACCAGATTTGTTATTACGTGCTAAAGTATGAGGTATTAAAACGATATAAAATTCTTTTCAACCAAGTAGCTGATTTTAGGATTGATATAATGAATTTTGGGAATGTGGATAAAAATCGATACTTGGTTCCCATAAATGTGCATATGAGAGCTAAGCTTTACTTTTGAATAATATTTACTTTATTTTTGAATTGTTAATATAAAACTACAATGCAAAAGATCAAGGCTATATATCATATCATATTCTGGGTTTTTGTATACTTTTTCATATTTGATTATATGACAGATTACTACGATATTGTATTAGCTTTTTTTTTAACGTTTGTAGAAATATCCGTTTACCTTATTATAGCTTATGTTAACTTATTCCTTTTAATTCCTAAGTTACTAAAAAATGGTAATCTTGCATATTTGTTAGGTCTTATTTCATTTTTAGTGATTTTCTACACTTTATATTCATTTACTGATTTAGATGATTATTTATTAGGAGGTTCAAAGTGGGGAAATATGGTAACGTTTTCACTAAACTATTTAATGTTTATTTTGATATCATACCTGTACTGGTATTTTATGTTATACCGGGATGAAAAACAAAATCGCTTAGAGTTGCAAAATGAAAAGTTACAGGCTGAATTGTTATTGCTAAAATCACAGGTTAGCCCGCATTTTTTATTTAATTCATTAAATAATATTTATTCATTAAGTGTTGTTAAGAACGATAATGCTCCGGTAATGATTGAAAAACTATCAGATATATTAAGATATATAATTTATGAAGGAAAAAACCAGTTTGTAGCACTTGAGAGAGAAGTAGAGCTTTTAAATAATTATATAGATTTACAATTACTTAAAAAACTGAAAGCAGAAAAGAACATTAGTGTATCAATTAATGGTGTAAATAGTTTACATAAAATAGTTCCGTTATTACTTATCACTATTGTTGAAAATTGTTTTAAACATAGTGACATTGGTTATAATGCAAACGGTTTTTTAAGGATTAACCTTGATGTAGATGAATATAGAATGAGTTTTACCGCGGAAAATTCATTCTTAAAGTCTAAAAAAGAATCAGGGGGCATAGGTTTAATAAATCTTGAAAAACAATTACAACATTATTACCCTGATAAACATAAATTAGTTATTGAGGAAATGACAGGAGTTTATAAAGTTGCCTTGATAATAAATATAGCTATATGAAAACTTATACATGTATAATTGTAGACGATGAGACTTTAGCACAGGAATTGGTTGAAACACATTTAGCTAAAATACCAAATGTAAAGGTTGTTGCAAAATGCCATACTGCCATGGAAGCAATGGGAGTTTTGAATGAGCAGGAAGTTGACATTATGTTTCTAGACATTGAAATGCCTGATTTGACTGGTTTGGAATTGTTAAAATCATTAAACGACCCGCCATATACTATTTTAACAACTGCTTATTCGGAATACGCATTGGAAAGCTATGAGCTAAATGTTGTTGATTATTTGTTAAAACCGGTTCGTTTTGATCGTTTCTTTAAAGCTATTTCAAAAGTTCTTGATTCTTTGAAAACTAAGCAAATCGGAGAAAATCAAAATGATCAAGACATAAGAACAAAAGGGGATTATATATTTGTGAGGTCAGATTATAAGGCTGTTAAAATTCGTTTTGATGATATTATATATATTGAAAGCATACAGAAATACGTCAAGTTTCATTTAACTGATAAAAAGGTAGTTTCTTTAATGAGTTTATCATCCTTACTTAAGATTTTGCCACGTGATGACTTTTTTAAATGCCATAAATCCTTTATTGTTAATTTTGAAAAAATTGAAGGAATTGAAGGTAACCAACTTATAATGGATTCCAAAACAAGAGTTCCGGTAAGTAAAACATTAAAGGCAGATCTAATTCAGCGTATTGATAAAAAACGGTTGCTTTAAATTATGCGTCTTCTATAACTTGAGGTCTCGACTTTTTCTTGATCTTTAAATTGGCTTTCTTTTCTTCTTTTTTTAATAATCGTTCAATGTTCTTTTGGTGAGTAAATAGCATCAAAATAGCCATAATTAAAGAAAAAATCACTAAAGATGGGGTCGTTTCCTTAAAAACAATTATGATCAGAACAGGAAATGATAGTCCTGATACCATAGAGCTTACTGAAACATAACGAGTTATAATGAGGGTAGTAGAAAAAATTCCTGCCATTATTAAGGTAGGATAGAAGCTTATGGCGCAAATTACACCAAATAAAGTAGCAACACCTTTTCCTCCTTTAAAGCCCACATAAACAGGGAATATATGACCAAGCATTGCAGCTATTCCTAATAATAATTGAATATTAATATAATCTCCACTGTGAGGTATATAATAATTGGTAAAGTGTATTAAATTAACAGCAGCAAAACCTTTTAAAATATCAACGGCAAAAACCACCAAGCCGGCTTTTACGCCCAAAACCCTGAAAGTATTAGTTGCTCCCGCATTACCACTTCCATGTTCACGGATATCAATATCGAAAAAAGCTCTGCTAATCCACACTGATGTGGGTATTGATCCTAAAAGGTAAGCTACGATTGTAATAATTATATTTACTACAATATGCATATATGGACATTTTTAAAGTCAGCCAAAATAACAAATAATTTATGAAGCATCAAAGAAATCAAGGTTTTTACTCGTGTTAAAAATGGTTAACCGCCCTTAAAGTAGTATAAAGACGGTTAATAGATATATCAAATTGCTAACTCTTAAAATTATTTTCCCGGGCAAACATTTCTTACTTCTTCATCGATTTTCTTTTCACCATAAGCTTTATCAAATGCGTCACTAAACTTATTAGCCAGACGGGTTGCAGTTAATGTATAGTCTTCTTTTTCGATCCACATGTTTACTGGATTCAAGATTTTATTAGGAATACCGGGGCAAGTTTTCGGAACATTTAAATGAAACAATTCATCGTACATATATTCCACATCTTCTAAATCTCCATTCAAGGCAGCATTTACCATGGCACGAGTTAATTTAAGGTCGATTCGCTTACCTATACCGAATGAACCTCCAAACCAGCCTGTATTTACTAGGTATACCTTGGTATTAAATAGTTTCATTTTTTCTCCCAACATAGTTGAGTAAAATTCGGGATTTAATGGCATAAATGGCTGTCCAAAGAATCTTGAGAACGTAGCCTGAGGTTCAGTGACCCCGGTTTCGGTGCCCGCCAATTTACTGGTGTATCCCATTAAAAACCATAACTTTGCCTGATTTGGGTCTAGTTTTGAAATTGGAGGTAATACTCCGTAGGCATCGGCAGTTAAAAATAGTATAGTTGTTGGGTGCCCTGAAATAGAACTTTCCTTAATATTTTTTAAGAATTTTAATGGGTAAGATGCCCTTGAATTTTCTGTAAAACGTTTATCACTAAAATCAAACTCACCAGTTGGGTAAACCATGGCATTTTCAATAATAGCACCATGGTTTAATGGGTCATCATTGTGCATAACTGCATTATAGATTTCAGGTTCTTTATCAGGATTAATATCCAGCATTTTAGCATAACATCCATTTTCGAAATTAGCTATCCCATCTGCACTCCAGCCATGCTCGTCGTCACCTAAAAGTGATCTTTCCGGGTCTGCAGATAAAGTTGTTTTACCAGTTCCTGATAACCCCAAAAGTAATGCTGTATTACCATCTTTGCCTTCGTTTGCTGAACAATGCAATGGAAGAACCCCACCAAACGGGAGGTAATAGTTCATTACAGTAAACATTAACTTTTTAACACTTCCTAAGTATGATGAACCGACAATTACACCTAAACGACGGTCAAAGTCCATAATAACAGCAATATCCGAAGTATCGCCATTAGGAAGAATTCTTAGAAGACTCTTATATTTTATACTGTTTAATTTATCAAATGGAACGGTTAATAATTGAAAACCACGTTCGTAAAAATCACTTTTTTTTATATCGTTTGGTACTTCACGAAACATATTATCAGTAAATAATGCTGTAAGTGCCTGGCTTGTTATGGTTCTTACAGGTAAAGCATATTTGGAATCAGCACCAATTACTCTGTCGGTTATATAAATCTTTTCTTTGCGAACTAACAAATCCAAAGCATCGGAAAACACCATATCAAAGACATCTTCTTTGATCGGTATGTTATTTGGTGATGACCAGTCAATATTTTTTGCGCTTGTATCTCTCTTTACAACGTAAGTATCAAGTGGTCTTCTTCCTGTAGATTCCGGTTCGGTCCATGTGGCCAATGCACCGTTTTTTGAAGCCATTGCCTCCCTGTTATGCAAAACTTCCTGGATAAGCTTCCTTCTATCCAGGTTTACCAACACATTATCATGCCCTTCGACAATGTCGATAATTGATTGATTAAAAGATGATTCTAATATAGCTGTGTCCATAATTTAAAGTGATGTGTGTAAAATAAACGGCAAATTTAACAAATTATTAATATTTAATCCGTATTATTCATGAATAATGCTGCTCACGTAGGAGAAATCAAAGAGTGAATTAAAGTAAATCTTTGATTTTCCACAGTCAGGCTTAACCTTAACTATTCCTAAATATTGGAAATTTAATATTTTATGAATACGTCATGTTAAACTATACTGATTCTTCAATATTTACCCTTAAAATTTTGATTTGTAATCATCCTTTTTACCGTGCCATCGCTTAATTTTCTGTACTAAAGAAATCAAAGTTAAAATCGAAGAAATCTCGGGCTAGATAGTACTTAAGTAATCTTAAGCCTTTTAATTATAGAGTTGTTTACTGAATTTTAAGTTCATGCTAACTTTTTCTTTGTATAGTAACACAGAAAAAGAGGAGTATTTGATATATTTTAATTAAAAAAGCCGTCCCGATTGTTATAGTA
This sequence comes from Bacteroidales bacterium, assembly GCA_028282585.1. Classification (GTDB taxonomy): domain Bacteria; phylum Bacteroidota; class Bacteroidia; order Bacteroidales; family UBA12077; genus UBA12077. The sequence continues at coordinate 89,773 of JANQHR010000020.1, read as the reverse complement.
GGGACAGCTTTCGAAATATTTAAGAATGATTAATTCTTATCTTAGAGCAGCTTGTGCGGCTGCTAACCTTGCAATTGGGACTCTAAATGGAGAACAAGATACGTAATCTAGCCCTGTTCTGTGACAGAATTCAACGGACGTTGGCTCACCACCATGTTCGCCACAAATACCTAATTTAATATCTGAACGAGTTGCTTTACCTTTTTCACATGCCATTTCAACTAATTGCCCAACACCTGTTTGGTCAAGAGCCTGGAATGGGTCATGCTTAAGGATACCTTTTTCGATGTAGATTGGTAAGAATTTACCAGCATCATCACGAGAGTATCCAAAAGTCATCTGGGTTAAATCATTTGTACCAAAAGAAAAGAATTCAGCTACTTCAGCTACTTCGTTTGCAGTTAATGCAGCACGTGGAATTTCAATCATTGTACCTACCATGTAGTCAACTTCCATTCCTTTTTCTTCAAAAACTTTAGCTGCAGTCTCACGAATAATTTCTTCCTGCATCTTAAGTTCTTTAACAGTACCAATTAATGGAACCATAATTTCAGGTTTAGGGTCTAACCCTTCTTTCTTAAGATCACAAGCAGCTTCAATGATAGCGCGAGCTTGCATCACAGTGATTTCCGGATAAGTATTTCCTAAACGGCAGCCACGGTGACCTAACATTGGGTTGAATTCGTGTAATGATTCTACTTTTTCAGTAACTACTTTCACATCAACACCTAATTTTTCAGCCATCTCTTTTTGAGACTCTAAATCATTTGGAGTAAACTCATGCAATGGTGGGTCAAGTAAACGGATTGTTACTCCGAATCCGTCCATGGCTTTAAGAATTCCGTAGAAATCTTCACGTTGGATTGGTAATAATTTCGCTAATGCAGCTTCACGACCTACAGTATCTTCAGCCAGAATCATTTCACGCATTTTCCAGATGCGGTCACCTTCGAAGAACATGTGTTCTGTACGGCATAATCCAATCCCTTTAGCTCCAAAATCACGGGCAGTTTGTGCATCCGCAGGAGTATCAGCATTAGTTCTTACATACATTTTTGTATTTCTCTCAGCCATATCCATTACTTTACCAAAATCTCCATGCAATGATGGAGTAATTGTAGCAACTTTACCTTCGTAAACAGTTCCGGTTGTACCATTTAATGAAATGAAATCACCTTCTTTATATTCAACTCCATTAATTGTCATAGAATTACCACTTACTATTAAGCCAGCAGCAGAAGATATACAACATTTACCCATACCACGGGCAACTACTGCAGCATGTGAGGTCATGCCACCACGTTCGGTAAGAATACCTTCAGCAGCATACATACCTTTTAAATCTTCCGGAGAAGTTTCACGGCGTACTAAGATTACTTTTTTACCATCAGCAGCCCATTCTTCAGCAGCAGATGCAGAAAATACAACTTGTCCTGTAGCAGCACCTGGAGAAGCAGGAAGCCCTTTGGAAAGTTCTTTAGCAGCAGCAAGAGCATCACCATCAAATACCGGATGTAGAAGTTCATCTAATTTATTAGGTTCCTGGCGTAAGATTGCTGTTTTCTCATCAATCAATCCTTCTTCTAACATATCAACCGCCATTTTTACCATGGCAGCACCAGTACGTTTTCCATTACGAGTTTGCAACATCCAAAGTTTACCATCTTGTACGGTGAACTCCATGTCTTGCATATCTTTGTAATGATCTTCTAATTTTTGTTGAATTATATTTAATTCATTGTAAAGCTCAGGCATAGCTTCTTCCATTGAAAGGAAATTAGCTTTACGGTTTTCTTCTGAAGTACCGCTACGCTCAGCCCAACGTTGTGAACCAATTTTAGTAATTTCAAGTGGAGTACGAACGCCAGCAACAACGTCTTCGCCCTGTGCATTAATTAAGTACTCACCATTGAATAAATCTTCACCTGTAGCAGCATCACGAGAGAAACATACACCAGTTGCAGAGTTTTCGCCCATATTACCATAAACCATTGCTTGAACGTTTACTGCTGTTCCCCAGTGATCAGGAATATTTTCCATTCTTCTGTAAAGAATAGCTCTTTCAGTATTCCAAGAATCAAATACTGCACAAACAGAACCCCACAACTGATCCCAAGGATTTGTTGGGAAATCAACACCAGCATGTTTGCGAACTACAGCTTTGTAAGATTCTACAAGATTTTTAAGGTCTTCGACAGTTAATTCCGTATCAACTTTATATCCTTTTTGTTCTTTTAATTTGTCAAGTTCAACTTCAAATGGGTTATGTTCACCTTCTTCAGCTTCAACGCCCATAACAACGTCACCATACATATGAATGAAACGGCGGTAAGAATCGTAAGCAAATTTTTCGTTACCCGATTTTTCAGCAACTATTTTTACCGTATCATCATTCATACCCAAGTTAAGAACTGTATTCATCATACCTGGCATAGATGCACGAGCACCTGAACGAACCGATACTAATAAAGGAAATGCTTCACCCGTAGAACCAAATTTAGCATTCATTGCTTTTTCCGTAGCGGTAACTGCTTGTTCTACTTCATCTTTCATTAATGCAACTACGGCATCTTTACCTTTTTGATTATATTCTGTACATACTTCAGTAGTAATAGTGAATCCTGCAGGAACAGGAACTCCAATAAGGTTCATCTCGGCAAGGTTAGCACCTTTGCCACCTAATAAATTTTTCATGTCGGCTTTACCTTCTGCTTTTCCATCTCCGAAGGTATACACTCGTTTCACATCTGACATTTTAATATAATTTAAAATTTATAAATAATTGAATATGATCATTTTAACAAAAAATCTTAGCAGGATACAAATATATTATAAAATTACCAAATAGAGTGATTTTAGCTGATTATTTTAGGATTAATTCGACTACCTGTATGTTTAATTTTCGTTTAATGTTATTTGCAAACGTTTGTGGAACAAAAAGGTTCAAGATTTCAAATTACAAATTACAAATTTTATATATGATTATACTTGACATAGGTAAAAAGTAATTTGAAACCTTAACCATGAAATTTGAAATTCATTTTTTTTACTTTATTTTCAAAGCTTAATTCGATACTTAATTTAATTATGAACACCGCCACATTTATATCATTTGGAATTTACATTTTCGGAATGCTTGCTATAGGGTTCTACTTTTATTACCGAACAAAAAATATTTCAGATTATGTATTGGGTGGGAGAGGTTTGAATCCGATTGTTGCAGCGCTCTCAGCTGGAGCTTCTGATATGAGCGGATGGTTGTTGCTCGGCCTGCCAGGTTTGATGTTCACAACCGGTATTAGTGGAAGTTGGATTGCGATTGGGTTAACTATAGGAGCATTCCTAAACTGGCATTATATTGCCCGCCCTTTAAGAGTATTTACTGAAGAATTGGATGATTCAATAACAATTCCCGGGTTTTTAGCTAATCGCTTTAAAGATGGGAACTTACGTATTGTATCTGCTATTATAATCCTAGTTTTCTATACTTTGTATGCTTCATCCGGTTTAGTAGGTGGGGCTAAACTATTTGAAGCGACCTTTAATCTGGATTACCAAGCAGCTTTAATCATTGGAACCATAGTAATTGTATCCTATACTTTTTTAGGTGGGTATAATGCAGTTTCGTGGACTGATTTTTTTCAAGGAACTTTGATGATGCTTGCATTATTGGTTGTACCAATTGTTGTTATTGTCGATATTGGAGGAATTTCAAATACATTTAATACGATTAAGTCCATTGATCCTAACTACTTGAATATATGGAAGGGGGGCTCCATTATTGGTATTTTATCATTATTGGCCTGGGGATTGGGCTATTTTGGGCAACCTCATATATTGGTCCGGTTTATGTCGATAAATAAACCCGAAAATGTTCAACCGGCAAAAATTGTTGGCATGAGTTGGATGGTTATTTCAATTGTTGGTTCATTAATGGTTGGTTTTTTTGGAATAGCTTATGTTTCTGCTCATAGTGTTGATTTAAAGGATGCCGAAAAAATATTTATTAAGCTTTCAGAACTACTTTTAAACCCCTGGATTGCTGGTTTTGTTTTAGCAGCAATTTTGGCAGCCATAATGAGCACCATCGATTCTCAATTGTTGGTATCATCAGCCTGTTTAACACGAGACATTTATGAGAAGGTAATTAAACAAAATGCAAGTGATAAAGAATTAGTGTGGATTGGAAGGGCAACGGTAATTGTAATAGCCTTAATTGCTTATTTTATTTCTAATAACCAGGATTCTACGGTTTTATCTTTGGTAGCTTATGCCTGGGCAGGATTTGGAGCAGCTTTTGGGCCATTAATAATTCTATCTTTATACAACAAAAACATATCTTCGGTGGGAGCATTAGCGGGAATGATTACTGGAGCTACAACAGTTTTAATATGGAAGCAACTTTCAGGCGGAATATTTGAGTTATATGAGTTATTGCCGGGATTTATTTTTGCTTTGATAGCAATTTTAGTTTTTAGTAAGGTATTTCATGCAAAGAAAGAAATTGCAGATGACTATAATAAGATAAAAGTAAAAAGTAAAACTCAAAACCCATAGTTCTCTTATGCTCTTGGATGATACTGTATAATTGCATCCCTCAAATATTCCCGGTCTAGGTGAGTATAAATTTCTGTAGTAATAATCGATTCATGGCCGAGCATTTCCTGAACAGCACGCAAGTCAGCACCGCCATCGATTAAATGCGTTGCAAATGAATGGCGAAAAGTGTGTGGGCTAATATTCTTGCTAATCTCAGCTTTTTCTGCTAAGCGTTTTATAATGGTAAAAATCATAACTCGTGTTAATTGTTTTCCACGCCTGTTCAGAAAAACAATATTCTCGCTTGCTTTATCAATATTAGATTGCAAGTTTCTATCCTGAAAATAATACCGGATTTCTTTGATCGCTTTTTGTCCAATTGGAATAAGTCTTTCTTTATCTCCTTTACCAACTACACGCACAAACCCTTCATCAAAATAAAGGTTTGATATTTTTAAATTGATTAACTCAGAAACTCGTAGCCCACAACTATATAATGTTTCAATAATTGCTTTATTTCTTTGCCCTTCCGGTTGGCTCAAATCAATAACCGAAATAATCCTATCAATTTCTTCAATAGAAAGTACTTCGGGTAGTTTCCTACCGAGTTTTGGAGCCTCTAATAAACTACTTGGGTCATTATCAATGATATCTTCCAGAATTAAATATTTGAAAAAAGCTTTTAAGCCGGAAATAATTCTTGCTTGAGAACGAGCATTAAGCCCTAGTTCATTAATCCACTCCAGGAAATCTTTGAGGTTTTGTAGGTTCGTGTTTAAAGGGCTAATATTCAATTTTTTGATATACAGGAAAGAAACAAATTTTCGAATGTCTGTTTCATAAGCTTCTATGGAATTATCAGATAATGACCGCTCCAGTTTTAGGTAATTCCTGAACTGTATGATGCTACTTTCCCAGTTCATTAATTTTGGATTAATAAATCTTCCATCATATTTCAAAGTTAATGTTTATGTGTAAATTTGTGAATGCTTTAAATAAATAAATATGAAGATTCAGATTATTAACGGCCCTAACCTAAATTTATTAGGCACTCGAGAAAAAGAAATCTATGGAGATGTTCCATTCGAAAAATATTTTGGATTAATACAAGAACATTTTAAAGATATTCAACTGGATTATTTTCAATCAAATGTCGAAGGTGAAATTATCAATAAGTTACACCAGGTTGGATTTGAATACAAAGGAATTATATTAAATGCGGCTGGGTATACACATACTTCAGTAGCTATAGCCGATGCCATTAAAGCAATTACAACACCTGTTGTCGAAGTACATATTTCTAATATATATGAACGTGAAGATTTTCGCCACGATTCTTTGATTGCTCCAAATTGTATGGGGAGTATAGCCGGATTTGGGTTAGACGGGTACAGGCTTGCAATAGAAAGTATTAGAGTGTTAAAATAGAATTTAGAATTCGGAATGCAGAATGCAGAATGTATAACTAAGTAGCCCTTTCCTAAGCCTTTTATTTATTAACTATATTAGAATTATGATTAAAAAAACAAAAATAGTAGCTACCATATCAGATAAAACATGCACACCTGATTTTATTCAATCGTTATATAACGAAGGAATGGATGTTGTAAGAATGAATACCGCCCACCAAACAAAGGAAGGTGCAATAAAAGTTATAAACGATGTTCGTTCGGTTTCTGAAAAAATTGCACTTTTAATTGATACAAAAGGCCCGGAAGTTAGGACGGTTAAAACAGATTTTGTTGTTGAATTAAAGCGTGGGCAACAAATACTAATAAAAGGAGACCCCTCAAAAGAATCAACAAATGGATGTATTTATGTTTCATATACTGATTTTGTTAAGGATGTTCCGGATAAAACCTGTATTCTTATAGATGACGGTAATATTGAACTAAAGGTGATTCAGAAAAATGAAGATTCTTTGCTGTGCGAGGCGCAAAATGATGGTGAAGTAAAAGGAAAAAAGAGTGTAAATGTGCCCAATGTAACTTTCAATTTGCCTTGTTTAAGCGAACGAGATAAAGATTTTATTCAATTGGCTATACAACAAGATTTGGATTTTATTGCACATTCATTTGTGCGCAGTAAAGATGATGTGTTGGAAGTTCAAAAGATATTAGATGAAAGTAACTCCCAAATTAAAATCATAGCTAAAATTGAGAACCGACAGGGAATTGATAATATTGATGAGATTTTGGATTATGCTTATGGCGTAATGGTTGCTCGTGGCGATTTAGCCGTTGAAATTCCATATGAAAAAATTCCTGGTTTACAGCGTTATTTGATTGATAAATGCATTGAAAAAAGAAAACCAGTAATCATTGCGACACAAATGCTACATTCTATGATTGATAATCCTCGTCCAACTCGTGCTGAAGTAAACGATATTGCAAGTGCAGTATATAGAAATACGGATGCCGTTATGTTAAGTGGAGAAACGGCATATGGAGAATACCCTGTTGAAGCAGTTAAAACAATGGCAAGGGTTGCCATGGAAGTTGAAAATACCAAAGAACCATTTAACGATATACCTTCCGTTGTAATTAATAATCCCATATCTGCTTATTTATGCAAAGCTGCGGTAAAGGGAGCTATTCGTCTGGATGCTAAAGCTATAATTGCGGATTCAACATCGGGAAGAACCCTAAGGAGCTTAGCTGTTTACCGAGGTTCTAAACCTGTTTTTGCTCAATGTTATTCAAAACGTACCATGCGCGAAATGGCTTTAAGCTATGGGGTGATTGCGAATTATATGGAACCAAAGGAAACTTCGCATGAGTTTCTATCTGAGGCATTAACAAACCTTATAGAAAATTATACATTTACAAAAGACGATTTATTGGTGGTTGCAGCTGGAAACTTTGGAAGAAGTTACGGTGTTTCTTTCACTGAAATAGGAACTTTAGAAAACTTGATGGGAAATCTTGTCAAGTAGAGGTTAATAATTAGTTAGCAATGAATAATGAAATCCTAATAAGGCCAATCTTACCCGAAGATTTTGAGCCTATTGCATTATTGACATACCAACTTGGTTCAGAAACAACCAAAGAAATTGTTAAAGAACAAATTAAAGAAATTATTTTAAATGCTGATCATGAGGTTTTTGTTGCAATAAAAAATAAAAAAATTGTAGGCTATATCCATTTTTTTAAAGCTATCAGGTTAACAACGGAGCCCTTTATTGAAATATGCGGTTTGGTGGTTGATGAAAAAGAACGGGGCAATGGAATTGGTAAATCCCTGGTTAAATATATCGAAGAGCTGTACTCCAAAGAATTTGTTATTCGGGTGCGTTGTAATTCGAAAAGAGAATTAGCGCATAAATTTTATCAAATACTTGACTATAAGCTAAAAAAGGAACAGAAGGTATTCGAAAAGATTAGTTAATGATCTGTTTTCTAATTGAATTAGTTTTTTTGACTATTCAGGGTTAGAGTACAATTTTGGAATCATACCACAGCTGGAAATGTGAAATTGATTCATTTGTTCATCACAAGACCCAAAGAGAATTAATGTGAATATTAAAACAGAAATTTAAAATGCTATAAAAAAAGAAGAAGCTGAATTCTTCAAACAGCTTCTTCTTTAATTTATTATTTAGAGAGTTATAAAACAATCATTCTTTTTGTTACAATTCTGTTGTTATCTAAAGTTATACGGTAGAAATAAATACCTGAAGGTAAGTTATTCACATTATAATCTATAGTATACTTTCCTTTAACTTTAGTTTCATTAACTAAAATATCAATAGTTTCTCCATGAATATTCATAACTTCAAGTTTAACTTTACATGCTTCATCTAAAAGATATTCAATTATTGTAACATCTTTAGCCGGATTTGGATAATTAGTTAACCCCATTGATGTTATGTCAATATCATCTATTCCGGTTACGCTATTATTGACATTGGTTGTAAATGTAGTTTCAACAACACCTGTGTTTTCATCGCTTACATATATAGTGATGATACTTTCGCCAAGTTCTTTTGGTGTTATTTCAAGAATGTTATCATTTACTATGGCTTCTACAGAATTTCCATTCTTAATTACTCCAATATACCTTAGATTATCTTGATCAGGATCACCAAAGTATTCAGACAAATTAAGTTTTTCTGTATTATCATCCAATGTATATGTTCTGTTAGCAATTGGAGATAATATAAATGGCATACCATTTTTATTACCATATACAAATACAATTAGTGAAACTCCCGTTATACCACCACGACCATCATCAGCATATAGAGTTAAGAATGTCATTCCAGATCTGGTTGGTTCTAATGTTAATTCGTTATCAGCTAAACTGACTATTACAGAAGGTACACCAGAAACCTGGAAACTATATGTAATTTCATCCCAATCAATATCTGTAAAATAGTCATCCAAATTATAGTTAACCTCATCGCTTCCATGAATAAAGATGTATGATAAATCATAAATCAAAATTGGCGCATGATTTTCCGTATGACGAATTCTTACATTGAACGATGCAGCAGTATATGCACCTTCAGCATCAGTCGCGGTAACCGTAATTACACCATAACCAAGATTTGTAGGTGTAATTTCAAGCATATTATCATTAATACCTACACTAAATGCTGTATCTGAACTTGGGAATGCATCGTAAATTAATGATTCTCCATCAGGATCAATAAAGTATTGATTTAAATCAATTTGATCTATAGGATCGGTTACGAAATACATTTTATCATCAATATCTGTTAATAATCTTGGCGATCTGTTTACATTATTAACGATTACAGGCCATGATACAGTAATGGTTTCACCTTGGACATCAGTAATATTCATAACATAATCGAACATTCCGGCTTGTTCGTAATCCGGTGAATATGTAACAATTGCGGTATCATGATTAACGGTAAGATCTGTAAAGCTGTATGTGCCAACCAGTTCAAAGTCGAGCGCATCACCTTCAGGATCAGTTGCTATTACCATCATATCTATGCTTTCGCCTTCATGAACAACTACGCTATCAGGAACACTGATGATTTCCGGTAACTTATTAACATACATTATTACCGGTATTTCTGTAGTAGGAGTAACTGGATCGTTAGACGAATATACCACTTTAGCATAATGATAACCACCTATAGTAGCTGCGGCATTAGCTGTTAATATGTGAGTAGCAGACTCTCCGGCTTCTGACTCACCTTCGACAGGATTAACAGTTAACCATTTATCCGGTGATGTATTAATAGTTTCAAAAGCTCTGATTTTGTATACATAACCAGGGTCTTCGGCAAGCCAGGTTGACGAGTTTACATCATACCAGTAAGAAACTCCATCAACCCCTGAAACATTCCTGTTAAATGCAGCAGGGAAATTTATAGCTTGAGGATAATGTATAACAATAAAGAATACATCACCTTGAACAAATGATTGAGGAGATTCTAACTCAATTAAACATTTTGCACCAGTATTTGCTTCAGAGTGTGTAAATGTTTGAGTAGCTAATAAAGTGCCTTGTTCAGGTAAATTTCCACCTTTATAGATTTCCAAAATTACAGGCTCTGTAACTCCACCGGTTTGATAGTAGTTAGTTATATGAGTTAAGTTGAATGTTGCACTATTTACAACAAATCTGTTAGCTGAGCTATAAGGAGCACCACCATCGTAACCGTAATAATCATCCGGAGCACCTTCCGGATCATAAACAATGGAGTCATTAAATACAATATCAGACTGCTCATAATCAATATTCATATCAAAGTTACCTGAAGCGGACATAGATCTATAAACCGTTGAATTAACTACCGGTCTGTTGTAAATACTTTGTACTTCATTTGTAAATTGGCCTGATAAGGTAACAATACTAATATCATACTCAAGCAAACTTCCACCTTCATTGCTCACAACAGAAACTTCTGTGCCAGATTCAGTTGACTTTAGGTCAAATAAAAGGGTATCCGTATCATCAATTGCAATAACAGGCGGTTCAATTGCTTCACCAAATAATAGGGTAGTAGCAACTGGTTGTAATGCATCATTACTTGCAATATTGAAGATATTGTCAAAAGATCCGACAGCTTCCGGAGTGAAAGTTAATTCAACTATCAACTCTTCTTTTGGAGCAATTTCAAATACACCTGATTTATCTGCCGTAAATACAACAGTTTCATTGGTAAACCATAACGAATCAATTAGTAATGTTTTCGAACCATTATTTTTCACGATTAGCTCTTCCGTATCGTTATTGTTTTCACCTGGAATAAAGTAAAGTTCGTTAAATAATACAGAATCTGAACTTAAACTTATTTCTGGTGTTCCAATTATAGTTAAAGTAGTAGGAATCTCAATAGAAGGGTCTGTAATGTCGTTACTTAACAATTTTAATGGTGCTTCGTAAGTTCCATCATAAATATCAGTTGCATCAATTATTAAGTTGATATTTGCTGTTAAACCGGGTTCAACACTTCCAATCAAATATGGGCTCTTAATTAATACAGCTAATCCATCTTTTACATAAGTGTTATTGAATACAACTTGTAACGCATCTGTTCCATCTTCATTTTCTATGCCAACAGTTGCCTTATCAATTCCTTCATAAGCTGTCATGTCTTTATATTGGAATTTGATGTTACCATTAGCATAAACAATAGCCTGGAATGTTCCTACACCAGTTGACCAAAATGCAGGTACTTCATTGTACTGAATAATGATATATTCAGATGTGGAATAAACATAAACACCATCACCATTTTGTGGTTCAATATCATCCCATAATGGAGCTATTAAATTGTTAGGTTCGGTAGTAGTTGGTATATCCTGGTTTGAATAACCACCTATGGAACCTAAAGGCTCGCTAAATGTAAAGAAACCATTTGAAGCGATTTGTACTTCATTATAAGTTTCATTGTAGAATGGGAAATTAAATGGTAATGTTATCCATGTTCCATTATCGGCTCCCAGGTCAAGTTTGGTACCAATGTTCTTGATTTCAATCCAGTCGTAAATTACTTCAGAACCTTCATCACTATCAATCCAGGTATAACCAAAATTATCCGGTTCGCCATTTCCAGTCTGAACTGCATTACCAGTTCTTTCATCGGGTTGTTCTTTAGAGGTAAGTTCATTTGCAGGATTATGAGCTGTAACTGATACATTACCAACATTAGTATAGTAAGGTTTAACCATAACGTAATTTAGTGTTGAACCACCACTGTTTTCTATAGCTATGTTAATCGAATCAATATCACCCGAATTCATAGTTATTTCAACAGGTGAAGGGTTCGTAGTAACAGTTATTTCCGGTGGAACAAGACCAGTTCCTGAAACAAATACTTCGTACGATTGATTACCAAATTCATCGTCACTTTCAATTGTTATTGTACCAACTTCTTCTCCGATATTAATGGCTGTAAAAGTTATATCAACGTTTGTAATCGCTTTAGGAGCTATCATAATTGGATCAGAGAAATCGGCAATAAATGAAACATTATCTGAAGCGATATTACTAACCGTTAAGTTCTTACTACCTGTGTTTTCAATAGTAATTGTTCTTACTTCACTTAAAGTTTGGAATATTGGACTAAACAAAATGCTATCCGGAGAAACATTTATTTCAGGATGTCCAATAACGTCAAGTTTGGTTGTAAAGATCTCCTCAGGCCGAACAGGGTCGTTGCTGGTTATAAGTAATTCATTGATATAACTATCTTCAAGCAGTTCTGTAGCATCTAAATTAAGATCAATAACCTGAGTACTACTTGGTTGAATTATTCCAGAAACAGGACTAGCACTAATATCGAATGGTGTTCTACCCGGGAATATTAATACTGCCATATTATCTTCAATATAATCCGTATTATATGCCACTTGTAAACCAATTGTACCATCCTCATTTTCAGTGCCAATTGTAGCACTTGCATTATTTTCAAGTGTTATTTCTTTATAGTAATATTTTATATTACCATTAGGGAATAATACTACCTGGAATGTAATTGTACCTGCCGAAGAACTTGGGTAATTTCCTACTTCGTTATATTGTACAATAAATTTATCAGAACCTGTTTTATAAAATACTTGGCCACGTTTGCTTGATGGTCTTAAGTCATCCCAGAAAGGAGCAATATAGTTATTAGGTTCAGTAGTGCTTGGTATTTGATCATTTGTATAATCAGTACCATCAGTACCAAATGTAATATAACCATTAGATCCAATCTTTGCTGAAGTTTTGACTTCACCGTAAAACTTAAAACCAAATGGCAATTCAATATCTATAGATCCGTCATCACTATTTGCCAGGATTTCTGTTCCTGTTATAGATATTTCTTCCCAATTATAAACTGGTCCACCAGTTTCTCTGCTATCGATCCAACTATAACCTAACTCATCCGGACCTCCGGCACCTAGTTGAACAGGATGACCCTGACCACCGCTATTTATTTGTTTATCGGTATTTTGGGTTATTCCTTCAATAAACGAAATATTGTTTTTCTCAATATCAGGATTATTTAATAATTGATTTGCAGCAACTTCAGGCATTGAGAACTGTAATGGATACATACCATAATTACGTATTGTAAATTGCTCATTTCGAACCTGTCCAGCATCCATTGTAACCTCAATTTCTGTTGGATCTAAAGAAATTACCGGAGGTGAAATAGCAGTTGCAGTAACTGTAATTTCTACTTCTGGATTATTTAGGTCGTTACTTTTTACCGTAAGTATTGCATTGAATTGACCCAAGAAGTTAGGTGCGCATTTTGCTTTTACAAACAAAGTGTCACCCATTGCTAATACTGTAGTATCTTCAAGATCAGTAGTAAATATAGGTTGATTTGAGATAATATCAGTAATCTGAAGGTTTCCTATTCCTGTGTTGTAAATTTTAAAAGGAATTTCTTTTTCTCCATTTAAAAATACAGTTCCAAATTCAATAAATACAGAACTTAGGTTAATTTCCCCAACTTGTCCTGTTACATCAAGGTTAACAGGCACAACTGTTGATAAGTTATCATAATCATTCGAATAAACTGTTAATGATGAACTGTATAGTTCATTTGGTAAAATTGTAGCATCAAGTTCTACGTCAACAGTTATTGATGAGTTTGCCTCAACTGTTCCTGAGGTAGGATTAACCGTAATAAAATCTGTAGTACCACCACCTGGGAAACCAAATGCCGTTATTTCTGCGTTTCCGGCAAATGCACCAATAAGTTCCGATGCTCCGGTTTCCGTATCTAATATACGTAACTCACCTCGGTCTGCTACGTTGTTATATGCTGCCATATAAACCAGATCAGTTAAAGGATCCCATGCCATACTTTGTGCATAATTCGCATCAAATCCGGCCGATCCTACCAGGGTCATAGTACCTGTAGATTTATCTATTGAATAAATATTATCATCAAGGTTCAGCCCCCATAAATTACCATCTCCATCACATGCAATTGAAATCATAATTCCAGAACCAATTGTTCCGACTAAGGTTCCAGTTCCAGATGATAGATCAATAGTGTATAAATAAGATGAAGGTTCTGCATAAAATGCACCATACATTGTACCATCATTTTTATCACAAGCTAAATCTGTGAATTTCAATGTTGGTCCAACTGTAGTTAATTCTTCTGTTTCAATGTTCAACTTCTTTAATTCAGAAGTTCCATCATCAACAATATACATGTGTTTATCATCACCTTTCGCAAAATCACCTGCATACGCTGTATAAGAAACACTGCTTGAAGTGAGATATGTTCCCGGATTATCCGTAGATAAAGAAACAAAATATTCATTAGGATAAACCTCTTGGGCATAAGCTGTTGATCCCGCTAATTTAACTACAGGAAGTGATGTGTTAACATTAGGATTAACATAAGGTGCAGCTTGTAATGATTCCAAAGCATCTCCAAGTGGATATTCTCCAATGAATGCATCAACATGGAAATCCTGTTGAACTATCGGATTTATAAAATCAAACTGTAATTCACCTTCTCCATTATTGAAGATAGTAAGAGTTTCAGTTTTAACAGGATTTACACTAGCATCTATTAAAGAATTTATAGTATCAGGTTCAATATTAATATTTGGTTCCGGAATACCTGTCACAGTGGCTGTTGCTTCAACTTTTTCAACAGGTGTAACAGGATCATTGCTTAAAATATAAATATTGAAATTATGGTCTCCATTTCTGTTAATATCAGTAGCATCAAATGTTACACTAATATCTTGAGCTGATCCAACTCCAATAGTTCCTTGAGAAATATCTAAAGTAACCCCATGTAATTGAGTTTGGATTGCCCTAACAGCCCACACATAATTACTCCATCCTGATTCGGTTTGAATATCATCCCATTGTCCGTTTAAATATGCCAGATAAGAGCCAGGTCTGTTACCTCCAATTACATCATCATAACCTAGTCTTAATGGTGCTGCCGGGAAATTAAATACAATCCAGAACTTATCACCAGTACTAAATGATACAGGCATTTCAAGCGGAATATTTACATACTCAGCACCAATTATATTGGTGAACTCCTGCATCATAATTAATTCGCCTTGCAATGGATTATCACCACCGGCAATAATTGAAACACTTGTTGGATTAGATACAGCTGAACCTTCAGCTTCGATATATGCACTAATATGGGATAAAATAAAATCATCCCCACCAAGATCAGGTACATCAAAAGCTGTTGCAGCTGCCCAAACAACAGGTGTTCCGCCGGAAGTAACAGCAATTGAACCATCTGCTTCGTCATCTCCATCATCATAATTTATTATATGTGCAATTTCATTTTCGAAGTATGATTGAATAACAGAATGGTTTTTTGTTGTCACAGAGCTTGTTAATTCAGCTAATTCCGAATAATTTGCTTCAGGTTCGATCGAAACTTCATTACCCGGATATATTAAACTTGATTGAACTTGAGGTATAGTTTTTCCAAGGTAAACAGGGAAAATATTGTAAGATAATTCAGCTTGTCCTTGATTCTCAATTGTAAACATTCCAATTTCAACAGGATTTACCGAAGAATTAATAGTTACACTTGGGTCGCCTGTTATAACAATATCAGGAGCTTGATCTGTTGTAGCAGTCACAGTATTTGAAATATCAGATGTATTTCCAAAGTGATCGGCTGATTTTACCGCGAAATAATAAGTTGTTCCAACAGACAATCCTTTAACTACGACTGATTCCAAAGTACCTGCTACACTTGGTGCTGGCAATTCATAATGTGTTGCTTGATCAAAGTTAGCAGCGGTAATTGGATTTTCCGAATATCGGAAATCATATATTGAAGCTGGATATCCATCTGGTTGATCAGCAGGAGCTGTCCAGGTAAATGTGACAGAAACAGCTGAAACATCGATAATGGTCATATCTGATATTGCCAAAGGTGGTTGGCCATCGTCCTCAGCTAAAGCAGCAAAAGCGTTTAAGCGGCCAGTTCCCCAATCTTCAGCACCGATAAAAGTTAATGTATCAGTAGAGTTTATTAAACGATCCCAGATCTGTTGTGGGGTAATATCATCATCTTTAAATTGAGAAAGAATTAAGGCTGCTGTACCTGATACATGTGGGCAAGCCATTGATGTTCCACTATATCCACCAGTATAGTTATCATTTGGAATGGTACTGTAAATATTCACAGCAGGAGCAGCTAAGTCGACCCATGATCCGAAATTTGAACTGGTATATTTATTATCGTTATGATCGGTTCCAGCAACAGCCATTACAGACTCATAGTAACCCGGATACCATAAATTATCAGAACCATTGTTGCCTGCAGCAAATATTACTAGTCCTCCAGCCATTGGACCTGTTTGAATCCCATTTTCATTCATGCCAGCTTCAGCTATAAAATAATCAATAGCATCCAATACAGCTTGTTCATAGCTATTAGGACTTGTATATCCCCAACTGTTTTGAGAAATTATGGCTCCATGATCGGCAGCATAAATGTAAGACTCGGGAAATCCTCCATTGCTAATATTTCCAAATACAGCACAAGACATCAATCGAACCCCATCATCTGATCCTGTTCCACCTGCAACTCCAGACATACCAATACCATTATTGGTTTCTGCAGCTACAGTACCTCCAACATGTGTTCCGTGGTTATCTGCGTAAATTGTCCCTGTATTGTCTCCAAAATTATAGCCATAAATGTCATCAATATAGCCGTTATTATCGTCATCGATGCCATTACCAGCAATTTCATTTGGATTAATCCACATATTTCCTATGAGATCCTCATGATCTACATCAATTCCTCCATCATGAACAGAAACTATAATTTCGGAGTCTCCTGTTTGAACTACCCATGCTTCCGGTAAATCAACATCAGCATCAACTGTTCCTCCGCTTTGTCCGGTATTATTATAATGCCATTGATCACCGTATTGTGGATCATTGGTGCCAACAGGAAGTGAATTTTGAACTCCTGCTTTGTAAGAATTAAATGGTGTCCCACCTATTGTTTTTTTTAGAACTAATTCACTTAGCGAAACTTCGTTAAGAGCAAGATATTCTTTTGTTGCAAGTTCTATATCAGAATTATTAGTTACAATTACTTCGTACCATAAATGTAATCCATATTTCTGATGTTTTTTTTCAAATTTTCCAGCATAAGGGAAAACTCTTTTAATATTTGAAACACTATACTTCTCGTTTAATTTATCAATTGATGCAATGCCTGTTTGAATAACTCCAGTTGGGCTTTTTTGCATTTTCATAGTGTTAATAGTAGCTTCCATTTTTGTATCAAATTTAATTCTAAAGATCTCTTTGTGATAGTGATCTTGCGCGTTCAGAATTAAAGCTGAGGCTAATATTATTATTGCTACTAAAATAAATTTGGTCAGTTTTTTTATCATAAATTTGAGTGTTTAATTTAACATGTAATTTTTAGTACTTTAAGTTTGTGTTGTTCTAGAAGGGGTCAGCTCTAATTAAAATAGTTGTTTTCATAGTTTTACTTTTTTTAATGATTTTTAAATCACATTTTGACAGTAAAAACGAATGCATAAAAAGGCGTAGTAATTACTTTGTAGATTAATATCTAAAAAATAGATATTATAACTGTATATAACTACCAGTTCAACAGATGTTTAATCTATCTGGAAGATAAAACAGCTTTCACAAAGTAATAGTCGCCTTTCGATTAAGAATTATTAACCAGTACTTTTATTTCTTAATAAAGCTTTATTGGGATTTTTTAGAGTGTTTTTACGGTCTTTTTGTTAAGATAATAGCTTTACAAAGTAAAAAAGTCGGTATAACAGAATATTTTAAGGTTAATAAATCAAATTAAAGTTCGAAATTATTTTATTAAAATGCAATAAAAATTATTTAAAAATATCGTTACTGTATTATGGAAGCCTGATTTTATTAGTAAAAAATAACAATTAGTTTAAACATTATCCATTAAAAATAAGAATTGAGATTCGCTTTTTAATAACTTCAGCATGTTTGTCAACATAAAACTGTAAAGTATTTATTAATATAAACCTATGTAAAAAGGAATAATTTATTTAAACTACTCTATATTTTAATTGTTAATAGTATAATTATTTAAGAAGATTTAAAAGTTATGAGTAAAACTGCTTTAATTACTGGTTCAAATAAAGGAATTGGTTTCGAAATAGCGCGCCAGTTAGGGAAAAAAGGATTTAAAGTTTTTATTTCCGGGAGAAACGAAGTAAAAGTTAAAAAATCACTGGGTAATTTATTGGATGAAGGAATTGATGCGGAAATGTTGGTTACAGATATTAGTGACTTGGAAAGCATTCAAAGAGCTGCTATTGAATTTATGAAATTAAATTTAAAACTGGATGTACTCATAAATAATGCAGCTATTTTGATGAAAGAAGATAGAAGTCTGTTGACTAACTCTCCATCAATCAATGAAAACACAATTCAAACCAATTGTTATGGGGTGATAAATATTACAAAAGAGTTTTTACAATTTATTCCAAACGGAGGGAGAATTATTAATATTTCGAGCGGTGGTGGTTCGATGACCGATCCTGTGGGAGGTTGGTCTCCGGCATATTGTGTTTCAAAAACTACCCTGAATTCAATTACAAGGCAATTAGCTTTTGAGTTGTTAGGAAAAAATATTGCTGTAAACTCTGTTTGTCCGGGTTGGGTAAAAACAGATATGGGAGGGCAGGGAGCATCCCGTTTAGTTGAAAAGGGCGCTGAAACACCTGTATGGTTGGCAAACGAAGCTCCTCAAAGTTTAACAGGTAAATTTTTAAGAGATAAAAAGGAAATTCCATGGTAAACTTATAACTTTAATCATTAATAAAATTATTAACTAAAATTAAAAGCTATGCCAACAGTAAATGTTTATTTAAACTTTAATGGAGATTGTAAAGAAGCCTTTGATTTTTATAAATCTGTATTTGGAGGAGAATTTCCTTATGTAAGTACTTTTGGAGAAATGCCGCCACAGGAAGGCATGCCATCTATCCCGGATGATTTTAAAGATAAAATCATGCATATATCTTTACCAATAAGTGAAGAAACAATAATAATGGGTAGTGATACAGGAGGAGAATGGGCACCTGATTTTAAGCAAGGAAATAATTTTTCTATTTCTATAAACGCAGATAATAAAGCAGAAGCTGATAAATTATTCAATGGTTTATCCGAAGGTGGAAAAGTAACCATGCCAATGGATAGTACATTTTGGGGAGATTATTTTGGAATGTGTATAGATAAATTTGGAATTAACTGGATGGTAAGTTTTAATGAAGAATCAAAGGATAAGAGTTAACTCTAAAGTTTATTTAAAAGTTCAACTTCATTTTGCTCAATAAGCTTTTGATGATTCAATCTATTTATCTCTTGAAAGTCGGTTAATTCTTTTAAAATAAGTGGGTTTCCCGTTAAGTAATTAATTGAGAAATCCACATTTTCATTTAAAAACAATTTATTTCCGTTTTTATCAACTATAACTTTATTTGTCAAATCATGGTGTTCTTGTAGATACTTTTTACATAATAATTTTTTAATTATTTCTTTTTCACTTTTAGTTAAATATGAAAAAACATAATTATAATAATATAAAGAGTTTTCGAACAAATGAATGTTTTGCTTACATTTAAATCCGCCGAGTCTGACTTTTAAAAGTAAGATATTAAAATTGAGGTGGTCTAAGTTTCTTTTTATGATAACAAATGGAGAGTTTAAACTTTTTTTCACATATCTTAGGTTACTTCCAAACTCAACTTTATTATTTAAAATAATAGGTGTTTGTGTTTCAATTATATCTTTTCCATCGCATGAAAAGAGTTTACGTAAACCAGCAATATTATCATATATACCTAAGAATCTTTGATGATAATAATTATCTGAGTAATACCTATTTTTATTGAAAAGTGACTTCTTAATGATTCTTTTCAAACGAAATTGCATAACAAAAACTAAAAAAAGTAATTAATTCTTCTTAACAAAAATGAAATCACCACCCTCGTCGCCGGTATCTTTAATTTCACCATACAACGGCGTGTTGGGGCCGTTGTTTAGAACTGCTGTTTTGAAGCTACTAAACAATTCCTCTGCTGATATAAATTCTTTAGTATTCTCTTTGAGTCTTTTATTTAAATATAAAAGAAATACGCTTTTATCGGGAACTTCTTTTAATGAACCACTTGTCATAGCTTTGCGGCTTGGATAATAATGTAATTCTTGAATTGGTTTTGGGGCATAATTAAATGCTTTTCGGCTTTTAAAAATTCCGCCACTAAAACAAGCGTCAGCAATTAATAATGTATGCTTTGTGTCCACGGTTCTTAGATAATCACGTATGGTGCTATTTCTCATCCAATTAGCAGTATTGGCCTTTTTTGCATCCGAGGGTAACCAGTATCCAATTTCATCCTGGTGATCCCAATAGCCATGTCCCGCATAAAAAACTAATAGGTTATCATCTTCTGTTACAATTCTGTTTAATCGATCTAATTCCGATATAATTTTCTCGCGGGTTGGACTTTTTAAAAAAGTAACATTCTCCTTTTCAAATGTGTAATACGTTACTAAAGTGTTTAATAGTTTTTCAGCATCCACAATTGGTTGTTCAAGATTATTAATTTCAGGATCAAGATAATTGCTTATGCCAATAAATAAGGCATAATATTTACCTTCTTTTGTAGATTTTTCATCTAGTTCTGAACGGTCGCCCACAGATGTTTTTCTTTGGCCTTCCTTTTCCAATACCTTGTAATTAATTACATAAGTTTCTTCAACTGAATTATTGAATTTGTCAACTGCCCTCACAAATACATTATTTTTTCCTTCAACTAAATAAACGTCTGTATCAAATTCACCGTTTTCCTTCAAATTTGTATACATACCATTAACAGTTATCTCAAAAATCCCATTTTCATCCATTACTTTACCTCTAAGTAGTATCTCTTCTTTATTTACTGTAACTGGTTTATTTTTAGATAAAGACATATTTGTGAATGCTACAGAAGGAGGTTTAGAATCCACAATTTTGGAAATCTCAGGTCCAATATCAAGTTTTGTTGTTTCCGAAATTAATTCTGTTTTTGCTGTTTGCTCATTATTATCAAATGAAATATCTCTAAATTGAATATTACCGACTTTCAGATCTAATCCATAGGTTATTTCTAAAACTTCTACTCCAAATTCAATCATTTTTAACCTATTTGAAAAGTCATGCGGAATATCAAAACTATACATTGCAATATTTGATTGGCCCGGTCTAAATGTTAATGTTGGTGTGGTATATCTGGCATTGCCAGTTACCCTTCCTAGTTTTGAATAATTTGATTCAATCTTGTTACCTTTAAAATCATATGCTCTTGCTAAACGATTAATCAGCTTTAAATCTCTGTTTTTGCCTTTATTTGTTACTTCAAAAACGCAAATCAGTTTTCGATCCTTTTTATAACATTCTTTTAATTCAAAATGAAAACCTTCAACATGGTCGGTAGGATTCTT
Source organism: Bacteroidales bacterium (assembly GCA_028282585.1). Classification (GTDB taxonomy): domain Bacteria; phylum Bacteroidota; class Bacteroidia; order Bacteroidales; family UBA12077; genus UBA12077. The sequence goes on along the minus strand of JANQHR010000020.1, from coordinate 68,296 downwards.
AACACCTCCCGGAATTGCAATGATTTTAAAAACTATATTTTCTCCTTTAAAGTTTTCTCTGTCCTTTAATACATCCCAAACGATGAGTTTATTCTTTCCACCTTCAACATTCTTACCAATATCACCGGTTGTAGTTTTTAATAGACTATTAAAAGTTTGCCCGCCATTTAAAGAACACAGTACTTTTATATCAAATAATTGACCGGATTTTTCACGCGTAATGTCATACATCAGATTAATCTTATCCTCAAAAGTTTTTATTCTTAAATTTTCAATTTGTTGGGCAAATGAAACTGAAAAACCAAAGAATAACATAAATAATAATGTAGCTTTTAAAATTTTCATAATGAATGAGATGATTGATTAAAAGGTTATACCAAATTAATTAATAATAGTAAAGTTTCCAAGTTAAAGTTAATGATTTAACCCAATTAAAATAGAATTAAATAATATTTGATCTCCAGAACATTCCTAGATACATAAAAAATATTAATTTTAGCTTATGTTTATTATTAAAATTTGTTTATTAATATTTATTAAGAGTTGTATACATTTTTCGCATCCTGTGCATGTTTCAGTTACAAATGTAGATTATTGTCCGGATGATTTAAAAATGGAGATCTCTATTAAAGTGTTTAAAAAAGATATGCAGCTTTTGTTTGCACATCTTGATCAGGTAAATATTGATTTTGAAAAGATGGAAGAGGTTGAAAAGAATCAGGAAAGAATTAACAGTTATTTTCAAAATCACTTTTACATTGATAATAATGATAGGTGTGAGCTCATTTTTAAAGAGGTAGAGCTTGATAATGAATGGATATGGTTTTATTATAAAATTGAGAATATTGAATTAAAAAAAGAATTTGAAATTGCAAATACTATACTTTTGGATTTGTATTTTGATCAGAAAAACATGATGATATTTAGTATTGAAGAAATTGAAAAGGGGTACATGTTTAATTTAAAGAAAACTAAACAATTAGTAAGTCTAGATGGACTATAAAAGAATCATACATACCGCATTATTTTTTTTTCTTGGATATGTTAGTTCACATGCAACACATAACAGAGCAGGAGAAATTACATATAACCAAATTTCCGAACTAACATATGAAATTACGGTTACCACGTATACTTATACTTTAAGTAATGTAGAAAGAGAAGAGCTCGAAGTTGAGTGGGGAGACGGAACTTTCTCAACGGTTCCCAGGACAGAAATGCTAGAGCTTCCTGATTTTTATCAACGAAATAGGTATGTAGCTCGCCATACGTTTCCAGGACCTGGAATTTATACAGTGTTGGTTCAAGACCCTAATAGAAATTTTGGTGTTGAGAATATACCAAATTCTGTGAATACCGTATTTTCAGTTAAAACAACCATTTTTGTAATTCCGGAATTAGGATTTAATAATACGCCCATCCTGTTAAATCCACCATTAAACCAAGCAGCACAATACAGGCTTTTTGTTCATAACCCTGGCGTTTTTGACAAAGAAGGTGATAGTTTATCATATACGCTCACAGATTGCACCGGAGAAGATGGTGAACCAATAAATGGATATTCATTGCCTCCTGCAACAAATTTGATTGGTATTGATGCTCTAACTGGAGATTTAGTATGGGATACACCTCCTGATACCGGTAAATATAATATTGCTATTCAAATTTCGGAATGGAGAAGCGGAGTAAAAATTGGAACAATTACAAGAGATATGCAAATTGATGTATATCCAACTGATAATCATAATCCGGAAGTTGATTCAATTGGGGAGATTTGTGTTTTAGCTGGTGATACTGTTTCGGCTTTAATTAGAAGTACTGATATTGATTACAATAATATAGAAGTTAGCGCGGAAGGAGGCCCTTTTTTATTTGAAGCAAATCCTGCCACATTCGAAGAGATTTCTAGTACTTCAGGCGAAAACATTTCCCTTTTTAACTGGATAACCAGTTGTAATCATATTCGAAAAGAATCATATTCAGTCATTATCTCAGCTAAAGATGATCATCCTGATGTAAAATTAGTTGGTATCGAACGATTATTGGTGAAAATTATAGGTCCAGCTCCTTACGGATTACAAACAGAGCCAGGTAATGCTTTTATTAGATTAAATTGGAATGCACCGAATTGTAATCCAACTAAATACCTTATTTACCGAAGAATTAATTCGTTAAATTATGTTCATAACGATTGCACAACTGGTTTGTCAGAAGAATCTGGTTATGAATATGTTGGGGAGACTTCAGATACGGCGTATGTTGATAACGATAATGGGGAAGGATTGGTACAAGGATTTTCTTATTGCTATAGAATTGTTGCTGAATATAGTGATGGAGCTCAAAGTTATCCTTCAGAAGAACAATGTGCGTCTATTGAATCGGGATTTCCTATTCTTACGAATGTAAGTGTGTTATCAACAGATGTAGATACAGGAAGAATATTGGTTCGATGGGACAAACCTGATCAGTTGGATACAATACCAGGCGCTACCGGACCATATAAATATATTATTTATCAGTCTGATGAGCAATTTGGAATGCGTTTGAATAGAATTGATTCATTAGATAATTTAGATGATACAACTTATTACAAGCCTAACTTAAATACTTCGGAAACTCAATATTCTTATGAAATTGCTCTTTACAATGATACACCGGGCAATAGATTTCGTATTGGCGTACCACAGTTGGCTTCTTCTATTTTTCTTGACCTAGAACCTGCTGATAATCAAATAAAAATAAACATAAAAAAAAATACACCTTGGTTAGACAATGAGTTTGTCATTTACAGATTAAATAATTCAACTGGTATGTATGATTCTATTGCTTATACAGCAAACCGATCTTATACAGATACCAAGTTAAAGAATGGAAATACCTATTGTTATAAGGTTAAAAGTATTGGTACATATAAAAACAATGGTATCGAACATCCAACCTTTAACTGGTCACACGAAAACTGTCAGATTCCTGAAGATTTTCAACGTCCTTGTCCACCATCTTTAAATGTTCGTTCCGCATGTGATAGCTTAATAAATATCTTGACCTGGAATAATCCTAACCTAACATGCGCCGATGATGTTATCAGTTATATTATATACTATACTAACAACTCTGAGCTGGAGATGGACTCTTTAATAGGATTCGATGATCCTGAAATTACATATTTTGAACATTCTCCATCTGGAAGTATGGGAGGTTGCTATGCTATAACAGCAGTAGATTCTTTTTATAATGAAAGTGAATTTTCTTACGTACAGTGTGTAGATAATTGCTCATATTATGAGTTACCCAATGTATTTACACCAAATGGTGATAATATAAATGATGAATTTATAGCGAAAAATCCTTTTGATTATGTTCAAAAAGTAGATATGAAGATTTTTAATAGGTGGGGTGAATTAGTTTTTCAAACTGATGATCCAAATATTAATTGGGATGGAAAAGCACAAAAAACAAATCAGTTAGTATCACCAGGAGTTTATTATTTTATTTGCGATGTTTGGGAACCTCGAATTTCGGGACTTGAGGTTAGGAATATAGTTGGATTCATTTATGTTTATACGGGAGAATCGACGGGAGAATACGGTAATGAATAAGGGACATTTAATTGCAATATTTATTTTTATTCCAATATTAACCTTTTCTCAAAATTTAAGAGTTGAAGAGATTAAACCCTTTATTGATTTTGAAAATGAAAATTATTCCGTTGCTATTGATTCCTTGGAGAATTTAATTATAAACCATCCAAAACCAGAATTTTATAGATTGCTTGCAGAAACTTATTTCGAATTGAATGACTTGGAAAATGCCTTGATTCTTTGTGATAAACTTGATAAATTAAAACCGAATTATGCAAGTTCTTTAAGAGTTAAAGTTTATCTTATGTTAGGTGATGAAAATAAGTTAAAAGAAGCCTTAACTAAAAATCTTAAATCATATTATAAAATTCCTTTATACGAAATATTAAATTCTGATGAATTTGTGTTGTTGTCAAATTACGATTTAGATGATTATGTTTTATCATCAGGATACTATTCTCAAACGGATAAACAACTATATCAGGTTGAACGATTAATTAGTGAAAAGAACTTTGTACAGGCTTTATTTATTACAGATGAAATAATTGCTAGAAATTGGAATGTTTCTGACGCTCATTATTTTAAAAGTTTACTTTTACAAAAAGAAAAAGATATTCAAGGAGCTAAAAGAGAGATTAACCTGGCAATTAGTTTAAAAAAATCGAAACCTGAATATTACATGCAAAGAATCAATCTCTTAAAGGAATTAAATGATTATGAATTAGCCTTATTTGATCTGAACAAGTTAATTCGAATGAATCCTTATGAAATCGATTATTATGTTCAAAAAGCAGATTTACTTTTTAAGATGGAATATTATGATGAGGCTCAAAAGCTTTCATCCTCAATTTTGGAAGTAAAACCAAATAATCCTGATGTACTCTATTTAAATAGTAAAGCTTGTTTTAGGAATAAAGATTATCACACAGCTTTAAAAAAGATAAATCAAGCTTTTGAACAAAAGAGTAATAAAGAATTTTTTGAATTAAGAGGAGACATTTATTCTGCTACAAATACTTACAAATATGCTGTTCAGGATTATTCCATGTTTCTTGATATTTACCCAAGGTCTGGTGAAGTTTATAACAAAAAGGGAATTGCAAGATATAGGTTAGGAGATAAAAAAGGTGCATGTTCTGATTGGATAAAAGGTAAAAGATATGGGAGCTACAATGCAGCTGAAAATTTAGACAAATATTGTTTAGATTAAAATCCATGAATAGTAAATCCACCATCAACGCTTAAGCATTGTCCGGTAATATATGCTGCGGCCGGCATGCATAAAAAAGCTACGGTAGCCGCTACATCCTTAGGATCTCCGATTTTCTTCAATGGTGTTCTTGCAATAACTTCATTATAATAACCCTTATTTTTTAATACGGTTTCTGCTAATGGTGTTTTTATATACCAGGGTGCAACAGCATTTACTCTGATTCCTTCTTCTGCCCACTCAACCGCAAGATTCTTAGTAAGTTGAATCATTGCAGCTTTCGTCATTCCATAAATCGATCCGGTTTTAATGTGTTTTTGTCCCGCCACAGAGGAAATATTTACAATATTCCCCTGTTCTGATTTCTTTAAAAGCGGATAACAAAGGCAGCTAAGTTCGAAAGTCGAAAATAAGTTCGTATTAATAATCTTATCATACTCTTGTTTTGAATACTCTTCTGTTTTTTTACGAATATTCATTCCAACGTTATTAACTAAAATATCAAGGTAATCCCACTTTTGCTTAACCTGGTTTACAAGTCTTTTCAGTCCTGTTACGTTACTTAAGTCTGTTTTTATAAAATGAACTTTACTGTTAGAAAACTCTTTTGGCTCGTTTCTTGAGACAATAGTTATTTCAGCACCTAATTCAATAAATTCTTTAGCAATTGCTAATCCAATTCCTTTGGTTCCTCCGGTAATTAAAGCTTTTTTATTTGAAAGATTCCATCTGTTATCCATCCTTTCTGTTCTTTGTTGGTCGGTAAAAGTAAATATCACCTTGAATAATGTGATTTAAATTTAAAACATTTACACCAACTTTTCTACCTGAGAATTCAGTGTTTTGATGAGCAATCTCATAAACGCCTTTTTCCAAAACCTTATAAACTATTGCGGTATGGTGAGCCATAATTGAGGTATAAGTTGTATTTCCTTCTGTATATTGCGTTTTTATATTTTCGAATTGAATCAGGTCTCCTGGAAATACTTCATCTTTCGATGGATCAATAGGGTCACCATAAACATAAGCCATATCCCAATCAGCATCAACCCTTGTTAGTGCCTGATATGCAAGATCCCAACATTCTCCACGATCTACTTTCTTTCCTTTTACTGTTTTTAAATATTTTACAATCTCTTTATTTAAAACTGGGATTTTACTTTGTGCATAACATGTTCCCGTAAATAGAAGAGCCAATATCAATATGGTAAGTGTTTTTGTATTTTTCATAGCTAAAGTTTTTATTTAATTTAAAACGCTATGATCTCTGAAATGTTTTAAGTAGATATCAACTATTTTTTTACGGTTATTATACCTTCTCCTTTTGTTACGCAACTTCCAATATGTGAGGCGTTTTCAATTCCTGCTTCAGTTAATTTTTCCAGTATTTCATCTTTTTGTGACATTGGAACTGTAAACAATAACCCACCGGAAGTTTGTGCATCGCATAAAATAGATTTTTCCAAATCGGAAATATCATCATACCAATCAACATACCTTGAGAAATACTTAAGATTGTTTAACGTACTACCGGGTATGAGGTTGCTGGCCCCAAATTCTCTTGCTTCTTCAATGATTGGAATATTGTTAATAGCTATTTCAACATCTACTTTACTAGCAAGCGTTAATTCTGATAAGTGCCCTAATAAGCCAAAACCAGTTATGTCTGTACATGCGTTTATATCAAATTTATTCATTACTTCTGCAGAATACTTATTTAAGGTTGACATTATTTGGGTAATTTTTCGTTCAGTTTCTGCATTAATTAAGCCCCGTTTTAACGCAGTTGTTATTATCCCTAGTCCGATGGGTTTAGTTAAAATTATTGCATCATTAACTTGAGCATTTGCGTTTGTCCAAATATTATCCGGATGAATAATTCCATTTACAACCATGCCATATTTAGGTTCAGTATCTTCAATGGTGTGTCCTCCTGCAATATTGATTCCAGCTTCGCGTGCTTTATCGTTAGCTCCCTTAAGAATTTCCTGCAATACTTCTATAGGTAACTTGTTTGATGGAAACCCAACTATATTTAACGCAAATAATGGTTTAGCTCCCATGGCGTATATATCGCTTAATGCATTAGCTGCTGCTATTGCTCCGAAATCATAAGGATTATTTACAATCGGCGCAAAGAAGTCTGTTGTTTGAACCAATGCGATTTCTTTATTGATCTTATATACAGCAGCATCATCCGATTTGCTGGTATCAATTAAGATATTAGGATCATTAGTCAAAGGTAGGTCTTTCAGAATTTTTTCGAGTTCTTGCGGTCTTAATTTACATGCACATCCAAGCCTCTGTGTATATTTAGTTAACCTAATGTTTGAAAAATCAGGTGTTATCTCATTTAATTCCTTTTTATCCGGATTGAATTTATTTACTGTGTCAATTATTATTCGTGAAGCACGATTAACTTCATCTTCTGTTGTATTCTTACCAAGCGAAAATCGAATAGTGCCCATTGCATAGCTGGTATTTAATTTTATAGCAGATAGTACAGGGGAAATATCAACTGAGTCGGTATGGCATGCTGCTCCGGCAGAAGCTGCAATTCCGTTTAGTTCTAGTTCGTTTAATAAAATATTGGCTTCAATTTTTGGAAAACTAATATTTAAGGTATTTGGTAATCTTCTTTCGGGATGACCATTAAGTTTTATTACAGGTAATTCTTTTTTTAAATTACTAAATAATAAGTTTCGCACGGAATGCATATGGGTTATGTTCCTATACATATATCGGTGAGCAATATCACAAGCTTTTCCTAATCCAACAATTTCCAGCACATTTTCTGTTCCGGCCCTTTTATTTTGTTCATGATCAGCGCCATGAATCAATTTTTCAAGTTGGATACCATCCTTAATATAAAGCGCACCAATTCCTTTCGGGGCATATAACTTGTGTCCTGCAATTGATAATAGATCAACCTCCATTTTTTTTACATCCACAGGGTATTTACCGGTAGATTGAGCAGCATCGGTGTGAAAGTAAATATTATTTCTTTTCGCAATTTTTGCTATTTCAGATAATGGTTGAATAGTTCCAATTTCATTATTAGCATGCATTATTGTTATCAGGATAGTTTGTTTAGTTATAGCTTTTTCAAGTTTTTCCAAATTTATGGTACCATGTTCATCAACAGGAATATACGAAATCCTGAATCCTTTTCTTTCCAGGTACTTACATACTTCAACTACGGCAGGATGCTCAATAGTTGAAGTAATTATATGATTACCACGATTTTCATAAGCATATGCAACGCCTTTAATAGCATAGTTGTTCGATTCTGAGCCTCCACTCGTAAATATAATCTCATGAGGTTTACAATTTATGAGTGTTGCCACTTGTTTCCTTGCATTTTCAACGGCTTTTTTTGTTTCAATACCGAAACTGTGTGAACTGGATGGATTACCAAAATAATTAGATAAATAAGGTTGCATTGCTTGCACTACCTCTTTATCTATTGGAGTGGTGGCATTATAATCTAAATATATTTTCATTTTAGTTGATTTTAATAAAGTAAAAATACAAAAGATAAGGTAAATCATATTCTATTATATAAACTTACAGTAAAAATCTGAAATAATGACAGGGTTTAATGTTGCAAATGAGACATAAAGTCTTGTTTTACTGGTATTTAACTGACAAATTTTCTTAATTATTGAATGGTACAAAAGTTGAAATAGTAAGCGTGAATTTAATTGATGTTTTATTAAAATTATAGGAGGACTAAACGATGATACCAATGTTAAGAAACCGTAGATTTTTGCCAAGCTTTACTGACGATTTTTTTGGAAAGGATCTTTTATCTGACTTTTTTGATTCTTCTGTAAACAAGACGATTCCAGAAGTAAATGTATTAGAAAATACTGATGAGTTTATGATTGAAGTTGCTGCTCCTGGATTGGAAAAGAGGGATTTTAAAATTGATTTAAATAATAGAGTATTAACTATTTCATCTGAGAAGAAAGCAAAACATATGGATGAAAAAGAAAAATACATTAGAAGAGAGTTTAGCTACAGTTCATTCCAAAGATCATTCAGTTTACCGGATAGTGTAGATCAGGGTAAAATTAAAGCAAATCATAAAGATGGAATTCTTACAATAGAGATTCCTAAAAAAGAAGAGGCAAAAGAAAAACTAACAAGAGAAATTAAAATTTCTTGATGCTAAAGCGGGTAAAGTCCCGCTTTTTTGTTCTTACCTTATTAAGATTACTAATTCTTTTTGGATTTATTTTTTACATTTGTGTAGGTAGATAAAGACTATAAAATATTAATCCGGAAAGAGAAATTATGTCAAAACACAAACAAAAATTAAAAGCCAAACAAAGCGTAGAATCAAAATCTAAAGGTTTCTTTGAGAAAGCAGATAAGTTCTTTGATAAACATGGAAATATATTTTTCTGGATATCTTTATTTTTTACACTTCTTTTTTCTTTTTTGCTATTCAATTTCAGAGTAAGTGAGGCAGGAGATGACTCAGCATATATCTTAAGAGCCTATGATTTATTAAAGGAATTTAAGTTTCCTTCATTTCAAGGGCCTCTTTACCCAATGGTTTTAAGTGTTTTTATTTGGATTTTTGGATTAAATATTACTTTATTAAAATCGTTATCATTAATTTCAATTATTTTTCAGTTATACTTTTTTTACAAGGCATTTAAAGGACGTGTTTCGGGATTTTTACTGATATATGTTATGATTATTATTTCTTTTAACGCTTATGTCCTTTATTATTCCAGCCAAACTTATTCAGAGGCTTTTTATTTATTTTTACAGGCATTTTTCTTTTTCTATTTTTTCAAGGAGTTTGTTTCAAAAGAAAAGGATTTTGGTATAAAAGAGGCATGGGGTAGATACCTTATTTTAGCTATGTTTCTTTTATTTCTTGGATTAACACGCAGCATTGGTTATGGTGCCTTTATAGCAGTAATTTTATTTTTTTTAGTAACCTTACGATGGAAAAGTGCTTTATTCACAACAGGAGCATTTGCTTTGGAATTTGGACTGTTTTCCACAATTAAAAATATCATATTTCAAATTAAAGCACCTCAATTTTCATCTCAATTAGATACATTAATGCGGGTGGATCCTTTTAATGTTTCAAAAGGCAAAGAAGATTTTGGTGGGTTTATAGAAAGGTTTTTGGAAAATTCCAATCTTTATTTTTCAAAGCATATTTATAAATTTCTCGGTTTTCGTCCCGAGATTTTAGAACCTAAGACAATTTTAACATTAATAATTTATGTATTATTTATTATAGCAATTTATTATGCTTTCAAGAAAAATAAGTTCTTGTTATTTACCGGAATATATTTAGTAGTTTTAATAGGAATTACTTTCATTATAGTCCAAACTCTTTGGGATCAAGATCGCCTAATTTTAGTTTATTTACCATTAATTTTGTTGTTCTTATTTTCAGGCCTATATTACTTAGGTAAGCAAAAGTCGTACAAGATTATTCAATTTTTATTACCCGTTCTTTTTATCATTATGTTTTTTACAAATTTGAATGTATTAACAAAAAAAGTACAAGCAAATGATGAATACTTAATGCAATCATTAGCTGGAAATGAGTTTTACGGTATGACACCTGATTGGATAAATTACATAAAAATGAGCCAATGGGCTGCAAAAAATATTTCTGAAGATATTTTAATTGCATGCAGAAAACCAAGTATTTCTTTTATTTATGCAAAACGTAAATTTTATGGAATTTACAGAATTGAAACTGAAGATCCTGATGAATTATTAAATGCATTGAAGGAAAAAAATGTTAAGTATGTTATAATGGGAAGCCTTAGAAAATATCCCAAACAAAAAACTGAGTATACAATTAATACAGTTCAAAGATATTTATATTATATACAGAAGAAATACCCACAAAAAATTAAGCATATTCAGACAATAGGTGCTGACGAAAAAGCGTATTTATTTGAGATTATCTATTAATGAGAACTTATCGATTTGAGTATAGTCTAGATGATCCAAAAAGAAGCCTGGAACATCGAAAGATTCTTATGGAAAAGAAAAGTTTAAAAGAATTATATCAGGAATGGTATGAGATTTTTAAGCAATATATACAGGAAAATTCTCTTTACCTTGAGTTAGGATCTGGTGGAGGATTTATTAAGAATGTTATTCCACGGGTTATTACTTCTGATATAAACAGAATACCTGGAGTAGATCAATATTTTTCCGCATCAAATATGCCATTTGAGAATAATTCAGTTTCGGGTATATTTATGATTGATGCTCTACATCACTTTCCGGAGGTTGAAAAGTTTTTTCATGAAGCACAAAGGATTTTAAAAAATGGTGGGAAAATAGTTGCAATTGAGCCTTGGAATACAAGTTGGTCGAAATTTATTTATAAAAGGTTCCACCATGAGCTTTTTGATTTAAATCGAGACTGGTCATTTCCAACTAATGGTCCTTTAAGCGGATCAAATATGGCATTACCATATATTATCTTTTGCAGAGATTTAAATCGGTTTCAAGAAGGTTTCCCAAAGCTAAAACTTAAAAGGCTGGATTTGCATACGCCTTTTACTTATTTATTAACCGGTGGATTTTCAAGAAAGGCTTTTTTACCTGATTTTATGATCAGAATTGTTCGTTTTTTTGAAAAACAAACCCCATTGTTAAAAAATAATTTAGCTATGTTTGCAACAATTATAGTGGAAAAAGATGAAGGTTAGATAGGTTATGAGAAAAGATAATATTAAAATGTATTTCGACTCAATTGCTCAAGGGTATCTAAAATATCAGGGAAAATTTAAATACTACTATAATGATATTTCAAAATATTTTAATTTTTATTTAAATAAAGATAATTCAATATTGGAAATAGGCTGTGGTAATGGAGCCTTGTTATCCAGATTAAAAGGAGATACTAAGGTTGGGATAGATTTTAGTGAGAAAATGATTAGTGAGGCGAAAACTTTATTTCCTGAACTAGAGTTTTATATACAGGATGCAGAGGATATTCAATTAAATAGAAAATTTGATGTTATTATATTGTCTGGAGTAATTGGATACTTCGATAATTTAACTGAAGTTTTTGAAAGTATTAAGAATATTTGTTTTCCCCATACTCGAATTCTAATCTCATATTATAATTTTTTATGGGAGCCTTTTTTAAAGTTAGGTGAATTTTTACGGTTAAAAAAGAAAAGCCCTAAACAGAGTTGGTTAACCAAAAAGGATATAGAAAACATACTTTATTTAAGCGATTTTGAATCATTTAGAGCTACAAATCGATTTTTGTTACCGATAAATATTCCGGTGTTATCTTATTTATTCAATCGATATATAGCACGATTACCTCTTTTTAATTCATTGTGTGTTAGTAGATTTATAAATGCGCGTCCAATTTTTCATCAAAAAGAAAATAGAAGAGAAGAATATTCTACAACAATTGTTATCCCAGCACGAAATGAAAGTGGCAATATTGAAGATGCAATAAAGAGATTACCTAAATTTGGAAAGCACATCGAAATCATTTATGTTGAAGGTAATTCTACAGATGATACGTGGGATACGATTCAAAAAGTTCAAGAGAAATATAAAGATACGCATGATATAAAAATTGCCCAGCAAGATGGAAAAGGTAAAGGTGATGCGGTTCGAAAGGGTTATTCAATGGCAACAGGAGACATTTTAATGATACTTGATGCAGATTTAACTGTACCACCGGAAGATATCCCAAAGTTTTATGAAGCGATTACATCAGGAAAGGGCGAGTTTATAAATGGTTCGCGTCTGGTATATCCGATGGAAAAAGAAGCTATGCGTTTTTTTAATACGGTGGGGAATAAATTTTTCAGTTGGTTATTTAGCTGGTTATTGGAACAACCAATAAAAGATACTTTATGCGGAACAAAAGTGATGTTTCGTGATGATTATATTCGTTTACAAGCAAATAGAAAATTCTTTGGTGAGTTTGATCCTTTTGGGGACTATGATTTACTCTTTGGTGCTTACAAATTAAACTTAAAGATTATTGATTTGCCAATCCGTTATAGAGAGAGAACCTATGGTGATACAAATATTTCACGTTTTCGACATGGATTTTTGTTATTACGCATGTGTTGGTATGCAGCAGGAAAAATTAAGTTTTGGTAAAAAACTAATTAATATTAACCCCGTTAGAGTTTTTATGTTTTAAATTTCTATTCAAAAAGCCCATTATCTCTAATAAGCATTAAAATCGCATTATTCGGAACAATTACATATTTTTCATTTTTAAACTCAATTTCCCATGCGCTGTTTTGTAAATATACTGCTAAGTCGCCTTCGTTTGGTTGTAATGGTACGTATTTTACTTCGTTGCTTTTATCTTTCCATGGTTCATCAACTTCATTTATTGCCGGTATAGGATAACCAGGACCAACCTTCAAAACATAACCACTATGAATTTTTTCTTTTTCCTGAACTCCTGGCGGTAAGTATAATCCAGATTTTGTCTTTCCTTGAGGTGTTTTAGGTTTTATTAAAACACGATCACCCACCATAATAAATTTATCTAATTCTTGATCTTCTAATGATAACGCCATACTTTTTTCTGCAAATTTAAAATTCTAAAATAAATTCTGTCCCTTTGTTAATAACAGAATTAACTTGGATAGTTCCCTTATGCAATCTCATGATTTGTCTGGATAAGCTTAGACCAATTCCAGACCCTTCCTTTTTTGTGGTGTAAAATGGAATAAATATTTTATCAATATCTTCATTTTCAATTCCTTTGCCATTGTCAAAAATAGTTATTTTACTCTTGTTAAATTGATCTTGCGATATGTTCACTTTAATTTCTGGCTTTTCTTTTTCACTAACAGCGTCAATTGCATTTATCAATAAATTAATAATTACCTGTTCTATTTGGTCATAATCTATAAAACAAATCACTTCTTTTTGATCTGAAGTGATTTTAAGGTTTATGTTTATATCTTTTAGTTTTTGTTTCAACAGTGTTTTTGAATGATTAACTAACTCAAAAAGGTTTACTTGTTTAAAATCAGGTTTTGGAATTCGTGTTAGTTGTTTATAGGATGAAACAAATTTTAACAATCCTTTACTCCTGGTTTCTATTGTTTTTAAACTTGAGATCATATCTTCAAAATCGTCATCCGAGATATTGGCTATTTCAGCTTGATTTTTATTCAAATTTCCTAAAGATTCGTTTATTGCACTGCTTAATGAAGATATTGGAGTAACAGAGTTCATAATTTCATGTGTTAAAACACGAATTAGTTTTTGCCATGATTCCAATTCTTGGTACTCCAATTGATGTTTTATATTTTGAAATGAAATTAACTTAACGGTTTTATTTTGTATTTTAAGTTCTGAGGCAAAAATTGACAGATGAAGTAACTCTTCATTAAGTTTTAGTTTAATAAGTTCACTTTCACCTGAATTGAGCTTTAAGATTGTGTTATAAAGAGTAATGTTAATTTTTTTAATTTTATCTATTTCCTGATTTGCTTTTAAATTGAATAATTCAGCGGCTGTTTTGTTTATAAATTCAATTTTACCATCTTGGTTAAAACTTAGAAGAGCTGTTTTGATATGTTCAAAAATGGTTTTTAAATAATGATATTGAATCTCTTTATCAATTCGAATATTCTTGAATTCATCTAAGATAACGTGATAAGCCTCCTTTAATTTATCTTGAGTACTTTTATCTGGTAAGATATTTGTAGAACTAATAAAATCCCTTGATTTAATTGAAATTAAGAACTCACTTAAGCTTTTTTTATACTTTTCAGCATAACGAATAATTCCAATTAAAAATACTAGTGAAAAAAAAGAAGAAACTGTTGTGGTCAAATACCATTCGTTTTGATATGAAGCATATATCGAAATAAAAATAGATATGCCTAGTAAAGAAACTCTTAATATAACTCCAATCCTGAAATTTTTAAAAACCATATTTTGTCATTTTACGATACATTGTTGTTCTTCCCAATCCCAAATCTTTAGCTGCCGCACTAACGTTATAATTGTGTTTTTTTAACGCTTTTTCTATGGTTTGTTTTTCCACTTCTTCTAAATTTAATATGTTCTTATTTAATGATGACCTTTCGGTAATATTTAGTACAAAATCCGACGCGTTTAATATATTACCATTACTCATAATAACTGTTCTTTCAATAATATGTTGTAACTCTCTAATATTGCCTGGCCAGCTGTATTTTTTAAGTTTTTTTATCGCTTCACTGCTTATTTTCATTTCATTTTTTTTATACTTTTTTCTATATATATCCAGGAAATGATATGAAATTAATGGTATATCTTCTAATCTATCTCTTAATGGAGGTATGTGAACTTCAACGGTATTAACTCTGAAGTAAAGATCTTGCCTGAATGTATTATTATCGACCATTTCTTTTAATGGCATATTAGTAGCACAAATTAATCTTATATCAACAGGAACTGATTTATTTGAACCTACTCGTGTAACTTCCTTTTTTTGAATAGCAGTTAATAGTTTTGACTGAAGCGACATAGAAAGGTTTCCTATCTCATCCAAAAATAAGGTGCCTTCATGAGCCACTTCAAATCGTCCCGCCCTGTCTTCTTTGGCATCGGTAAATGAACCTTTGATATGGCCAAATAGCTCTGATTCAAACAAATTCTCCTGAATGGCACCTAAATCTACATTTATAAATAATTTATTTGCTCTTTCTGATTGACGATGTATAGCTCTTGCAATTAATTCCTTACCTGTTCCATTTTCTCCAAGAATAAGTATGTTAGCATCAGTTCTAGCAACCTTATTAATTATACCAAAAAGTTCCTGTATTTTTTTTGATTGCCCTATTATTTCCGAATATGATTGGTCTATGTCCTGAACTAATGTTTGTTGTTTATTTTTCAATTGAATTATTTCCTGCTTGGACTTACTTAAGTTATATGCAGATATAATAGTTGCTAAAAGCTTTTTATTGTCCCAGGGTTTTACTACGAAATCTACAGCACCAATTTTCATAGATTCAATGGCAAGATCGATATCTCCGTATGCTGTCATCATTATTACCGTAGCATCCGGATCTATTTGTAGAATTCTTTTTAACCATGCTAAACCTTCTTTACCACTGGTAGCACCTGTAGTAAAATTCATATCAAGGATTATTACATCGAAAACCCTCTTTTCAATATAAGGAATTACGTCTTCTGGAATTGATAAAGCTTTGATTTCCGAAAAGTCTTTTTTTAAGACTACCTTGGTTGATAACAAAATATCTCTATCATCATCTATAACGAGTATTTTACCATTAAACATTATAAAATCGGTTAAATTAGAAATGTAAATGTACAAAAAATGATTTGCTATGTTTCACTATGGAACACATAATGTTTCAATCAGGAACAATTTTGATGTATGCAATTTTGTTGTGTTGACTTTAAGATTCTGTTTTATAGTACTTTAATGTTTATGGTATAAGAATTGGCTAATAGGAACACGTGTATAATAAATAAGGAAAGGAGAGTATGATGTTTAAAAACTATTTGAAGTTATCATTTAGGCACTTATTGAGAAGAAAAACACAATCCATAATAAATTTCCTCGGATTATCCATTGGGATGGGTGCGTGCATTGTACTTATCTTATATGCCAGGTATGAGCTGTCATATGATAAATTCCACGAAAAAGCCGATAACATTTTTATGGTTTACAAAGAAAGACATTTGCCAAGTGGAATGCAAATAACGCGTGATACATGGACTCCCATGGCTGAAGCTTTATTAAGGCAGATTCCTGAGATAAAAAATGCAACTAGGTATTATAATAGAGTAGGAATTATTGAGGTAGGTGAAAATAAATTGGAAGAAGCAATAACATATACGGATCCTGCTTTATTCTCAATGTTTACATTTCCTTTACAAAGTGGTGATCCTCAAGATATTTTTACAGATCAAAATGCTTTATTCCTTAGTGAAGATAAAGCAATTAAGCTTTTTGGAAATAGTAATCCTCTGGGTAAAACAATTAGAATTGATTATGGAAAAACTTATACCGTAAAAGGTATCATAAAAAATATACCTGATAACAGTACTTTGTACATGGAAATTGTAATTCCTCTGAGTAGTGTTCCATCTTATGAAGAATTTAAAGACGATTGGGGAGGTTCATTTTTGTATACTTATATCGAATTAGATGAATCGATTACACCAAACGAAACAGAAAGTAAATTTCCTGCTTTTATTACAACTATTTGGAATGAAGAGTTAAATCAAACCATGAAATTAAGGTTGACCCCTCTTACTGAGTTACATAATGAAATTACTGGACGGGATAAATATGCCTATATACTTATAGGAGTGGCTATTGCAATTTTATTGATTGCTGCCTTAAATTTTACTAATTTAAAAACAGCTTCATCTATGGAGCGAATTAGAGAAACCGGTTTACGAAAAGCTATTGGCTCTTCAAAAGGGCAATTGTTCAAGCAATTAATCTTTGAATCGGTTATTGTTAGTTTAACTGCGCTAATCTTAGGTGTAATATTTTCCGAAATAGTATTACCAATTATTAATAGAATGTATGATGCAAATATTGGTTTATACCAGGAAAGAAATTTATTTATATTAATTGGCCTAATTCCTTTTGCAATAATTGTCGGACTATTATCAGGAGTTTATCCCGCATATTCAATTGCTACTTTAAGACCAATAAAGGCACTGCAGGGTGAAATGAACAAAGGAGAATCTGGAGGAGTTGTACAGCGTTTTTTGGTTATTTTTCAGTTTACTATTTCTGTATTACTTATTTCAGGTACCATTTTTATGTGGAATCAAATAAAACTAATGAAAAATGCTGATTTAGGTTTTGAACAAGAGAATAAGGTTATAATACCCATTGATATGGAATTTTTTGAAGATTCGGATGATGCATTAACAAAAATTGGAGTATTTCGCCAAGAGTTAAAGAAAAACCCTGATGTTTCTTCAGCCAGCAGTTCTACACACGTGCCAGGTAATTGGCCCTGGTGGTTCACATTTGTTTATCCCGAAGGTTGGGAGCGAAGCGATCGTTTGAGAATGCGAGTATGTTATATTGATGATAAATATTTCGAAGAATTTGATATTAATTTTATTTATGGAAGAAATTTTGATGAAAATTTACCTACAGATATTGAAGAATCCTTAATTATAAACAAGGCTGCTTTAAATCAAGTTGGTTGGGATGATCCTATAGGTAAAACAATTAGCTTTGGTGGTAAGGAGGAATATAAAATTATTGGAGTAGTTAATAACTATCACTTTCTTTCGGTAGCTGATAATGTTGGACCGATCATTCATTCTTTCAGACCATCAAGTAATGGGATACACAATTATCTAACCGTAAGTATTAGTGGAAAAAATATTCCTGAGGTTTTAAAATACATGGAAAAGAAATGGAAAGAAGTTGATGCATCTCGTAATTTTGAATATTATTTTCTTGATCAACAGTTTCAAGAGCAATATGAATCTGAGGAAAGGTTATTTAAATTAATGGCCGTATTTACGATCCTTTCGATTTTAATTGCTAGCATGGGATTGTTTGCAATTTCATCAATTATAGTAAAGAAAAAAACAAAAGAAGTGGCAGTTAAAAAGGTTTTTGGATCAACCAGTTTGAATATTGTTTTTGACTTTCTTAAGTCTTTTACTGTTTGGGTATTTATAGCCAACATAATTGCAATTCCGATAAGCTGGTGGTTTGTTGAAAGATGGTTACGAGATTTTGAATATAGAATTGAAATTCGCCCTAGTATTTTTATTTTCACCTTATTAATATCCTGGTTAATTGCTTTAATTACAGTGTATTTTCAGTCGATGAAAGTTGCTAATACCAATCCGGCAGAATCATTACGATACGAATAAATAATCATTAAGAATCATGATAAAAAATTATTTTAAAATAGCATTTCGAATACTTACGCGTAACAAAGTATTTTCAATTATTAACATTTTTGGTTTATCCTTAGCACTTACTTGTGTATTAATAATATTTCTATTTGTTTCAAATGAACTAAAGTTTGATAAGCATCATAGCAATTACGGTTCAATATATAGAGCGATAAGTAAACAAATTCAAAATGGAGAGGAAAGTTGGGATGAAACAGTTCCATATCCACTAAGTGGTGTTTTAAAAGCGGAACTTACCGGACACAATCATGTTACTCAGATTTATTTCCAAGATGAAAGTTTGCTAAGGGTAGAAAACGATAAATATTTAGAAAATGGAGTATTATTTGTTGACTCATCTTTTATCGAAGTGTTTGATGTTGAATTTGTTATTGGTAACCCTGAAGATTTACATAATCCTAATACCATTTTTATAACTGAAGATATTGCAAAAAAGTTTTTTGGATCTAATGAGGAGGCTCTAAATAAGGAGATTGTAATACATGATTCTATTAGTTTAAACGTAAACGGTATTATCAAAAATCCACCTAAAACCACGCATATAAGGTATCGTTTAATGTTATCTATTAACAATTTAAAAGAAGATTATTTTGATTTTGGATATGATAATTGGGGTACTCGTTCTTCCGGTTTTGGTACCTATATAACATTGAAAGAAGGTATAAAAGCAGCTGATATGGAGCTTAAGATACAAGAGATTTTTGAAAGGCATAATCCGAATGAAGATGGTGGTGAACAAATAGAATTTTACTTGTTACAACCATTAAGTGAAATTCATTATGATGATAGATTTAATAGTTTTTATGGATCATATATTACAAGTAAAAAGCTGTTAATGATTTTTGTTAGTGTTGGATTGTTTATCCTATTAATTGCATTTATAAATTTTACAAACCTCTCGATAGTACAAACAATTAAAAGGGCAAAGGAGGTTGGAATAAGAAAAGTTCTTGGCGCAAACAGATTAACGCTGATTAAACAGTTTTTAGGAGAAACTTTTCTTATTATATTGATCGCAGAGGTAGTTTCAGTAATTCTTACCGAAGTTGTTTTAGATAAAATAAACGCTTTTTTAGGAAGTAGTTCAGAGTTGAAAATGTATGGTAATTTCTCTGTTGTTATATTTCTATTAATGGTATTAGTTTTATTAACCTTTTTATCAGGCATTTACCCGGCTATGGTTCTTTCTAAATACAATCCGATTAGGGCACTAAGATATAATATGAAATTAGGTAGAGCCAAATCTGTATCATTGTATAATTTATTGGTTTTTTTACAATTCTTTATTTCTCAAATTTTAATAGTAAGCTCTTTAGTAATATCACTTCAGATTGATTATTTAAGAAACAAAGATATGGGATTTCAAAGAGAAAACGTCGTAATGATTGATTTGCCTGGTTTTAAGGCATCAAAAGCTAATGCCTTTATTAGTTTATTAAAGAGTAATCCTGAAATTAGAAATGTTTCAACGGGAATTGGAGCTCCGCTTTCGGGTTCTAATATTACATCCAGCTTTCAACGAATTGAAGACTATGAAACAAATTTTCATGCAAATATTAAAACTGTTGATACCAGTTATTTTAAGTTATATGATTTAAAACTAGTTGCAGGAGATTGGTATAGTACAGCAAGCTTAAATGACACTGTTTATAATATTGTTGTAAACAAGAATCTGGTGAAAAAAATTGGAATAGAACGGCCATTTGATGCTATTGACCAATATTTATACATTTTTGGCTCGGTGTATGGAAGGATTTCCGGAGTAGTAGAAGACTTTCATACTTATACCTTGCATAGAGAAATTCCACCTGTGATATTTTTACCATATGAGGATTTTTTCTCCCAGGTGCACGTTAGGTCTAATGGAAAACCTTATTCTGAATTAAATAGCTTTATTAAGGATTGTTGGAACCAGATTTACCCTGAATATATATATTCTTCTGAAATACTGGAAGACTCAATTCAGAATCGATATAGTAATGAACAAAGGACATCTCAGATTATAAAAACTTTTACCCTTATTGCCGTTGTTATAGCTTGTTTAGGATTGTATGGGTTAGTTTCTTACATGATGGTTCAAAGAACAAAGGAAATAGGGATTCGAAAAGCATTGGGGTCTTCGGTTTTTTCGATTATTTTTCTTGTTACTAAACGGTTTTTTAAACTGGTAATTATAGCATGTGTTTTTGCCTGGCCGGCTGCGTATTATTTTATGAAAGGTTGGCTGAATAATTTTGCATATAAAATTGACCTAAGCTTATTTATTTTCTTGGTTTCAGGAATTATTCTTTTAATTATAACTCTTATAACAATTCTATATCAATCAATCAAAGTTTCTAATACCAAACCAGCGGATGTATTAAAATATGAATGATTTTAGTTGTTAAAATGTGTATAAGTAAATATCTTTATGTTAAACTCCATAAATATCTACTTATGCAAGTAAAAGGTACAGGAATTAAAACAACTAAGGAGTTTGTAAAATCGCATTTTGAATCGGAATACAGTACTTGGATTGAAAATTTGCCGCTAAAATCGAAGGAACTATATACTTTTAATGTAGAGTTTACCGGTTGGTTCCCAATTCAAGAAGCTTATATTCAGCCATTAGAAAATATTATTTCAATGTTTTATAAAGGTAACTCCGTTGAAGGTGGAAAAGCCATAGGTAGGTTTAGTGCAGATTATGCCTTAAAGGGTGTATATAAAGTATTTTTATTGGTGGCCTCACCTCAGTTTTTAATGAGACGTGCCAGTAAAATTATGAAAACCTTTTACAAGCCATGCAAAATTAATGTTGCAGAGAATGGAAATAAATCGGTTGTTCTAACTATTTTAAGGTTTGATAAAATGAATGAGGCTCTTGAACACAGAATAGGCTCATGGTATCAAAGAGCCCTTGAATTGGCAAACTGCAAGAGAGTAACCTACACAATACAAAAAACTCTAACTAAGAATGATTCCGCAACAGAGATTGTATTTAACTGGAATTAAGCCTTCTTTATTTTATTATAATATTTACAATATTTTCTAATACCGCAACTTTCGCATTTAGGTTTACGCGCAATGCAAATGTATCGTCCATGCAGAATAAGCCAATGGTGAGCGATTGGAATTAAGTCTTCCGGAATATATTTTATAAGTTGTTTTTCTGTTTCAAATGGAGTTTTTGCATTGGTTGTAAGTCCAATTCGCGCAGAAACTCTATGTACATGCGTATCAACAGCTAAAGTTGGTTTGTTATATACCACCGATGCTATTACGTTTGCTGTTTTCCGACCAACGCCTGGTAACTTTTGTAATTCATTAATATCATCCGGAACAACTTCTTTAAAATCTTCTACTAACATTTTAGACATACCTACCAAATGTTTAGCTTTGTTATTAGGATAAGAGCACGATTTGATATATTCGAATACTTCATCAATCGAAGCATGAGACATTTCATATGCGGTCGGGAATCTTTCCAAAAGGGCAGGAGTAATCATGTTTACTCTTTTATCGGTACATTGAGCGCTTAAAATAACAGCTACTAAAAGCTCGAAGGGAGTTCCGTAATCTAATTCGGTTTCGGCTATAGGTTTCTCCTTTTTGAAATATTCTATAATATATTCGAATCGTTCTTTTTTAGTCATAAAGAAGCATTTAAATAAAGATCAAAAATAAAAATTAATTTAATGGAAGCGATATATAAAATGTACTACCCTTTTTTAATTCAGAACCCACCCAAATTTTACCTCCGAGTATTTGGATTAAACCATTAACAATTGTAAGTCCTAACCCGGTTCCTCCAACTTTAATGTTAATCATTTCATCTGCTTGCTGGAAAGGAGAAAAGATTATGTCGATCTTTTCTTTAGAAATTCCAATACCAGTATCTTTTACAAATAGTATAATGTTTGACTTTTCTTTTTTATAGCCAACAGTAACTGAGCCTGTTTCAGTATATAAAATGGCATTTTTTACTAAATGCAATATAATTTTTTGAATAATGTTTTTGTCAGTATATAATTCTACATCAATACTTTTTTTAAGTTTTAATTCAAGATTTACTTTATTTCTATATATTACATTTTCCTCGGCAAGGCTTATAATACTTTCTAATAATGGAATCAAATAAAAATTAGATTTTCTAATTTCATACTGATTTGTTGATAAATGAGCAATGTCAACAAAATTTTCAATTGTAGATATGAGGTCATCGCTATTTTTATTTATCATATCATTAATTTGGTTCATCTCATCATTACTGATACTATTTGTACGCATCATTTCAGAAAAACCGATAATACCATTTAAGGGTGTTCGAATTTCATGGGAAATGGTCTGTAAGAATCTACTTTTTAGTTTATCAGATTCCTCAGCTTTTTCTTTTGATATTTTGAGATCCATATTTAGTTTTCTGAACCTAAATAAGTAAAGCAGAATAATAATTCCTACTATTACTATAAATGTTATTAAAAGTATTAATAACGTATTTATTGTTCTATGTTTTTCTAGTTCCAATTCTACCAATTCATTTTCTTTTTCCTGTTGAATTAATTTTTGCTCGATAGCTTTTGCCTGGTTTATCTTTTCTACATCATACATTGAACTATGTATTTCAAAAAAACTCATAAAGTTAAAATAAGCTTTTTCATAGTTCTTTTGTTTTGCATAAATTCTAGACTTTAAAAGATATGCTTTCTTTAATATAGCACTTAAGTTTAGTTTTTGTGCAATTTTAATGGATTCTTCAATATGTAACATGGCAATATCGAGATCATTATTTAAATAAAAGTATTCACTTATTGAAATTAGCGTATTTGCTAAACCCAACTCATTTTTTGCCTGTTCGTTGTAATCGTTAGCTTTTTCTAAATAATACCTTGCTGAATCCAATAAATTTAACTTTAGGTAAATTCTACCTACAATTGTATATGAATTTCCAACGTTCCCCAATAATCCATGTTTTTCTTCAAGTTCGATACCCTTTTCGAAATACTCCAAAGCTTTTTCTAAACTATCCTGGTCGTAATATAATTTTCCAATGTTTGCATATATAACGCCGGCATAGGCTTCATTTCCATATTCTTGAGCTAAATTTGCAGATTTTTCATAGTTAGCTAATGCAAGTTCATATTCCATTAGTGTTTGATAACTTAGCGCAAGTAAATTGTACACCTGAAATTTATAGTTTTTGGTCTTTCCGTTTTCCACAAGTGCTTTACAATTCAGACTATTTTTTAAAGCCTGACCATAATTACCGGTAATTCTGTATATATTAGCAAGATTCCAATGATAAATGGCAAGTTGGTCGTAGTTATTATTATTTTTTGCTTTATCAAGTCCCCTTTCATAATATAAAATCGCACTATCACTAGCATTTTGTATTTTATAAATATCGGCAATGTACTGATAGCTCTTTAAAATACCATCAGTATAATTAATTTCTTGAGACAATGAAAGTGTATTTTTTGCTATATTAAGGAAACTGTCTGTTTGGTGATTTTTGTTTTTTTTCACCAGTTCAAGATTTTGATCAATTAAATCAATTTTTTTATAATTCTGAATTGTATCGTTTATTTGCGAAAACTTATTAATATTAAAAAAAAAGAAAATAATTGTTAAAATCTTTAAAATATATAGCATTTCTACTCAATTAAAATTGAAAAATTTGGCGAATTGAATTAATAACAAAAATAAACATATTTTTTTGTTATTAATTTGATTAAAGTGTCTTCATTTGCATAAATAAATTTAAACCTATATATGATAAGTTATTTGCAAGTTGAGGAATTAAAAAAATCTTTTGGAGACTTGGTTCTTTTCGAAGGGGTTACATTTGGAATTGATAAAGATCAAAAAGTTGCATTGGTTGCCAAGAACGGAACCGGGAAAACATCTCTGCTCAATATTATAGCCGGAAAAGATAATCAGGATAAGGGAAAAATAACCTTTCGAAAGGATATAAAGATTGGATTTTTAGAACAAAACCCAGAGCTGAATTTAAATAACAATGTTATAGATGAGGTTTTTCATTCCTCTTCCGAAATTAAAAATGCAATTCTTGAATATAATAAAGCCATAAGTTTAAATAATAAAGATCTTTTAACTTCTGCAATGGAGAAAATGGAGCATTCACAGGCATGGGATTACGAGGTTAAAGTAAAGCAGATCTTATCAAAACTAAAAATCGATAAATATGATCGGCAGATCTCAACTCTTTCAGGTGGAGAAAAGAAAAGAGTAGCCTTGGCTTCAATATTAATTGATGAGCCGGATTTACTATTATTGGATGAACCTACTAACCACTTAGATCTGGAAATGATTGAATGGTTGGAAAATTATCTTAAAAGTACCAGATCAACTTTATTAATGGTAACGCACGACCGTTATTTTCTGGATAGGGTTTGTAATGAGATTATAGAAATGGATAATTCTAAAATACATCAGTACAAAGGGAATTATTCTTATTTCATGAAAAAAAGAGAGGAACGTTTGCATAACGAAGAGGCTCAAGTAGAGAAAGCAAAAAACAGTTTAAGAAAAGAAGAAGATTGGATGCGCAGAATGCCTAAAGCGAGAAGTCATAAAGCAAAATATAGAATAGATAATTATTATCAGTTAAAAGATATTGCTGCAGGTGGGCGAACAGAGGAAGAAATGAAAATTAATGTTCAGTCTTCTAGAATGGGCAAGAAAATAGTTGAGATAAAAGACCTTACTAAAACTTTTGGAGATTATGTGGCACTAAAAAACTTCAATTACAATTTTACACGTGGTGAGAAAATAGGTATTGTTGGAGATAATGGTGCAGGTAAATCTACCTTTTTAAACCTTATAACAGGGAACTTATCTCCCGATTCAGGAATAATAGATGTTGGACAAACCATTGTATTTGGATACTATAAGCAAGAAGGGATCCAATTTAAACCTGATCAAAAAGTTATTGATGTAGTTCAGGAAATAGCAGAAGTTGTTTCTTTAGGCGATGGGAGACAAATGGGAGTGAAGGAATTTTTGAATTTCTTTCTTTTTCCCTTTGATATGCATTATACGCCTATATCTAAATTGAGCGGAGGAGAGAAACGGAGGTTATATTTGGTAACGGTACTAATGCGAAAACCAAACTTTTTAATTCTGGATGAACCTACTAACGATTTGGATATTATGACACTAGGAGTTTTAGAAGAATACCTATCTACGTTTGATGGATGTGTAATAATAGTTTCGCATGACAGATTCTTTATGGATCAGGTAGTTGACCATTTATTTGTTTTTAGGGGAGATGGGGATATTAAAGATTTTCCGGGAAATTATTCTCATTATCGAGAATGGGTAAATAAGGCAGAAAAAGAATCTCAAAAATCTAAGTTAGAAAAAGGAAACCGCACTTTTTATAAACAAAAACAGGAAAAGCCTAAAACAAAACTTTCCTTTAATGAAAAAAGAGAGTTTGAACAATTGGAAAAAGATATTGCAAAGTTGGAAAACGAAAAAGCTAGCCTGGAAAATGAAATATCTAGTGGTACACTCTCTACAGATAGTTTAATGGAAAAGTCAAATCGTGTTGGAGAAATCATTAAGCTTTTAGATGAGAAATCGGATCGTTGGTTAAAATTAAGTGAGTTTGTTTAAAACTGGATTTTGATTGTCTTCCAATAATCACTATTTTCATTTCCTGAAACAAAACAAAGTATGAATTCATTCGGAAGATTATTTAGAGTTAACATTTTTGGAGAATCACATGGTAAACAGGTAGGTGTTTTAATTGATGGTTGCCCGGCAGGATTGCTTTTATCTAAAGAGGACTTTATGGATGATTTATTACGCAGAAAAAGTGGAGCAAAAGGAACAACACCAAGAATAGAAGATGACCTGCCGAACATAGAGTCTGGTATATTTAATGGATATACAACAGGAGCACCAATATTAATTTCATTTTATAATAAAAATACAAAATCAGAGGACTATAAAGATTTATTCAATTTTCCACGTCCTGGACATGCTGATTTTACTGCTAAAATGAAATTTGGAGGATTTAATGATTTTAGAGGAGGAGGACATTTTTCAGGTAGGTTAACTTTAGGGTTAGTTGCAGCCGGGATCATAGCAAAGAAATTGATACATCCTGTCCATATTCAGGCAAGTTTGATTGAGGCAGGAGGTGAATTAGATGTTGAAAAAGCAATTGATAATGCAATTAAAAATAAAGATTCAATAGGTGGTATAGTTGAATGTAAAGCCGAGAATATTTGGATTGGATTGGGTGAACCATTTTTTGATTCTGTAGAATCTCTTTTAGGTCATATTGTTTTTTCGATTCCAGCCATTAAAGGAATAGAGTTTGGATCAGGATTTAGTGCGGCGAAAATGTTTGGAAGCGAGCATAATGATCAGTTAATAGATACAACGGGTAAAACAATAACTAATTTTGCGGGTGGAATTAATGGTGGAATTACCAATGGAAATCCATTAATTTTCCGAGTTGCAGTAAAACCTACATCAAGTATATCTAAAACACAAAAAACAGTTAATTTAAATACAGGTCAACAGGAAGAATTAATAGTACGAGGTAGGCATGATGCATGTATAGCTTTAAGAGTACCTGTAGTATTAGAAGCCGTAACGGCAATAGTATTAGCTGATTTAATGTTGTCAGAGCATAAAGTACCTCGTGTGATATCAAAGAATTCTGCACGATAAAGTTTAATGTATAAAAATCAAAATGAGAAAATCTTTAATTATTGTAATAGGCAGTTTTATAATAGCTGTTCTATTAGTTAACCGTTTTGTTCATAAACCAACTTTCGAAACACCAGAGGATCGTTTAAATTTTATTTTAAAAGAAAAGCAAAATGAACGCCTTGATTTAATATACCTGGAGATTGTTGCAAAAGATTCAATGAATATAGATAACCACTACGGTTTAATAACTTCTTATTATGCATACCCGCCAGGCTCAAGAATAATAAACGAAAAAGATTTAATTGATATTTACTGGGCCTATACGGATTATGATGATTTAAAAGCGAATGATATTGGATTTTATTCATTAGGATTGATTTCATCTATGAAACAGAATTACAATAATGCTTTGCTCTATTTTACCCAGGTTAATAACACCGAATTAAAGTATCTAAATAATTCAACAGGACGAATTTATTACGCTTTACAAAATTTTAATCAAGCCGAGGAATATTACAAAAAAGCCATTGAAGCTAATGGAAACCTGGAAGGTGCTTATGCAAATCTTATTAATTTATATTCAACACAAAATAGGATTAACGATTTATATGAATTACTAAAAGAGAAGAAAGCACGCGTATATTTTCCATCTCAATTGAAACGGTATTTATTCCTGTCAAATTTTAATTTACTAGGCTATTTCGAAGCAGTTTTTTCTCATATATATCAGAATCAAAGTTTAATAGGGTTTTTGGGAGCATTATTAGTTATGATCAGTTGGTTATTCTATTTACGTAAAATTGATATTTATGAGCCAGAAAAATGGAAGCATCTTATACTTATCTTTCTCCTTGGTGTATTATTCTCAAAAATAACTTTCTTATTAAGCGATTTAAATTCGATGTTTACAGGATTTTCGTTGAACGGAAAAGTATGGAACGATTTACTTTATTGTATTATTGGAATTGGCGTGATTGAGGAGTTTGTAAAGATCCTTCCGGTGATTTTAATCTTGAAATACTCTAAAGCAATTAATGAGCCGGTTGATTATTTAGTTTATGGGTCGGTTTCAGCTTTGGGTTTTGCGTTTGCAGAAAACCTGCTTTATTTTAATAGCTATGGCCCTCAAATTATTATGGGGCGGGCTTTAACGGCCGTAGTTTTTCACATGTTCCTTACGTCATTAGCTGCTTATGGGCTAATGTTAGATAAATATAAAGCAAGAAAAAGTTTACTTACGGATTTTGCAAAGTATTTTCTTTTAGCAGCAGTTATACATGGCTTATATAATTTTTGGTTAATAAATCCGGTAGTTAGTCAATTCGGGCTAATATCAATTATAATATTAATATTCTGTTTTTCGTTTTTTAATACTTTAATTTCAAATGCTTTAAGTAATTCAGAGTTTTACGATGAAACGATACATCTAAATCGACGAAAGCTTCAAAATTATTTAATATATTCTCTTTCATTCATTTTAATGTTTCAATATTTGGCAATTTCGTTTCGTTTTGGGCATGAAGATGGTTGGATTAGTTTGAGAAGTTCTTTGATTTCAGGTGGTTATTTAATTATTTTTATATCTGCAAATCTTGGAACTATAAGTGTTAAGCATCGCAGGTGGAAGCCAATACAAATAAAATTACCAAGATTTTCATTAAAATTGGATCATAATCCAAAAAATGCTATAGGTGACAACTTTGATATAGAGGCAATATCAAAGAACAGGGATTTAATGCGGCTATTTCCAAACAAGGGGAAAGTAATTAGACATGAAACTGTTTCCGGAAATTCAGAGTGGTATTTATTTGAACTTGAAAATAAAAAAGAAATTCTGGATTATTGTGGATCACACATTTTAATAAAAGCAAAAAAACCTCAGGAACCTATTAAATATGAACAAAAAACAGAAGTAGCTGTATTTGTATTCTTAAGTAATGATAAAATAGAAGCAAAAGAGAAGCTACGCGAAGACTTTCTATTTAAAGGTTGGGCGTTAATTAGTTAAGTTGTATTTACTATTTTTTAGTTAAGCATATAAAACTCTCTTCAGAAATTATACATAGAAACCTTTTTGTATTTGTGCTTAAACGTTATTAGGTAATTAAATTCACAAATGGTTAAATATCAACGAAAAGTAAATAAATTCGCACACTTAAACTCTTTAACCGCTTTTATCAAAACTCATGAAATTTGACCTGTATAATCCTTAAATTTATTTAGTTATGAATATATAACCTATTTCAGTACTGATTACAATTCGCTAACCAAATAATTACCACCTTGAAAAGGAATATTTTATTATTTATGATGTTTTTTATTGGTATATGGTCTTAATATTATAGAAAAGTTAAGGGTTGTAGATTTTGAATATAAAGATAGTTCCGGAATCGATAAATTAGGTTTTATTGCTCAAGAAACAAATAAGGTATTTCCAGGTATGGTATCCTATAATAAATAAAAAGATATATTGAAAATCAGCCAAATGAAATTAATTCTTGTCCTAACAAAAGCAGTTCAGGAACAATAGGCCATAATAAGAGAGTTAAGAGTTAAAGGAAATGATTTTTGATCTAAAGAGAGAAGTTGATATATTAAAATCAAGATAATAAGATTATTACTAGGAATAAAGCTTGTCAATAGGCAACCTTTTTTATTTATTTTTTGGAATATTATTACTAAATTAAATGCCCAACTAAAACCTAACTTACTATGAAAAAAAAATTACTATTAGGAATTTTAATAATTCTAACATTAAACATTTTTGCTCAATCTGATTATTTTAACTATCAATCTATAATAAGAAATAACAATGGAGAGTTAATAACAAATCAGGATGTTAACTTCAGAATAACTATTTTAGAAGGAAGCGAAACCGGTACAGATGTATATAATGAGAATCATAATGTAACTTCAAATAGTTATGGACAATGTAATTTAGAAATAGGAAATGGAACAAACCAATCCAATGATTTCGGTTTAATCGATTGGGGTAGTAATGATTACTTTTTAAAAATAGAGATAGATGAGAGTGGCGGGACCTCTTATAAGGAAATGGGTATAATTCAATTGTTATCAGTGCCATATTCACTTTACTCTGATAAAGCTGCTAAATCAATAAAAGCAGATACAGCAAACGTTGCAAAAAGATTAGAAGATGACATAATATATGTAACCGATACAGATACACTATTTGCAGTAAAAGATCGCAATGGCAACGTAGTATTTGCCGTATATCCCGATGGTGCGGTAGTGTATGTAAATGAAACTACAAAAGCAAAGGTTGGGGGGTTTGCTGTTAGCGGTCGTAATCCCAGTAAATCAACAGAAGAAACATACATGGTTGTAACCGCTGATAGCACAAGAATTTACGTAAATCAACCTCAAAGTAAAGCAAAAGTTGGAGGTTTTGCTGTAAGTGGCCGTAACCCAAGCAAATCAATAGAAGAAGAATATTTAGTTGTAACTGCCGATAGTACAAGAATATATGTTAATCAAGAAGCTACAAAAGGAAAAGTTGGTGGATTTGCTGTTAGTGGTAGAAATCCATCAAAAGGTAACGTTGATAATTTTCTTGACATAACTCCGGAAAATTATTTTATAGGGCACGAAAGTGGTCAGAAAACATTGGATAGTCCGGATTTTGGAAATTACAATGTGTTTTTAGGATATCAAACAGGTAGGGAAAATGAAACCGGATCAAGAAATATATTCATTGGATATCAAACTGCAAAAGATAACACACATGGTATGTCTAATGTTTATATTGGTTCTCAATCAGGCTTTAATAATACATTAGGTTACGATAATGTTTTTATTGGAAGTAGTTCAGGATATACAAATACTGAAGGTATTAATAATGTATTTTTGGGAAGTCAAAGTGGATATTCTAATATTGATGGAGATGATAATGTATTCGTTGGATTTGAAACTGGTTACAATAATACAACCGGAATAATGAATACATTTATTGGAAATAAGGCTGGAAGAGCAAACAAAAGTGGAAATGATAATATTTTTATAGGAGAACTGGCAGGATATCATAATGTTGATGGTAGTGAAAACATTTTTATTGGAAAACGTGTCGGTATATTTGTTGAATCTGCCGTTGAAAATACTTTAATCGGTTCCTATTCAGGACAACAGGTCACCACCGGAACTCAAAATACATTTCTGGGTCATCAAACAGGTTTAGGAATTACCAAAGGATATAAAAATACGTTAATTGGTGCGCTTGCTGTAAATAAAGATTCAACCGGGAGTGAAAATGTTGCGGTTGGTTACAATGCAGGAGGATGGAGCTATGGAAACAGTAACATATATATTGGGGTCGCGGCAGGTATGAATGTTGAGGGTGATAGCAGTGTATACATTGGTTATAACGCTGGTTTTAACGCAACGGGTTCTCAAAAGCTATATATTGAAAATAGTAGTATGCCAAACCCATTAATTTATGGCGATTTTAAGGAAGATAAAGTAGTAATAAATGGGTCAATTAACTATGGATCAGCATCCGGAACCAATACTTATACGGCTGAAGTCAGTAGTATTGCAATGTATATTGAAGGAATGGCATTTTATATAAAATTTTCAAATACGAATACAACAGTTTCAACTATTAAAATCAACGATCTGGATGAAAAATCAATAATATTGCCTTCCGGTTCAGAACTTTCCGGCGGAGAGATCAATGCGGGAGGCATTCATTTGTTAATATACGATGGTGTTAATTTTCAGTTAATGACATTATAGACTTTATAAATATGAAGAAACTTATTGTTCTGTAAAACCTAAGAACAAAATTTAAGTAAAAGCTAAAGTACTTTAATAATCCGATACTTGAAACTTAATTTCTGGTGAAATATTATCAACTGAAAATTCAGATTTAATAAAACATACGTGGAACGTAAATTTTGAATGGAATAGATATTTGTGTCGTAATTGTACAAATTTAGAACGATTAATTGAAAATTGATATCTAAACAAAAATAATAATTTAAAGTTTAATTCAATTTAAAATACAACATACTATTTTTTAGTATTTTGTCTTTTTGTTTTTTATATTTATATTGTTTTTCGATCGAAATAAATCTACTATGGTAAGAAAGTATAGCCTGTTTTTCATCTCTTTAATACTAAATATTTCCTTATTTGCACAAGTTAACAAAAATGGAATTCCTTTTATAAAGAATTACGCACCTAACGATTATGATGCCGCAGAACAGAATTGGGCTGTTTGCGAAGATCAAAGAGGGGTTATATATGTTGCGAATAATGACGATGGTGTTCTTGAATTCGATGGTAATAAATGGAATAAAATACCCATTGCAAATGGTTCAATTGTAAGATCCCTGGCGTATTCGAACGGTACTGTATATGTTGGAGGGGTAGATGAATTTGGATACCTGGCACCAAATAAGTTAGGGGAGATGCAATATGTAACTTTAATTGATCAGTTAGATTCTACCGAATTTAAAGATGTTTGGAAAATATTTACAGATGAAAAAGATGTTTATTTCTGTAGTGATAAAAAAATATATAAGTACTCCGAAAAATCATTATCAAAAATATATAGGAATAAAGAAGGATCATTTTTAAGCTTTTATGTAAATGGTAAAATATATTGGGGACATTATGATGATGGATTGTATGAATTAACCAAAGATTCTGTGATACTTTCAAATGGTGGAGATTTTTTTAAAGAAAAAGACGTATTTGTTATGTTGCCTTGGTCCGAATCGGAAATTTTAGTATCGACAATGCACCACGGGCTTTATATTTATAATTCAACAACAGGATTAGTTAAGGATTTTGTTCTTCCGGGAGAGAATTTTAAGCATTTAACATCAGAATTAAACAATTCACTAATTTACAATGGAATAAAACTTTCAAATGGAAATTATGCATTGGCAACATTAAATAATGGCTGTTTAGTTTTTACTCCTGAAGGAGAACTTATTTATAAGTTGGATAAAGAAAATGGATTGCAAGATTTAACCGTAATTAATTTATATGAATCTTACAATGGGCATTTATGGTTAGGACTTAATAAAGGAATTTCTTTTGTTGAATTAAATACTCCATTTACAAGGTTAGGGCAGGAGTACGGTATTGAGGGAATCATATTAACTGTTATACGTTATAATGAAACACTTTTAGTTGCTACGAATATTGGTTTATACTATTTAGATTACAATATCAATAAGCAACCTTTATTTAAAAAGGTTCAATTTGAAGGAACTGTTAGTTATTTAGAGGTATTTCTTGATAAGATATCGGGCGAAACTAGACTTTTCTTAGGTACGCAATATGGTTTACTTGAATATAAAGGTAAGGATAAGGAACCTGATAAGATTTCGGAGGAGGAATATGAAATCGATTTTATTTATCAATCCAAAACTAATCCTAATAATATTTATATTGGAACTAAAAGCGGACTTGTTTTGATTGAATATAAAAATGGAAAATGGATAGACCATGGTTCTGTTAAAGAGGATTTTAAAGCTGAGATATTGACAGTTGTAGAAGATAAAAATGGTGATATTTGGTTAGGTACTTCACTAAACGGTATAATAAAGTTAGATTCCGATCATGTTCTTACTAAGTTTAACGAAGAACATGGCTTGCCCGATACTAAAAACATAAGAGCTTATGCTATTGGTTATCAAATAGTTGTATGTACAAAAAAAGGAGTTTATTATTATAGTATAGATAAAGATAGATTTGAGAAGTACCAGGGGTTTGGTGAAAAATATTTTAATAGTAATGATGAAGTTAAATATATTGAAAAAGTTTCTGATAAAGAGTACTGGATTATAGCTGTTGATCAAAATACCGGTGTTGAGTACCTGGATAAAATAACAATTAGTCAAGATAGGATAATCACAATTACGGATATTCCGTTTAAACGATTAGTTAATAAATCATTTTATAAAGTAACGCCAGATAATAAGAACGGTGTTTGGATTGCTACATCTGACGCAATTTATAATTATCAGGAAAAACTAAGCGAAGATTTTACCAGATATTATAATAGCCTTATTCGTAAAGTTGAGATGGGAATTGATTCTGTTGTTTTCTATGGAACTTATTATCAAGACACAACGAAATTTATTGTTGATGTAAAACAACCTGATGAACTTAAAACAGTAGCTAAGTACAAGGATAATTCTTTTGTGTTTTTTTACACAACTCCTTATATGCCAAGCGATGAAATTAAATATAGTTATAAATTAGAAGGATTTGATGATAATTGGTCGAGTTGGGAGACTAAGACTGAAAGGGGATATACAAACCTGGATGAGGGAAATTATACGTTCAAAGTAAAGGCTAGAAATATCTATGGAATTGAGAGTGAAGTTATTGAATATCAGTTTTCAATAAAACCACCTTGGTATAAGACTATTGTAGCATATTTCTTTTATTTGGTATTAGCCGTATTTATTGTAATTATAATTGTTAAAATTTATACAAGAAGACTGGAGCTCGAGAAAATCAGACTCGAAAAGATTGTTAAAGAAAGAACAGAAGAGGTTGTTAAGCAAAAAGATGAGATTGAAAAACAAAGAGATGAGATAGCAGATAAAAATAGAAGTATTACGGATAGTATAGAATATGCAAGCAGAATTCAAACCGCGGTACTTCCTTCAAATGAATATGCAAATGAGATCTTACCGGAACATTTTATTTTATTCAGACCCAGGGATATTGTAAGTGGAGATTTTTATTGGATGACAAAAAAAGATAATTTATTAGTTTTAATTGCTGCAGATTGTACAGGACATGGTGTTCCTGGAGCGTTTATGAGCATGTTAGGAGTTTCTTTCTTAAACGAAATAGTTAACAGGCATGATATTACGACTGCGAGCGTTATATTAAATGATCTTCGAAGGGATGTAAAGAAAACGTTAGGACAAGAGGGAAAAGAGGGTGAAGCAAAAGATGGTATGGATATAGCACTTTGTATTGTTGATCTTGAAAACATGAAAATGCAGTATGCCGGAGCTTATAATCCAATGTATTTATACCGGAATAATGAACTAACGGAGGTTAAGGCGGATAGAATGCCAATAGGTATATATATAAAAGAAAAAGAATCCTTTACAAACAACGAGATCGATCTGAGAAAAGGAGATACATTTTATATCTTCTCGGATGGTTTTCAGGATCAGTTTGGTGGAGAAGATGGGCAGAAATTTAAAACCAAGAATTTTAAAAACTTATTACTAGAGATTCATCAAAAACCAATGGTAGAGCAACGGGATATATTGGATAAAACAATAGATGATTGGCGTGGTAAATGGGAACAAGTAGATGATATAATAGTTTTAGGTGTAAGAGTTTAAATTTTAAAACATAATATTTTTATTAATAAACCAGATTATTTATAGTCTGGTTTGTTATTTTATCCCATTACTTACTTTCCTTTTGTATTTTAATATTTCTTTTTCTTTTAAAAGAACTTTATACTGTAAATAAAATATATATCGGGAAACTAAAATCGAAAGAAAAATAAAAACCACAAGAATACTGAAATCATAGATTATATCATTGATTGTAATGCTCATAGTCAATGATATAATAATGGCAAATATGCATACAAAGAATAATTGCACAAAATGAAAGAGTGTTGGGAAAAGATAAATTAAGCTTGTTAAAAGAATTGAGATAAAAGCTAAGGAATAGGATCCATTACCATATTTTATAAATAAAATAGATTTAAATACAGACCAAATCAATACACTTAGCGATATAATTCCATGAATATATTTATGATAATTCTGAAGATTATGATGTGTTTTAACTTGGTTAAAGTATATAAATAGTGTAAATGTCATTGAAAGAACTAAAAAAATAATATCAGCTTTAAAATGCAATAAGAATAGTTCTGTACTTGAAGTTTTTTGGATAATAAAGAAATCATAAAGTACAAATAATGAAGAGCAAATTAATAAGAATACGGTTAAAAACTTTGACCTGATGTTATTTAAAAGACAGAAGCGTTTCAAAAAATCGGGCCCAATATTCTGTTTATACATGAATAATTTATTTAGGTTAGTCATTGGGTTAATTTAAGAGTACAATAAAGTTAATAAAAATTGAAACTCTTTACAATAAAAATTAGACTTCCCTTAATTTACAACATAGAAGTTTCTTTGCGAACCTGGAGGGATTACTCGCCTTGTAAACGAGTCTCATGAAATAGTTCGAACCCCTTTGGCGGTTCTCATCCCTCCAAAAAAAAGTATAAAAAAAGCTTATCAAAAATGATAAGCTTCTTCTGTTCTGCGAACCTGGAGGGATTACTCGCCTCGTAAACGAGTCTCATGAAATAGTTCGAACCCCTTTGGCGGTTCTCATCCCTCCAAAAAAGTATAAAAAAAGCTTATCAAAAATGATAAGCTTCTTCCGTTCTGCGAACCTGGAGGGATTCGAACCCCCAACCTCCTGATCCGTAGTCAGGTGCACTATCCGTTATGCTACAGGTTCAATAGCCGTGCAAATATATAAAAAATATGTACATCTGGAAGTCTTTTCTCTTTTCTTTCGAAAAATAATCCGAAAGTATGGATCGGATTTGAAATTATACACAAAAAAACCTCCCAAAATGAGAGGTTTTTTTATTATAAAATATCTTAAAATCTTTTTTCTTTGATTCTTGCTTTTTTACCAGTTAGATTACGCAGGTAGAAAATTCTTGCACGTCTAACTCTACCTCTTTTGTTAACTTCAATTTCTTCAATAAAAGGCGAGTTTATAGGGAAAATTCTTTCTACACCGACACCACTTGACATTTTTCTAACAGTAAAAGTTTCGTTTTGTCCGTATCCTCTTCTTTGAAGAACAACGCCTCTGTAATTTTGGACTCTTTCTTTGTTTCCTTCTTTAATTTTGTAATGTACAGTTACCGTATCACCAGCTTTAAATTCAGGAAAATCCTTTTTTACAGCGAACTCATTTTCAACAACTTTAATTAAATCCATCCTGATATACTATTTAAAAAATTTTGTATTCCGTATTTTTAACAGAGCGCAATATTACGATTTTTTTTTTATAACTTATAATTTTTTTGTTTAAAAATGAAAGTGCTTTACATTTTTTTTGCGGTTTTGATTAATTGCGAAGAGGTGTTAATGTTTAGAAATTAAAAAACATTCTTAAATCATAAAAAAGGTTGTACAAAAAGTCAAAATCCAACGTCATTACGTGGAGTCCCTAAAGCTATCGTGGAGGACGAAGCCTGCCTGCTATGGGCAAATAACCTCTTGATTATAAGAATCAACGGTACGTTCGCAATGACGCCTTCGAGTCTTTTTAGACAACCTCCAATTTTGAATTCAAAAAGATAATTACTTTATTGGAAAATATACCTTGGTTTCCCA
Source organism: Bacteroidales bacterium (assembly GCA_028282585.1). Classification (GTDB taxonomy): domain Bacteria; phylum Bacteroidota; class Bacteroidia; order Bacteroidales; family UBA12077; genus UBA12077. Next base: position 30,533 of record JANQHR010000020.1, on the reverse strand, counting down.
CTTACTTTGGTCAGGTTCTTGTATTGGATCGGTTACATAAACTTCGAATGGAGCACCAATAATTTCAAGATTATTCTCTTCAATGTATTTTTGTATTGCCTCATAAGTTAATTTTAAAGTAGTATAATGCCCAAAATGCGATGCCATTATTGTATTACCTGCAGGTAGCTCAATCGACTTAATTTTATCATTTTCTTCTAATTTCTTGCTAACCGGTAATCCACACTCAATAGTTATAAATCCATCTTCTTCCATGGAATGATAAATAGTAAAAGGAAACCCAGCTATTTCTTCGTTATGTTCATTAAGATGCTTCATTAATGATGAATACATTTGCATCATTTTTGAACTAACTTGACTTATTTCACATTTTTCTTTAATGGCTACTCCAATTAATCCTTCAAATTGGGATTCAGATATATTTCCAGTCCTACCTGTCATTTCCGGTTTACTTTCTACAAGTTCTTTAAAATTTTTTAACCCTTTTTCAAATGATTCAGAAAGCATCATATCCATAAATAATCCCATCCATTTTTCTAACGGGTACGATAAATCTCCTTCAAAAGCCCAGGTTACTTTTGTTCCTTTATCAGAATTTTCAAAGTTCCATATAACTTGTGCTGATGAGCTTCGAGGAGCAATGAACTCTATATCGGATTTAATTAATTTATTTGGAACAAATTCTTTAATTGTCATTTTTCCTTCTCCAATTTCTATTCCTTTCCAATGATAACCTGATCCAATGATTTCAGGAGTCATTTCTACTTTAACCTCGGCATTTGGTTCCATTTCTAACCATGGATCCCAATTAGCTCTTTGATTCATGTCAACTGCAGTTTGAAAAACAATTTCAGGCGATCTCTCAATTTCTGTACTTCTTTCCACATGAAAATCAGAAGGTAAAAACAAAGGAATTAATAAAATTAAAGCAATAATAGAAGCTAATACAATACCAAGCCATTTTAAAAATTTCATAGTTTTATAGTTTTATGGTTTTTATCAAATTTACAAATAATAGAATCAAAAATCCAGTATTGTAAAATACAAAAAAAGAACCCCTAAATTTTAGGGATTCTTTAAAATATGCTTCTTAAATAAAAGTAATCTTTACCAAAGATGACTATTCATCTTCATCTTTTACTTTAAACTTTTCACCGGTTTCCTGAATAATAAACTTATACCATTCATCTCCATAACCTGGTTGTTCAACTTTAGGCGGAGTATAATATTGGCCTTCAGGAAGTGGTCTGGCTTCTTTTATATTACCATCCATAAATTTAGTAAATAAATGGGCATATAGTTTTTTCCAGTATTTTAACGTTTTATTTGCTTGTACAATTGAATAATCAGTTAAAAACTTAACAGCTTGTTCGGGATTCGTTTTATAAATTTCTTCAGCCGCTTTATCTATTCCTTTAACCTCTTCAATGAATCCTAACTCAAGTTTGTCCTGTACCTTTTGGATTTCTGGAATCATTGCAGAATAACGGGTATAAGCAAAATTAGAAACTTGGTTAAATGCCCAAAATGCAGAAGTTTCACTAAATTCCATAATTGAACCATTACCTACTGCGAAAGGTTTTGGTATTTTGGTCATGCTTGAGTACATTGGTACATAAACTGTTGAGTATGTGTCATCAACACCAAACCATAGAATTCCTCCAACTGCATCAGGTAACCAACTTCGGCTTTGAGAAACAAAAGAAAATCCAGTTTGTTGAGTAGAAATTGCTCTTTCATTGAAATATTTTTCACCGTCAACGGTCCAATAAAGTGGTCTCCAACGAACAATGCTACTATATGGACCAGCTCCAACATCTTTAGTCATATCCATAGGAGTATCTTGGTAGTAATCACGCATCATATTCATTACATCGCGAACAGATAATTTCTTGTCAGGTTTAATCCAAAGTGGCATTCTGTTTTCAAGATTTTCACCCATTGCATAATCTTCATATTTTTCCATACCGGAAGCAACCCTGTTAAAACCTGCGTAAACACGTGCTTCACAAAAGCGAGCAGCACCAAAATCTAGAGGAGCATAAGTATCAGAAAAACTAAATTCTTTATCTTTTCCATCAAAATATCCCATTTCACGAGCAAATGAGATTACATCAGGTGAATGGTAAGTAGTTTGGTTAGGATCATTAAAATTATTCTCTTTTTGGAATGGGAAAGTTGTAATTCTTGCTTGGTTAGCGTGTCCGGAAATATAGCCATCCGGAATTTGACGCGCTACCCAAACCGCACCGGTAATACCTGGGCCTTTACCAATTAATTCCATAATCCATACCTCGTTCGGATCAGCAATAGAAAAAGACTCTCCTGAACTATAATAACCATATTTTTTGACTAGATTGCTCATTACCTTGATAGCTTCACGAGCTGTTCTTGCTCTTTGCAATGTAATGTAAATTAAGCTACCATAATCAACTATACCTGTTGAGTCTTTTAATTCGGAACGCCCCCCAAATGTAGTTTCACCAATTGCAAGCTGGAATTCGTTCATATTTCCAACTACATTATACGTACGCTCAACCTGGTCAATTTCACCTAAGTATTTTCCGGTATCCCACTCATACACCTTCAACATAGTTCCTTTAGGGTAATCTGCAGCAGGCCAATGATATAACTCACCATAAAGTACATGTGCATCTGCAGCATATGTAACCATAGTAGAACCATCAGTTGATGCTCCTTTCGTGATTAAGAAGTTTGTACAGGCAAAACCTGTATTTATCAGAAGAACTGAAATTAGAGTTAACGAAATAGTTAATAGCGTTTTTTTCATAGTTAATTTATTTATGATTTGTTTTTTTTATACTTGAGTTTGACAAAAATATGAAAATAATTAAACTAAAAAAGTGAATGTGTTTTACATCATTAATTCAACAACTTTTTTACGATCTTCATCAGTAAATTCATGAACCATACCATTTATTTTAGTATTAAGCATTTGTTCAATAATTTCTTCTTTTTTATCTTCTCCAATATTAATATCTGACAATCTAATTGGGCAATTGATTGACTTAAAGAAATTTTCAATACGCTCAATAGTATCATCAACCGAATTTGTTCCAAATAGTTGATTTCCTAACTTGGTAATCCTCTCCGGAATTCGATCTTTTTGAAGTTTTAACCATGCAGGATATGCAATGGAAAGAGTTGCACCATGAGGTGTGTCAAATAAATACGATATATTATGACCAATACCGTGAACACCCCAATCTCCATTTTTACGTCCGTAGTTTGTTAAACCGTTGAGTGCATTAGTTGCAGCCCACATAATATTAGCACGATAATCATAATTTTGCGGTTCCTTTAAAACATGTGGACCATATTCCATAGCTTCTTTTATAATTACTTCTACAAAGCGATCAGACAATGACGCTTCACCTTCACCGAAATATGCTTCTAACGTATGGGCTATCAAATCTACTATGCCATATGCTGTATAATTTTTTGGAACAGTAAATGTAAATTCCGGATCAAGAAATGAGTGTTTCGGATAATTTAAAGAAGATACATATCCGATTTTTTCATTCGTCTTATGATTTTGAAGAACTGCAGCACCGTTCATTTCAGTTCCTGTGGCTGCAAGTGTTAAAACTGCAATTAACGGAACAGTTTTTTTAGGCTTTACTTTATATTTCATGATGGCCCATGGATCAGTATTATTGGCTATTGACAAAGCAGTTATTTTAGCCGAATCAATAACGCTTCCTCCACCAACTGCAACAATAACATCAACATTATTTAGTTTACCTATTTGAGCGGCTTCCAGGACATCATCTACCAAGGGATTTGGTTTGATTCCGCCGTATTCAAAGATTTCCGCTTTTATAGAACCTAGTTGTTTAACAACGTTATCATAAATACCATTTCTTTGAACAGACCCTTTTCCATAAAGTAATAAAACTTTTTTCCCAAATTCGAGAACTGTTTCGCTTAGTTTCTCAGTAACTCCCTTACCAAAATGTAATTTGGTTGGATTATAGGCAGTAAAATTTTCCATATAACTTAATTTTTATGATCGATAAAAGGACGTTAAAAATACAATTGCTCGTATTAAGGAACAAAATTATAGACAAAAATTAACATAAATAGTTTAATGTTTTTTAACTACGGGTTGTATAGAATTCCTGATGAAGAATTTTTACTTGCACCGGTTACAGATGCGAGGGTATTTACTTGATTCTTCAATTTTAGTGTGCCCAATAAGGCAAAAATTAATGCTTCTTTATATTCAATAATTTTTTTATCCGGAATAATAATTTCAGAGGAATTGTTATGTTTTATAAGATTAATTAATAATTTGTTATATGTACCACCACCGGTTAATAACGTTTTAGAGTTTTGATCGGAATTTATTGCACGAGAAATCTGTAATGCAATGTGTTCATATACAGTTCGTAATTGATCATGAAAAGTAATTTTGGTATCCTTAATAACGGGTAAAAATGTATTGTCTAACCATTCTTTTCCTAAAGATTTGGGATGACTTTGAGAGTAATACTTGAGAGAGTTTAACTTTTCTAAAAGGTTATGGTTTATTTTACCTAATAAACCAAGTGCTCCATTTTTATCATATGGTTGCCCTAATTTATTTGCTAAATAATTTAATATAATGTTAGCCGGGCATATGTCATATGCATATCTTATTTCACTTTCTTCGAATGACACATTTGCGAAACCACCAATATTTATGCAATAATCATAATCAGAAAAAAGCAACTTATCACCAATGGGAACAAGCGGAGCTCCCTGTCCGCCCATAGCGACATCCAATGAGCGAAAATCACTAATAGTTTTAATACCAGTTTTGATGGCAATTTCTTGTCCATCTCCAATTTGTAGGGTTAATTTTTTATCGGGTTGGTGAAAAACCGTATGTCCGTGAGAAGCTATTAAATCTATATCAATTGAGATATCTTTAAGAAATTTTTTAACACAATCCCCAATGTACGAACCATATTCTTTATGTAAGAGGGATAGCTCAAAACCTGAAAGAGTTGGTGCTGAATACAATTTAGCATACCATTCTTTTGAATATTCAATTGTATGACACTTAATTATCTTAAAGTTCCAGTTCTTATTAAAAGAGAATTTGCACAAGATAATATCAAGACCATCTAAAGAAGTTCCTGACATTAATCCTATGGAATGATAGGATTGCATATACTAATCGTTGTAATGATCCTGAATAGCATTATGAATAGACCTATCCAGCATTAAGTAGAGATTATCTGTTTGCTGGGCTTCTGCCGGTAAGATCTCCATTTCAGTGTTATCAAACCCCTTTAATAAATATTCATTTATTTCTAATGGATACTTTGGTGTGGTTGTACCGATCCACTTAGCTACAGGAATAATTCCTTCATTATTAAAAACAGTAACTTCAATAGTTAATTCAGGGTAAACTACCGGATTATCCACGTCTTCAAATATTTCGGGATTTTCATTGCGTTTATCTTTTGTTAATGATTTCAAATTGGCATTAACACTAAAATAAAATCGAGAATTTCCTTTTCTTAACGCTTGCCTGATATTTGCATCGGGATAACCATAATCATCATATTTAACGTTTCGCATGAATGTGTTGATTGGAAGAATCTCCATTTCCAATTCTTCTTCAAGCTTTTCCTTTAAGTTATAATAAATGATATGTATTAAAATTGCTTTTAACTTTTCGTTGCCCGGATCATTATATGTTTTAATATTATCAATAAATGGCTCTAATTCTAATATTTCCTCTGCAAAATCATTAGAAACCGAAAGTTTGTAACTAAATAAAGAGAATTGTTTATTTCTAATGTTTTGAGCATTTAAGGCTATTGTTGATAATAAAAGCAAGATGATCAAATAATATCTTTTGGTACTCATAAAAATGATTTTAGGTTAAAATGGATTTATCATAAAGGATTATACAAATTTAAAAATTTAAAAAAACTTATTGAGCTAATAAATCAATTTTTTTTTTAAAATATAAAACAAAGTCAAATCAAAAATATAATGCAGTTTATCAGGTAGTTATATGAAGGTTTATAAAAAAAGCAAGGAATAATATAACCAATAATTAAAAAAAATCGTAAATTTGACCAATTGGTTAAATCAAATAGTTAAACAATGTGGTTAAATTATATAGTTAATACATATAGCTTTATGAAAGAACATGAAAAAAACACAGAACAAAAAATTTTGGATGCGGCAGAAGATGTATTTATGATAAAAGGGATGAGCGGAGCCAGAATGCAGGAAATTGCAGATAAAGCAGGAATAAACAAAGCTTTATTGCATTATTATTATCGGACAAAAGATAAATTGTTTGAAAAGGTATTTGAAAAGGCCTTCAAAATATTTATACCCAAAACATTAGGGATGATGTCGTCGGATAAACCGGTAATTGAAAAAATAGAATTCTTTGTAAATAATTATATAAGTTTATTATACAAACACCCTTTTATACCATCATTTGTATTAAGTGAATTAAATAGAAATCCTCAAATTTTAGTAAATATTTTTGAAAAGAATATCCAGTTTACTGAAAATGATATACTTGAAAATTTTGATAAACAGATCAAAACTGAAGTTGAAGCTGGAATTTTAAAACCTGTTGATGCAAGAAATTTGATGGTAAATATAATTGGCATGTGCATATTTCCGATTATTGGGCGCCCGGTTATACAAGGGGTTTTATTCGAAAATAATAAAGCGAAGTATAATGAATTCCTTAAACAACGTAAGGAGTTTGTGAAAGAGTTTATAATTAATTCAATTAAAGCCTGATGAAATTTTTTTTGATTGTATTTATGATATTTTCAGGCAGTTTGTTTGCGCAAGAACATCTTATTACCCTGAACGATTGCTATGAAAATTTAATGGTGAGTTATCCTTTGATTAATCAGATTTCAATTAATGAGAAGTTAAGTAGTTTGAACCAAAAGAATCACCAAGCCGGTTGGTTACCAAGTGCTGATTTGAATGCTACAGCAACCTATCAATCCGATGCAATGGAACTTTCTATTCCTTCTATGGGTTTTGGCTTTGAAGCTGAAAAAGACCAATATCAAGCTACCATTGATATCAACCAACTAATCTATGATTGGGGAAGAATTAAGGCTACAAAACAGTTAGAAAATACTGACTTGAGCGTTAAAAAACAAAATACACAAGTGGAACTGAATAAATTAAAAGAACAGGTCAACTTATTTTATTTTTCAATTTTAATCCTCGAGAAAAATGAGGAATTGATGAATCTTATGTTGGAAGATATTGAAAACCAGGAAAAAATGATTGAATCTGCAGTTAAGAATGGAGTGGTGCTAAGTGCAGAATTAAATGTTCTAAAGGCTGAGAAATTGAAAATTAAACAAAGCATTACCGAAATAATTAACCAACGTTTAGCGGCAATTCGAATTCTTTCTGAGTTAACAGGTTTAGATATAAGTTCTGAAGTAAAGCTTAAAATTCCTGATTACGAAATGAGTGAAAGAGAAGAATTATCAAGGCCTGAACATCATCTTTTTGACCTTCAAATAAAGCAAACCGAAGCTTCCGGTGAGTTAATAGCAAAGCAAAATAATCCTATGCTATACTCATTTGCCCAGCTAGGTTATGGTAAACCGGGATTAAATATGGTAAGTAGTGAGTTTGATTCATTTTATATTGTTGGAGTAGGGTTAACTTGGAACATTTGGGACTGGAACCAGACAAAAAGAAAAAAGCAAGTTGCACTTATCAATAAAGATTTAATTACAACTCAAAAAGAAACTTTTAATAAACAAATAATGGTTTCTGTACATAATGAATTAGCTAATATAGCTACAATGCAAAGCACTTTAATCAGTGATAAAGAAATCATTAAACTTCGAGAAGAGGTAACTGAGAGCGCAAGGGCCAAGCTTGAAAATGGAATAATTACTTCAACTGAATATATAACAGAACTTAATGCTGAGACTCAAGCGAAACTAAATTACGAGACTCACAAATTACAGCTAGTACAATCAAAAGTGAATTACTTGTATTTAAAAGGAGAGATATAAAAGAATTACGAATTATAAATTATGAATTAGGAATTGAGAATCATATTGAAATAGTAAGAAAATACTAAATCTTGATACTTGATACTAATTACTAAATTCTAGAACAAATGAAAGCAAAAATATTTATTTGGGTACTTCCTTTATTAATAGTTGCATGCAATGGAAATGAAAATGGTTCCGATGCGTATGGAAATTTTGAAGCAAAGGAAGTAATTATTAGTGCCGAAGCTCAAGGTAAGCTAAAAGAGTTTAAAATTGAAGAAGGAGATAAATTAGTAAAAGGCGATTTTGTAGGGTACATAGATACCATTCCTTTATCTATTCAAAAGGAACAATTCCAGGTTCAAAAGCAAGCAGTAGCAACTAAACTAATTAATATTAAAGCTCAAATTGCAGTGCAAGAGGAGCAAAAAGCTAACCTTGAGATTGAGAAAAACCGAATTGAAAACTTATTTAAGGATCATGCTGCAACCCAGCAACAATTGGACGAGGTTCAGGGAAATTACGATGTTTTAGTAAAGCAAATTATCACTACCAAAACTCAGATTACATCCACAACAAAAGAAATGGATATATACGATAAGCAAATTAAACTTATTGATGACCAAATCAAAAGAGCTATTATAACCAACCCGGTTAATGGAACCGTCCTCGAAAAATACCTGGAAGAAAATGAAATAGCAATTACAGGTAAAGCATTGTATAAAATTGCGTACCTCGACGAGATAGAATTAAGAGTTTATGTTAGCGGAGCCCAACTTTCCAGTATTGAGTTGGGGCAAAAAGTAAAAGTACTTATCGATAAGAATGAAGATTCGTTCGAAGAATATGAGGGTGAGATTTATTGGATTTCAGATCAAACAGAGTTTACACCAAAAATAATACAAACAAAGGAAGAACGCGTAAATATGGTTTATGCAGTAAAAATCAGGGTTAAAAATGATGGGAAGTTAAAAATCGGAATGCCAGGTGAAGTAATATTTGGTTAAGTAATTAAAATTGACCGGAAGAATGAGCAATGCACAAGGACATATTGTAAGCGTTAAAGGGCTAAAAAAAACATACGATAGCGTAGAAGCAGTAAAGGGAATAGATTTCTCAGTTTCAAAAGACGAACTATTTGGATTAATTGGCCCCGACGGGGCAGGAAAGACAACTATATTTCGGATTCTTACCACACTCATGTTTCCAACAGAAGGAAGTGCTAACATAATGGATTTAAATGTAGTAAGTGATTATAAAAAAATCCGAAACCACCTGGGGTATATGCCACAACGGTTTTCGTTGTATCAAGACCTTACCGTTGAAGAAAACTTAGAATTTTTTGCAAGGATTTTTGGCACTACAATTGAAGAAAACTATTCCCTGATCAAAGATATATATGTTCAGATTGAACCATTTAAAACCAGAAAAGCTGGAAAACTCTCAGGAGGGATGAAGCAAAAGTTGGCACTTTCTTGTGCTTTAATTCACAGCCCGGAAATATTAATACTCGATGAACCTACAACTGGTGTTGATGCTGTTTCGAGAAAAGAATTCTGGGAAATGTTAATCCGGTTAAAGGAAAAAGGCATTACAATTTTAGTGTCAACACCTTATATGGACGAAGCTAATTTATGCGGCCGTGTTGCTTTGATCCAAAACGGAGAGATTATGTCAATTGATACGCCTCAAAAGATAATAGAAAACTTTGGCAGAAAGCTTTGGGCTATTAAATCCGATAATATTTATCAATTAATTCAAGATTTAAAAACGGATAACAGAATTCATACCGTTTTTCCATTTGGCGAATACTTACACATAACCGTTAAACCGGGCTATGATGATTTAAAAGGCCTGGCCCCAGAATTAAATAGAATGGGGCATTCGGGAGTTAAGATTCAAGAAATAGAAGCAAATATTGAAGATTGTTTCATGGAATTAATGCAGTAAGAGGCAATGATAAAAAGTACGGAAAATATAATTGAGGTTAAAGATTTGGTAAAAAAATTTGGAGATTTTGTAGCCAATGACCATTTGACATTTGAGGTGAAAAAAGGAGAGATTTTTGGATTTCTGGGAGCTAACGGAGCAGGAAAAACTACAGCAATAAAAATTCTTTCGGGATTATCATATCCAACGTCAGGAGAAGTAAATGTGGCTGGCTACGATGTTTATAAAGAACGTGAAAAGGTAAAAAAGAATATAGGTTATATGAGCCAAAAGTTTTCCTTGTACGAAGATTTGACTGTTAAAGAAAACATTAGGTTTTATGGTGGTATTTATGGTTTATCGAATAAATACATCAAGGAAAAGACAGAGTCATTACTGGATAGGTTAAAAATGAGAGATATCCAAAATTCATTAATCAGTTCTTTGCCATTAGGTTGGAAACAAAAGATTGCTTTTTCCGTTGCTATTTTTCATAGCCCTAAGATCGTTTTTCTGGATGAACCCACCGGAGGTGTTGACCCCATTACACGCCGAGATTTCTGGGAAATGATTTACGAAGCTTCGCATGAAGGAATAACAGTATTTGTAACAACGCATTATATGGATGAAGCAGAATACTGTGGCCGTGTTTCAATAATGGACAGGGGAAGTATAGAAGGCTTAGGTACACCTGTTGAATTAAAGGGCCAATTTAATGCGCAAAATATGGATGAGGTATTTTTAAAAATTGCTCGTTAGAAGCTAGTGCTTAATAGTTTGTTTATAAGCATTAAAGATTATTCCTGGTATAAACTTTATTAAAAAGAAAAGAATGAAGAGATTCATAGGATTTGTTAAAAAAGAATTCCACCACATATTCAGAGACCCCCGCACGATGCTCATACTATTTGGTATGCCCATTGCACAAATCTTAATTTTCGGTTATGTGGTTTCCAATGAAATTAATGATGTGAAAATTGGAGTTTATGATAAATCAAAAGATCATATAACCAAAGAAATAACCAATAAAATTACTGCCTCTGGTTTTTTTATTCTGAGCGATAATTTGGATTCGGATAAAGAGATTGAAGATGCATTTAAAAAGGGCATTATTCGCGAAGTAATTGTATTTGAACAAAATTTTGCCCAGAAATTAGAACGGGAGGGTTCAGCTTCTATACAAATTATTGCCGACGCATCTGATGCAAATACCGCAAATATAGTAGCTAACTATACTGAATCCATTATTAATAGTTATATGAGAGAAGAGCTCTGGGCTGAGGGTTTAACTTATCAAATTAATCCCGAGGTACGAATGCTTTATAACGATGAATTAAAAGGAGTGTATATGTTTGTTCCCGGCACAATGGCTTTAATTTTAATGCTTGTGTCAGCTATGATGACATCCATTTCCATTGCCCGTGAAAAAGAAATGGGAACTATGGAAGTCCTCTTGGTTTCTCCTTTAAAACCACTGCCAATTGTAATTGGGAAAGTAATTCCATATATGGTGTTATCATTTATTAATGCAATTATTATTATTGCTTTAAGCTTCTTCGTTTTTGAGATGCCAATACAAGGAAGCCTTATTTTTTTATTAACCGAAACATTGCTGTTTATTTTTATGGCACTTTCTTTAGGTATCTTAATATCGACTGCAAGTAACAGCCAAATGGTTGCTATGTTCATTTCCATGTTTGCTCTAATGTTGCCTACCATGCTGCTTTCAGGCTTTATTTTTCCTATAGAAAATATGCCTAAATTACTACAATGGGTTAGCGCTATAATGCCTGCCAAATATTTTATAACCATTATAAAGAATATAATGATTAAAGGTTCAGGAATAGGTGTTATATGGAAGGAAACTTTGATAATTGCTGGAATGACCTTGTTTTTTCTTATGATGAGCGTTAAAAAATTTAAAGTGAGATTGGAATAAAAAAGTATTTATGCTTAAAGATTACAGTAATGAGAAAAATTAAATACATACTACAAAAAGAATTTATACAGGTATTTAGGGATAAAACCATGCTTCCAATGATTCTTGGAGTCCCGATTATTCAACTTGTAATATTAGTGCATGCAGCAACTTTAGAAATGAAATCGATTGACATGTATGTGATTGATAAAGACCTTTCAAGCATGTCGCATAAACTAATTAATAAGTTTGATGGTTCGCCGTTTTATAACATTAACGGGGTATCTTTCTCTTTGGATAAAGCACTTGAAACCTTGGAAAAAAACAAAACAGATGTCATAGTACAAATTCCTTATGGTTTTGAACGTGATTTAATTCGGGAAAATGAAACCGAGGTGCAATTATTAATAGATGGAATTAATGGAACCACGGCGAGTTTAATTAATGCATATTCGTCAGCAGTAATCTCAGGTTTTAATAGAAATATAATGGTAGATTTAACCCAAATGCCTTCGGTAGCGAACCTTGAACCGATAAATATTGAGACAACTTACTGGTATAATCCTGAACTAAATTACAAGATATATATGTTGCCCGGAATACTCGTTATACTGGTTACAATGATAAGTATGTTTTTAACTGCTATGAACATAGTCCGCGAGAAAGAAGTGGGTACCATTGAACAATTGAATGTTACGCCAATTAAAAAGTTTGAGTTTATTGTAGGTAAACTTTTGCCATTTATGGTGATTGCATTATTTGAATTGGCATTCGGTTTGGCAATTGGCAAATTCTTTTTTCATATACCAATTGTTGGAAGTTTAGGGTTATTATTTGGTTTTACGGTTGTTTACTTAATGGTTGTATTAGGAATTGGCTTGTTTATTTCAACCATTTCATCTACGCAACAACAGGTTATGTTTATTGCATTCTTTTTTATGTTGGTTTTTATTTTAATGAGCGGAATTTTTACTGCGACCGAAAGTATGCCACCGTGGGCTCAAAAGGTAAATATCATTAATCCATTTTACTATTTTATGAGAGTTATCCGAATGATTCTTTTAAAAGGATCAGGATTTAGAGATATCTCTTACGAATTTTTCAGTTTGTTAATTTATGGAACTATTATGCTTAGCCTGGCTGTTTGGAAGTATAGGAAAGTAGCATAATTTAAAATTTTAATTCGTAATAGGAACTTCAAGGATAATCTTAGTTCCCTGTTCTATTTTCGAATCAATATTTATATTTCCTTTGTGTAGATTTAATATTTGTTTTGATAATGCAAGACCAATACCGTTTCCTTTTTCTTTTGTTGTGAAAAACGGTAAAAAGACTTTGTCTAGTTTATCTTCCGAAATTCCGGAACCATTATCGATAATTTCAATTCTTATAAACTTGTTTTGGTTAAAAGCCTTTATAATAATTCTTTGATCATCTTTATTTTTAAATGATTCAATAGAGTTTTTTATTAAGTTTATAAATACTTGTTCAATTTGATAGTGATCAATAAATAATTTTTCCGCTTTGGGATAAACCTTAAATTCAAAATCAATTTCTTTATTGCTTAATTCATTTTGAAATAAAAGTTTTAGTTTTTGAAATAATTCTTTGGTTTGAACTTCAATTTTCTCTGGATTCGGAAGTTTTGAAATAGTACTAAATGCATTGGTAAATTTAATAAGTCCTGAACTTCTTTGGTTTATAACATCCAATCCCTCAGTAATTTTAGCTATTAATTTATCCTGATTAATCTCATGATCTTGAATTAAGTCTGATAAACTATTACTTAAAGAGAGAATAGGTGAAGCAGAATTAAGGATTTCGTGAGAAAGTATACGAATTAGTTTCTTCCAGGCTTCAATTTCTGTATTTTCTAATTCAGATTTTATATTTTGTGCAGAATACAATCTATACTTCTGATTGTCAATTATAAACTCAGAAACCTGAAAAAGTAATACACTGCTTAACTCGTGGATTTTTATATCAATTGATTTTTTATCGTTTAAATTAAGGTTCTGAATTGATTTCCAGATCATTGGAATTTCTTCACTGGCAGATTGGTGGAGTTGAATTCTTGGTTTTCCAATAAGTTTGGCAAACGATTCATTTACAAAATAGATCGTATCATTCTGATCGATAACCAGCAAACCAACCTGAGCTTTTTTTACAAGAGCGTCGATAAAATAGAATTGGGCAATACTATCTTTTCTGAGAGTTTCTAATTTGTTACTGAATTTGTTTAAAGATTTATTTAAGTCTAAAAAACTCTTATCTGGAATATTTTCGGGCATTTTAATACTCAAATCATCCAGTTCAATAGCATTTAAATAGTTTTTTATCCGTTTGTTATTTCTATCAATGTATAAATAAAGCTCAATGCTGAAAATAATTGGTAAAAAGGATGCATAAATTGCTTGTACGAAACTTTCTGTTTCAAATATTAAATAGCTAACTAAAAAGAAGGATACTGCTAATAACAAAATCCTTAAAAGTATTTTTAATTTAATACTTCTTAATTTCATATTTTTCTAATCTTCTATATAATGCACCTCTTGTTAATCCTAATTCTTCAGCGGCCTTGGTAATATGTCCATTATGTTTCTCAAGACAATTTTCAATGGCCCATTTTTCGATTCTATCCAGATTAAAATCATCAAATTGCATTTGTTCATTATTACCTAAAGAGTTTCTAAATTGAAAATCTTCAGAGATTAAATCAGTTTTATTACAAAGAATGACAGCACGTTCAATACTATGCTGAAGTTCTCTTATATTTCCGGGCCAATCATATTTCTGCAAATAGTTTATAAGCTTTTGCGATAATGGATTAATTTTCTTTTTATATTTCAGCGAATATCTCCCAATAAAGTAATTACCTATCAATGGAATATCTTCAATTCTATTCCTTAAAGGAGGTAATAGAATTTCTACCGTGTTTATTCTGTATAGAAGATCATTTCTGAATAATCCTTCATTTACTAAATTGTAAATATTTTGATTAGTTGCAGAAATTAATCGAATATCTATAGGGCAAGCTTTACTACTTCCTACTTTAAAAATTTCCCTGTTTTGAAGTACCGATAATAATTTTGACTGCAAACCTAAAGGTATATTACCAATTTCATCTAAAAATAAAGTTCCTTGGTTTGCAGCTTCAAATCGTCCTAGTTTCGTTTCTTTGGCATCTGTAAATGCTCCTTTGGTAAGTCCAAAAAGTTCCGACTCAAATAAAGATTCGGAAATACTTCCCAGGTCAACATTCACAAATGATTCATTCTTTCTCTCAGATAGATTATGTATTGAACGAGCAACAAGCTCTTTTCCAGTACCATTTTCGCCTAAAATTAAAACATTGGCATCTGTTTCGGATACTCTATTAATTTTATCAAATATTTTTTGCATGCTATCCGATTCACCAATAAAATCATTAGGTAAACTGGAGGATGTTTTGTTTAATACTGCCTTTTGCTCCTTTAAAACAGTGATATTTCTTTTTGATTTTGCATAATTAAGGGCAGCTGTAATGGTTGATACAATCTTTTCGTTTTGCCAGGGTTTAACAACAAAATCAATAGCTCCTGATTTTAACGATTCTACAGCCATATTTACACCTCCATACGCTGTAATAGGAACAATACTTATGTTTGAGTCAATTTTTTGAATTTTCTTAATCCATTCAATGCCCTCATTACCAGAAGTTTCACCGTATGAATAGTTCATGTCAAGAATAATTACATCTAGTTCCTTTTCAGCTAAAATAGAAGGAATTTTCTTTGGAGTTTTTTCGGTATAAATATGTAAAAAGTACTTTTCTAGCAAGGTCTGCAATGAAAATAATATATGCGGATCATCATCAACAATAAGTATATTTGCTTTAGTTTTTTTCATCTTACGAAATGTCTGAAACAAATTTAGTAAATTTAATGAATTGTTCATTTATGGACTTCACTTTGTCCACAAATGGACAAAATGGGATATTTTGACTTACGCTATTTTTGTAAAGAATTGTAAAATAGGCACATGTACTTTGTGGTATAAAATTCGAATATATAATCTAAACAATATTTAAAATTATGTTTAGAAATTTTATAGTTACAGCAATTAGAGTTGCATTTAATCAAAAGCTAACAACCATACTGAATATTTTAGGTATGGCCTTGGGTATTGCAGTTAGTATGATATTACTAATGCATATTCGATACGAACTGAGTTACGACAAGCATATTCCGGCCTCAGAAAGAGTATTTCGAGTTTCCAGTCAAAATTATGGTGATAACGGAAGAGAATGGGCTCAGACATCATCTCAATTAATTTATGAGCTACCAAAGTTTTTTCCTGAAGTGGAAAGTGCGGTAAGACTAAGACAAGCAAGTAGCATGACGTTTTTTTATAAACCAAAGAACGGCGATGTGATTCAATTTGAAGAAGATAATGGCTTTCATGCTGATTCATCCATATTCGAAGTGTTTGGTTTACAACTTATCGAAGGTACTCCTGATGATTTTTATTCAGACATTAATTCATTGCTTATTTCCGAATCTTTAGCTAAAAAGTATTTTGGGAATGAAAGCGCCATTGGTAAGCAAATTGAAACAATAGGTAATTTATATACAGTTAAAGGCGTTTTTCCGGATTGTAAACAAAGTACTCATCTCTACTACGAATACTTTATGCCGTTTAAAAAATTTAAAAAAGATATTCTTAGTTGGGGTTATGTTGATTTATATTATGCACGAGGCTGGGCAGGAATGTTTAATTATGTTAAGCTAAAAGAATCAGCAGATATTGAAAGTGTATTAGAAAGAATGGATGACTTTACGGTATTTTATAGAACTCAGGATTACGAAAATCCTTCGGATATATTGCAAAGTACAGAGCTAAGTTTAATACCTATTACTGATATTCATTTACATTCTGATATGGATGGTGAAGCAACAGTTAACGGAAACATTACATACATCTATATTTTTATTATTTCTATAGTATTTATACTAATTGTAGTTGCATCAAACTATGTAAATATAGCTACATCTTTGGCATTGAAACGAACTAAAGAAATTGGCGTAAAGAAAATAAATGGTTCTTCCAGGTTTCAGTTGAAAATACAGATATTATCCGAAGCATTATTAACTGCTATTTTAGGTGGTTTGTTAGCGATACTTTTTATTGATATTGCTTTACCTTATTACAATGGTTTAGCAGGTCAGCAATTTGAATTTACATCATTTATTAAGACTATTAATTTGTTGTATTTTATTCTGATGGTTCTATCCATTGGATTACTATCTGGAATTTATCCGGCATTTTTTATTACAAGATTTAACCCTATTATGGCAGTTAAAGGAATTAACGATCCGAGTAATAAATCACACAGAATTAGGAAAGCTTTGCTTGTTTTTCAGTTTGTAATTTCAATTTTCATGATCTTTTCAACTATTGGAATCTACAAGCAAATGAGGTATTTTCAAAATAAAAATCTTGGATTTAATAAGGAAAATCTTGTGAGATTAAATGTGACCGGTAGTTTGGGCCAACATATCTATGATAATTCTATTTCATTTAAGGAAGAAATAAAAAGATTGCCTGTTGTTAAAAATATGTGTTATAGCAATAATTTACCGGGCCAAGGTTTAAGTGTAGAACAGCTGATAATTTTAAATCGGGATATTGAATTATCGAATCATGCAATGAGGGTAAATAGGGTTTGTAAAGATTATATTAAAACAATGGAATTAAATGTTATTGAAGGAGAAGATGTTACCGACGAATTTCCACAACAGAGCTTGTTTGTTTTAAGTGAGCAAGCAGTGAATATATTGCAGTTGGAAAATCCGATTGGTTGGGAAGCAGATCCAATGTTCGGAAGTAATGGTAGAATAGTTGGCGTAATTGAAGATTTTCATTATGAATCTTTACATAATAATGTTGAACCGTTGGTTTTACATTACTGTATGGATGATGAAATGCGTGGTTGGGCTTTAAGCAACGTTATTATTAGAATTAATCCGGGTAATGTTAAAGAAAGCTTAGATCAAATAATAAAAACAATAAAAGGAATAGTTCCTGACGCTATCATAAATTACACCTTCGTTGATGATTATTTGGATTCTTACTATACTTCAGAAACAAGAATGAGTAATTTATTTAAGGCTTTTACCATCTTTACCATCTTTATTGCTTGTTTAGGGCTATTTGGTATAACAGCTTATAATGCAGAACTGAAAACGAAAGAAATTGGAGTTCGTAAAGTACTCGGTGCTTCAAATATTTCCATTATAAAGGCTCAGTCATTTAAATTTATGACATTTATATTTATTTCAATAATTATAGCATTACCGTTAGCATACTGGTTTATTACTAACTGGATGCAAAGTTTTGCATATAAAACGAATATTTCGGTGTTTTCATGGTTGTTAGCTGTGTTAGTGTCTATTATAATTGCTTTTATTACAGTTGTTTATCATGCAATCCGGTTAGCGCATAAAAATCCGGTTAATGTTCTAAAGTACGAATAGATTATACTAAAATTGAATAATGGCGTTGTCCAAAAAGTCCTGGTGTTCTTTGTGTTTGTTTTGTGAAACGTGGTATAATTATAAAAGACTGTTACACAGAGAACCACAAAGACGACACAAAGTTACTCAAAGTAGAAAATACGAACAAAATTCAACTATTGTACTTTTTGGACATACCTTTCTTTTTGAAAATATTTACAGTTTTTCCAGTCACCATAACAATGCAATTCCACGAATTCATGTGGAATTAATCCCTCTTCAAAGCGTCGATATTGTGCACATGAATCAATTAATGGGCAGTTTGATTGAAGTGTTTTAAGGATTTTATAATCTTCAACCAACTTGGAGAACTGTTTGCTTTCATGTACAACGGTTGCAGGATGCCTTACAGGAACAATTTTTCTGTTTTTAGCTACGAATATCTTTCCAAATGATTTTCTGAATCCTATGCGGGTAGGTACTTTTAAATCAAATCGTTTAAATATAAATTTCATAACCAAGGGTAACAATTATTTCCGGTTTTACCAACTCAATTTCTTTTTCTAAGTATAGCTCATTGCAAGTAATTAATTCATCACTTTTTGGCTTCCTGCATTTAGGTAAAAAGCATTTAATCAAGTTAGTCAGATAAGTTTCTTTGCGTTTTAGTTGAACTTGTTCCAACAAACTATTGAATACCTTGCCTGATGGTCCAATTAATATTTCACCTTCTTGATCCTCCATTCTTCCTGGAGCTTGAGCAATTATCATAAATTTTGAAGGAATTATTCCTTCACCACAAACAGCATTTAGCCTTGTTTCGTATAAGCGGCAATACTTACAATGCTTAATTTGTGAGTTGATATTTAAAATTGATTCGGCCATGGAGTTTAACAAATTTATGCGAAAAATAGGCTCAAATCGATTTTAAAGGCAGGAAATTCTTATTTTTATGCTTAAATCCAAACACATAAGATAATGTTGCAAAAGGCTTTAAATTTTATTAGAAAAGATATTTGGCGTATTACATTTAAAGATATGCCTAAGTATCAGGTTATTTTAATAAAAGTAGTACGCATTCTGTTGTTAGCTTTTCGGGGTTATAATGAAGATAAAGTAAGTTTACGTTCATCAGCCTTAACATTTTATTCAATGCTATCGGTTGTCCCCGTAGCAGCAATGGCTTTTGGAATTTCAAAAATGGTTGGAATCGAGAAGCAATTAACAAGGTACCTGAATGAACAGTTTGCCGGGCAACAAGAAGTTTTAGAGTACATTATTCAATTTTCTAACTCTTTTCTTGAAAATACAAAAGGAGGTTTAATAGCCGGTATAGGTGCAATTATACTTATATGGTCGGTAATGAAAGTATTTGGAAATATTGAAAGCTCATTTAATGCAATTTGGCAAATACGGCAGGGTAGAAACTGGTTCAGAAAATTTAGTGATTATATATCTATGTTGATCATTGCGCCAATTTTGTTAGTTTCTTCAAGTAGTGCAACTGTTTTTATATCAACAATGTTAAAAGAATTGGCTGCTGAAAGTGCAATTGTAGGTGTTTTAAGCCCATTATTGTTTCTTTTAATAAAGCTTATCCCTTATGTTCTTATTTGGTTGCTTTTAACAATGGTTTATATGGTAATGCCTAATACGAAGGTGAACTTTAAGTCTGCATTTGTAGCAGGAATTATATCAGGAACTGCATTTGTATTTATACAATGGGTATATATTCATTTTCAAGTTGGAGTTTCGAAATATAATGCAATATATGGAAGTTTTGCAGCATTGCCATTATTTCTTATTTGGCTGCAAATGAGCTGGCTAATTGTTCTTTTCGGCGCAGAAATCTCATTTGCCGTGCAAAATGTGGAGAAATATGAATTTGAACCTGATACACATAGCTTGAGCCCATTTAGTTGGCGTGTATTAACATTAATGGTTGCTCATTTGTTAATTAAAAATTTTGCAAAAGGCGAAAAAGCAATGACAGCTGAAAACATAAGCAAAAGGTTGGAGATTCCAATTCGATCAGTCCGTGATATTCTTTATATTTTAGTTGATAGTGGAATTTTATCCGAAGTTAATACACAATATGAAAAGGAAACAGCATACCAACCTGCAGTTGATACGAATATATTATCCGTTAGTTATGTATTAAATGCAATTGATCATAGGGGTACAGATAGAATATTGGCCATTGCATCAACGGAAAAGGACCAAATAATAAAGTTGTTGAATGACTTTGATATAGCCGTTCAAAATGCAAGAGGAACAAAATTATTAAAAGACATCCAATAAGAACTTTGATTTTTATAAATCATTCTTATATTTGTAAAACATAAAGAAAAAATGAAACAGATTTTAAATACAAATTGGTGGAGGCAAATGATATATCATAAAACAGGTATATAACCAACTTTGTATGTTATAATATTATCAAGACCGCAGGTTATAACCTGCGGTTTTTTTGTTTAAAATTTTACACTATGTATAATTACCAATACATTTTTTGGTGGCGGCGTATTCAGTTTCTATGGCGTATTTGAAAAGTCAAATTAAATACATCAAATAAATCAGTTATTAATATTTAAAACATAAGAAAATGAGTACATTATATATAAAAACGGAATTAAAAGAAAATAAACAAGAAAACAAACCGGGATACTTTGGAGAATTTGGAGGCATGTTTGTCCCGCCTGTACTAGAACCTAAACTTTTAAAGTTATCGGAAGTATTTGAAGAACTCAAAACGGATAGTACATTTATCAAAGAATTCAATTACTATTTAAATCAATACGTTGGACGCCCTTCGCCTCTTTACTTTGCGCAAAGGCTTTCAAGTGAGGTTGGAAGCCGTATTTATCTAAAACGCGAAGACTTAAATCATACAGGCGCTCATAAAATTAATAATACTATTGGGCAAATTTTAATTGCAAAAAGAATGGGGACAAAAGAAATAATTGCTGAGACCGGAGCGGGGCAACATGGTGTTGCAACGGCAACCGCAGCAGCTTTAATGGGAATTAAATGTAAAATTTTCATGGGCAAAAAAGATGCAGAACGCCAACAATTAAATGCATACAGGATAAAATTGCTTGGGTCTGAATTTATAACAACAGATCAGGGTACCGCAACGTTGAAAGATGCAGTGGATGCTGCTTTAGGTTACTATATCGAAAATTCTAACGCATTTTATATTTTAGGTTCAGCGGTTGGTCCACACCCTTACCCAAGCATGGTTCGATTTTTCCAGAGCATAATTGGGTCTGAAGCAAGAAAACAGATTATAGAGCAGGAGGGGAGGCTCCCAGATTCTATCTTTGCATGTGTGGGCGGAGGCTCAAATGCTATTGGATTATATTCAGGATTTTTAGAAGATAAGAAGGTAAGGATTTATTCAGCCGAAGGTGGAGGTGAAGGTTTAATTCCAGGCAGGACAGCATCAACCTTAGTTATGGGAAAACCTATGGTCTTTCAGGGAACTTATTCTTATTGTGTTGCAGATAAACAAGGTAACCCAATTGATACTTATTCTATTGCTGCAGGACTGGATTATCCGGGAGTAGGGCCTGAACATGCATTCCTAAAAGAGTCTAAAAGAGCAGAATATCATTCTGTTACAGATGCAGAAGCCATTGAAGCTTTTAAGAAACTTTCTGCTTTAGAAGGAATAATTCCTGCCATTGAATCATCGCATGCTGTTGCATTAGCCATGAAATTGTTGAAGAACAAAAACGAGTTAAGTATTGTTAACCTATCCGGGCGTGGCGATAAAGATGTTGATAGAAAACTAATTTGATATCTTAACCTTGCAGGGATTATCCCTGCAAGGTTCAATTAAATTTTAAAAATACCTTATTTTTGCATGGATAAAATTGAAGGAATGAGAAATTTTGATGAAAAAATAGCAGAAGCAGGGCTGGAATTGCCTTTAGTTGAAGAATTTTATTCTTTACAAGGAGAGGGATATCATACAGGAAAAGCAGCATATTTTATTAGGATAGGAGGTTGCGATATTGGTTGTCGTTGGTGTGATTCAAAGGTTTCCTGGAATCCAAGTATTCACCCTTTAGTCTCAATTGATACCATTGTTTCAAATGCATTGAAAACACCGGCTAATGCGGTCGTCGTAACAGGAGGTGAGCCTAGTCTTTTTAACCTAAAACCCTTAACGGATAAGTTAAAGGTTCATGGTATTAAAACATTTATTGAAACTGCAGGAGCAAAAGAATTAACCGGTACATGGGATTGGATATGTTTATCTCCAAAAAGACAAAGTCCTCCTTTTGATAAATATTATGAAATTGCCGATGAATTAAAGGTTATAATTCATGATGATAAAGATTATCGTTGGGCAGAAGAAGCATCAAAAAAAGTTACGAATAGATGTAAGCTTTACTTACAATCGGAATGGAGCCAATATGAACAAAATATTCTATCGATAGTTGATTATGTGAAAACATACCCAAAGTGGAATATTTCTTTGCAAGCACATAAGTTTATGCATATACCATAGAACTAATTATTTAATAAGCTTTGTCGAATAGAAAATTTTTAGTTTATTTTATTACCTTATTATAAGTAGTTAATATACCAATTCAGATTCAGTGGTAATTTATACTTTTAAGTTTATAGAGATCAATGATTTTATATGAAATAATTTTACAAAGTTGTTTTAATTGATAAATAATTAAAAGGAAATTGAAAAAAATAAGCATTAAAATAGTGTTATTAATCTTTTTTTGCTGTTTTTATTCTTTTTATTCAAATCAATCCATTGGCCTTCCAATATATATATGGAATATTAATACCCCTAGTATCCAGCAGGTAATTAATTTCTACAATGAAGCTATAGAACTGCATGATGCAGGTAATTATAAACAAGCTGAAAAAACTTTTTTAAAAACTTTAGAGTTAGCGGAGAAACAGAATCAAAAAGAAATATTGGCTTCTTCTTTTCATTATTTGGGGAGGATCGAAGAATGGAAATCTAATTATTATGAATCAATAGCTTATCAGAGAAGAGCGCTTGAGTTGTTTAATGAATTAAGTAATGTTGAGTATATTGCACATACAAACAATTATATAGCACGAGTATATCAAAGTATTGGCGTATATGACAGTTCTTTGGTTTATTACAAAAAGAATATTAGAAACAAGGATAATATTTACCCTTTTCATTCTTTACTAACCAGTTATCAAAATATTACCTCCATATATGCAGAGCAATATAATTACAAACTTGCTTATAGTTATTTACAGAAAGGAATAAAGTATATTGAAAGTAAAGGAGATAAGCGTATGTTAGCTAAAATATATTTTAGTGCGGGCAAGTTGTTTCTCAATAATCATATAAATAAGGATATAGCACTCGAATATTTTCAAGAAGCAAAAAATCTTTTCAAAGAAACGGGTAACAATCTTTACATAAACTGGGTTGATCTTTGTATTAGTGAATTATATTTTACTGCTGGAAATGATTCCTTAGCAATACAATATTTAAAAAACATATTAAATAATGCTTCAAAGAATAGCTACACATTACTTTCGAATACATATTGCCGGATTGGAAGATATTATAAGCATAATTCCCAATATGATTCAGCCATGTATTATATGCAAAAAAGTATAGATGTTATATGTGAATCGTGCCCTGAGATATTAGCTCATGGTACTTATATTGAAGCTGCAAATCTTTATATCTTGAAAGGTGATTTTAAACAAGCCTATTTTTATCTAGACAAAGCAAGAAATATAGCTGTTGAAATTGAATCGGGCTTGGAAATGATTAAATCATTTATTGAGCTTGCAAATTATTATCAAACAATTCAAGAAACAGACAGTTACATAGTTTACTTAAAAAAAGCACATAAGTTAGCTTTAGAATTAGGTTTATTGGAAAAAGTAAAAAAAACAGCGGAATCACTTAGTAATATTTACTATTCACGAAATGAGTTTAAAGTAGCTTCTGATTATTTAAAAATAGTAAACCAAATGAATGATAGTTTAGCGGGAATCGAAAGATATAATGAGATAGCTAGACTAGAAATGAAATTCTTTTTTGAACGTAAAGAGGAAGAAAGGAAACTTGAAGCAAGCAAGCTGCAAAGTAAAATAACTAAAGAAAAGCTTATAAGAAATATTTCTATATCTGGTGGAGCAGTATTTATTGTTCTAGTAATATTCCTTTTTAGGGCATACAAGCTTAAAAAAAAGGATAATCAACTTTTAATAAAACAAAAAACTGAAATTCAGGAAGTATCAAAAAGGTTACAGGAATCCGGTAAAAGAAAACTTGATTTTTTTACAAATGTTTCTCATGAAATTCGCACTCCACTGACTTTAATTATGTCCCCGTTAGACAGAATTCTTAAATCTAAAAACATTGACAAAAGTATTACTAACCAAATTCAATTATCACTTGATAATACTAAAAGATTAAAAATGCTGGTAAACCAAATTCTTGATTTACAAAAATTAGATGAACATAAGTTAAAACTTAATTTATCAAATTTTGATGTAGTTGCTTTCTGTAATGAAACGGTTATTTCATTTGAAGGATATTGTTATCAAAGCAATTGCAGGCTTATGTTTGAATCAAATATTGGTAAAGCCTATATAAGATTTGATAGAGAAAGATTTCAATCAATCCTTAATAACTTATTATCAAACGCCTTTAAGTATAACAAATTGGATGGCCAGGTAAAATTAATTTTGGAAGTTAAACTAAATGATTTATTAATAAAAATCATTGATACTGGAAAAGGTATTGAAGATAAACATTTTAAAAGATTGGGTGAACGATATTATCAGGTTGAAAAATCGGATTTTGAAGCTGAAGGAACTGGAATTGGACTTGCTTATGTAAAAGAATTGGTGGAACTAATGAATGGAAAGCTCCAGATATCAAGTGAAGTGGGTATGGGAACAACTGTAAACCTAACTTTCCCTTTGGAAAAAGTAAAATTTCGTTCGGAAACTCCTTTTAGAATTGAAATTAAACCAAAAAAGTTATTATTTGAAAATTTGGAAGAACATATAGCTGAAGATTCAGATAACAAATTGGCGTGTATCTTAATCATTGAAGACAATTATGAACTACGATTATTTTTATATGATTTATTTACTCAATCATATAACGTTATTTGTGCAAAGGACGGGTTGGAAGGAAAAGAAATGGCTTTAAAACATATACCTGATTTGATTATTAGCGATATTATGATGCCAAAAATTCGTGGTAACAAATTATGTAAATTATTAAAAAATGATATAAACACAAGCCATATCACAATTATCCTGTTTACGGCTAAAGGTGCATCCGAAAGTATAGTAGATGGGTATGACTGTGGTGCAGATGATTACATTGTAAAACCTTTTGACTCTGATATATTAGTTAAAAAAGTAAGTAATCTAATTACAACTAACGAAAATACAAGAAAGCAATTTAGTTTCACAGACATTAAACGTTCTAACAATAATTACTCCAAATACGATAAAAAATTCCTTAATGATTGTATCACAATAGTCAAAGAAAATATTGACAACAATAGCTTTACAGTCGAATCCCTCGCAGAAAATATTAATATTCACAGAAGAACTTTGTTACGTAAATTTAAAGCCCTAACTGGTAAATCGCCAGTTGACCTGATAAAATACACGAGGATGTCTTACGCTGCTGAACTTTTCAAAAATAAAAATTACCGTGTAAACGAAGTTGCCTTAATGGTGGGGTACGAAGATACCAACCGATTTAGCCAGGCATTTAAAAGTTTTCATGGAGTTTCTCCATCCACATATAAATAAACTCGTTAGGTTTGTTTTAAATATATTCCTTGTTTTTTTGACATTTGTCTCAATGAGCGGTTATACTTGTCGCAATTTGAATGGACTATCATAGATAGAGTTTATTTGTTTTGTATAGATTTAAAGATCTGATTTATTTTAATTTAAAAAAGAATATTATGCTAAAAAAAGTTAGTTTTATTTTATTGTTGTTCTATTTTAGTAATGGAGATTTATTATCGCAGACAAATGAACTGCCCAAAAAAATAGAATATAGTCTTGGTTTCTCTACCTACCTATCACATACTGATAAATACGCTGCGAATTTCGATATTTATACAGATAAAGAAGGAAGCACATATATTTCAGGAAATACAAGAGATAAGAATTTCCCTGCGACAGAAGGAGCATATCAGACTGAATTAAAAGGAAATGCCGATGCTTTTGTTGCTAAATTTTCATCCGAGGGTGAAATAGTTTTTGCAACACTTATAGGAGGATCGAAAAGAGAACATCATACTGGAATAACCGTTGATAATGAAGGTTTTATTTATTTAATAGGTGGCACACATTCTTCTGATTTTCCAGTGACCTCTGGAGCTTATGATACCAGTTTTAATGGAGAAGGTGAATGGGCAGGTGATGTTTTTTTGACTAAAATAAATCCTTCAGGAAGCGAAATTATATTTTCTACTTTTATTGGAGGAGAACTAGAAGAAACAGCTGGATCTGGAGAAGTAAAGATTGATTCTAAAGGAAATATTATTATTGCGGGGACAACATTGTCATCTGATTTTCCAACAACAAAAGGAGTAATTAGTAAGGAGCTTACAAAACAAGACTGTTTTATTTCCAAATTTAACCCCACAGGTGAAAAACTTATATTCTCCACATTTTTGGGCAATGGCGTTATGGATATGATTACCAGCGTTGCCGTTGATGATGAAGATAATATTTATGCAACAGGTTTTACCGTATCTGCTAATCTTCCAGTAACCAACGCTGCTATTAGAAAGGAAATAATAATGCCTAAAGTAGGCGGATTTGAAGATGGTATAGATCATTTTATAGCTAAAATAAATGAAACCGGAACAGAGATCTTGTATCTTAGTTATATTGGAGCGGGTGGTCATATGGGTTCTAATGTTAGCTGGTCAAGACCAAATAGATTAGTTGTAAGTGGTAGTACTAAAAATGAGGGTTTTGCCACCATAACTGAGAATATTATAGGAAAAAGAATTATTGGTGATAGAGATGGTTTTTTTGCAGTTTTTAATTCAGAAAATATGACCCTTTTATATTCGAGTTTAATTGGAGGAAGCGAAGCTGAGCACATTCAGGGAGCATATTTTCTTAATGAGCATAATATTGTTTTAGGAGGAAAGACAAACTCCGTAGATTTTCCTTTAACTGAAAATGCTTTGTATTCCGAATATCCTGTGTGGGAAAAAACCTTTAATTCAACTTTTTGGGGTCGAAGGAAATCATTTGTAGCAGTAGTGGATATTAAAAATAATAAACTTTTATACTCAACATATTTAGGTGATTGTTTTCAGTTTAGAATTCATTTGGATCAACATGGAAATATTAGTTTTGCAGGAGAAGCTGGACAACGTGAAGCGGCTGGTATGACAGGTTTTCCTATAACTGAAAATAGGTTTATGGAACCGCCAACTTATCTTATGCTAGGTAAGTTAATTTTAGAAAATAGTGAATTAATGAATAAACATTAATATTTATGAGAGAATGATATTAATAACTATAATATCTAACCTTGTTATTTCTCCTCAGTTTTTGCTGGGGAGAAATCTTTTAAATAAATAACCTGTTTTTAGTAATTCTCAAACTATATGAATTTTTTAATTAAATATGTTTTAAGTATTTTTTCGTAACTTCATTGTCTATAAATTATCCAGACAATTATGCGAATATTTATTTTTATAACAAGTTTTTTGCTAGCTTCCTTAATAGCTCATAGTCAGTATACTTATTCTACTAAAAATAAAAAGGCAATAAGTGCATATGAAGAAGCTTTGCAATCATTTAATCGAAAAGATTATTTTACTGCGGTTCAGTTAATGAAAAAAGCAATAAAATATGATGACGAATTTACTGAAGCACATATAGTATTAGCAGAAATATATATTGAAAACGGAGATACAAGAAATGCCATAGCGTCATATGAAAATGTCTTAAAGATTGATCCTGATTTTTTCCCGGGCCTATATTTTTCATTAGCCCAATTACAAATGAGGGAAAATGATTTTGAAACTGCGAAAAAATATTTGGAAAAATACCTTACTTATACTAATTTAAAGCCTATTTCCATTTCTCAGGCAAAAAGAAAACTTGAATCATGCAATTTTGCTATAGAAGCAATTAAAAACCCTGTACCGTTCAATCCTGTTAATATTGGTGAGAATATTAATACTCAATATGATGAATATTGGCCTAGTTTAACAGCTGATGAACAAACATTAGTTATTACCCGTTTGGTTCCAAAAGATATGAATAATGAGCTTAGTGGAAATGTTAATCAGCAAAATATGCAGCGAAACCCACAGGGCTTATCAATGTTTAGTAATATACAGGAAGATTTTTTTGTTAGTGTAAAAGAAAATGATGTATGGGGTAAAGCTAAGAATATTGGTGAACCATTGAATTCAGCAGGAAACGAGGGAGCCCAAACTTTATTAGTTGATGGTAGAATAATGTACTTTACTGCTTGTAACAGACCGGATGGGAAGGGAAGGTGTGATATTTATAGGAGTGAGTTGGAAAATAATGAATGGACTGAACCTCTTAATATTAGTTCACCTATCAACACAGCAGCTTGGGAAGCACAACCAAGTATATCACCTGATGGGAAAACACTTTATTTCATAAGTAATAGGGGTGGCGGACAAGGACAAAAAGATATATGGATGAGTAATCTTCTACCAAATGGAAATTGGACCAAACCTGTTAATTTGGGTGAAAAAATTAACAGTTCCGGTCAAGAACAATCGCCTTTTATTCATCCTGATAATAAAACACTTTATTTTGCTTCTAATGGTCATACAGGTATGGGTGGATTTGATCTATTTAAAACTACTAGGAATGATGATGGTACTTGGAGTGAGCCAATAAATTTAGGATACCCAATAAATACAATTTTTGATGAAATTGGATTGATTGTTAATGCCAAAGGTGATAAAGCGTTTTTTTCGTCTGATAGACTAAGCAATAAAGGAAGAGATATTTTTGAATTTGAGCTTTATAAGGAAGCAAGGCCTAATCCGGTATCATATTTAAAAGGTAAAGTATTTGATGCGGAAAGCAAGAAAAACATTAACGCAAGTTTTGAATTGATTGACTTGGAAACAAACGAGTTGATTATGCAAGCTGAATCAGATAAAAATTCTGGTGAATTTTTAGTTTGTATTCCAACCAATAATGACTATGCCTTAAATGTTTCGAAAAAAGGATATTTGTTTTATTCAGATAATTTTGAACTAAAGGGTGTACATGAAATTTCTGATCCGTATTTGAAAGATATTGCATTGATGCCAATAAAAACAGGCGAAAGAATTATTTTGAGAAATATTTTCTATGCTACTGATTCATATGAACTTGAAGAAAAATCAAAAGTGGAATTAGCCAAATTATTGCAATTCCTAAGCAATAACCCGAGTTTAATTATTGAGATTTCCGGACATACTGATAATGTAGGTACTAATGAATATAACCTAAAATTATCAGATAACAGGGCTAAATCAGTTTATCAATATTTATTGGAAAAGGGAATAGAAAAGGAAAGACTTACATATAAAGGATATGGAGAGAATCAGCCAATTAGTACAAATGACAATGAACAGGGAAGAACAGAAAATAGAAGAACCGAAATTAAAATAATATCTTCTTTATAAAACTTATTTCAAACAATAATTTCAAACAAATGAAAAAAAAAATATTTATAAAGGCAACAGAGGTGAGCCCATCAATAAACTTTAATGCTAAAACAGGATTTTTACAAATACACGGAAGGTCGTTACCTGAAAATGCAGTTACATTTTATAAACCGGCATTGGAATGGATTGACAAATATTCAGAGTCTCCAAATGATAAAACGGTTTTCGAATTTAGAATGGTTTTGTTAAATACATCTTCATCTAAAGTTTTTATTGACATTTTTAGGAGAATTAATCATTTGGTAGATCTTAAAAATTCAGATGTGAGTGTTGTTTGGTACTATGAGGAAGATGATGAAGATATTGAAGATATTGGAATGCAATACAAGGATATTTGTATAGCTGAATTTAAAATGATAGGAACTCATTTTAGATTAATGGGATAATGAGCTTTTAAAACTTATACAAAAAGAAGCACAGAAATAAAACCTTA
>JANQHR010000009.1 GCA_028282585.1 Bacteroidales bacterium | reverse complement strand
AAGGTCTTCGTCTATTGAAGAAAGAATACCTACAACTGAACCTATTGGTTGATTTTCGTCAATAGTAGTTGTAGATAAAACAATATCAGAAGGATTCTCATTTATATTATTAACTGTTATTACAAAAGGCTTTTCATAAACATCACCGGAATCGTCCTGAGTTTGAACATAAATTTTGTATTCTGAATAAGTTTCATAATCTGGTTTGGCAACTGTTTTTAAAGTGTCTCCTGAAATAGTAAATGACGAATTATCAGCATCGTTCACTCCATTACCGGAAACCAAAGCAAATGTATGGGTTGTATCATTAATATTTTGGTCAGTTGCTGTAAATATCCCTATAGCCGTTCCAACGGGCTGATTTTCATTGATAACATCATTTGATAATTCAATATTAACCGGTGCTTCATTTGCAATTTTTAATATTACTGTATCACTAACCACTGTATCCCATGTATTTGAAATTATACAACGGTACTTATAAAGATGCATATCATAATCGGAAACAACATTAAGGCTTGCAGAGTTACTATTGCTGTAAATTTCATTATCCGTAATAATTGAAAAAGTATTTCCTCCATCTAAACTATGCTGCCATTGGTAACTATCTGCATAATCTGCAACAAGCATAAATGAAACGCTTGTTCCAGCATTTACATCTGCCTGGTTAAATGGTTGAGTATTAATTACTGGAAGATCCAATTTAAATAAGTATGCAGATCCACTTTCATATCCATTATCATCATCTCCATACGCACCTAAAACTATATTGTCACCTGAAATACTTACAGAATATCCAAAATAATCATTTTCTGCACCATCGGATGCGTTTAACTTAGCGGTCTGGGTAGTGTCTGACCAACCACCTGAAGGTTTTGTAAAAACATAGGCTGAACCGCTATTACTCCCTTTATCATCATCTCTATCTGCACCAATCACTATACGATTACCTGAAATACTTACTGATCTTCCAAAATAATCATTCTCTGCTCCATCGGAAGCAGTTAATTTAGCTGCTTGATTCATATCATTCCATCCTTCTTCTGGTTTTGTAAATACGTATGCACTACCACTATTATTTCCTTTATTGTTATTATTATAGGCTCCTACAACAATATGATCACCAGAAATACTTGCTGACCTTCCAAAATAGTCACCACTGGCACCATCAATTGCTGTTAATTTAGCTTTTTCAACCGTATCAGACCAACCACCTGAAGGTTTTGTAAAAACATAGGCTGAACCGCTATTATTACCATTATCATCATCAAGAACTGATCCCACAACAATTTGATCACCAGAAATATCTACAGAATATCCAAAATAATCATTTTCTGCACCATCAGAGGCCGTCAATTTAGCAGTCTCAGTAGTGTCTGACCAACCTCCAGCAGGCTTTGTAAATACATAGGCTGAACCACTATTACTCCCTTTATCATCATCTTCGTAAGCACCTACTACAGCATTATCCGCTGAAATACTAACTGAGGTTCCAAAATAATCATATTCTGCGCCATCCGAGGCTGTCAATTTAGCAGTTTCGGTAGTGTCTGACCAACCGCCAGCAGGTTTTGTAAATACATAGGCTGAACCAATATAATACTTATGATTTATATCAGAATCCCTATTTGCACCTGCAACAATAAAATCGCCTGAAATATCTACTGAACATCCAAAATAATCATTCATTGCACCATCAGATGCGGTTAGGGTTGCCAATTTTTCCCAGGTTATCCTATTGTAATGAAAAACAATAACGCGTCCTATTCCTTTCTTATAGTTATAATTTCCAACAACTGCATAATTCCCGTCAACTGCAACCGAATAACCAAAATTATCTTGTGTAGCGCTTTGATATACATCTGCCACAACCTTTTGATCTTGATTTGCATCTACCCAGGAACCTGCAGGTTTAGAATATAAATACACTGACCCACTCTCATTTCCATTATCATCATCCAGGTCAGCTCCAACAATAATATTATCCCCTGAAATACTAACCGATCGTCCAAAATAATCAATTTCTGCACCATCAGAAGCAATTAATTTAGCCGTCTGTGTATTATCAGACCAGCCACCGGCAGGTTTTGTATATACATATGCCGAACCAATATCGTAAATAAAGTTTGTATTATCATCGCCCCGTTCAGCTCCAACAACAATGTTATCTCCTGAAATATTTACGGAAACTCCAAAACGATCAATAGAAGCACCATCAGATGCTGTTAATTTAGCAGTCTCAGTAGTGTCTGACCAACCAGCAGCAGGTTTTGTAAATACATATGCCGAACCTAAAGGGTAACTAACAATAAAATCACTCGGTGCGCCAACAACAATATGATCGCCAGAAATACTCACGGAATATCCGAAATCGTCCATAACAAAACCATCCGAAGCAGTTAATCTAGCAGTCTGTGTAGTATCTTTCCAACCTCCTGCAGGTTTTGTAAATACATACGCTGAACCATTAGTACCTCCATCAACATCATCTTCATAGGCACCCACAACAATATGATCTCCCGAAATACTTACCGCATATCCAAACTTGTCATCAGGTGTACCTCCCAATGCTTTTAATTTACATGTTTCAGTAGCATCCTCCCATCCACTTGCAGGTTTAGTAAATACATAAGCTGAACCACTGGAGCTACCATAATCATTCTGTTTAGAACCTATAACTATATTGTCACCTGAAATACTTACGGAATAGCCAAAAATATCCAAATCGGAACCATTAGAGGCAGTTAATTTAGCAGTCTGTGTAGCATCTTTCCAGCCTCCTGCCGGCTTGGTAAATACATACGCCGAACCGCTACCATTACCATTATCATCATCAAGAACTGATCCCACAACAATATGATCACCTGAAATACCAACTGAGGTTCCAAAATGATCATTTTTTGCGCCATCGGATGCTTTAAGTTTAGCAACTTTTTCCCATGTACTTCCATTTTTCAATAAAACATAAGCGCAACCCTGAGCCTCTTCATAACCCCAAGCACCTACAACAGCATAGTCTCCATCAATTGCCACAGACCAGCCAAAATAATTACTATAGTTTTTTACATAAGGTTCAGGTAAAGCTTTGTATAACTCAGTAATGTTTTGTGAAAATACCTGTGAGCCAAAAACCCATAACAGGCAAATAATTAAAATTTTTCTCATGTTTCTCATATTAATTATAAACTAAAGTTTCAAAATTCAAAAACAGTTTGTACAAATAATTTTTAAAATCCTTTTTTATCCATGCATCAATTTTTTCAAAACTATATTGCAGTTTTTATTCTTTAATTATCTTTACTCTTTGGATTAATTCGCCTTTATCGTTCTTTATTAAAGCGATGTAGGTTCCATTAATTAAGTTAGCAACTTCTATCTCCGTTTTTCTTGATTCTAAAACTTTTATACCCAATAAATTGTAAAATTCCACAAATACTCCTTTATCATAATCAATATAAATTCTGTCATTTACAGGATTAGGATAAACGCTTAGCTCATTCCCGATATCATATATACTTGTCGTTAATGAAACAGCTACCGGCTGGGTAATAGTAGAAATATCCTCACAGATATAGCTTCTTGCTACTAAAACAACATCAAATGTACCTGAAGATTTAAAAGTATAAGAAAAACGGTCTGTTTCTGAAGTGTTTATACTATTTCCGTCACCCATTTGCCACTGATAAGATTCAGCATCTGAAGATAAATTGATAAACGAAACCTCAAGTTGGTTCCTTTCAAAAGTGTAATCTGCTTCGGGGTTTGGTTGGATGATAATTTCCAAGGAGTCAGAAAAATTACTCTCACCACATTTATTGAACGATTTAGCGGACAAATATGCTTTTCCTGAGAAATCATTAGACCAAAAAACACTTATAAATTCATCATCGTCATAAATAATTCCTGCCTCTTTGGGTTCAAGTGACCATTCAAAATAAGTAGCATGATTTGATTCAGTCGTATATATTTCACCTCCTGGGTTAACACACAACTTAGATTTTCCATCAGGTTTAGAAGGTTTTTCCGGCTTATCAATTACATCAAGATCTAATAAATACTTATGGCTGCATGTTCCGGATTTTTCTTCATACTCATATTCACCTTCTTCATCCAGGCGAGTGCCAAAAAATAAATAAGATTCTCCTTCGCAGATCGTTGCCGACATACTTGTTTCCATATGATCATTAATTTCCATATTAATTGTTATAATACTGTCACACCCCATATGATTTGGAATTGTATCATAATAAATCCCGGTAGAACTTAAAATTTTACCGCTTGGTGAAGTATAGCTATTACAAGTCGAAATATCCAACGTCGAATTCGTAGAGTTGATAACATTTAATGTTGTTTCAATAATACTGTCGCAGCCTAAGGATGATACTAAATAACTTTTATAAATAAGATCAGAAGTTATATTCTGTTGAATAGTACCATCCGGGAAATTATGGCTTCCACCATAACAAACCGAAACCGATTCGGATAAGTTATATGCCATACAACCAACATGTATATTTATAGTAGTTTCAATTATGCTATCACAACCAAAAACGGACTGTAAACAACTTGTATAAACAACTTGCGAGGTAATATTGGTCTGTATTGTTCCATCAGGGAAGGTATAATCATCGCCACTATTTATAGTTATAGTTTCAGTTAAATTATAAACCGGTTTCACATTTATTGTTGTTTCGATGATACTATCGCAGCCAAGAGATGATACTAAATTGCTTGTATACAGAAAATTGTAGGTTATATTCGCGATAACCATACCACTAGGAAATTTATAGCTTCCACCATAACAAACTGAAACCGATTCAGATAAGTTATATGCCATACAACCAACATTTACAGTTGTTTCGATAACACTATCGCAACCAAAAACGCTTTGCAAATTACTTGTATGAACTACCTGCGATGTTATATCCTCTTGAACCGTTCCATCAGGGAACTTATAATCTTCTCCACTATTTATTGTTACCGTTTCGGTTAAATCATACGTAGGATTTACAGTTAACGTAACAACTTCGCTTGTGTCATTTTCAGTACCTGAAATTATACAACGATACTGATAGCCATCCATATCTAAAGTTACATTTGGAATAATTAGGGTATCATTCGTTTCTCCATAAATATCCAACCATGAACTACCTGTATTTTCTTGCCATTGAAAAGTTACTCCATCTTTTTGATTTAAAAGCGAATAAGTAAATTCTTCTCCTTCGCAAAGAACTGAATTATATGAATAATCGTTTGTGGTTACTCTCATCTTTATCCAGTTTTCGGAAGTACAGCCTAGGCTTTCACACATAATAACATCCTGATCAACAATATAATTTGTGCTAAATTCAGTTGTATTTGTAAATGGTATTTCTACGTTATTAATACTCCAGAATAAAACATCAGTAGCATCTGTATTAAAAGAAGCATATTCGCCTTGATTAATCGTTTCTGTATGGGTAGTAATATAATTATGGCATCTATTTCCTTGATTGTCAAATTTCATCATCATAAAATACCTCCACCTTGCACTATTACCCTTTAAACTGCTAATACAAACTATTCCTTTATCTTTAGTCTCGATAATATCATTAATATTTATTCCTTCGCCATATTCAAATTGAACAGGGATCTCATTCCCATCAGTATCAATCTTTATAATTTTCATTCCAGATGATTTAAATCCGATGTAAAAATTGCCATCGCCTGTTTTTGTTATAGTAACCGGCCTTGCATAATAATCAAAATTATAAGAAGCCTGGTAAGGAAATAACTTCTGCCAAACCAGCTCTCCATTCGTTTCTAATTTTACAACATTTAGTTCTCCTGTCTTTTCACACTCCCCAACAGCAATAATACAACTGTCAGTTGTTTCAACAAGAGAATGAAAATCGTCGATATAATACCCCCCGGAAATATAATCATATTGCCACTCTTCAACTCCGAGTTTACTATAACCTGATACACCTCCTTTGTTTGCACTAGCATATGTTGAATCCTTTAACTGGATAATATCCATGGGATCATTATAACCATGATCATCCTTATCTTTATACCATTCAATCTCGCCAAACTCATCAGTTTTAACTAGATCACCACTTCCACCAGCCATAATATAACCATTATCCAAGGTTTCATAAAAACATTCTACATATATTGAATCTCCATATTGTTTCGTCCAAATAATGTCACCATCATTGGAAAGTTTTACTAATACATTTCTCCAAGGGCCATCATCAACTAATTCTGTTCTGCCCAAGACAACAAAACCACCATCTTGAGTAGATAATCCTTGGAGTCCATAAGTAACATAATTTTCATTATATATCTTACTCCAAATTTCATTACCCAAACTATCTGTTTTAATTAGGTACATTGAACCATGATTTGTATAATCACCACTTCGTCCATTAATCCCTACAATAAAGAGTTCATTATTGCCAGTTTCAATTACACTAGTTCCGTAACCAGTGCTTAAACCTTTATTATATTTCAAATATCGAGTAAAAGGTGTAGCTGGCGATAAATAACTTGGGTAGACTATTGTCTCTATAATACTATCGCATCCGGCAACTGACTTTAAGTAGCTTTTATGAACAACTTTAGAATCAATATTATTTTGAATTGTACCATCCGGAAATATATAATTCTCTCCCCCATTAATTGAAACGGTTTCTTTTAAATCATAATCCGGATTAACAATTACAGTGGTTGAAATAATGCTATCGCAACCCAAAACACTAACAAAAATGTTCTCATGAGTTAGTTGTGATGTGATGCTATCTTGTGTAGTACCATCGTGAAAAGTAAAACTTGAACCATAACAAATGGAAACTGTATCGGCATGTTTATTTGGTGGAATTACGTTGACTTTAGTTTCAATGATACTATCACAACTTAAAATAGTTTGTAAGTTACTTACGTGAACAATTTGCGTTGTTATATTATTTTCTGTAGCTCCATCTGGGAAAGTATAGCTTTCACCTTCACAAACTATAACATCTTCATAAATATAGTATGAAGGTTTTATTGATAATGTAGCAACTTCACTTGTATCAGTATCTGCTCCAAAAATTATACAACGATATTTATTATTACTTAAACCCAGTGCTACATTCCTAATAATAAGCGTATCATTAGTCTCATCAGTTAAATTTTCCCAGTTATCATTATTTTTTACCTGCCACTGATATGTTATTTGCCCTAATACATTATTTGATTCTAAAATAAAGGTAGCATCATCTTCAGAACAAACTTCTACATCGCTTACATTGAAATACTTATTACATTTAAATAAATAGACTGAGCCCTGATTGGTAAAAACATCATTATTCCATGGTGCCGCAACAACAAAAATTTCATTAGAAACATCAAGGTAAG
This sequence comes from Bacteroidales bacterium, assembly GCA_028282585.1. Lineage (GTDB taxonomy): Bacteria > Bacteroidota > Bacteroidia > Bacteroidales > UBA12077 > UBA12077. The sequence goes on along the minus strand of JANQHR010000009.1, from coordinate 19,718 downwards.
AGCCTAATTTTCCATTTTCGCTACCATCAGATGCAGTTAATTTAAAAGTTTCGGTGTCATTTACCCATCCATTGGCTAGTTTTTCATATACATATACAGAACCACTTTCATTACCTAAATCATCATCTCCTGATGCACCAATAATCATATGAGACCCGGCAACACTAACCGAATGCCCAAAATAATCTTCAACTTTACCATCTGAAGCATTTATTTTCATCGTTTCATTGCTATTTATCCAACCATTCTTAGGTTTTTCAAAAATATAAGCTGATCCACTATTATTACCGAAATCATCATCGCCATATGCTCCAACTACTATTACATCTTCTGATATACTAACCGAGTATCCAAAATAATCATCTAATAAACCATCTGATGCTTCTAACTTAGCAGCTTCTGTAATATCTATCCAACCACTCTCAGGTTTTGTATAAACATATGCAGAACCTTTGTTATCATTGTTGTAAGCTCCCACAATAATTTCCGTATCAAAAATATCTACGCTATAACCGAATAAATCATCTGTATTTCCATCTGAAGCAGTTAGTTTAACCGATTCAGTCATATCAGCCCAACCACTCTCAGGTTTTTCAAAAACAAAAACCGAGTTATCACCATACGCACCTACAACAATATTATCTCCATATACCGCTACACTTGACCCAAACCATTGATTTGTTGCACTCGCTGATGAAGTTAATTCAGCTGATTCAGTCATACTTTTCCATCCACCGGCAGGTTTTTTAAAAACATATACAGATCCACTATTATCATGGTTAACATCTCCATACTTAGCTCCAATCACAATTATATCGTCTGAAATGCTAACGGAATGCCCGAAGTTATCATCTTCTCTTCCATTATATGCAGTTAATATTCCTTTTTGAATCCAACTTGTACCATTAAAGTAAAAAACATATGCACAACCTTCTCCATTTTTTACATGAGGTGATCCAACAACACAATAATTTCCATCTATTGAAACTTTTCCATAATCGTTAAACTCATTTGAGAAAGCTACTGGATATGTTCTAAAAGTTTCTGTTGAATTTTCCCATCCACCTACTGGTTTTTTAAATATATAAACACAACCACTATTATATTCAGAACCATCATTTTCAGAAGCACCGATGAATACATTATCTTCTGAAATAAAAACAGAACTTGCAAAGTTGTCCAAGGCCGCACCATCCGAAGCTAAAAATTTTGCTGTCTCTGTCATGTTTTCCCATCCTGTTATTGGTTTTTCAAAAATATAAGCAGAACCACTCTTATTTCCATTTTCATTATCCCAATATGCACCAACAACAATATTATCGCCAGAAATACTTACAGAATAACCGAAAGCCTCATCTAAATCTCCATCTGAAGGCAATAATTTAGCATCTTCTGTTTTGTCAGTCCAGCCACTTGCTGGTTTTTTATATAAATATGCTGACCCACTTTCTTCTCCATTATCATCATCTCTGTAAGCCCCTACAACAATATAATCTCCCGATATATCTATTGAATATCCAAAATAATCTCCATCAACACCATCAGTAGTAGATAATTTGGCTGTTTCTGAAATATCCTTCCAACCATCAATTGGTTTTTCAAATATGTATGCAGATCCACTTTTATTTCCATTAACATCACATCCGTTTGCCCCAACTATAATATAATCTTCTGAAATTGCCACTGATCTCCCGAAATCATCATTACTCGCTCCATCAGTTGGTTTAAGTTTTGCCGTTTCTTCGATATCCTTCCAGCCATCAGTTGGTTTACTAAATACATAAACAGAACCACTTTGCTCACCATTATCATCATCACCATATGCACCTACTACTATATTATCTCCCTTAATTCTAACTGAACTTCCAAAATAATCTTGATTCGCACGATCTGAAGCTAAAAGCATGGCAGTCTCGGTCATATCTTCCCAACCAGTTACAGGCTTTTTATAAACAAAAACAGCCCCTGAATTTTCGCCTGACGTAAAAGTATCATATGCCCCAATAACAATAATATCTCCGGAAATACTCACAGAACATCCAAACTTATATGTATTTCTATAAGAAGGTGTTAGTTTGGCAATTTTTTCCCAATTTGCTCCATTAAAAAATAATACATAAGCATTTCCCGGACTATTGAAAAAATGATGACCACCTACAACTGCATAATCACCATCGACCGAAACAGATTCTCCGTAATGCTGATTAGCATTGTTATTGTATCTAAAAGAAGATTGTTTCCCCAATTCTATCCATTCTTGAGCCAAAGAATTTGAAGTAAATAGAAATAATAATAAACAGGAAAGTAGTAATTTTCTCATATATTAAAAATTGGTAAATAAATTAAATAGCTTCTTTTAGCTATGGATTAATAACAAGTTAAAAATAGAACAAAAATATTTTAAAACTATATTTTGTAGTTACATTTTTATTAATGAGTCGATTATTTACATAAAAAAAGAGCTGATGATAATCAACAGCTCTTTCCAATATTTTAATTATTTCTTAAACTTTATTTTGCCAACCAGCAGTTAAAGAATCACCAGCTTCCGGCCCACAGCCTACATCCATCAACTTCTCATCCTTTATTCAATAAATATCATAGCAATCTTTTTTACAACTTACAAATCCCTTTCTGCAATAATTTCGCTATTATGATCATAGTATTTGATCTTATAATCACCCTCAAAGCCCTTTTCAGGCCCACTTGTTGCTTTTCCTGTCCCATAACCGTCTGTTGAATGGCTCCAAAACGAATTTAAAGTTTCGGGCTAAGTACCTTTTTTATAATTAACAGAACCTATATGTTTCATTTTTAGTTTAGAATTTTAATGTAACATTCTGTTTGGTTTCATCATGCACACTTAATGGTACCGGAGAAACTTTTACCAAAGCTTGTAATATCTTTTTCTGTTTATCTGTAAGATCGCACAAGGTAAAATCATATTCGATTTTTACTTCGGCTACTCTTCTTGGGTTTTCTGACATTATTTTCCACGTTTTTGCCGTTGCTCCATTAATGTTAAAACCGCTTGCTTCCGCTTTTATTCCCATTATGGTGAAAATACAGCTTGCTAATGAGGTCGCTAACAAATCGGTTGGAGAAAATGTTTCTCCTTTTCCATGATTATCAACGGGTGCATCTGTAATCAATTTGTTGCCAGATCGAACATGAATAGCTTCTGTTCTTAAATGTCCGGTATAAGTTGTTCTTATCGTTTCGACTGTTTCCATATTTATAAAATTTGTTAATAGCTTATAACAAATATAAAGAAATTAAGTTCTGAGCTTGTAATCTGAAATATTTAGTCTTGAATCTGCAATCATAATTAAGAATGACCACAACCTGCGCAACTTACCACTTCTGTAGTTTTATCCATTTCTCTGCGGCATTTTATTTCTTCATGCTTGGCGCACGATAAACCGAGCTTACGCATTTCTTTATTGCCTCCCACAGAAGTTTGCGGAAACTTCTTTTTTCTGAAGAAAATATTGAACCCTATTGCAATAAAAGAGATTGCAACTAAACCCAAAGCTAAAAGAAGAATTTCTATAAACATTAATAAAGGTTTATTGTTATATCTTTCGAATGTAAAGATAGAGATTTAAATTAATATTGAATAATCTAAATCTTTATATTTATTAATATTTTTACTAAATTGATTAATTAAATTTGATTCAATAGGATAAACCTGGATTACTATGAGCACAAAAACATTAGAAAAGAAAAAAACAGAGATAAAGAATACATTCGATAAAAATGAAGTACTTAACGATTACAAATTAGCAAACCTTAGTCGACAAATAAGCCTGGCAGGGCGAAAAGAGGTATTAACAGGAAAAGCAAAATTTGGAATTTTTGGAGATGGAAAGGAAATAGCGCAAATAGCAATGGCTAAATATTTCAAAAATGGCGATTGGCGTTCTGGTTATTACCGTGACCAAACCTTCATGATGGCTGCAGGGCTTTTTACTGCAGAAGAATTCTTTGCCCAACTTTATGGAGAAACAGATAAAAAATTAAATCCGGGAAACGGAGGAAGGTCTTTTAACAACCACTTTTCTACACGAAGTTTAAATGATGATGGAACATGGAAAGATTTAATGAAACAAAAAAACTCATCTGCAGACATCTCTCCAACAGCTGGACAAATGGCACGATGGGTAGGTTTGGGTTATGCTTCTAAGCTTTTCAGAAATATCAAAGATTTACATCAATTTACTGAACTTAGCGATAAAGGCAATGAGGTTGCATTCGGTACAATTGGTGATGCAAGTACATCAGAAGGGCAATTCTGGGAAGCAATTAACGCAGTTGGCGTTCTTCAGGTTCCAGCTGTAATTGCTGTTTGGGACGACGGTTATGGCATCTCTGTTCCAAAAGAATACCAAACAACAAAAGGAAGTATTTCTGAAGTGTTAAGAGGGTTTGAGAGGACGAAAGATAAGCCCGGAATTGTAATTTACACTGCTAAAGGTTGGGATTACCCGGAATTAGTAAAAACCTTTAAAGAAGGTGTTAATCTTGCGCGAGAAGAACATGTTCCGGTTATTTTTCATATAGAAGAAATTACTCAACCTCAAGGTCACTCAACATCTGGTTCACATGAAAGATATAAATCAGAAGAAAGATTAAAATGGGAAGTGGAATTCGATGGTTTAAAGAAAATGCGCGAATGGATTCTTTCAGAAAAACTAGCATCCGAGGATGAATTAAAAAATATTGAAGAAGAAGCAATAGCAACTGCCAAAAAAGCTAAGAAAGATGCTTGGAAGAAATTCAAAGCCCCTGTTAAAGCTGAAAGAGATAAACTGGTTGAGTTAATTGACAACCGCTCATGCAAATGTAAACGAGAAGGTTATGACAAAGTCGGAACATTCACAAATGACTTAAAGAAAATTGTTGACCCAATACGAAAAGATAATTTCAGTACAGCTAAAAAAATCTTGCGTCATGTTTGCACAGATTGTAATATTCGCGGGAAGCTTCAAAACGATTTAACAAATTGGCTTAATCGGAATTACGATGATAATTATGAAAGGTATAATACGGCTTTGCATAATGAATCAAAACATTCGGCATTAAATGTAATGGAGATAAAACCAATTATTAAAGCTGATTCCCAAGAAGCTGCAGGGCGCGAAGTATTACGCGACAACTGGGACTACCTTTTTAATAAATACCCTAAACTGGTTACGTTTGGTGAAGATGCAGGTAACATTGGAGGAGTTAACCAATCATATGAAGGCCTGCAAGAAAAATATGGTGAATTAAGAGTTTCAGATACCGGAATCAGGGAACAAACAATACTAGGACAAGGAATTGGGTTAGCTCTTCGAGGCTTAAGGCCTGTAGCAGAAATTCAATATTTTGATTACTTGCTTTATGCATTGCAAGGAATGAGTGATGATTTAGCTACCACCCATTACAGAACTGCCGGTGGGCAAGTTGCTCCGGTCATAATTAGCACACGCGGACACAGGCTGGAAGGAATATGGCATTCAGGGTCACCACTTAGTATGGTGATAAACTCAATTCGGGGAATTTATGTTTGTGTACCAAGGAACATGACTCAAGCTGCTGGTTTCTATAACACCCTTATGGAAGGCGAAGATCCCGCATTAGTTATTGAGCCTTTGAATGGGTACCGTTTGCGTGAAAAACGCCCTGAAAATATTGGTGAATATAAGATTCCTTTGGGAATACCTGAAATTTTAAACGAAGGAACCGATGTTACTTTGGTTACATATGGCTCGTGCGTTCGAATTGCTCAAGATGCAATTGAACAGTTGAAAAATTTCAATATATCTGTTGAACTAATAGATGTTCAAACGCTATTACCTTTTGACAGGACTCATATGATAGCTGGGTCAATAAAGAAAACAAACCGGGTTGTATTCTTTGATGAAGATGTTCCCGGAGGGGCCACAGCATTCATGATGCAAAAAGTTCTTGAGGATCAGAACGCTTACTATTATTTGGATTCTGAACCAAGAACGGTAACAGCTAAAGAACATCGCCCTGCCTATGCAACTGATGGAGATTACTTTTCCAATCCAAATGCTGAGGACGTATTTGAAGCAATATATTCCATGATGAACGAAACTGATCCTAAAAAATATCCGGAATTATATTAAATTCCTATTTTTCAACTTGTGTTAAGCTGGAATCACTGATTTCAGCTTTCTTCTTTTTTTGAAAGACCTCCAAGCCTTTCAAACGTACTCTATATATATTACCTAGTCCATTTTCAATTGAACGATATTGGTTGATCAAATCTGCATGGCTTTTCTCAACACCTTCTAAATAATTAATTGAATTTCCGCCAAACCTGGAAAAATAGAGATATTCGTAGTCATGAGAAATAAAAGGGCAATATTCATAGTCTGATGTATTTACCGGCCCACCCAGGTTATATGGTCTTTCCCATTCTCCATTCTTATTTTTAAAACTTACATACAAATCTCCTCCACCATAACCTCCTTCCCTATTTGAAGCAAAGATTATAAAATCTTCCTTTCTATCTATAAATGGGTCCCAGTCAGTATATTCAGAGTTTAATTTTTCACCCAGATTATAGACCTTATCTTCTTCCGAATTTAAATAATACATATCCAAACAACCAATACCTTCAGGGCGTGCAGATGAAAAATAAATATTGTTTTGTTCAGAAAGTGAAACGTAAAATTCGTCATATTCAGAGTTTACATTATTACCTAATGGCTTTGGTTGCCCCCATTCTTTATTCCTTTTTTCTACGTACCATATATTTGCATCATTTTTTTGCGAGTCAATTTCATTGGTTGGTCTTCTTGAGCAAAAGTAGATTTTATCCCCGCTTTTAGTAACAAATGGATCAAAATCACTATACATTCCTGAAAATGGAACTACAACTGGAACACTCCAGCTTCTTTTTCTTTTGTTAACATATACTATAGTACTATAATTCTGATAGGCATCGCATATGGAATAATAAATTTCATTTCCGACCTCCGTAATTGCAGTATTCATTTCGAATGCTGATGTGCTGATGATCCAGGGCAAAACCAATTCCGGTTCGTCCAAACATTGATTAACAGAGTTTTCAGCACAAGAATTCAATAATAGTGTTAAAACTAAAATAAGGTAATTTCTCATTTTTACTTGGTATTCGTTTGATTGTAATTGTATCACTATTAAAATTAACTTTAATAACTTTACACTATCTAAAATCGATAATATTTTCTATTTTAGGTTAATATATTAATTTAAATTACTATGGTACTCAAACTATTTAAACGAAAAAGCAAAAAGAAGCAATTACAAGATTTAGATGGCCTTCCTTTATTCCCAGGGGACAAAGTGGATTGTTTAAGATATGAAATGGGTGAAAGCGTTCTAATAGATGGAGAAAATGGCTTTGAATACGAATCTATAGCTACAAAACAAAAAGTAAATTATACCAAAATGATTGATGCTGCTACCTCTTTTCAGAAAGTGAGAAAATTAAGTTAATTACCTATCTATTATTAGACTGATTTTAAATTGAGCAGAATAATAAAAGATTTATAGCAATTAATTACTTTTATTCGTATTTTATGTAAAACTTTTGAATCATCATATTATGATTTTATTTTTACGTAAAATAATCCCACCTGACCAATGGAAATTACCCGTAACAATTGTTTTAGGTATTTTTCTTGGTTTGTTTTTTTACTCAGTTTATCTTTCTAAGGCCGGGTCTTATTTATCAGACAATCCTCAAACCTGCATTAACTGCCATATAATGGTTCCGCAATTTGCTACATGGAACCATAGTTCGCATAGAGAAGTTGCCAGTTGTAATGATTGCCACGTTCCGCATGATAATTTCATTTCTCATTATTACTTTAAGGCAAAAGATGGTTTACGACATGCAACTATATTTTCATTAAGAGCAGAACCTCAAGTAATACAAATGAAAGATGCGGGAATTAAGGTTGTACAGCAAAACTGCGTTAGGTGTCATGAACATTTACTTTTAACTGCCCAGCAAAAAATAAATAATCAAGATTTTCATTCCGAACGCGAATCAAGGCTTTGTTGGGAGTGTCATCGTGAAACTCCTCATGGCAGAATCAATAGCTTATCAATTGTCCCTAACGCAATAGCTCCACTGCCAAAAAGCCCGGTACCTGAATGGATTAAAGAATTAACTGAAGAATAAGAATATTAAAAATCAAACTATATGAAACCATTTACCGATCAAATCAAAGAAAAACCCTGGAAAGGTTGGATACTTTTTCTAGTTACCATTATCATTGTTTTTTGTTTAGGTTTATTAGCTTCTTCAATAATAGAACGCCGAGCTGAAGCAGTTTTTGCTTATACCCCAAAAATTGAACATTCGCAATGGGAACCTAGAAATGAAGTTTGGGGAGAAAACTTTCCTCGCCAGTACAATAGTTTCCTTCAAACCAAAGATCAATCATTTAAAAGTAAACATAATGGAAGCGCACACCGGGATATGCTTGAAGAAGATCCCCGGTTAGTAATTCTATGGGCTGGATATGGTTTCTCGAAAGCATATAATCAGGGGAAAGGTCATGAACATGCTATTCCGGATATGTATAAAATACACAGGACAGGAGCTCCAATTGATGGTAAAAAAAGTCCAATGCCAAATACTTGCTGGACCTGTAAGAGCCCTGATGTACCGAGATTAATGCAAGAAATGGGAGTAGCTGAATTTTATAAAGGATCATGGGAAACTTTAGGGCATGAGGTTGTAAATAATATAGGTTGTGCCGATTGTCATGATGCACAAAATATGAATCTGAGAATTTCCAGACCTGCATTAGTAGAAGCTTATGATAAAATGGGAATTGATATTAACAGTGTAAGCCACCAGGATATGCGCCAACTAGTGTGTGCCCAGTGCCATGTTGAATATTATTTCGGCGAAGGTAAATATTTAATATTCCCATGGGAAAAAGGATTAACTGCCGAAGCAATGGAAGCATATTACGATGAATACGAATTTAAAGATTGGATACATCCAATTAGTAAAGCTCCCATGCTGAAAGCTCAACATCCTGATTTTGAACTATTCCAAGCCGGAATTCATGCTCAACGCGGGCTTGCTTGTGCCGATTGTCATATGCCATACATTAATGAAGGTGGACAAAAATTTACGGACCATCAAGTACAAAGCCCATTAAATAATATTGCTAATACATGCCAGGTTTGCCATAGAGAAGAAACTCAAGAGTTACTTTCTAATGTATATGAGCGACAGGATAAAATAAAACAAACAAGAAACTATTTGGAGGATTTACTTGTTCGTGCTCACATTGAAGCAGGTAAAGCTTGGGAACTTGGCGCTAAAGAAGAACAAATGAAGGATATTTTAATTGATATCAGGCATGCACAATGGCGTTGGGACTATGTGGCAGCAAGCCATGGAGGATCGTTCCATGCTCCTATTGAATCTGCAAGAATTCTAGGAACCGGATTAGATGCTGCTCATGATGCACGGTTAAAATTAGCCAGATTATTAGCTTCTTTAGGATATAATAAAGAAGTTCCATATCCGGATATATCTAACAAGGAGAAAGCTCAGAAATATATCGGTTTAGATATTGAAAAAATGGAAGCGGATAAGCAAAGATTCCTAGAAGAAATTGTTCCTGTTTGGAAGGAAAAAGCGAAGGAAAGAGAAAAAACTTATAAAACGAAAAATTTATAATATCGATCAATATATATTGAAAGGCTTCCTCTTAAAAGGAAGTCTTTTTATTTTATAAATACTTAAATTTGCATCGATGTTAAATTTCCTGAAAAAAATATTTGGTCATATTTTTTTAATACCTGTTTATTTTTATAAATGGTGCATTTCTCCTTTTACCCCAGCATCTTGCAGACATACACCAACTTGCTCGGAATACTTTATTGAAGCAGTAAAAATTCATGGTCCGTTAAAGGGAACCTGGATGGGACTAAAACGGCTATCCAAATGCCATCCTTGGGGTACTCATGGCTACGACCCTGTTCCTAAGTCCCTGATAAAAAAATATAAACCAACTAAAAAAGCTACTCACAAGTAGCTTTATGTATTTTAATGGTGCGCTGAAACATATAGCTCCATACACGATAAATCTTGCGGAGTATTAATATTGATAAAGGCTTTTTTATATTCATCTGTATCTTCCAGATTATGATACCTTACATTTAGGGTCTTTAAAAAATTTTCAATGGAATATTTGTTACTACCTCTTATAAATTCATCCAATTTGCCGAAAACTCTCTTATTATAAATTGAATGCAAAGGTTCCTTAAAGTCTTTAATTCTTGGAATGGCTGCATCACACTTTCTTTTATGATAAAATTCTATATGCTTTTTTACAATTTCACTTGAAATGCAGGGCATATCACTTGCAAATATAAATATAGCATCATTTCTAGCAACTTTCATTGCTGCATGAATTCCTCCCAACGGTCCAACATTTTTTATTTCATCAGGAACTAAATTAAAACTCTGATAAGCTTTAAATTCTTCCGGAGTATTTGTAACAATAATAATATCATCAAATAACTCATGTAAAACCTTAACCGTCCGTGCTATTATGCGAACTCCACTGATTTGAATATTAGCTTTAGTTTTACCATGAAACCTTTTGTTAGCCCCTCCAGCCATGATAGCTGCTGAAACCTTGTTGTGCTCCTTAAATGCTTCCATAACGTTTATTTTAGTTAATAAAACGCTCGCTCTCTAATGTTGTAGTAGTTTTGTAAGATGAATAAAATTCGCAACAGATTTTACAAATCAAATATATGAAAAATATCTAATTGGCAATATTAAGTTTTTGCACCATTCAATTAACATGTTGATTTGTAGCGCTTTATTTTTATCTTAGGTATTTCAAGGTCAAAGACCTATTTTAGGAGCTATTTCCTTCATTGCATTCAATGCAATCTCTGTAAATTCGCTTAAAGGAAGCCCTATTTTTTCGCATTCCATTATATTCTCTCGACTTACTGACGCAGCAAACGCACTTTGTTTCATCCGTTTAGTTACTGATTTAACTTTAACGCCCTTAATTTTTTTCTCAGGATAAACCAAAGCTGTTGCATAAATAAGACCTGTAATTGTTTCTCCGGCTGCTAGTGCATGCTGAAATTCTGTGGTTCGCTCTTGACCGGTGGCATGCTTATTATGCATTTTAATAGCATCCAAAATATCTTCCTCAAGTCCCTCATCACGTAGGAGTTCTTCTGCAACTAAAGCATGTTTTTGTGGATCGGCATTTGTAATTTCAGTATCAATATCGTGCAACAATCCAGCAAGAGCCCATTTTTCTTCATCGTGACCAAGTTTATTAGCTAAAGCACGCATTACTGCTTCAGAAGCATAACAATGGCATAGCATTTTTTCGTTGCGTACATACTTCTTTAGAAGGCTTTCAGCTTCATTTCTGCCCATAATTCTCTTAATTTTAGGTTTGATTTAGGTACCTCAAATATAATCAATGTGCATCAATTCCGTGTAACATATATATTAAATGTTGAACCGTTTTTAAGATTTCAGTCATATATTCCTGAACTGCCTTTACACTGCCAGGTAAAGAATAAACCAAACTACCTCCCATCACTCCTGCAACTCCCCTGCTTAATAATGCATTTGGTTTTTCTTTCCCATACTTACTACGAATCATCTCCATTATGCCTGGAATTTCTTTATCTAATAGCTCCTGAACGGTTTCCACAGTGATATCTCTCGGTCCAATTCCCGTACCTCCGGTAGTAATGATCACATCACACATGTCCTCTTTTGCTGTTTCAAGTATTTTTTTTAATTGATCAGCATCATCCGGAATAATTTTATGATCAATTAAATGCTCCATTTCAATGGTTTTGTAATAGTTGGTAACCATTTCGTAGATCTTTGGACCACTTTTATCTTCGTATTCTCCTTTGCTTGCACGATCACTTAGTGTAACAATTAAAATCTTGATTACTTTAGGAAGATATTTAATTGTATCATTGGGCTTAACTTCTCCCGTTTTCAAAACTTTAGCAAATATGCCTTCTTTTGGCATAACACATTTTCCTACCTGGCTAAAAATTGCACAACCATCACCATGGCATTTTTTTCCAATTTGAGTTACCTCTAATTCTACATCTCCAATATATATTCTATCACCAGGTTTTGTTTTAAAAAGGGTGATCCCTTCTGTAGTTATATTCTCTGCAAACTCACCGTATTCCAGTTTTCTTCCAAGAACCTCTTCAAACTTATCAATACTTTCTTTCGCCAGTAAACTAACTTGTCTGTGCCAATCTCCTGCATGAGCATCCTTTTCTACTCCCTTTTCATTTAAAAAGATTTTTTCAACAGGTTTTTTAATTACACCTTTTTCCTCTGAAATATTTACCGAAACTACTTTAATCTCACTCATTCTTAAAAGTTTTGAATTGACACAAAAGTAATAAAATCTAAGTTTTAAACATTGAATTTTGATATATGTTTAGAAACCTAAAAACCTTATTTTTACAATGCAAATGAAAAATCAAAACCAATATAAGTTCACCGAAGGTGAAATACACCAGTTTAAAATAACGGGATACACTGAAATCCCGGGAACAGATGAATCTTTTTATATTTTGATCAATCCTTTTGGAGGAAAGCACCTTTTAAAAACCATTCATTATAAACACTATGACCTTCAAAAGGACCAGACCATTCAGTGTAAGATCGATAAAATAAATTGTAGTGGAAAGATATATCTTGAACCTGAAAATCCAATTTACAAAGAGGGGGAAATTTATGGTTTTGAGCTAATCAAGATAATTGACCAAGTAAATTCTGTAGGAGAAGAAGAAAAAGCCGCCGTTGTAAAAGATAAGTTTGGAATTGAATTAACTTGCTCCTTACCTGTTGATTTTGAAGTAGAACAGAACGAAACCAGCATTAAGTGCAAGGTATTAAGAATAAAAAAAGGCGAACTTTTTTTATCAATTCCTGAATCTCAACAAAAAACCCGGCTCAGGATCGGAAAGAATTATTGTTTTAAAGTTGCTGATATTAAAAAGCTTGAAGAAGATTATGATTATTACATTTTAAAAGATGATTTTGATAATTCATATTCTTTGAAAAAAGATATGTACCAGCACTATGAATTTAAGATCAATCAAAAAGTTGAATGTACGGTTACAAAATACCATACTGATGGCCACCTAAAAATAGAACCTGTTCATCCACACTATAAAGTTGGTAAGAGTTATAAATTTAAATATCTTAAAACCATCGAAGAAAAAGACCCTCTTGGAAAGAAAGAGTTTGTAATTATTGTTAAAGATATTTATGGAATTGAAACCAAAGTACGATCGAATTTAACATACTTTAAAACAGACTTTCCTGAAAAAATATCATGTAAAGTGGAAGGAATAAGAAAAGGAAAAGCTATTTTGGCTTTGAGTTAAATCAAGGTTTAAACTCGTTAATCATAATTTAAAAAGCTAAATGAAAAAGATGTCCATTATAATTATCATATCAGCAATTGTTTTTATTATCCTGTGTATAAATCTATTTATAAAGTTTCATCCTACATTTGGAGGTAAACCTGATAAATTTAATAGAACAAAAATTGAATCATCGCCACATTATAAGGATGGTAAATTTCTAAATATGGAGCCCACCCAAATGATGACTGGTGAATCTATGGGAAAAGTACTTAAAAAGTTTATTGCCGGTGTAAAAGATGATAAACCTCAGGAGCCTATTGAATCGATTATTTTTAATAAAGAAGCATTTTTAAAGAAAGATTCCGGAATCACTTATACCTGGTTTGGTCATTCAACTGTATTATTTAATATTAATAGCAAGATAATCGTTACCGATCCTGTATTTTCCAAAGCAGCATCTCCGGTTCCTATTTTTAACAAAGCTTTCGATTTTGTAAATAATTATAATGTAGATGTTTTACCAGATATTGATGTAGTGCTAATTACACATGACCATTATGACCATTTAGATTATAGAACCATTCAGCATATTGATTCAAAAACAAAGAAATTTATTGTACCGCTTGGTGTTAATGCTCATTTACTGAGGTGGGGAATTTCGAAAGATAAAATAGAAGTTGTTGATTGGTATGAGTTTATTGAAATTGATTCAACGTTAAAATTTATATCAACTCCTGCCCGTCATTTTTCAGGGCGCGGAACCAAGGACAGAGATAAAACTCAGTGGTGTTCATGGGTTATTCAATCCGGGGAACAAAGCATATTTTTTGGAGGAGATTCGGGTTACGGAAAACATTTCAAGGAGATTGGGAGTAAATATGGCCCTTTTGCCTTGACTTGTATTGAGTGTGGTCAATACAATGAAAACTGGTCTCAGATTCATGCTATGCCAGAACAATCGGTAGATGCACATATTGATTTGAAAGGAGATTTATTCCTTCCTATACATTGGAGTAAATTTAAACTAAGTATCCACCCATGGAAAGAACCAATAGAAAGAGCAAAATCTGCATCTGAAGCTAAAGGAGTTAAAATTGAGCTTCCGGTAATTGGTGAATTAAGAGAAATATAAGGCTCTCAAATGGCCTAAAGTAAGTTTCCAAAACCAGAATAAGCTATTGCATATCTGATTTAGTTTTTTCAATTAACTTAACTTCATCAATATTCATTTCCTTATCTACTGCTTTGCACATATCGTAAACAGTAAGCAATGCAACAGAAACTGCCGTTAAAGCTTCCATTTCAATTCCTGTTTTACCAATACAGCGAGCTTCTGAATTTACCCTTACTCCTGTTGCATCAATTGTAGCCTTAACATCTAGCTTGGTAATTTGCAATGGATGGCACAATGGAACTAATTCACTTGTCCTTTTGCCACCCTGAATTCCTGCAACCTCTGCTATGGTTAATACATCGCCCTTTTTCATCGAATTATCTTTGATCAACTGAATGGTTTCAGGTCTCAAAGAAATATGACCTGTCGCTTTTGCAATTCTCTTTTGATCATCTTTTGCACCAACATCAACCATATTGGCTTTACCTTTTTCATCAACATGACTTAACTTTCCCATATTTCAGATTTAAAATTTCGGATTTAAAATTTCGGATTGCAAGTTAGTCATAATTTGAAACTTGAAACCTGAAATTTTTAACCATTTAACCTCCAATGTTATAGAATTTGCCAGTAATATTTGTATGCCCCGACTGTGGTTTATTTCCTATAGCCAAATCAATTGCTCTTTCAGCCCCTAATTTTCTTACACTATAAGAGATATCACTAAATAAGCAAGGTTTAATTGTACCATTTGCCGTTAAGCGAATTCTGTTGCAAGTCCCACAATCTCCACCTGATCCACCTTGAACTACTCCGAATTCACCAGTTTCCAAATCCATTTCTTTAATAAACCGAATTTGTAATCCGTTTTTTTTGCAATATTCAGCTACCTCAACAGCATCCTG
This sequence comes from Bacteroidales bacterium, assembly GCA_028282585.1. GTDB lineage: Bacteria > Bacteroidota > Bacteroidia > Bacteroidales > UBA12077 > UBA12077. The sequence continues at coordinate 4,277 of JANQHR010000009.1, read as the reverse complement.
TTCCAGATCAGATTCCTTGATCACACAATTAACTTTTATTGGTTCTAAACCTGCTTTTTTTGCAGCTTCAATTCCATCAAAAACTTTTTGAATATCACCTCCTCTGGTTAATTCTTTAAACTTTTCAGGATTTAGAGTATCAAGGCTTATATTTACCCTTTGCAAGCCCGCTTTAGCTAAATCGTCAGCAAACTTATCCAAAAGAATAGCATTGGTAGTTATGGAGTAATCTTTAATTCCTTCAATTTTACCAATCATTTCAACTAAATCAACAATGCCCTTTCGAACTAATGGTTCGCCTCCTGTTATTCTAATTTTATCAACACCTTTACGAACAGCTGCTTTTGTAACCTCAACAATTTCATCGAAAGTTAAAATATCCTGGTGAGAAAGTAATTTCACGCCTTCTTCGGGCATACAATAAATACAACGTAAATTGCATCTATCAGTAACTGAAATTCTTAAATAATTTATTTTTCGGTTAAATCTGTCGAACATGAACCATTTCTCCTTTCTTAATCTCTTCTTTCCCTATTTCCATGGAAATAATTCCGTGCGCCGAAGATAAGGCATGTATATGAGCCGAACCATGATAATCAACAGGAAATATGTGCCCGTTTTTTATTATTATCGGGAAATATGCTCTTCGGTCAGCATTTTTTCTTTTTAATTCAATTCCCATTGGCATTTGAATATCCATCGCATTATATTCCTGCCCCATTAAATTGTAAATTAATGGCTTTACCAATAAATCGAACTGCATAAATGACGAAACAGGATTTCCGGGTAAACCAAAACAAAATTTCTTACCTGCCATTCCAAAAGTGGTTGGTTTTCCTGGTTTAACTGCTATCGCATCAAAATCAATCTTTACTCCTGCATCTTCCAAAACTTTTGGTACAAAATCGAATGATCCCATTGAAACCCCACCGGTAAGTAATACAATATCATTTTCATTTAAAGCATTACTTACTTTATCCAAAGTATCTTCGGGAGTGTCTTCTGCAATTCCTATATAGTTTGCAATTGCACCACAAGCTTTTACCTGTCCAATTAACTGATAGCCATTACTATTTCTTATTTGAGAAATGGATGGTTTATTTTGTGGTTCCACCAACTCATCTCCAGTTGAAATAATTCCAACTTTAGGTTGTTTATAAACCAAAACATTAGTATAACCAACTGCTGCAAAAACAGCTATATGCTGAGCTTCTATTTTTATCCCCTTTCCTAAAACCTTAGCTCCGGCTTTAACATCTTCACCCTGATAACTTATATTATTTTTTTTAGGAGTCTCCAAAACTTTTACAAAGTTGCCATTCATTTCAGTCAATTCGACCTGCACAACCATATCGGCACCTTCCGGTATAGGAGCTCCTGTCATAATGTTAGCACACTGGTTTTTGCTAATTTTCTTTTCTGGGGTTTTACCGGCAGGAATAACTTCTACGACCTCCAATAGATTATCCAGATCTTCTTTCCTACAGGCATAACCATCCATTGCCGATTTATCAAAAGGAGGCATTTCAATATCGGAATGAACATTTTCAGCTAAAATTCTTCCTAACGAATTGGTAAAAGAAACTTTTTCAGTTCCTAACTGATAAGTGTTTCTAAGGACTATATCGTATGCTTGTTCTATGGTTATCATTATAAAAGTTTTGGGCAAAATTAAATATTTAATCGGAATATTGGATTAATGTAATAATGGATTATAATCCCGACTCCCTGTACTTTCCTTTTTTATCAACGGATAAAACTTCACTATTAACAACTACCTTCATGGGTAAATGTTTTGATATGTTGCTCAAAATACTCATCTACAATCCTTTGAATTTGAAATACCTTTTCATTTCTTGGTAATGTTTTAAATATCTTTTCAAGATATTTCTTTTCATATAAACGCTTAATTGAGTATTCAAAATTAAGATCAAACAACCAACCAATCTGTAATAATTTAAAATCATTAAGTGTTTTGAGAGATTCTTTTAAAACTACTTTTTTATTTAAAATTGCTTGTATAACTTTTTCACTTATACTATTACTATCAAGTAATTCCAGTTCAAGCGTTTTATTTTTCCCGCCTGTCGGACCTGCTTGTTCCAAAGACAAGCGGGCAGATTTCTGCTCTTTTACCATATAATATTCAGTTATTAACCTCCAAATATCCAGCTTGTCTGCATCTCTAACTAACTTTGAATAATAAATTACCTTCTCATTACTATCAGGAATAATTTCAGCCTTACTGTGATTTAATATTGATTTATGTATAATTTCCCTTTTATCTTCTGTAAGATCTTTTAATATATTTTTCTCTTTCAAAACTTCCACTCCAAGTTCAGCATGATTTTGAGATTTTGAATCCGAAAAAGTTTGGTATTTTACATATTGCATGAACCTTCCAATATCATGGAATAATCCAATTGTTTCTGCCAACAACACTTCCCTTTCGCCAAGCATTAAGCTTTGAGCTATTCCAACAATTTCCTTTGCAACTTTTCTACAGTGATCTGCCTTGATTTGAATATTTTCTTCCAGTTCCGGATATTTATTCAGAAACTGTCCGATGTAATTGTCAAACCAATTATGATATGTATTTACTAATCCTCTTGAAATCATCACAAATTATTTAACTTAAAACAGGAGCAAATATAAATTGTTGGGTTTACAAAAAACTGAAAAAGGATCGCTTAAATCTTTCTAAGGCTAAAATTTATACGCAAGCTCTACCATAATAAATCTTCCCGGAGAAAGGCGTTGTTTTTTATCAATATATACATTATCAAAGATATTTTGTATATCTAAAGCAAAGAACAAGCTCTTAGTTAACATTCTGGATAATCTGATATCAACGGTTAAGTAATCCTCCACCAAATTCGTATTTTCTTCATTTTCATACATCTCGCCTACATAATTTGCAACCAATGTTGAATTTAAATACTTATTATTCCAGAAAATACCTGCAAAAGCCTGATGCGGGGGAACTTCAGCTATTTTATTGCCGGTTATGTCATTTCGCTCAGAATCTGTTACATCAAATTCCTTAATTGTAGAATGATTGTGAGTATAATTCGTTTTGAATATTAGGTTATTGGTAAAATTATGCTGAAAGAATAATTCTGTTCCAATAATCTCAACTTTGGCTATATTATCTCTGAAGATCTCTCTTCTCCCATCAACCTCTCTTCCGGTCTCAACAAAATAATGAAAATCTTTGCCTATTGAATAATAACCAGCTATCTTAAGTTGTGACTTTTTAGATGGGCGAGTATTAAAACCCAATTCGTAATTGCTTAAAGTTTGTGGCTGTAAATCCGGATTAGCTTTTTTAAAACCAGTACTGACTTTACGCGTTGAGATCAAATCATCTAATTTCGGTGGCATAAAACCAGATGAAGCAGAGAAGTATGATTTAATTTCAGGAATAATCTCATATTGAATTGCCAGTTTCGGACTTAAAGCAGTCCAATTTGATGTACTATAGTTTTCTGAAACCGGTTCTTCAAATCCTGTATTTGAAGTCGGAGTCGCTACATAAATACTCCCGTCATAAAATCTGGCGTAATCAAACCTCAGCCCTGCAATTATTTTTAACTTATCATTAAAAAATCTTTGTTCATCTTGTAAATAGGCGGCATAAAACTGAACTTTTCCATCACGGTCTAAAGTATCTGTTGAAGTTATATATATTTCAGATGCATCCATATACCCCTGTTTAATATCTAATCCAAAAGTCAGCCAGTTTTTCTTATTAAACTCTCTGGTTGCATTTGCCCAAATTCCATAATCAAGTGATATTTGGTCTCTTTTTGATATTTTATAATTCCCGTCCTGATTTATTGATTCATTAAATTGATAATAGTTTTCATGTTGTAAATAGCCATTCATTTCTATTTTTAATTTTCCTAACTCACCATTATATTTTGTACGAACAAAATTGGTTGTATATTTTACATAACCTCCGTCATCTAAATATACTTGTCGGCCATCACCACGTTTATCATCGTAGTAACTATATTCAACTTCAATTTTATTTTTATCATTGAATACATAGCCTAATGAAGCTCCAACTTTGTTTTCTCTTAAATAAACTTCAACATCTGTTGAATCTCTTACGTCTTTAGGTTCTATAATATAATCATCGCCTTGCCGGTAAAAACCATTTAATCCCCAATAAAGTTTTTTCCCTTTTATATTCTGGTTTCCTTCCAGATCAAATTTTCCTCCTAAGGTTGCATAACTTCCTCCCATCAAACGAATATCGCCGGAAATAGGCT